>CABQJK010000005.1 GCA_902464495.1 uncultured Collinsella sp. | reverse complement strand
ATCCAAGGCATGATCGATTACCGCCACAAGCGCCAAACCGCAGCCGAAGCCCGCAGCCGCAGCATCGACTCCACCATCGACAAGCTCCGCCACCGCCCCCGCAGCTAACCCCATGCCCACCTAAGTTGCGGTGCGGGATCGATTTCCGTCACCCGGCACACTTATGAAAATGGCTCTGTTCCCAAAAGGAAGCAGAGCCATTCATCTATCTTGTGGAGCGGGCGACGGGAAGTCCAAGGATTTGCTTTGCAAATCCTTGTTTCGCTGCGGGCCTTCGGCCCTTGCGTGCTGCGCTGGAAAATGCTCACGCATTTTCTCAGCTCCGCACCCTGGCGGGTTCGATTCCCGTCGCCCGGCGCGTAAACGAAAACAGCTCTGATCCCCAAAGGAAACCAAAGCCGTTAAAACTATCTTTTGGAGCGGGCGACGGGAATCGAACCCGCGTCATCAGCTTGGAAGGCTGGGGTTCTACCATTGAACTACGCCCGCAAGATATGGTCGGGACGACAGGATTTGAACCTGCGACATCCTGCTCCCAAAGCAGGCGCGCTACCAAACTGCGCCACGTCCCGAAGGTGTTGAGCAGCTAAGGTCTAAACCTTGCGTGTCCCAAAGCGAAGGAAATTATAGGGTAGACTCCCCGCCTGTGCAAGCGCAGAAACCCTAGCTCCTCGAATGTGCGACAAACTGGCTATGGGCCAGGCCGATCACAAACGCCACCACGGCAACCGGCGCCCAGGCGGCACCGATATCCGCCAGCGGCAAAGCATCGAACGGCAGCCACGTACCCGCAAAGAACGCGTCACGGATCGAAGTGATCACGCTCTGGACCGCGACAACGCCGCCAACCCACACCCACACCTGCGGATGCGCGTCACAAAAGCCGTGCACCAGACCCATAAGCACCAGCACGATGGCGACGGGATACAAGGCGTTGAGCATGGGCACCGAGAACATAAGGATCATGTCGAGACCCACGTTGGAAAGCACGCACGAAAACGCTGCGAACACAAAGGCAAGAATCGCGAAGGGGCGGCGCATGGCCTCCTCGGAAGCCTCCGCTCCCCCTTCGACCACATAGGTCTCGCAGAAGTAACGCGAGCAGCAGCTGATGAGGCCAATGCACACGTTCATGCAGGCGAGGAAGAAGATCGCGAAGACCACGACCGTGCCGGCCAGCCCAAAGTGCATGGAGGCCGAGCGAGCGAGGATGGCAGCACCGTTGGTAGCGTCGGGCATCACGGTGCCGAGCTGCATACCGGCAAGGGCCAAGCCACAGTAGATGATGGCCATGAGCACGCCGGCGATCACGCCGGAGCGGGAGATCTCGAAGGCGACACGCTTGTCGTCGGTCACGCCCAGCTCATGAATGGTCTCGGCGATGATGATGCCAAAGGCGAGCGACGCAAGCAGGTCCATGGTCTGGTAGCCGGTCAAGAAGCCTTGGACCGCAGCGCCGGCATCATAGGGAGCTTGCGGGGCAGCAGCCGGTCCCAGGGGCGAGATCACGGCGGCACCCACGACCAGCACGATAAGCGCAATGAGCGCAGGGCCCGTAATGCGACCGAGCACGCGCGTGATGACGCCGGGGCGCAGCGTGAGCGCAAACGCGACCACGAAGAAGGCGACAGCGAAGACCAAGCGCGCGGTGCCAAGCGAGATATCCTCGGGCAGCAACGGCACCAGCATCTCGAAGGCCGTAGAGCTCGTACGCGGAATGGCCAGGCACGGGCCGATGGCCAGGTACACCGCCGCGACAAAGAACTCACCGAACTTGGGGTGCACGCGACCGGCAAGCTCACGCGCCGTACCGGCAAGCGCCACAGCGATAAAGCCCATGACGGGCAAGCCGATGGCAGCAATCAGAAAGCCGAGCATGGCGACCGGCGTGGCAGAACCTGCCTGAAGCGCCAGCAACGGCGGAATAATCAAGTTGCCTGCGCCAAAGAGCATCGAGAATAGAGCGATGCCGACGGTGACGACATGGTCGGAGCGCAGACCGCGCGGT
Source organism: uncultured Collinsella sp. (assembly GCA_902464495.1). Lineage (GTDB taxonomy): Bacteria > Actinomycetota > Coriobacteriia > Coriobacteriales > Coriobacteriaceae > Collinsella. The sequence goes on along the minus strand of CABQJK010000005.1, from coordinate 90,184 downwards.
GCGGATGAGGCCATAGGCACACCTTTCGGGTTGAAACAAAAACGGGACGGGCAAAATACCCGTCCCGCAAGTATAAACGCTTTAGCAGACTACATCCTGCCAGGGCGTCAATCTGGCTGCCAAGCGAGTGCACTACGCGCCCGGATGGCGGCGACGCAGCAGCTCGAGTCCCAGTGCGATAAGCGCAACGGCGCCCGCGGCAACAGCAACAGCGAGCGGCGCCTTGTCACCCGTATCGGCGAGCTGCTGAGCGCTCGACTTGGACGAAGCCTTCTGTCCGGAGTTTTCCGCGCCATTCGTCTTTGTCTTATCGGCCGCGGAGTTATCCGAGCTGCCGGGTTTTGCCGGGTCCTTAGAATCCGACTGGTCGGAATCGGGCGTTCCGGGCTTATCCGGGTCCGGCTTACCGGGCTCTGGCTTGTCCGGTTGGTCGGGCTCCGGCTTATCCGGGTTATCCGGGTCCGGCTTATCCGGCTGGTCAGGTTCCGGTTTATCGGGCTCGGGCTTGTCCGGCTGGTCCGGATCGGGTCCATCGGGTTTATCCGGGTCGGGATTGACGGGCCCCTGCTTCTTCTTCACCGTCAGCGTACCGGGCTCAACGACGACATCTAAGTTCGGATCGGTGACCGTCGCGCCGATCTTGTACTCGCCCGCCGGGGAGCTCTCATCGGCATTGCAGGAGTACTCGACCTTCACGCCCGAGGTATCGACCGCGCTCTCCAGGCTCGAGGTGAACGCGGGGTTCGCCTCTCCCTCGTAGCGCTCGGCGTCATCGACCTTTACCTTGAGCTTCGCCGGCGTAATCTTGAACTTGCGCGAGGCGGCGCCGATATACCCGTTGCTTCGCAGCGTGGCAACAACGCGGTACGTGCCGGCATCGGTCGGGGCCTCGCTCGACGAATAGTACGTGCCGTCCGTCCCGTAATACCTGATCCTCAGGTCGCCCTCGCAGGCCTTGGGGACACCCGTGACCTCGGGCGCTTGGGCATCACCGCTGTAGACGAAGCTGCCGCCCTCAAATGCAAGCTCGACTCGCTTCGCCTGGACAACCAGCACAAAGTGCGCGGTCACCGTCTCTCCCTGAGCGTCCTTGCACGTAACGTCGAAGGTGGAAACACCCGCCTTGGAAGGAGTTCCCGAGAGCGTCAGGCCACCCGACGTGCGGGATAGCTTAAGCCCATCGGGGAGCTTCGCGTCGTCCCACGTGTACTCGTACGGCGCCTCGCCGCCCGCAGCGCCCGCGATCGTCGCGCGGTACGCGCCATGTGCACGCGCCGCCGGCAGCAGGCCGCCGTTGAACACAAGGGCATCCCGGGGCACAACGGAAACGGCGGCATGGGCGCTGTCCGTCTTCGTCTCGGTTCCGAGATAGCGCTGAGTGGCGCGACAGAAGTACTCACCGGCGCAATCGTCATCAAGATCCTCGATGACGAGCGTCTCCCCCGTCTCGCCCTCAAGCTCCACGGGCTCGCCGTCCACCACGTGGAACCACTGATAGGATAGTTCGACATCGGCGGCCGAACCCGTGGACGAGGACGCGTGGTCGAGGACGCCCTTGCCCGCCTCGGCAGCAACCGAGAGCACGGCCGAATCGCCCTCGTGGGCGCTCGCGTCCTGCGGCTGAGCGATCACTTTCGGAGCGTCCGCCTTCGCGAACTCGAACGTGACCTCCTGCGAAGCGGTGACGCCACTCAATGTGACCTCGTACGCTCCGCCCTTATAGTCGGGGATGTCGAGGTCGACGGCCTTGTCCGAACCGTCCTCCGTGACCGTCGCCCGTTCGAGGTAGCAACCCTCGTCGGGCGTCGCCGCGATGGTTACACTCTCGCCCGCAGCAACGGTGATCGAGCCGTTGTCGACCGAACCGTTGACCGCCTTGACCGTCACCTCGTAATTGACGGGCACGTCCGGGTTATCGGGCTCGGGCTTGTCCGGATCGGGATTATCGGGGTCGGGTTTGGGGTCCGGCTCAGGATTGTCGGGGTCCGGATTATCCGGGTCGGGGTTGTCCGGGTCGGGATCGACAGGCCCCTGCTTCTTCTTCACCGTCAGCGTACCGGGAACGACCTCGACATCGAAGTTCGGATCGGTGACCGTCGCGCCAATCTGGTACTCGCCCGCCGGAGAGCTCTCGTCGGCGTCGCAGGAGTACTCGACCTTCACGCCCGAAGTGTCAACCGAACTCTCCAAGGTCGAGGTGAACGCAGGGTTCGCCTCCCCCTCGAAGCGTTCAGCATCGTCGACCTTCACCTTGAGCTTTGCCGGAGCAATCTCGAACTCGCAGACGGCGGCACCGACATAGCCATGGGCTCGTAGCGTTGCAACAGCGCGGTACGTGCCGGCATCAGTCGGAGCCTCGGTCGAGGAATACTGCGTGCTTCCGGTCCCGTAGTATTTGATCTTGAGATCGCCCTTGCAGACCTTGGGAGCACCGGAAACTTCGGGCGCCTGCGACGCGCCATTAAAGGTGAAGTCGCTATCCGCAAACGCGAGCTTTACACGCTTTGCCTGAACAACGAGCGCAAAGTGGGCAGTCACGGTCTCGCCCCTCGCGTCCGTACACGTGACATCAAAGGTAGAAACGCCCGTCTTGGACGGGGTGCCCGAGAGCGTCAGGCCACCCGACGTACGGGAAAGCTTGAGTCCACCGGGGAGCTTTGCCTCGTCCCACGTGTACTCGTACGGAGCCTTGCCGCCCGAGGCACTGGCGATTGTTGCGATGTACGTGCTGTGCGCACTCGCCGCCGGCAGCACGTCGCCGTTGAACACGAGGGTATCCCAAGGCACGACGGAAACAACGGCATGATCACTATCCGTCTGCACCTCGGTGCCAAGGTAGCGCTGCGTGATGCGGCAGAAGTACTCGCCGGCCTGCTCGTCACCGAGGTCCGAGAGCGACAGTGCCTCCTCCGTCTCGCCCACAAGCGCAACGGCCTTGCCATCCGCCATGCGGAACCACTGGTACGAAAGCTCAATCTCGGCGGCAGAGCCCGTGGACGAGGCGGCATGGTTGGCGACATTCTCCCCCGCCTCGGCAGCGACCGAGAGCACGGCAGAATCTCCCTCGTGGGCGCTTACATCCTGCGGCTGCGCGACCACACGCGGCACGTCCGCCTTCGCGAACTCGAACGAGACCTCTTGCGCCGCATGGATGTCGCTCAACGTAACCTCATACGCACCGCCCTGGTAATCGGTGATATCGAGGTCGAAGGCCTCATCAGTGCCCGCCTGAGCGACCGTCACCCGCTCGAGGTAGCAGCCCTCGTCGGGCGTCGCCGAGAGAGTCACGTCCCCGCCCGCGGCAACGGTGACCGAAGCATCACTGACCGATCCGTTGACCGCCTTGGCCGTCACCTTGTAGCGCTCGGGCTTCTTCTTCACCGTCAGCGTACCAGGCACGACCGCAACGTCAAAGTTAGGATCGGTAACCGTCGCGTCAATCTGATATTCACCTGCCGGCGAATCCTCATTCGCCGCGCAGAAATACGTGACCTTTACGTCCGAGGTGTCGCAACGGCTTACCAAGCTCGAGGTAAACTTCGGATTCTTCTGTCCCTCAAAACGCTCGGCGTCATCGACTTTCACCAGCAGCTGAGCCGGCGCGACATCAACCGTCAGTTCAACATCCTCAGCGGCAAGATAATTACGCGAAGCAGCGGCGTGCGCAATAACGCGCGTCGAACCAGCGGCCTTCACGGTCGCGCAGCGGCCCTTGAGCGAAACCGGACTCTCGTCTTCGGAGCCGACCAGTTCAAAGCTCACGGGAGTCTGGGCGACGTTGTTGAACACAATGGGATCGCCGCCATAAACACCCGAATAGCTCGTCGTGCCCGTAATGACCTGGCTGGCCTTTGCAATCGAGAACTCGGCGTTCTTTTTACCCTGATAGTTGGGGTCGTTCACCTTAACCGTAACGCGGTAGCTACCACTGTCGCACGGCTCCAGCGCCGTGGGGCCATAGGACGTTCCATCGACGCCGCGATACGTGACGGAGTAGGCGGACGCATCAAGGCCGGCAACAGCAACCGCCGCACCGTGTCGTGCGCCATCGTATGTCACGTCGGACGTCTCGATCGAAATATCGACCGGAGCCGTTTCGATCGTGAAGTCGCAGCTCGCGTTGCCCACATATCCGTTGGCGTCGAGCGTCGCCAACGCACGATACGTACCGGCGTCCACCGGTGCCTGATCAGACGAGTAATGCGTGTCGCCCGTACCCACATACGTTATCGCGACATTGTCCTCGCAGCCCTCAGGCACGCCCGAAAGCTCAGGAGCCTGCGCCGTCGCGTTGTAGACAAAGCTCTGGCCCTCAAATGCAAGCGGGGCTTCCTTCGCCTTCACGACCAGCGCGAAGTGTGCAACACGCTTGTTGCCCAGGTCATCGGTGCACCTAATCTTGAAGCGGCACAAACCCGTAGCCGAAGGCACGCCCAAGAGCACCAAGGCACCCGTTCCGTCATCGGCCTGCGTCAGCTGCATGCCCTCGGGAACCTCAACCTCATCCAAGTTGTACACATACGGCGCCTTGCCGCCCCTGGCGCCGGCAATCACGACACGGTAGTCATCGTGAGCGGTCGCCGCCGGCAGCACGCGCCCGTTAAACACGAGCGCCTCGCGAGGCACGATGGACACCGTCGCATGCTCGGTATCCGTCTTTGTTACCGTACCCAGGTAGCTCTGCGTAATGCGGCAGAAATACTCGCCCTCGCTGTCGCTGTCGAGCTGGGCAATCGAGAGGGTCTCCCCCGTCTCGCTCTTCAGCGCCACCGCCTTGCCGCCATCGTCAGACACACGATACCACTGGTAGCTCAGCTTGACGTCTGCAGCGGATCCAGAAGACACGGCCGCATGGACGCGAACGTTGCGTCCCGCCTCGGCGGCGACCGAAAGCTCAACCGGATCGCCCTCGTAAGCACTCGCATCCTGCGGCTGAGCGAGCACCTCCGGAGCCGCAGCCTTCGCGAATTCAAACGTGACCTGCTGCGGAGCACTCACGCCACTCAGTGTGACCTCGTACGCCCCACCCTTGTAGTCAGAAATATCAAGGTCATAGGCATTGCCGGCCGAACCGCCATCACCGGCCTCTTCGGCAACGGTCACGCGCGTCAGGTAGCAGCCCTCATCGGACGTCGCCGAAAGCGTCACCTTGCCATCCGTAGCGACCAAAGCAGACTCCGGATCAACCGATCCGTTGACCGCTCGGGCCGTCACCTTGTACTTAGGCGCCTCCGCAAAGCGCGCCTCGACGGTCATATTGTCCTCGGGGACAAACGTCCAGGTAGCATCCGTGCTCAGCGGCTCATCGCCCAACGACCCGTCGTCATTGCGTGCATACCACCCATCAAACACATAGCCCGCATCGGGAACGGCAGTCAGGGTCGTGGACTCACCGTTCTCGACTTCGTTGGTCACGGCATAGCCCAGAGATTCGTCCTCGGAGGAACCATCGACGTGTCCGCCCTGACGCGAATCCACCGCTGTAACCGTCATCGACGCCCGCTCATAAACGGCCGTAAAAGTACGGTTGCCAAACACTACGCGGTTGATCACCGGCGTAAATCCCACAGGCATGCCGTTCTCGTCGACCCAGTATTTAAACTTCCAACCCTTATGCGGCACGGTAAACATAATCGCCGCGGAGTGGTAGGAGCCGCCGGTACCAAGCGCAACCATGCTAAAGCCCGCATCCTTAGGATACGTAGCGACCTGAACATCGCAGCCCGTCTCGTAGAACACGGCCGTAAGCTGCTTATTCTCCTTGGCGGTACCGATATAGAAAGCGCTGTAGCTCACCGTAACACCCGCATCGTCGACCCAATGCGAGAAGTGGTACTTCTTCCACGGGATCGCAATCGCCATAAACATGTCGCCCCTGTCGTAGGACCTGCTGCCGGCAGGAATGCCGTCGACCAGAAGGGCCGTACCGCGGAAGATGGACGAGCCAGTGACGGTAATGGTCACCTGTCCATCGGATTCGAACTGCGCGTAGTACGTTATGTCTTGCGTGGCGGTCACATCGAGGGTCGTCGCGGTCTCGACAATCGAGGTGCCCTCCTTATCGGTGCTCCAGCCCACAAAGCGATAGCCCATACCGGCAACAGCGGACAGTTCCACCTGGTCGCCCACGGCAAAGCTACCGCTGCCCGCAACACGGCAGCCCCCGTTCGAAGCCTTGTCCTTCACCACGACCTCGCCCGTAACGGTCACCTCGTACGGATCGGCAAACACGGCCTGGAGCTCCAACGTATCGTCCTCGAGCCCCTCGACCATATCCTTGTCGAGCTTAACCCAGCAATGGGCGTCGCAGCTCAGCAGCAACTTGTTGCCCTCGGCATCCAGGACATACCAACCGGCAAATCGCTTGGTACCCATAGGCGTAGCGTTGAGTTCGACCGTATCACCGAATTGATAGGAGCCCTCGCCGCTCAGGATGCTAACGCTATCGTCACTCGCGCTCAAAACGACCTGATAGGACTTAGGCGTAAAGGTCGCCGTATAGGTGGCGTCACCCGCGACCTTAACGGTATAGTCGGCGTTCTCGCTGACTGTCTCGCCCTTGTCGTCCGTCCAACCCGCAAACGAATACCCAGTGTTGGCGATCGCACGAAGCGTTGCGCGGTCGCCAGCCTCATAGCCACCAAAGCCGCTCACGGCTCCGCCCTCGGCAGGCGAAGCAACGGTATGCACGACATACGAACCCGACGCAAAGACGGCATAGAGCGACGTATCCTCACGCACGGTAAATCGATAGGTTTTCTTGGAGCTCACGCATGTGCCGTTACGGAACCAGCCCACAAAAGCCGTATCCTCGGCGGCGACCGCACGCACGGTTGCGACCTGTCCAGCGGCATACGCCCCCGTGCCCTCGACCGTGCCCATGCTCTCTTCACACGAGACGTCCACCGTATATTGTTTTGCCGAGAACACGGCCTGGAGCGCCGTGTCAGACGTCGGCACCACGTGATAGGTGGTGTCGCGGCTTACCACGGCGCCCGAGGCATCGGCCCAATACTCAAACGCATAGCCCGAAAGCGCATGCGCGGTCAGCGTGGCGGCATGCCCCGCCTCAACGGTACCTGTGCCCTCGACCCAGCCGGCGACGCTCGATTCGACCAGCGAACCGGTGCCGGAATCGACTACCGCCATGGCGTCGACTTCATAGCTTTTTGCCATAAAGCGAGCGACGTGCACATGGCTGCGCTCCTGGTGGCAGGTGAACTCCGCATCGGCAGACTCAAACGTGCCGTCGGCCGTATACCAACCAGTAAAGACGTAACCGGGATTGGGCGTCGCCTTAAGGGCAACCTCCGCGCCGCGGTCGGCAAGGATTCGGCTCGCCTTGACGGTGCCGCCCTCCGCAGGATCGGCGAGAGGCACGCAGACGGTATCGATCGGCACAAAGGCCGCGGTAATAACGCAGTGTCCGGTTTTACCGCGAGCCTTCGCAACCAACGAGGTCTCGTGCTTAAGGCTCTTCAGGCGACCATTGACGTACCAACCCCAGAACAAAAAACCAGGATGGGCCTTAGCCGTCAGATGAAGGGTCTCCCCTAATTTGAACGTATCGGTCGTAGGCTTCACCACGGTCCCATTGCACGTCACGGTACCGCCGAGCCATGAATCGGCCGTGACCATGACCTCGGGCTTTGAGTCGGTAAAGATCGCGGTATAGGTATCGCTCTTGGTGACCTTAACGACTAGCTCGGCAGATTCGTACTCCTTACCGGAGCCGTCCTTCCAATGGTCAAAACGATAGCCGTCGTTGGCCTTTGCCTTGAGCATCACCGTATCGCCGTATCCGCAGGTAACAGAAGACGCCCCCGGGTGGCCCTCGATCTCAACCGTACCGCGCTCCACAAAGGTCTTTTTTGCCTTCGCCGTCACGGTATACGTGTTTTCCTCAAACACCGCGCGCACGGTGCATTCCACGTCCTCGGGATAAAACTCGAGGTAGCTGGGGTCGGTGCCCAAAAGCAGGTCCGTCTTGGCGTCGTACCAGCCCTTAAAAGTAAAATGTTTGCTCGCCTCGGCCGTGAGCTCAATGCTCAGCGTGGCAGGCTCGCCCTTCATGCAATAGCCCTCGCCGTGCACCATATATTTGCCCGCCATGGCCGCGGCAGGCTCAACGACCACGTCCACCTTGCAGGCACGCGTAAACTTTGCTTGGATCACGCAGTCAGTAATGGGCTCAAAGGTATAGGAGCGCTCGCTCGAAACCAGCGTCGAGGTGGCATCCGAGCCGCCGTTGCTCAGATACCAGCCGTCAAAGATATAGCCCTCGGATGGGGTGGCCTCCGCGGTCACGCGCTCGCCTTCGGGAACCTCGAGCACCATGCCGGCAGTCTCGCCGCGCTTCAGCGTAACGGTACCGCCCTCGAGCGGGTCGGCATCGGCACGCACAGTGTGCGCATTCCTGCCGTCCATCACAGCCTCGATCCGAGCATTCCCGTTAACGCGGTATTCGCAAACTTCCTGCTTGTTGGCAATCGTGATGCCCTGTGCATCGGTTTCGCGCCATTCTACAAACCGGTATGTTTTCTCCGGATTGTCGGGGCGTACCTTGGGGCGCACCGTAAACGTGAGAATGTCCCCATCCTTCGCGCGAACCTTGCCATCCACGACTGGCACGCCATCGCACAGCACCTCGGCGCTATCGAAGGGATCGGTATTCACCAGAATGGTCTTGTCCGCCTTGCGGAAGCGCGCAACCAGATGGCGGTCGACCTCGGCCTTGAAGATATACGTGCGCTCGGGCGAAACCTCGATGCCGTCCTCAAACCATCCCACAAAGGCATAGTCGGGACCCTCGCTCGCAGTGACCACAGCCTGATCGCCACGCGTAATGCTCTGCTTTACGGGGCTTGCGGTGCAGCCTGTCGAAAAATCGGCCTGAATGCCATCGGCTTCGGCAACCGCCGTAATCTCGACTTTTTTCTCGAAAACGGCCGTCATTTTTACGACCTCGGGCGTCAGGTCCGTGATCGTCATCGTCTTGAGAGGAGATGTCGAGACCTCGACGCCGTTCTCTTTCCAACATACGAAGCGATAGCCGGGATTTGCGACAGCCTCGAGCGTGGCGACCGTCCCCTCATAGTGGATACCGCCTCCGGTAACGACGCCGCCCACCTCGGGCTGCGCGGTGGCAATTATTTCGATCTTATGGTCGCCATGAGGCTTGGGCTTCTTGTGGTCGTCGATGATGTCCTTAATCTCCTTGAGCACCTTGGTGCCCACAGCGGCAACATCCTCGATGTTGTCGGCCATACCGATCTCAATCACTGCATCGGCCGCGATGGGGTCGACGATCTCGCCCAAGCCATACATGGTAGCGAGAACGGCCGCAGCCGTAATCGCGGCGATGAGCGCGGCCTTAAGCGCCGCGAGTGACTCGTCGGGGTCAGTCGCCTCGCGGAAATGCGCGGTGTACTGCACATCCCCCTCGAGCACAAACGTGTAGGACGGACCATCGTCGCCGGTAAAGACAACGTTGCCGAGGGCATCGGTCGCGTAGTCAAACACATAGCCAGGCATTGGCACCGCCACGACCGTTACGCGCGACCCGATACCGTACAGACCGGTAGAGAGGAACTGTCCGAGCGGCTGCCCGTTCTCATCGACCCCGTCCACACTCAGCACAACGTTCGCCTGCGGAGCGCAGTAGCGCGGAGTGATCTCGATCCTAGCGTCAGTCTTGTCCTCGGACACAATCGCATCTGCCTTGTCCACCGTATAAGTAAAGTCGAGCTGATCGCTCACGGCATACGCATCATCGCCCTCGCCCAGATACCAGCCCAGGAAGAGAGCGTTATCCGTGGCGGCGGAAAGCTCAACCGTCTCGCCGGCATTGCGATAGCAGTTTTGCGCGGTAACGCTCAGGTGCGCAAAGTCCTGCGACGAGTCGGTCGCCTGCGCATCGTTGACATGCACCGCATAGTCCTTGAGCTTAAAGCGAGCCTCCAGGGACAGGTCCTTATCTGGCGTAAACGTGCATACCGGCTCCTTGGAGATGTACTTGCCGGACTCGGTGTCATACCAGCCCTTAAACGTGATGTTGTCATTGAGCATCCCCAAAGCACCGGCATCGAGCGTGACCTCGGCGCCCGCATCGATCGTCGTCGCGCCGGAAACATCGGGCAGCTCAACGCCGTCCATCAGCTTGCGTTCGCCTTTATCGATCGTTTGGGCATAGGAAATCTGGAACGACGTCGGCTCAGGCTTCTTAAGCTGTAGCGTGCCCTTGGTCTGGGTTTCAAAATGTGAATAGCCATCGTCATACACGAGCTTTACGGGCTGTCCGTCCATCGACTCATCGAAGACGTCGCCGTCGCAGGGAGTCGCCGTAAGGTACTCGCCGAGCTCTTCCTTTATGAGAGCTTCGTAGTTCCAAATCGATACCGAATGCGGATAATCGAGCTCGACGCTCATACCCTCGAGCGAAATGGTGTCCCCCGGCTCATAGGTCATGTTGTTGGGGTCGCGTGAGATCTCAACGTTCTCGAGTACCTTGCCCACCGGGACGGGCAGGCAGCCATTGCATCTCTCCCAAACAGCTTTGGGATGCCCGTTAGCATACTTCGGAATCATCTTGGCAGGGACCATGACGGTCATGTTGCGCTTGGGGAACGTGTCGGTATTAATGAGCACCGCATGGTTGCACCCAAAGAACACGGTCTCGAGGTTGGTGCTATAAAACGCCTTTTCCGGCAACTCCTCGATCTTGGAGTTATATGGCAGCGTCAGCCCGCCGTTCAAGTCGGTGCCGTAGAAGCAGGTGTGGCCAAGCGTTTCGACCGTTGTGTTGCTCTCGAGCCCGGTGGTAGCAAGGTTCGAGCAGAACCTGAACGCGCAAACGCCAATCGATGTAATGGAGGTATTCTTGTCCAGGCCGGTATCGGTCAGAGCCTTGCAGCCTTCGTAGGCGCTGTCGGGAATCGATGTGAGGCCGACAACCTTGTCGAGCCCCGTGGACACCAGCCCACTGTCGGCAAACGCGGCATAGCCCATCGAGCCAATGGTAGTAGTTTCACTGATGTTCAGGCTCGCAAGCGACTCGCAGCCATAGAACGCCTCTTTTCCGATGGTGCCGATGGTCATACCGGAAAGGCTGATATCGGTGAGATTCGGGCAGTTATAGAAGGCGTGCAATCCGATTTTGGAAATGGAGCTATTCTCAAAGCGCACTGAGCGCAGATTGGTAGAGTCGGCGCAGAGCTGTGCGTCGACTTCATCAACCCCGTAATCGACAATTAAATTCGTTACCATTCGACCATCGACAGAGTTCTCGCGCGGGTTGTTTCCATCGATTTCTACCGTAAGATTTCCGTTTGCATCGCACGGATACAGATAGTAGTTGGGCATGAGCTTGGCATACTCGTAGGCCGCCTGCTGCAGGTTGCCCTTGCTGTACGCGACAAGGCGCGTGTAGCCATCGTCATACACCAACTGTATGGGTTCTCCGTCCATCGACTCGTCGAAGACATCACCATCGCAGGGGGTCGCCGTAAGGTATTCGCCGAGTTCGTCCTTTATGAGCGCTTCGTAGTCGCTATCCATCGTCGAATGAGGATATTGAAACGTGACGCTCATGCCCTCGAGCGAAATGGTGTCACCCTGCCGATAGGCCATCTTGTCGGGATCACGCGAGACCTTAATCTTTTGAAGCATCTTGCCCACGGGGACGGGCAGGCTGCCATTGCAACTCTCCCAAACCTCTTTGGGGCGACCGCTTGCGTATAGCGAAACCATCTTGGCAGGGACCATGACAGTCATGTTTTGCTTGGGGAACGTGGTGGAATTAATGAGCACCACATGGTCGCATCCAAAGTACACAGTTTCAAGCTTAGAGCCATAGAACGCACGACTCGGCAGTTCCTCGATCTTGGAATAAAGGGGCAGCGTCAGCCCGCCGCTCATATTGGTCCCGGAAAAACAACCTTCGCGGAGCGTCTTGATCGTCGTATTGTTCTCGAGTCCCGTCGTCGCAAGGCGAGAGCAGTTTTTGAACGCATTAACGCCGATTGATGTGATGGATGTGTTCCCGCCCAGACCGGTATCGGTCAGAGCGCTGCAGGCATTATAAGCGTTCTCAGGAATCGAACTGAGACCAACGACCTTGTCGAGACCCGTAGACCGCAGCCCGCTCCAGGCAAACGCGGCATCGCCCATAGAGCCGATGGTAGCAACGTCATTAATGTTCAGGCTCGTAAGCGATCCGCACCCAGAAAACGCCTCTGTTCCGATGCCCCCAATGGTCATACCGGAAAAGCTGATATCGGCGAGATTGGAGCACCCAGAAAAGGCGTGTAGTCCAATTGAAGAAATAGAGCTGTTCTCAAAACGCACCGAACGCAAATTGGAGGAATACTCACAAATATATCCGGGGACCCCATCCACTCCGTAATCAACGATCAGATTGGTTACCAATTTACCGTCGACAGAGCTCCCGTACGGGTCGTTTCCATCGATCTCTACCGTAACGCTTCCGCTTGCATCGCACGGATACACATAGCCGTTCGGCATAAGCTTGGCATACTCGTAGACCGTTGGGTCCTCATACACGAGGGGATCGACTTCGCTGTCATCGGACGAGGGTTCCGCCGTGGCAACCAAGCTCTTTGCTGCATCAGAATCGGTCGCGGAGATCGAAAGGTCTTGGGCCAAGCTCGACGTGGAAGTGCTGGTATCCGAGCTGGACGATTCGTCCTGAGCGTTATTCGTTTGGTCGGAAGCTGTGGATGAGCTGCCCTCGCCCGAAGATGACGCGTTATCGACCGCATGGACTTCAGCGTCAGAACTCGAGTCGGTCTCTTGGGCCTCGCTCTCGACGGCGACCGCCCCGGCATCATCGGCATAGGCTGTGCTGGGAGCAAGGGGTATCGAGGTCACGACCATCGCGACCGAAAGATAGACGACTAAAAACCTATAGAGGGCAGCAGTGATCCTGTTCATAGGAACCTTCCCGCAATTCGCAAAGATACAGAGTCCCAGTGTGGGCCATCATTTCACATTACCCTGTATAAGCGACAATGCGGGAAGGTAGCGTAAACGGTTTATCTAAGGGCGCAAAAGGTTGGTCTAATCGCAGCCCAAATCGCGCAGAGCCTCAATCGCCATGTCGACTTCCTCGGCCGTGTTGAAGTAACCAAACGAGAACCGAACCACGCCCTGGCGCTCGGTTCCCAGCGCACAGTGCATGAGCGGGGCACAATGGGCACCGGGGCGCGTAGCAATCCCCCACCCTTGCATGAGCGCGTCCGAGATCTCGGCAGAGTCGATATCACCCACGTTGAGCGACACGATCGCAGAGTGCGCCGGCTGGTCAAAGGCACCGTAGAGCTTAATCCCCGGAATCTCGCACACACCGGCAAGGAAGCGATCGGCGAGCGCACGCTCGTGGGCAGCAATCGCCTCGACCCCACCCTGGGCCTCGATAAAGTCGAGGCCGGCAGAAAGGCCCGCGATGCCGTGGCCGTTGAGCGTGCCCGCCTCAAGGCGCGTGGGCCACTCAAGCGGCTGCAGCGTATCGAAACTGTGCACGCCCGTGCCGCCCATGGCCCACGGCGCCACGTCAATGTCCTCCGCCACGGCCAGCCCGCCGGTGCCTTGGGGTCCCATGAGCCCCTTGTGGCCGGTAAAGCACACGACGTCGAACCCCATGGCTTGCATATCGATATGCGCCGTACCGGCAGACTGAGAGGCATCGACGATCACCAACGCGCCGACCGCATGGGCGATGGCAGCCACACGCGAAACGTCGACCGCGTTGCCGGTCACATTGGAAGCGTGCGTTACCACCACGGCACGCGTACCGGGCGTGACCAACCGCTCGAGCTCGTCGTAGTCGAGCGCGCCGTTCGCGTCGCAGCCCGCATGCTCAACCGTCACACCCTGCTCCGTCGCCAAGCGATTGAGCGGACGCAGCACCGAGTTGTGCTCAAGCACCGTCGTGACCACGCGGTCACCGGGACGCACCACGCCATTGATGGCGGTGTTGAGCGCCGCCGTGGAGTTGGGCGTAAAGCACACGTGGTCCGCCCTCGGGCAGCCCAAAAGGCGCGCGAGCTTGGTACGGCAAGCGTGAATCGTACGAGCGGCATCGAGGGCACCCGACGTAGCACCGCGCCCGGCATTGCCGAGCGAGCACATCGCCTGCGTCACGGCATCGATGACCGTCTGAGGCTTGTGCATGGTCGTCGCCGCGTTATCCAGGTAGATCATCGCACGACCTCCCACATATCAATCACGGTATAGCCCTCGGTGGGAACGCCCGCCGCGGCGAGTTCGCCGCGCAGCAGCTCCTCATCGGCAGGCAACGCCTTCCATGCCAGACCACAGCCGGCAGCGACCTCCCCGGGCACGGGAATCGTTCGCCCGGGAAGGCCGTGCTCGATGCACAGGGACTCGCAGCCCATGGCGGCCGCCGTGGTGGGAAACGTGATGACAAGCGCCGGGCGCTTCTCCCTCATGGCAACTCCAACCAATACGCTACGGGCGCACGACGCGCACGGCCTGCTCCATCTTCTCCACGATCACGTACATGTTGGTGACCTCGCCCACCGCAAGCTGGTCTTTAATGCCATAGTGGTCGAGGCAGGTACCACAGGTGAGAATCTCGACACCCTGCTCGGCCAGGCCCTTCAGGTCGTCGAGCACCGGCGAGCCCTCAACGGTGAGCTTGGCGCCGCCGTTGTAGAACAGCATGGTCGCGGGCAGCTCCTCCTGCTGCGTCACGGCAAAGATAAACGCCTTCATGAGCTTGTGGCCCAGCTCGTCGTCACCGCGGCCCATGCAGTCGGTGTAGACGGAGATGACCAGCTTCCCCTTGCCGGCGCTGGCGTCGCAGAAGGCGGCGCCGTCCTGCTCGGGGTCCGCCACTGCCACGGCGCCAGCGGTCGCCACGGTCACGTGCCACTCGGAATCCGAGATCTTCTCAACCGAGGCCGTACAGCCCTTCTCCTGCGCCATCTTGGAGATATTCTTGACGGCGGTCTCGTTATCGACCGAGGTCACGACAGCGCCCTCGCCATCGAGCTGCTTGAGCGCCTTAAGGGTCTTAACGACGGGCAGCGGGCAGGCATCGCCCATGGCGTTGACTTCAATCTTGGTAGACATAGTTTTCCTTTCGAGTTCATCGTTCTAAAACAGTACATAGTTCAATAAACGCGCCGCTAGCGGACAACGCGAACAGCGGGACCGCCCGGCCCTGCCTCGCATACGCGACCGACAACGGCGGCGATGCGACCCTCGGCATGCAGGCGGCGCGCAAGCTCATCCACATCGGCGGCAGGCGCTGCGATGAGCAGGCCACCCGAGGTCTGCGGATCGTACAGCGCATCCAGCATGCCCGGCTCCAGGTCATCGTCGGCAGCCACACGTGGGCCAAAGAAATCCTGGTTGCGGTAGGCACCGGCGGGGATAATGCCCAGTCGCGCCATGTCGAGCACCTGGTCAAAGAGCGGCACCGCCCCAGACGCAAGCTCAATCTGCACGCCCGATCCCTCAGCCATCTCGCACGCATGTCCAATCAGGCCAAAGCCCGTAACGTCGGTACAGCCGTGAAGCTCGAGCCCCTCGGCAAGGCGAATCGGGGCTTCGTTGAGGGTGCGCATCAAGTCAAACATCGCTGCGGCCTCATCCTGCTCGGTGAGCTCGCCCTTAATGGCCGTAGTGATGATGCCAGAGCCGACCGCCTTGGTCAGCAACAGAGCATCGCCCACGCGCGCGCCGTTGTTGGCGAGCATGCGATCGAGCGGGACAAAACCGCTCACGGACAGGCCGTACTTGGGCTCATCGTCGTTGATGGTGTGACCGCCCGCAATGGTGCAGCCGGCCTCAACGCACTTGTCGGCGCCGCCCGCCAAAATCTGCCCCGCAACCTCAACGCCCAGGCAGCTGGGAATGCACAGCAGGTTCATGGCGTGGCTCGGCGTACCGCCCATGGCGTAGATGTCCGACAGCGAGTTTGCCGCCGCGATCTGGCCAAACAGGAACGGGTCGTCGACCATCGGCGGGAAGAAGTCGATGGACTGAACGAGTCCCAGGTTTTCGCCAACACGGAAGACGCTCGCATCGTCGGAGGTATCGAACCCCACGAGCAAGTTGTCGTTGGGCACATTTGGTAAGTCACCCAGGACCTGGGCGAGGACTCCAGGAGCCAACTTAGCGGCTCAACCGCTCGCGGCGGTCATAGACGTGAGCCTAATCGTGTCCTCTGCCATCGATACCTCCTTTCAAGTTTGATAACTGCTCCAGTATACGCGCCCAGCAGGCATCCCACGAAACCGTAGACGGATCAAAGGACGAGATGGGTTCCGCGAGCGACCGAGCCACGGCATCTGCCAGCGCATGCTCAAACCGCGGACAATCGAGCACATCGGGCGTATCGACATCCGTCATACGCGGCGGCGTCACCCACGTCACGGGCGCGCCGGGCAAGGTAGCCTCGATCCACGGTCGCACGCCGGGCAGATCGGTCATGACGACCTTGCATCCGCAGGCCATCGCCTCGATCGGCACCAGCGGTAGGCCCTCGTAAAAGGACGGCAGTACAAACACCTCGGCCTCGCGATAAGCGCGCACCAGCTCATCGCGACTCAGACGACCGGCGAGCTCCACCGGCACGGGGGAATCCCGGGCGGCCCGAGCGATGCGCTCATACTCATCCGTATCGCCATGGCCTCCCACCAGCAAAAGCCGACTCGGGCGCACCTTGTACGCCGCATCAGAGTCCTCGCCAAAGCTCCCCATCGCGTGCACCAGCGATTCGACGCCCTTCTTAACGCACACCTTACCCACAAAGACGAGCGACCCAGGAACCTTTGCCGTCTGCGCATCACGGCAAAACACCCGGTGGTCATAGCCCGTTCCAATCACGTGGATACGCGACGGGTCAACGCCATAGACGTGCTCAATCTCCTCTGCCTGCTCGGCATGAAGCGAAAAGACGGCATCGAGGCAGCGGACCGCCGCGACAATACGATCATGGGCGAGTCCATGGGTCAGCATCTGCCGAATATCGGTCGAATGGCACACGCCGCACACGGGAATCCCCCGCACGCGCTCGCGCACCAGGGCGCACAGCAAGTACAAGTGGTGGCAGATGATGGCATCGGGCTTGAAGGCGGCGACGGCATGGTCGATTGCCGTGCCAAAGGTCTGCTCGAAGGATGCCGCCATCGCAGGCGTCAGATCGCGGTAGCGTGTCGAGGGATAGGGCATCACGTCCGACATGCCGCAGATGCGAAACGGCAGCCCGGGCGTCTCGAACGGCACGGTGAACACGCGCGCGGCGGGGTCGAGCTCCCCTTGCGTGTCCCCGGGCGCAGCACCGCACAGCACCGCCGCCTCGTGGCCCGCAGCAATTTGCGAGGCCACCAGTGCAGCGAGATATGTGCCGCTTCCCGTGCTATCGGGCTTTTGGGCCGAGATGTTGAGGATGCGCAACGGACCTGCCCCCTTACGCGAGTGCCTGCGCGCGAATCGCCGCGCCGATGGCGCCGGCAAAACGGGCTTCGGGCGAGGTGGTCACCGGCGAGCCCAGCAGCGCTCCCAGCCGCTCCACAACGTAAGCGTTCTCGCACAGGCCGCCGGTCAGGTAATACGGGGCACCCGCCGCCTGCCCGGCCATAGTCGCCACGCGCGACACGACGCTTTCGATCACACCGCGCGCGATGTTCTCGCGCGGCTCACCGCGACCGATCAGGCTAATGACCTCGCTTTCGGCAAACACCGTACACATGCTGCTGATCTTGGTTGGCTCACCGGAGCGGGCGAGGTCGGCCATCTGCTGCTGAGAAATGCCCAGGCGGTCGGCCATGATCTCCAAAAAGCGCCCCGTACCGGCAGCGCACTTGTCGTTCATGGCAAACTTGGCCACGCGGCCGCCTTTAAGTTGGATGACCTTGGTGTCCTGGCCGCCCACGTCGATCACGGTGCCATGGTCGCCAAACAGGCGCACGGCACCGGTGCCGTGGCAGGTGATCTCGGTCACGACCCTGTGCGCATAGGGCACGGCAACACGGCCGTAGCCAGTCGCGATCACTCGAACATCGTCGCCCGTCACGTCATAGCCGGCTGCAGCGAGCTCGCCGCGCAGACGCTCGGCCGCATCGACCGACGAATACCCTGTCGGCATCACGCAGGTCCACGCGATCGCGTCATCCGCCTCCACCACCGCAGCCTTCGCAGCCGTCGAGCCGATGTCGATACCAATGCCAACCACGGCATCCTCCTTCACATGTGACAAAGGGACTGTCCCTTTGTCACATTCGTCTTACAGCGTCTCGATAAAGGCGGCGATGCGCGTCTCGATCTGGCCCATGTCGCCGTTGCTATAGTCGGTCTCGATCTTCATGTACGGAATGCCCGCACCCTCGACGGCCTCCTGCATACGAGCGCTCTCGACGTTGAAGGTGTGGCACGCCTGCAGCACGCTCTCGACCACGCCATCGACGTGGTACTTCTCGCACATGGCCAGCGTGTTGTCCATGCGGCCGTCGTTGGACGTCATGACCGAGCAGTTGATGTCCAGATAGCGATCGGCGATAGCGCGCAGGATATCGGGCGCGTCGGGGTCGATCATCATGGCGGCCGTACGCTCGCCCGAGCAGTCGTCCATGCACACGACCACGCCGCCGTTGGACTCGATGGTGCGGCCGATCTTGTTGATCACGCCACCCACCGGGCAGCCGGTAATAAGGATGCGCTTGGTATCCGCCGCAACGGGGCGCTCGCCCGCGTCGTAAGCCTCGCGCAGGGCAGCGACCTTCTGCTCCAGCTGCTGCGTATAGGCCTCGATATCAAAGCTAAACGTACCGGCGAACATGGTGCTCATCAGGTCGACGCCGCTCATAGCCGCCGGCTGGTTGGCCTGCAGCGCAAACATCTCGAGCTGGGCGGCGCGCAGGCGGTTGCGACGACGCACGGCAGCGCGCAGGTCGTCATCGGTAATCGTAATGCCGTAGAAGTTCTCGAGCTCCTCCTTGAGCAGGCGACACTCCTCGTACCAGCCCTCGCGCTCGTAGGCACGGTCACGGCTCTGCGGCAGATGCAGAATGTACGTGCGCTTGAGCTCATTGAGCAGCTCGTACATCTTCTTCTTGCCGTCGCAGGTGGTCTCGCCGATGATCATGTCGCTAAAGTACGTAAACGGGCACTTTTGCGAGTAGGCAAAGCCGTAGGTCGACTTGATGAGCGGGCACAGGTTTGCCGGCAGCACCTTCTCGGCCTCGGGAATCACCTCGTCGGACGTGCCGCACAGGGCAACGCTCGAGGCACCCGCAGCATCGATAATCTCGAGCGGCGTATAGCTGCACAAAAAACCGACCAGGCGATTACCCGCCTGTTTGTAATCCTTCACGCGAATAAACGCCGCCTTGCGCTGCTCGTTGAACTCCTCAAACGTGCGCGGCAACGGCTGCCCCTCGATATCGGCCATAGTAGATCCCCTCTCTTGTACCGATGTACCTTCCATTAAACAACGAACCCCCGCAATACCAAAAAGGAATCGCTCCTTTAGGGAATCGCGTCGATAAGCGCCTGTGTATACGGATCGCTCGGATGCGCGATCACGTCCTCGGCAGCGCCCTCCTCAACAAGGCGGCCGTGATAGAGCACGCCGATCCGGTCGGACATATGCCGCACCACACGCATATCGTGCGAGATAAACAGCAAGGCCACGCCCGTTGTGCGTTGCAGCTCCCGAAGCAAGTTGAGCACCTGGGCTTGCACAGACACGTCGAGCGCCGAGACCGGCTCATCGCACACCACGAGGCGCGGCTCGCAAATGAGCGCGCGTGCCAGATTAAGTCGCTGGCGCTGTCCGCCCGAAAGATCGTGCGGATAGCGGTCGTAGTGCTCGGGCAGCAAACCCACCGACGCCAGAGCCGAAAGCGCACGCTCGTGGCGCTCGTCCGCATCGCGCACGCCGGCGATAATCAGCGGCTCCTCCAAAATGCGACCGACACGGTTGCGTGGGTCAAACGCGGTGGAGCTGTCCTGAAACACGAGTTGGATCTCACGGCGATATGGTTTGCGCTCGCGCTCCGACATAGCAGCCAAGTCATGGCCGCGATAGATAATCGAACCGGAATCCGCGTGCTCAAGCCCACAGATCAGACGCCCGGTCGTCGACTTGCCCGATCCAGATTCGCCGACCAAGCCATAGACCTCGCCCGGCGCAATCTCAAACGAAAGGTCGTCCACAGCGGTAAACACCTGGCGCCTAAAGCCCGAACCCGACATGGGATAGGTTTTGGTCAGGTGCGAGACCTTAAGCAGGGCTTCGCTATTTGCAGCCATGGCACTCCCCCTCCTCGACAAGCCAACACTTCGATCGGTCGCACGCGCTCGCGGCAAAGAGCGGCGGCTCCTGCGCGCGACAACGCTCCTCGGCGCGCGCGCAACGAGGCGCAAAGCGGCAGCCGCAGGGTATTGCCGTGAGCGGCGGCACCGTACCCGGAATATCCGCCAGCGTATCGACCCGCTCACCCTCAAGCGGCGGGATGCTCGCGATGAGCCCCTGGGCATACGGGTGGCTCGGACGCTCCATAAGGCCGCAGGCATCGATCTCTTCTACGATCTGGCCCAAGTACATGACGTGCACGCGCGAGCAAATGCTCGTGACAACGTCCAGGTCATGGCTGATAAACAGCACCGCCATGTTCTCGGTGCGGTTGAGGTCGCGCAGCAAATCCAAAATCTGCTTTTGCGTCGTCGTGTCGAGCGCCGTGGTGGGCTCATCGGCAATGAGCAGCCGCGGATGGCCGGCAAGCGCCATGGCTATCATCACGCGCTGGCGCATACCGCCGCTAAAATCGCTCGGATACATATCAAAGCGAGCACCGGCGTCGCGGATCCCCACGCGCTCCAAAAGCGACAGGGCCTCGGCGCGGGCGTCGCGACGGCTCACCTTGCGATGGGCGCGCACCGCCTCGACCACCTGCGCCCCCACCGTCATGACGGGATTGAGCGAGCTCAAGGGGTCCTGGAATATCATGGCGATATCGCAGCCGCGCACCTCGCGCATGGTTTTGAGCGGACGCGCCAGCAGGTCCTCGCCATCAAACACAATCTGGCCCTCGTAGGCCATCTTCTGCTCATGCTCCAGCAGGCGCATGACACTTTGTGCAAAGACCGACTTACCGCAGCCGGACTCGCCGACGACGCCCACGATCTCGCCGGCATCGATATGCAAATTGAGCTTGTTAACCGCCTCGAGCGCGCGCCCATCGCGTCCCACAAACGAAATGCAGAGGTCGCGCACGTCCAAAAGATGCTGAGCCATGGGCTAGTCCTCCTTTGTCTTGGGATCGAGGGCGTCACGCAGGCCATCGCCGGCCAGGTTGAGCGAAAGCACGCTTGCGATAATGGCCGCCGCCGGGAAGAAGATCATCCACCAGGCCTTGCGAATCACATTTTTGCCTGCCTGTAGGATGTTGCCCCAGCTGGCATCGGGCGCCTTGATGCCCAATCCCAAAAAGGAGAGCGCCGCTTCGGAAAGCACGGCCTCGGCAAAGATAAAGGTGGCCTGCACCAAAAACGGAGCCATCACGTTGGGCACGATATGCAGCCACACGATACGAGCGGTCGATGCACCCTGCACGCGCAGGGCCTCCACGAAGGGCTCCTCCTTAACCACCGTGGCGCGTGAACGAACGATGCGCGCCATGCTGGGCGTGTATACGATCGTGAGCGCGATGATGACGTTCCACACGCTCGCTCCCATCATCGCCATCAACGCGATGGCCAGCAGCACGCCCGGAATGGACATCAGGCCGTCGCAGATACGCATGAGCACGTGATCGAGCTTCTCGTTGTAGCACGCGTAGGCACCGATCACCAGACCGAGCGCACTCGTCGCAAGTGTGACGGCCACGCCGACGCCAAGCGACACGCGCGCGCCGGCAATTACGCGTGCAAGCAAATCACGGCCAAAATCATCGCAGCCAAAGGGGTGCGCAGGCGAAGGTGCAGACAGTCGCAGCGCCATCTCCTGCGTATTGGGGTCGACCGTCCACACCAAAGGGCCGACGAGCGCGACAAGCATGATGGCCAAAAAGATGCAGCCGCCGACTACAAACCCCTTATTGGCAAGGGCCTTCTTAAAGCTTGTCATTACGCATCGCCCCATTTTCGGGCACGCGGGTCAAACGCGCCGTAAGCCAAATCGACCAATAGGTTAATCACCGAGTTCAGCAGGGCGATGACCAGCAGCACGCCTTGGATAACGGGATAGTCGCGCCGCTCGATGGAGCTCGTGACCAGCTGGCCCAGACCGGGGATGTTAAAGATAGCCTCGGTCACCACCGCACCCGTAATCAGGGCGCCAAAGGAATAGCCGACCGAGGTGAGGATCGGCAACGCGGCGTTGCGCAGGGCATGGGACAGCACTACACGCACCTCGGAGACGCCCTTGGCGCGCGCCGTCTTGACGCAGTCGAGCTGCATGGCCTCGATCACGCTCGCGCGCGTCATGCGCATGAGCAGCGCGGCCTGCACGCATCCCAGCGATATGGCCGGCAGTGCCAGATAGCGCAGGTGCACAAACCAGCCTTTCGAGAGCGGCACATAGCCGGCCACCGGAAGCACACGCAGCGTGACGGCGAACAGCCACATAAGCATCAGCGCCATCAAAAAGCCAGGTATTGCCACGCCCAAAAGTGCCACGACGCGCAAGACCGCATCGGTACGCGACCCGTGCTTAAGGGCGGCGATGACGCCGCAGGGCAGCGCGATAAGCAGTGCGATAAGCTGTGCCAGAATCGCCAGCGACAGCGTAGGTCCAAAATGCTCGGCAATCGCCTGCGTGACGGGCTGATGCATAAAATACGAATCGCCCAGATCCCCGGTCAGCACACCGCCCATCCACTCAAGGTAGCGTTGCGGCAGCGGCTCGTTAAGCCCCAGGCTTTCATTGACGCGTTCGATCTGGTCGGCCGAGGCCTCCATGCCGAGCATCGAAGAAGCGGGGTCGCCCGGCGTAAGATAGATAATCAAAAACACGACGACCGAGATGATGAGCATCACCGGGATCATCGCGCCGATACGTTTGAGCGTGTACTTTAACATGCGAGGTTTCTATATCCCCTCTGAACGCGGACAGACCGCGGCGGCCGAGGGGTCAAGCCCCTACGGTCGCCGCTCCATCGATACCTATTACTCCGGGCGCTTGGCATTCCAAACGATGGCGCCGTCGAGCAGCTCAAAGCCCTCGACATCGGCCTGCGTGCCGGTGATGGCCACGTAATGGCACAGTGGCTCGATTACCGCGATCTCGTACAGGTGCTCCTGGCACTCGGCCCACTTCTTGGTTGCGGCCTTCTGGTCCTCGGCCGTACGGGTCTCGGCAACCAGCGAAAGTGCCTTCTCGTCCGAAAGGCCGTAGAAGCCTTTAGAGACGGAGAGCGACTGCGCCGGAATCGGCTTGTAGTTCGTCGATGCCACAAACAGATCCCACTGGTCCGGCTTGCTGGAGCGAATATCCATAAAGGTCGCGAACTCATAGCTCTCGACCTCGGCGGTAAAGCCGGCCTTCTCGAGCTGCTCCTGCAGCGCGACGGTGGCGTTGTACATCTCCTTGTAGTCGGGCGTGGTGAGCAATTTCACGGTCTCGCCAGCATAGGAGGTCTTGGCAAGCGCCTTCTTGGCGCCCTTGGGATCGGCCTGGTTAAAGTACTTTTTGCCGGCGTCGGTCGACCACTGATCGTTGTCGGGGTTGCCCAGGTTGGGATCGAGCGTAAAGAGCTCCTCCTCGCCATAGGCGGCCAGCGCGGCAGCCTTGCAGTCGATGGCCATAAGGGCGCACTTGCGAATATCCTCGTTGGCGAAGATACCCTCGTTCATGTTAAAGAACGCGGTAAGGACACCTGCGGCGTGCGAGTGCAGTTTCACGTCGTCGTTGCCGTCAAAGTCGTGGTAGTTCTCGGTTGGGATCTCGTAGGCAATATCATACTCGCCGGTCTCGAAGCCGCTCACGCGCGTAGAGCCCTCGGTGACAAACTGGTAGAAGATGTCCTTCGTGGGCGCGGTGACCTTACCGGTATAGCCCGAAGCCTTGCCCTCAGCAGCCTGGTAGTCGTCGTTGCGCGTCAGGTGGATGTACTGATCCTGCTTCCACTCCTCAAGCTTGTAGGCGCCGGTACCGATATAGTCGGAGATACCCGTATCGCCCGCGGCATCGATAACCTCGGAGGGAACGATGGCGGGATACTGGGAGTGGCTGCCCAGGATCGTGAGGAAATCCGTAGCGGGCGCGGTGAGTGTGCAGGTCACCTCGTGGTCGCCGGACTTGGCAAACTGGGCACCGGGGAGCAGGCTCGCCGCGCGATCGTTGACCGTAAGCCAGCGGTTCATCGAGGCCACGACGTCATCGGGGCCAAACTCCTTGCCGTTGTGGAACGTAATGCCCTCGCGCAGCTCGATGGTATAGACCAAGCCGTCGTCAGAGACCTTGTAGCTCTTGGCCAGGACGGGCTGGGGCTCATACTTGGAATCCAGGCCAAAAAGCGGCTCCATGATATTGCAGGCGATATCAACGGTCACGAGCGACGACGTGGTGTGCGGATCGAGACCGTCCGGGCTCGCCGGGAGCGCGATCTGCAGCTCGTCGCGATACTCCACATCCTGGCCGGAGGCAGCGGCGCTACCGCTCTCGGCGCCCGAACCGCCGCAGCCTGTGAGGCCGAGGCCCGCCATGACGCACAGGGCAGCGGAACCGGTCAGAAAACCGCGACGGGAAACGCCCGCCTTAAAAAGATCGTTGTTCATTGAGTTCCTTTCGTGTCTGAACAAACGGACAGAATCTGCCGGGACGGCGGAAATCCCCGTCCCGGCAGCCATGCGAAGCTGATCGGCGCCCTGCGGTGCATCCGGACACCGACCTGCACAACAGCAAAGAAATCCCTATCGCGTGGATAGGAACACCCAGAGGTACCGCTTAGCGCAGGTGCGGCTAAATCGTCTCGAGAAAAGCCTCGATGCGGGTCCGCAGCTGGCCTGCGTCCTCGCCGGCGTAGTCGGTCGTTATGTGCATAAAGGGAATACCGGCCTCTTCGGCGGCCTTTTCCACGGCGAAGGACTCCATCTCGTAGAGCGTGCAGAACTGCAGGGCCACGTCGACAATGCCGTCGGCATGCAGGTCGCGCGCCATCTGAACGATGTCATTCATACGCTGGTCGTTGGGGGTAAAGACGGCGCAGTTGATCTTAAAGTAGCGCTCGGCGATAGCGTCGAGCATCTCGTCGACCGTCTCGCCGGACTCGTCGACCAGGTCCTTGTAGTAGCGCGAGCCCGTGCAGGACTCCTCGCCCACCACGATGCCGCCAGCCTTCTCGATCAGGTTGAACAGCTTCCAGTTGGGCACGGCCATGGGCGTGCCGGTGTACAGGATGCGCTTGGTCCCCTTGGGCGCCACGCCCTCTCCGGCCTCGACACGCTGCTCACACTCGGCCGCCATATCGTTGATGGCTCCGGTCAGGCGCGGCGTGTCGTCCATAAAGGCGGCCTGAACGGTCAGCAGGCTGTCGAGACCGCTAATGGGCGCTGGGTCGGCAGCGCGCGTGGCAGCGAGGCGCTGCAGGGCACGACGCTTCTCATTGACGGCGTGGATGGCGGCTTTCAGACGCTCAGGCGTAATCGTGACGCCGCACTCTTCCTCGATCTTGGCGGCGAGCTTCTTGACCTCGGCCTTCCAGGTCACAAGCGTCGACTCGTCGTGTACGTTGGGAATATCCATGACGTACATGTTCTTTTGCGTGGCAAAGAACTCGTAGGCTTTCTTCTTGCCATCGCAGGTGTTCTCGCCTACCACCAAGTCACTCGACTCAATGTAGGGGCAGACCTCGCCCAGCTTAAAGCCGGCAAAGCTCTTGATGAGCGGACAAGTGTTGCGCGGCAAGTGCTCCTCGACCTTGTCGGTCGCCCAATCGGCACCCGAGCACAGACCCACGGGGATACCGTTGCAGGCGAGCACAATCTCCTCGGGCACGTAGACGCAGAAGCTGCCCACGATCTTGGTGGCCTCGCCGGCCTCCTTCTTGTCGAGCATCTCCTTAATACGGCCGCTGTGGATGTTGGTGGCGACAAAATCCAGGTAGGACGTGGACTTGGGGCGATTGTTCTGCGTCAGGAACATATCGCCGTACATCTGGCCCACGGCGCCCAGCAGCATGTCGTGGTCGGCAAGATTCATGCCGAGGCTCTCCCACATCGGATGGAAATCAAATTCTTCAGCCATAACGGTTCCCCTCTCGAACCAAAAACGGATAACAGCGGTATCGATGCACGACGGACGGCGATTGCCCGACCGTGCTCAAACCCGGAATTTTAGGGAACCTGCTTTGCGGTTGATGATTTAGTTGTGCGTCGTCTCTCCCGGAGCCGTGAACATACCTGCTCATATGCGACTCCGAGCCATATACAGGGCGCGCGCGGCAACGCGGCGAATATATGTCGTCTGCGGCATGTGCGCACCCTCCTTTACAAGTTGAGGTCAACTATATCAACGGTCATCGACCATGCGAACACCGTTGACATTCGTACGACAGCGTCGTGTGCCGTCGTTTAATAAATAATTATCTTGATTGATAAGAGTTTGTCATTCCTCATTCGGCGAACGACAAAAACAAAGCCGCCGAGGCTTATATTCCCCGACGGCATTACCCGGCGCTATCGACAAACCAAATGGATCCTGCTGGCATCAAAATGCATGCGCAGGGTCTCCCCCGCCTGCGGCAACTCGTCAACTGGCACACTCACCTTGTTGACCTTCCACTGCAGGCGCGTCGGTGCGTCGACACGTGGCACATCCAGCAGCACCAAGCGCTCAAAACGCGAATCGCTCACGCGGGCCACGTGCAGGTCGTAGCTGTTGCGACCACGCTCGGCACGATTGTCCACATGGAAGTAGCTCGCGCGGATGCCCAGGTACGCCACGTTATCGGGCACCTCGCGGCCCACATTGAAGGTCATGCCCCAGTCCAGGGCTTCAACTTCCTGAGGCCCGATCTTGCGCGCACGGCTCGTGTTCTTGCAGCCCGTCAGGCGCAGCGCGGCCAAGGTTTGCGGCCGGCGGACCACGTCCTCGACGGAACCGATCTCCTCCACATGCCCGTTGTGCATCACACAGATGCGCTCGCACAGGCGACATGCCTCGTCAATATCGTGGCTCACGTACAGTACGGTGCGGTTGCAGACATCGAACAGGTCGAGCATGTTTTGCTCAAGCGCGCTCTTAAGATACGCGTCGAGTGCGCTCATGGGCTCGTCGAACATGAAGATGCCCGGGTGCGCCGCCACCATGCGGGCAAGCGCCACACGCTGCTGCTGGCCGCCCGAAAGTCGCGCGGGATAGCGGTCGGCAAAGTCGGCCAGGCCAAAGATACCCAGATAGCGTTCGGCAAGCTTTTTGCGCGCTGCGGCGTCACCCGCATCCTTAACACCGGCGCATACGTTATCGGCCACCGTCATGTTGGGAAACAGCTGATAGTTTTGGAACAGCAGGGCGCATTTTCGCTCCTGGGGCGACAGGTTGATACCCGCCGCCGAGTCAAAAAAGGTCACGCCGTTGACGACGATCTTGCCCTCATCGGGCGTCTCCACGCCGGCAATGCAGCGCAACGTGCAGCTCTTGCCGCAACCCGAGGCGCCCAGCAGCGCCACCCGCTCCTCGCCGGCATCGAGCTGAATGTCGAGGGTAAAGCCGGGATAACGCTTTTTGATATCCAGAACGAGCGACATGGCCTATCGACCTCCCTTCGCGACCGCGTCGTCACGCATAAGCTCGGCCAACGCTTCGCGATCGATACGCAGGGCATCGCCACCGACGGGGTCGAGCGAATCGCCCTGACCGACAAGCTCCTTGGCCTGTTTGCGCTCCGCGCGGGAGAGACCCCGCTCGCGGTACTTTTGCGAATGCGCCGTGTACATGTTGATGAATAGGATGACCAAGAAGCTGAAGACGATCACGACGACGACCCAAAAGAGCGCCACCGACGTATTGCCGCCCATCCACTCAAAGTAGATGGCGATGGGAATGGTCTGCGTAATGCCGGCATAGTTGCCCGCGAAGAACAGCGTGCAGCCAAACTCGCCCATGGCGCGGGCAAAGGCGAGCACCGTGCCGGCGGCAATAGAGGGCCAGCCGAGAGGCATCATGAGCTTGGTAAAGATGCGCCGCTCGGACCAGCCCAGCGTGCGCGCTGCATCGAGCATCTGCGTGTCGAGGCTCTCGAAGGCGCCGAGTGCCGTACGATAGACGAGCGGGAACGACACCACCACGGCAGAGATCACCGCCGCGGGCCACGTAAAGACAACCGAGATGCCGTGCGCGATCAGCCACTGGCCCACCCCGGTAGAGCGACCGAACAGCATGAGGAGCAAAAAGCCGCAGACCGTGGGCGGCAGCACCATAGGGATGGTAAAGACCGAATCGAGCAGGCCCTTCACGCGGCTCGTGGTGCCCATGGTCTTCCATGCGGCAAACAGGCCCAGCGCGAACGCGATCACCAAGGCGAGACCGCTCGTCTTGATGGACACCCAAAACGGGCGGTAGTCAATACTGCCAAAGAAGGTCGCGGCGCGCTCCGCTAGCGAGGGCGGCTCCGTCGTCGAGACACTCGCATACGGCACCAAGGCGGCGTTATCGCTCCACAGGGCTCCGTCACCCAGATTGAGCCCGGGGTTTGCGGCGTCCGCGGCATTCACGACGGTGTAGTAGTCGCCGTCGTCGCCCTTCACCTTAAACAGATAACGGTAATCGCCCTGTACCAGCTCATTGTCCGAGGTAAACACCCACTCGAGCTTGGAGTCCTCCAGCAGCGCGCCTCCCATGGAGTGAGACTTATCGAGCCCCGCGAGCATCAACTTGAGCGCCTTTTGGTCTGAGGCATTTGCGATATCGAGGCCCGCTTCCTTGGCAGTATGTGCATCGACCCACACCACAATGCTCGTAGGCGTGGTCACCGTTACGAGCGACGTCTTTCTGTAGATGGGAAAACGATAGCCCTCGGGCTGGTCGGTAAACGAGCGGGCCGTGCCCTTGGCGTTGCGCTCAAAGGCGTTGAGGCCAAAATCGACGCCATCGATAAGCGCGGAGTCCTCGGTCGCCTGGCGTCCGTCGGCAGTGGCGAAGAGCGCCTCGGCACAAGCAACTCCGGGCAGTGAGGTAAACGCAAAGAGAACCGCCGTCAGCGCAGCGAGCAGGCGAATCGTTTTCCTTGACACGGGCGACTCCTCAAACAAAGGGTAACGACGCGCAGGCGCGCCGCTTCAATCTAAAAAGGGCGGGCGATCGCAAGAACGCCCGCCCTCAAGCATATCGTTATGCAGCGCTCTTCTGCACTACTCGGAAAGCTCAAAGCCGTACTTAGCCCAAATCTTCTGCGCCTTCTTGTTGGAAAGGCAGAAGTCGATGAACGCCTTGGCCTCGTCGGCATGCTCGGAGCTCTCGGCCACGGCGCCCGGGTACACAATGGGCTTGTGCGAATCCTCGGGGCACACGAAGGCCTCCTCGATGCCGTCGTAGCGGTAGATGTCGGAGCTGTAGACAAAACCTGCCACGCAGTCGCCCGTGGACACGTAGGCGGCAGCGGTGCCGACCTTATCGGCCAGCGCGACCTTGTCGGCAATCTCGGGCGCGTACTCGCCGTCGTCGCCCTCGGTGCCGGTGTAGAGGCCGACGGAGGCCAGCGCCTGGTTGGCGTACTTGCCGGCCGGAACGGTCTTGGCGTCGCCGATGGCGATCTTGCCGTCCAGGTTCGCGACATCGGCGATGGCCTCGACCTTGGTGTCGGAGCCCTCGGCGCGAATGATCACGAGGTCGTTGACGAACATGTCCTCACGGGTGTCGGTGTCGACGAGCTCGGCAGTCTCGGCATCGTCCATGGTGCCCTTGGAAGCGGTGATGAGCACGTCGACGGCAGCGCCGGCCTTCATCTGCTCGACCAGGTCGCCAGAGGCCTTGAACTGCGTGTCGGCAAAGGTGGTGCCGGTCTGGTCGGTGTAGAGTTCCTGGACCTCGGGAAGGGCCTTCTCGAGCGAGTTGGCGGCGAAAATCTGCAGCTCGACGGCCTTCTTCTTAGAGGAGGACTTGGCAGAACCTGCGTCGGAACCAGCAGACTCGGACTCCTTGTTACCCGAGCAGCCAGCAAGGCCAAGGCCGGCGGCAGCAGCGGCAGAAAGCGAAACGAAACCGCGGCGAGAAACCATATCGAACATATTGACCCCTTTCGGACCTTGTGCCCGGGCACCCCACCGCGGGCTTTATTCTGTAATCAGATTATACTTCAGCGCGAATAATGGCAGTGAGAAATTATTCTCGCATGAGAATATATTTTCAGATTACGACACGCATCGACTTCACCTCGGCATCAAGCAAAAAGGCGGAGCAACCGTTCGGGTCACTCCGCCGCAGGTGAAACACTTATTTGGTGTGTCCGCCGCCCGCCGTCATCTGTGCCGCGTGTTCCAGCTGGTCGGCAATCGCCTCCCAGCTTTCGCGGGCTGCCTTGGTGGATCCGGGAAAGTTTACGACAAGTGTATGACCGCGTTGCATGCACACGGCGCGCGACAGCATCGCGCGGCGCGTCTTGGTCATCGAGTACGCGCGAATCGCCTCGGCAATGCCCGGCACATCGCGGTCGCAGACGGCGCGCGTTGCCTCGGGCGTCACGTCGCGCATCGAAAGTCCCGTGCCGCCGCAGGTGAGCACGACATTGGCGTGGCACTCATCGGCGGCTTCCACAATGGCATCACCAATCTCGCTGACGTCGTCGCGCACAACCACATGTGAGGCGACCGTCCAGCTCTGCGCCTCGATAAGTTCCTCGAGTGCTGCTCCAGCCTCATCCTGAGCAAGATCGCGCGTGTCCGAGCAGGTCACGATCGATATCTTCAACTCCATAGTCTTCCTCCTATAGCACCGTTTCCTCGGGCAGGTCGACGCGAACAACGTCCACGACATCGCCCGCCGCAAGCTCGCACGGACCTTCGTCAATACGCAGCAGGCAGTTGGCCCGCTGCATCGTGCCGAGCAGCGCCGAATTCTGCGTCTTGGCCTCGGTCACCATAAGCTCGCCGGTCTGGGCATCGCGCACAACCGTGGCGCGGTCATAAAAGCGACGGTCTTGGCGCTTCTTCACTCCGTGTGTCAGCATTGCCTGTTGCACAGGACGCGCCCCCTCGGCAAAGCCGCGCATCTTGCGAATCGCCGGGCGCGCGAGCATCTCAAAGCCCACGTAAGCCGCAGCGGGATTACCCGAAAGCCCCAGGTACGGTTTGCCGCCGAGCAGTCCAAACGTGATGGCCTTGCCGGGACGCATCGAGATGCGATCGAACAGGACCTCGCCCTCGCGCTGGACCAG
Source organism: uncultured Collinsella sp. (assembly GCA_902464495.1). GTDB lineage: Bacteria > Actinomycetota > Coriobacteriia > Coriobacteriales > Coriobacteriaceae > Collinsella. The sequence continues at coordinate 58,823 of CABQJK010000005.1, read as the reverse complement.
CGCCGTCACGTAGTCGTAGTCGCCCGCCGAGGCGCCACCGCTCGTAATGGCAAAATCGCACTCGCGCACCGCGCGGTGTACGAGCTCGGATATCGCCTGCTCGTCGTCGGGCGCAATGCCATAGAAGACAGGCTCGGCACCGGCATCGAGTGCCTCGGCCATCAGCGCCGAGGAGTTGGAATCGCGAATCTGGCCACGCGCCGGAAGCTCACTTGGAGCAACCAGCTCCGTGCCCAGCGAGATGATGCCCACGCGCGGTGCGGCGTGCACCTTCACGCTCGCGTACCCGGCGCTTGCCAGCAGGCCCGCACCAGCCGGCGCCACAACCTCACCGGCACGCATCACGACGTCGCCGGCATGGGCTTCTTCGGCAGCAGAGCGAACGTTCTCCCCCACCTTAGCCGGCGCCGAGAAGCGGACGTGCGAGCCCTCGTTGCCATCGCCGTCGAGCACGTCGACGATCTCGTACTTCACCACGGCATCGGCGCCCTCTGGCACCGGCGCGCCCGTCATAATGCGGACCGTCTCGCCCGCGCCGATCGTGCCCTCAAACACATGACCCGCTGCCTCGTGCCCGACAACGGAAAGCGTCACCGGAGTATCGCCGGTGGCCGCACCAAGGTCGACGGCGCGCACGGCATAACCGTCCATGGCGCTGTTGGCAAATGGCGAGATGTCGATATCGGCCACAGCATCCTCAGCCAAAGGAAGACCCGCCGCCTGCCATACGGGAATCTCGACAACCCCGGTCGGACTCACATGCGACAAGACAATTGCCTGCGCGTCCTCCAACGGAATGAGCTTCTCTGCCATATGCACCTCTTACAGATCGCGGCGCGTAACAAGGGCGCCGATTCTTTATGTTTTATTCAGTATAATCCCCCGCCGCTCAACCGTGAGACGGCCTGCACTCGCGAATACACCTGTCGGTTACAGGGCACGAAACAGAACCGAAACCAACCCACCGGCTTGACGCGTTTGTCACGCTCTATAATGCTTGCGTTGTAACTAAAGAAGAGGACACCATGGCTTTTACCGACACATCAGACAGCGAAAGCGAAGAGCAAGACAATTCCCTGCCGCTCGATGAGGGAGGCTTCTTCTCCCTGAATGACGTCATCATGGCCGGCAGGCATCAGCTCACCCGCTCTGAGCATCTCTTGGCCGCCGACACGCGCCGTAACGCCCGCAATCTGCTCGCGAGCGCCAAGCTGCTCGTGCTCGTCGTGATCGTCTCGCTCGCCATGGGTGTTGCCGCCTGGGCATTTTTGGCCTCGCTGAACATCGCGACCGATTATCGCGAGCACCATGCGTGGATCTACGCCCTGCTCCCCGCCGTAGGTGTCGCCACCGCATGGGTGTATAAGAACCATGGCCTTGCCGCCAAACGTGGCAACAACCTGGTCATCGACTCTGCCCTGGGCACCCGTCTCATCCATGCCCGCATGGCCGTCCTCACCTTTGTCTGCTCCACGCTTACGCACCTGACAGGCGGCTCGGCCGGACGCGAGGGCGCTGCGGTGCAGATCGGCGGCACCATCGCCAGCAACATCTCAAACCTCGCCCATCTCAAAAAGCACGACCATCACGACCTCATGCTCGCCGGCATCTCGTCTGCCTTTGGCGCCGTGTTCGGCTCGCCCCTCGCCGGCGCCTTCTTTGGCATGGAAATGTGCTTTATCGGCAAGATCGACTACACCGCCGGCATCTACTGCCTCATCGCCTCGTTTACCGGCTACTTTACGTCGCTTGCCCTGGGCACCGAGTATGAGGCGAACGTCATCGCCAGCGTCCCCGATATGACACCCCGAACGGTCGCCATCGTCGTCGTCAGCGCCATTATCTTTGGACTGACCGCGCGACTCTTTGCCTGGTCGGTTCGAACCGTCAAGAGCCTCTACGACCGCTTTATCACCAACTATCTTGTTCGCGCGCTCGTAGGCGCACTCGTGGTGCTCGCAGCTTACGCGGTGCTCGATGCCTGGAAGTACGCCGGCCTTGCCACTTGGCTCTCGGGCGCCGGTTTCGCCGGCAATACGACCCTCGCCGACGCAGCCATCAAGTTGGTCGTGACGGCGCTCACTCTGGGCGCCGGCTTCCAAGGCGGCGAGGTCACACCGTTGTTTGGCATTGGAGCTGCACTTGGCGGCTGGATCGGCTGCCTCGCCGGCATCGACCCCAGCTTTCTGGCGGCCCTCGGCATGCTCGGCGTGTTCTGCGCCGGCCTCAACGTGCCCATCACCACCTGTATGATGGCCATCGACCTGTTCCACGGCACAGCGGCCGGGTTCTTTGTCATCGTTGCGTTTATCAGCTATCTTGCCGGCGGCCACCGCGGCGTGTATCCCGCGCAGCGCATTATCTCGCCCAAGCGCCGTTCGCTCATTGTTGACGAGGGTGGCACGGTGGCAGAGGCTATCGAGCGCCACAACGACCTGATAGAGTAGACGCAAGTATTCGCCGTGCAGCCACAATCGGGGGCAACGTAACCCGAACGCGACCGCACCGTCACGCCATACGCCGGGAGTCGCCCCATGCATGCAACTGATTTTGGCCGCACGCTCATCATCGCCAATCCCGCCGCCCAATCGGGCGCGGCACGCGAAGTGGCTGAGCGCCTGCAGCGCTTTTTGGACATGACCGCGCGCTCATCCCAGTTTGACCTGGTGCTGACCGAGTACATGGGACACGCCAAAGAACTTGCCGCGCAGGCCCAGGGCTACCGCACGGTTATCGCACTCGGCGGCGACGGCGTGATCCACGAGGTCGTCAATGGCTTGATGACGCAAGAAGAGGCAGCCCGACCGGCGCTTGCCGTCCTGCCCGTGGGCTCCGGCAACGATTTTGCCCAGACGCTCGGCATCGATGATTTTTCCGGAAAAGATTTTGGCGCCCTGCTCACCTGCGAGCTGCAGCGTCAGGACATCGGGCGCATTCGCTCGTGGAACCCCGCAAGCGGCAGCGGCGAGGCGGCCGTCGAGTATTACGACCAGACGCTCTCCGTCGGCATTGACGCCGCCATCGGCCTGGGCACCACCGAGCTGCGCAAGAAGACGGGACTTACCGGCGCTCCGCTCTATACCCTTTCGGGCCTGGAGCAGTTTGGGCTGCGCTACCGCAACTACCCCATGACGGTCAGCTTTGACGGCGCGCCCGCCGAGCGCGTGCGGGCGATTATCATGGCCATCCAGCTGGGTCCCACCTATGGCTCGGGCTATCGCATCTGCCCCGACGCCGACCCCTGCGACGGTATCCTCGACGTTTGTTACGCATGCGGTCCCGTGCCCCGTGCAGTCGCCCTGCCCATGTTCCTTTCGGCCAAGGATGGCCACCACACCAAGCTGCCGCCGGTGCGCATGCGCCGCTGCCGCCATGCCGAACTCACCTTCGAGGAGCCCAACTACCCCATCCAGACCGACGGCGAGCCCATCGTCGCCTCACGCATCGAGGTCGACATCCTCGGCGGCGCCCTCCAAGTCTGGCGCCCCACCCGCTAGCCACCCCTAAGTTGCGGTGAAATAGGGACTGTTTTGCGGCTTTGACAGCCCAACAGTCCCTATTTCACCGCAACTTATGAGGAGGCTACTCGTCGCTGCTCGGCTTGCGGCGGTTGGCCTTTTTGATGGCGTTGAAGTGCTTGTCGTTGAGTCTGCGCTGGCGCGAGCGTTGGGGCACCTTGGTCTTGACGCGACGGCGCGGCGGACGGCCGCGACGCTCGAGCTCGGCCTTCAGCTTGCGCAGGCAGCTCGCGCGATTCTGAAACTGACTACGACTCTCGCGCGCCGTCACAACAATCCCCGTGGGCCCATGCTTCATACGCACCGCCGAGTCCGTCGTGTTGACGCCTTGTCCGCCCGGACCCGTCGCGCGAAACACCTGCACCTCGCAATCACGCGCCAACTCCTCGGCCGACATCTCGGCATAGCGCGCATACTCGCGCCATTCCATCTTGTTCTCATCCATATCAACACCTCCCCTCATACAAAAAAAATGTGACAAAGGGACAGTCCCTTTGTCACATCGCATACCAATCGCTTGTGTTGCGCGCTTAGGCGAAGGTGATCTCGCCGTTCTCGCAGTCCATATCGGCGATACGGGCCAGGCTCTCAACGCGGAAGCCGCGCTTACGGAGCTTATCGCCGCCGCCCTGGAAGCCCTTCTCAACGGCGATGCCAATGCCGGCAACTTCGGCTCCCGCAGCCTCGCAGATCTTAATAAGGCCCTCAAGCGCGCAGCCGTTGGCCAGGAAGTCGTCGATGATCAGGACCTTGTCGCCCTCGGACAGGAAGCGCTTGCCGACGATGACCGGGTACTCCTTCTGCTTGGTAAAGGAGTAGATGGTCGTGGCATACTGCTCGCCGTCGAGGTTGATGGACTGCGCCTTCTTGGCAAAGACCACCGGCACGCCGCCAAAATGCTGGGCTGCAATACAAGCCATGCCAATGCCCGAAGCCTCGATCGTCAGAATCTTGTTGATCTCGACGCCCTCGAACAGACGGGCCCACTCGGCGCCCATGTGGTCGAACAGCTCAACGTCGCATTGGTGGTTGAGGAAGGCATCAACCTTAAGGACGTTACCGGCCTTTACGATGCCGTCATGGCGAATACGATCCTCAAGCTCCTGCATGGCGCAACCCCTTCTCGCGGCAACGATACCGCGCGATTAATAAACGTTGTTCGATAGTCTACCACGGACCGACCCCCGCCCGCCCCACAAGCCGCATCGCACCACAAACCAGTCTTTTTGGGACGGCGCGAATCGTGGCAGACAGCCTCCCAACACGCTAATGGCGGGCGCGCATCTTCACCAAACGCACCATGGCAAGCGCAAAGCCCACGGCGGCCACAGCCATAAGCACGTAGAACACCGAGCGAAAGCCGAATAGGAATACATCCGGACGGCCTGTAACAAAACTGGTCACGGCCTCGCCCATCGCCACGCTCATCTGCCCATAAAGGATATGCGAACCTGCCGTAATACCCAGTGCCATACCCGCATAGCGCGCCAGGCTACCCAAGCTGCCCGCAAAACCGAGCGCCTCGCGCGGGGCCGAACCCATGTACAGCGAGTTATTGGGGCTCTGGAAAATCGACGTGCCGCACGACATGAATGCGACGCAGCACACGATGACAGGGATCGATGAATGCTCGTCGAGCGTGCTCACTGCAAAGAGCCCGCACACGTACACGCCCAGGCCAACGGCCGTGGGGCCCTCGCAACCAATACGATCGGAAATCGTGCCCGAAAGCGGGCCGATAAAAGCATTCACCATCGGAAGCGCCAAAAAGAGCAGTCCGGAAATGTCGGAACCAAAGCCGTGGGCGTCCTGAAAATAAAACGGCAGGATAAACTCAGATGCGCCAATACCAACGAACACGATGAGCATGCAAGCAAGGTTGATGGTGAAGGCCGAATTTGCAAAGCAGCGACGAGCGGCCTCGATCAGGGACATGGGACGCTCGCCGGCCTCCGGCTTAACATGCGGCAACGTGTAGAGCCCCACGATAAACGAGATAACGCCAATGGGCAGGTTGATGAGGAAGATGCTCTCCCAGGGAAAGCTCGCCACCAGCATGCCGCCAAGCACGGGACCACACATCATGCCGAGGGCCACGAAGGTCGCAAGGATGCCCATGGCACGGCCGCGCTCGCGCGCTGGAAACGACTCGGTGATGATGCCCATGTTGTTTGCCATGGCCGCCGCGCAACCGACGCCCTGCACAATGCGTGCCAGAATAAGAGCCTCGAGCGAGGCCGAAAGACCACAAAGCAGCGAGCCGACCGTAAAGACGATGACGCCCAGCTGGAACACGCCCACCTTGCCGCGCACGTCACCCAGGCGGCCAAACGGCAGCATAGCCACGCACGTCGCAAGCAGGTACACCGAGCTCACCAGCTGAATGCGGTCGAGGCCCACGCCCAGCTCCTTTTGCATCACGGGCAACGCCACGGTCACGACGGTCGAATCCAGACACGACATAAACGTCATGATGAGCACGGTAAACAGAATCGCCCATTTGTTCTTGCCATGGGTGTCGCCCTCTAGGGCAATGTGCTCGCGGCGCAGCTGCTCTGCGGTTTTCTCCATATCCATCCTTTCGAGTGGCGCAATGCAAAAAACGGGACCCCGATCGCCTGCAAACAGTCGCGATTGGGGTCCCGCCTACGGAATCGGAACGAAAAGTCACCGAAGCTTTCTGCCAGCATCGACGACTTGTGCGAAGGCTAGCCTAGCACTGCTCGAGCGCCTGCTCAAGGTCGGCAATCAGATCGGCCGTGTCCTCGAGGCCGCACGACAGGCGCACCATGTCGGCGGAGATGCCGCAGGCGATGAGCTCCTCATCGTTCATCTGACGGTGCGTGGCATTAGCAGGATGCAGGCAGCAGGTGCGGGCATCGGCCACATGCGTGGCGATCTGGGCGAGTTTAAGGCTCTTCATAAAGGTCTCGGCCGCCGCGCGACCACCGTTAAAGCCAAAGCTCACGACGCCGCAGGTACCGTTGGGCATGTACTTCTGAGCCAGGTCATAGTACTTATCGCCCTCCAGGCCCGGATAGCTCACGAAGCGCACCTTGGGATGGCTCTGCAGGAACTTAGCAACGGCCAGGCCGTTCTCACAATGACGCGGCATACGCACATGCAGGCTCTCGAGTGAGCTGTTCAAGAAGAACGCCGCCTGCGGGTTCTGCATGGGGCCGAGGTCGCGCATGAGCTGAGCGGTTGCCTTGGTAATGAAGGCACCCTCGCGACCGAACTTCTCGGCATAGGTCACGCCGTGATAGCTCTCGTCGGGCGTGGTGAGACCCGGGAACTTGTCTGCATGGGCCATCCAGTCAAACTGGCCGTGGTCGACGATCGCGCCACCCAGGTAGGCCGCATGCCCATCCATGTACTTGGTGGTAGAGTGCGTGACGATGTCGGCGCCCCACTCAAAGGGACGGCACATCACGGGCGTCGGGAAGGTGTTGTCGACCATCAGCGGCACGCCGTGGTCATGCGCGGCCTTGGCAAAGCGCTCAATATCGAGCACGGCAAGGGCGGGGTTGGCAATCGTCTCGCCAAAGACGAGCTTGGTATTGGGCTCAAAGGCTGCCTCCAGCTCCTCATCGGTGCAGTCGGGGGCGACAAACGTGCAAGCCACGCCCATGCGGCCCATGGTGTGGGCGAGCAGGTTATACGTACCGCCGTAGATAGCAGAGCTCGCGACCACGTGATCACCGGCACCGGCCACGTTAAAGATCGCGAGGAAGTTCGCGGCCATGCCCGAACTCGTGAGCATCGCAGCGGTGCCGCCCTCCATCTCGCAGATCTTGGCGGCAACCAGATCGCACGTGGGATTCTGCAGACGGCTGTAGAAGTAGCCCGACTCCTCCAGGTCAAACAGCTTGCCCATGTGCTCGGACGTGTCGTATTTCCACGTGGTGGACTGGTAGATGGGCACCTGGCGCGGCTCCGCATCGCCCGGATGATAGCCGCCCTGAACACATGTAGTTCCGATGGTCTGCTCGCTCATATCCAACTCCCTTACTTGGGTTTTATTTTTATTCGGTTCACGATACCGCTACCCCGCACCCCTCTCAACCCATCCCGCCGATAGGTTATGGGACAAATTAATCAGGTTTATTTGTCCCAAATCTTAAGAAAGTGTTCGATGGCGAAAAACAATGAGATATGCACTGCGGTCTCGATAAGCGAATGCGCCGGCAAGGGTACCATAGGCGGGTACACCATGAACAAGGAGACAACGATGAAGCAGATCGATACCACCCAGCTCAACACTGCCGCCTGCCAGGCTCAGGCTGCCGAGTACCACGCCCGCGGCTTTAACTGCGCCCAGGCTGTCGCTTGCACGCTCGCGCCCGCTGTGGGGCTCGACCCCCAGATCGCCTTTACCCTCACCGAGGGCTTTGGCGCCGGCATGGGCGGCATGACCGAAACTTGCGGCGCCATCTCGGGCGCCGTGGCCATCATGGGCTTTGTAATGAGCGATGGCATGGAAAACCCCAAGACCAAGGGCCAGACCTACAAACTGTCGCGCGAGATCGCCAAACGTTTTGGCGAGAAGAACACGACGACCGTCTGCGGCACGCTCAAGGGCGTCGGATCGGATAAGGGTCCGCTCCGCAGCTGCCCCGGTTGCATCGACGATGCCGTCGAAATCGCCTGCGATGTACTAAAGCAGCTCGCCGAGTAAACGGCAGCGACATAAAACGACAGCCGGCGCGCTTGGGATTCATCCAAATGCACGCCGGCCGTCGTCGTTAGAACTCAGCAAACTCGGGAGCGCTGACCTCAATCTCCTCGCGCCCCGCCATAAGCTCGCGCATCTTAGCGCAAAACGGCTCTTGCTCCCCCGCTTTAAACACCAAGTGAAGTGTCACAGCATCCGCGTAATCGGTATCCGAAACCTTGGCACCCGAATCCTGCGCCAAGCGAAGCACCTGCTCATACTGTGGATAGGCCACACGCACATCAACCGGCACGACGCTCGTCATATCGACGATCTGCCCGGCCTCCTGAGCCGCGGCCACCGCCGCCTGCGTCGCCGCGGTATAGGCGCGCACCAAACCACCAGGCCCCAACAGCGTGCCACCAAAATAGCGCGTTACTACGCAGCAAACATTTTTGAGCCCCGCACCGCGCAGCACCTCGAGCGTCGGCATACCACTCGTGCGGCTCGGTTCACCATCATCGCTCTGGCGCTCGCGTCCATCGACCAAAATCCACGCGGGAACATTGTGTCGAGCGTCATAATGACGCTTGCGAACCATCTCGATAAAGGCATTCGCCTCGTCCTCGGACTCAATATGGACCAGCTGGGCAATAAACCGGCTCTTGCGGTCCACAAACTCGCCCGAAACCTCAATATTCGATTGCAGAGTAAAATAGCTGTCCAACAAAGCCCCTCAACAAAACTAAGCGCGGCAACAAACAGCCTCAATAATACGATAACCCTAGTAAAAAGAATGGCAACGCCGATGATTCCGTCAACGAAAGCGAGAACCCGTCAGCGCGAGCAAGGTGCCTTGAAAGCCGAGGGCATTGACCTTATGGTCATGCCCGAAGGTTTGAAAGGCAGATTGCCGCGCTGACGGGTTCGCAGCGTCAACAAAGTACCGAGTGGGCCGATAAGCCGGGTTCTGTCGTGAACGGTCATTTATCTTGTCTGCACGTTACCGTGCAGCTCCACGCACGCTACCCGAACGCGGACCGGGCCGGCCCATAGCGTTCCTATTCGCGCTTGCTCCGGATGGGGCTTGCCAAGCCGCCGTGTTGCCACGACGCTGGTGGTCTCTTACACCACCGTTTCAGCTTTTCCCTTTACGCCTTGCGGCGCAGGTGGGAGTCTTCTTTTCTGCGGCGCTTTCCGTCGGATCACTCCGCCCGGCCGTTAGCCGGCATCCCGCCCTCTGGAGCCCGGACTTTCCTCACGCGTACTGCAAGCAGCACATCGCGCGACCGTCTGGCCCACTCAGCAGTGCAAGAGTGTAGCACACCGTTGCCGCAGGCAACGGCACAACACAAGCGCTCGCACGATAAACCAAGAACCACCCATGCGCTACAATAATCACGTCGATGGGCAACGTCGTCAGTCGAGACGCGACCGCGCTCCGCACCCCTCCGTCTACTCGGTGCGTTCCCGCCTCCTCCCCGAGGCGGGATGTCGGCATTTTTCATGCACCGACAACCCAATAGCCTGTGGACAGCCCGGACATCATTGCGCACGAGCAGCATCGCGCGCATCAGCAGCAAATACAAAAAGGGACCCATCCATTACGGACGGATCCCTTAAAACAAGTGATCGTCAAACCGATTTACTCGGCGTCGGTCTCCTCGTCCTTCTTCTCGGAAGGCAGCGGGGTAACCTCGATCTCGACGCCCAGAGTCTCAGCAGCGGACTTCATGGACAGGGAGATGCGACGACGGTCGAGGTCGATCTCCATGACCTTGACCTGAACCTTGTCGCCCACGTGGGTGACCTGAGAAGGCTGATCGACGTGCTTGTTGGCCATCTCGGAGATGTGCACCAGGCCCTCGATGCCCTCGCCCAGGTCGACGAAAGCGCCGAACGGGACAAGCTTGGTCACAGTGCCCTCGACGATAGCGCCGACGGGGTACTTCTTGACCAGTGCGCGCCACGGATCCTCGGTGGTCTGCTTGAGACCCAGGGAGATGCGCTCGCGGTTGAGGTCGACGTCGAGAACCTCGACCTCGACCTCCTGGCCGACCTTGACAACCTCGGAAGGATGGTTGACGTGGTTCCAGGAGAGCTCGGAGATGTGGATGAGGCCGTCGATACCGCCGAGGTCGACGAAGGCGCCGAAGTCGACGATGGAGGAAACGGTGCCCTGGAGACGCATGCCAGACTTGAGCTTGGACAGGATCTCGGAGCGCTCGGCCTTACGGGACTCCTCGAGCACGACGCGACGGGAGAGGACGACGTTGTTGCGGTTGCGGTCCATCTCGATGACGCGGGCCTCGATGCGGGTGCCCATGTAAGAGGTGAGGTCCTTGACGCGACGGAGGTCGACGAGGGAAGCGGGCAGGAAGCCACGCAGGCCGATGTCGAGGATCAGGCCGCCCTTGACAACCTCGATAACCTCGCCCTCGACGTTCTCGCCGGAGTTGAACTTCTCCTCGATGCGGTTCCAAGCACGCTCGTACTCGGCACGCTTCTTGGACAGGACCAGACGACCGTCCTTGTCCTCCTTCTGGAGAACCAGGGCCTCGATGGGATCACCGAGTGCAACGATGTCTGCAGGGTTAGCGTCCTTGCGGATGGACAGCTCGCGGACCGGGATAACGCCCTCGGACTTGAATCCGATGTCAACGAGCACCTCGTCATGCTCGATCTTAACGACAGTGCCGTTAACGAGATCGCCCTCATCAAAGTCGGTAATCGTACCGTCGATGAGGTTGTTCATCTCCTCCTCGTTGACATCGTCAAGAGAGAAAATGGACGAGTTCTGAATCTCACTCAAAGGTGGACCCCTTTCGAACTACGGGGCCCCGATTGCTAGGACCTACAGAAGGGTGCGACAAGCACACAACGTTTAGGAACACTCGGGAGCCGACAGATACTAATGTGACGCTTATGCAATCACGTTCGTATAGGTTACGGGGAAATGAGTTCGATTTCAAGCGTGAACTGCGATTTTTTACTCGTGTGGAGACTTTTTCGTAATCTTATGAACACACGTCTCCGCAACTTGACGATAACCAGCCAGGCATTCGGCTTTGGGGTAAAGTATCCGGAGCCAACGATTCTAGATCGATTTTTCGAGAAAGGTGCCCGCGTGCTCAAAGCAGTCGTTTTCGATATGGACGAAACGCTTCTTAGCATCAACCTCAACGCGTTCATCCTTCGCTATTTTAAGGATGTCTCTTCGATGCTCGCGGATATCGGGCGCCGCAGCCGCGGTGGCACGATGGCACGCCTCGGCACCATCCTGGTCGACCTCAACGCCAATCGCCGCAGCAGCACGGACAATCGCACCAATCTTGAGTTTTACCAAGAAGAGGTCGAGCGCCGATGCGGCATTTGCCTCTCGGACCCACTTATCTACGAGGCGTTTACCTACTACGACCGCGAAGTTCTTCCGTACAAGAATGACGAACTCATCAACGCCCATGCCATGCCGGGCGCACACGCCGCGCTTCAGACCGTACAGGACGCAGGGCTGCGCTGCGCGCTCTTTACCAACCCCAGCTTTCCGCAGGGGGCCATCGAGTGCCGCATGGGTTGGGGCGACCTGGCCGACGCCCCCTTTGAGCTCGTCACGCACATGGGAAACGCCACCCGCTGCAAGCCTGATGCCACCTACTATCTAGAGCAGCTTCAGGTGATGGGACTCGAACCGCACGAGGTCCTTATGGTGGGCAACGATCCCAAACGCGACTTCCCTAGTCCCGCCTGCGGCATTCAGACTGCCTATGTAGGCCAGGGCAAGCCCAACCGAGTCACCTGGCGCGGAACCATGGAAGGCTTCGCCCGCGACTTTAACGCCGTAGTAGAAGCCTTCTACGAACACCAAGTAGCCGACGAACTGTCCTAGCACACTTGGGTTTTGCCGATCATGATGTTGAGGATCTCGACGTCGGTATCTTTCATGCCCACACGGCCTACGTAGCCCATACTGGCGATTGTCTGCTCAACGGTATCTTGGATCAGGCCCTCGCCGGCGCGGAAGCCGCGACCCTGCATGGCCATATCATGGCCCAGAATCGCTGCATCGACGGCAGCCGAGATCTTGGCGGCACAGCTCGCCTTGGCGCCGTCGCACACGATGCCGCCCACGTTACCGAGCGTATTCGAGACCGTCGCGCCAATCTGCTCGCACGTGCCACCGCACAGCCAGGTAATCGCAGCGCCGGCGCCGCACGCGGCGCAAATAGCACCGCAAAACGCCGAAAGCGCACCAATATAGCTCTTGATATGCACGGCGATAAGATCGGACAGCATCACGGCGCGCACCAGACGCTCGTGGTCGCAACGCAGGTACTCGGCATACTCCATGACGGGCAATGCGCAGGTAATGCCCTGATTGCCCGAGCCGCACACAATAGCGACCGGCAGCGCGCAGCCGTTCATGCGAGCGTCGGACCCGGCGGCCGCACGGGCACGGGCCCGGCAGGCGACGTCATCGGCACGAGCGCCCAGCAGCGTACGGCCCACCTCGGCGCCCCAAGCGTGCGCGAGGCCCTCGGCACTGATCGCGCCGTTCAGCTCAATCTGACGCTCAACGGCAGCGCGGGCGCCCTCAATGTCGCCGCCCTCGATAAAGTCGATGATGGACTCAATCGACATGGGCGTGTCGGCCTTATCCGCCGCCCGCTCAGCCACGACGCGCTCGGCGCAGGCGGCGCACTCCCCTGCCGACTTGCCGCACACCGGAATACCGTCGAGCGTATGGCACGTGACATTGGTGTGGTGGTCGGTAATCTCGACGACCGCGGTATGGCCCCCGGCCGTGGCGGTCACCTTGATGTAGAGGTTGGGCACACCCTCGACAAGCGACACATCGCAGTAACCGGCATCGGCGAGGAGCTCGGTCACGCGAGCACGATCTTCGTCGTTAACGCTCTCGAGCACCTCGAGCGCGCTCTTGGCGTCACCGCCCACGGCACCCAGCACGGCCGCAGCTTCAATACCGTGCATACCGCCCGAGTTGGGCACGGTCACGCTCTTAACGTTCTTGATGATGTTGCCCGAGCAGGCAACGTCCATATGATCGGGTTCGCAGCCGAGCGTCTGGCTCGCCAATGCCGCTGCATAGGCAACGGCAATAGGCTCGGTGCAGCCGAGCGCACAGACAAGCTCACGGTTCAAAACGTCGCAAAACGCAGCATCGCGGATGGAATCGGTAGACATAGGTATCTCCTGCTTACATAACGAACTGGGCTCTCGATAATAGTTAGCTCTTTTATTTGATAACAATGCATCAAAAACCGCAACCATGGTTCCGGCGGACGGCGCTCAAGCACAAACTGGCGGCATTCATTCATGAAAAGCAGGTCTTATTGCCTGCTAAAGCGTTTAACCAAAAAACGCCCGAGCGTTTACACAAAAGTCGCGCTATCATGCAGTCGAACGCGGTAAACACCTTTAGCATTTGCGCCGCACAGACCAGAGAGGAACCATCCATGAAGATCGGTATCGGTAACGACCACGCCGCCGTCGAGCTCAAGAACATCATTTCCGAGCACCTGAAGGAGCGCGGCTGCGAGGTCGTGAACTTTGGCACCGACACCTCCGAGAGCTTTGACTACCCCATCGCCGGCTACAAGGTGGGTAAGGCCGTTGCCAACGGCGACGTCGACCTGGGTATCCTGATCTGTGGCACCGGCGTCGGGATTAGCCTGGCTGCCAACAAGGTCGAGGGCGTACGCGCCGTCGTATGCTCCGAGCCCTTCAGCGCCAAGCTCTCCCGCATGCACAACAACACCAACGTGCTCGCCTTTGGTGCCCGCGTCGTGGGCTCCGAGCTCGCCAAGATGATTGTCGACGAGTGGCTCGACGCCGAATTTGAGGGCGGCCGTCACGAGCGCCGCGTTAACCTCCTCAACGAGATCGATCACACGCGCGGCCTTAAGATCGTCGACGAAGCCTAAACTATTCAGTGCCACAAGCTAACAGCAGGGGCCCGCTCGGAACACATGTCCGAGCGGGCCCCTTCATTGATTTTGGGATAAAAAGGGCGCCGCGGATGGAGTTCCGCGGCGCCCAAGCCACACGCTAACAGCCTTAAGGAGTCAAAGCTGGTTTAGCCAAAGAAGCGCTTGATCTCGATCTCGGCGTTCTCCAGGCAGTCGGAGCCGTGAATCACGTTGGCGTTGACATCGACGGCGAAGTCACCGCGGATGGTGCCAGGAGCAGCATCAAGCGGGTTGGTGGCGCCCATAAGGGTGCGCATCTTGGAGACGGCGGAAAGACCGGAAACAACCATCTTGACGACCGGACCGCTCGTCATAAAGTCGCACAGACCGCCAAAGAAGGGTTTGTCGGCCAGATGGGCGTAGTGCTCCTCGACGGTAGCGCGCTCGAGCGTGGTCATCTCCATGCGCTCGATGACAAGGCCGCTGCGCTCAATGCGAGCAACGATCTCGCCGATCTTGCGATCGCGCACAGCGTCGGGCTTAATCATGATGAAGGTCTTCTCGATAGCCATAAGGTAGCCTTTCAAGTAGGTTCGCGCGTGCCCAAGTCCCATTCCGGCACCCGCCTGGACTGCATCGTAACAGAGTTCTAGCTGCAGTTAAACAAAAAGCCGTTTATTGAAGCGTTATTATTAATTGAAGCGCTCCATATGTGTCACTTCTGTTCCGAAGCCCGACTAGAGTACCATCCGACCGCCCATCAACCGCATCGAACAGATCAGACGGTCGGTTGCCACCCGCAAACGTATCCCCTTCACAACCTGCCCAAAGGTCCTACAAAAGTTCTCGACAAGCTCCTTCCTTCCCTATAACAAAAAGGGCACCCACCGTAGCGAGCACCCGTAAAGGCAAGATATGATGAACGCACCAGACAGACGCATCCTATAAACTAGTTAGCTCCGTGGCCCATCTCGACGACCTTGGTCAACGAGCCAAACACACCTTCGTCGGCAACGAGTTGTGCCTCGGCACGCTGCAGCTGCACGGCAACAGCGGCAGGGGCGGTACCGCCCTCGGTCGTGCGTGCGGCGACAATCGACGGGATATCGAGCGCCTCGGTAATATCGCGCTCAAAGAGCGGGCTTGCCTCCTGGAACACCTCAAACGGCAGGTCCTCAAGATTGCAGCCGCGCTTCTCACACATCAGGACCAGATGGCCCACCACGGCATGCGCCTCACGGAACGGCAGGCCACGCTTGGCCAGGTAATCGGCAACATCGGTGGCGGCAAGATGACCCACACCGCACTCGCGCGCCATGGCATCCTCGTTGACGGTCCAAGTCGAAATCATACCGGCCATAACCGACAGGCACTGCATGAGCGTGTGGGCGGTATCGAGCGCGCCCTCCTTGTCCTCCTGCAAGTCCTTGTTATAGGCCAGCGGCAGGCCCTTCATGGTCACAAGCAGCTGCACCAGGTTGCCATACACACGGCCGCTCTTGCCGCGGATAAGCTCGGCAAAGTCGGGGTTCTTCTTCTGCGGCATGATGGACGAGCCGGTGGAGTACGAGTCGGAAAGCGTAATAAAGCCAAACTCGGAGCTCGACCACAACACGATCTCCTCGGAAAGACGCGACAGGTGCATGGCCATGACGGAGCCGGCGTAATGCAGATCGAGCAGGAAATCACGGTCGGAAACCGCATCGAGCGAGTTGGGAATCACACCCGCAAAGCCAAGCTCGGCAGCCGTCATCTGGCGATCGAGCGGATAGCTCGTACCGGCAAGCGCGGCAGCACCCAGCGGGCAGTTGTCGGCGGCATCAAAGGCGGCCTTCAGGCGCGTAAAGTCGCGCGCGAACATCCAGGAATACGCCAGCAGATGATGTGACAGCAGCACGGGCTGAGCATGCTGCATGTGCGTGTAACCCGGCAGAATCACCTTGTCGTACTTCTTGGCCGCATCCACCAGCACATGGCGCAACTCAAGATTGGCCTCCATGAGCTCCTTGGCCAGCGCCTTGACGCCCAGGCGCGTATCGGTCGCCACCTGGTCGTTGCGCGAACGCCCGGTATGCAAGCGTTTACCGGCCTCGCCAATGCGACGCGTCAGCTCGCTCTCGATGGACATATGAATGTCCTCATCGTTGATATCGAAGGTGAAGTTGCCGGCATCGATATCCTGTTCGATTCCGGTCAGGCCCTCAGCAATCGCCTGCTCGTCCTCGGCGCTGATGATGCCCTGGGCCGCCAGCATCTTGGCATGCGCCTTAGAACCGGCGATATCCTGCTTATAGAGATGTTTGTCGACCGGCAGCGACGCGCCAAACTCCTGCGTGACCTCGGCCACTCCCGCCTCAAAACGACCGCCCCAAAGAGCCATGGAACCGTCCCCTTTCATCAAATCCCAAAACAAGCGCCCAAAGCAATGCGCCCTGTCGCTAAAGCGATTTCTCAACCGCTAGTTTTGCATATTCCCCACCATGTGCGAAGCCATATAGCTAATTTGCAAAGAAGTGACGCGCCATGCACTTGGCGCCCAACGTCTCCCTCCGGATGTTGCCCTGCGAACCATCGATCCAGGCCTTCAGGCTCATAGGGACGTCCTCGACCCTTGCAGCATCGAACTCGGGCGCGAGGGCAAGTAAAGCATGCGCGATAGCATTGAACATAATGGATACTCCTCATATATATAGGCACAGAGCCGCCAAATTGATAGAAGGAGCCCCGCCGGACAACCCCGGCGGGGCTCGGACTCAGCCGCAGATGCGACGTCATATATGCGGGCGGAACGTAGGGGCCACCGATGTTAAGAAGTGTCAGCAAGCATAACGAAAGGTAGGGACCCCGTGCGCCCGTTATGTATCACGCGGATGGGCCGCGCGGATACCAAGGAAAGAGCCCTTAAGCCTGGGCGGCAGCAGAGCTGGGGCCCTGGACCTTAGCCCACGTCTTGAGCGACAGCGTATCGATCTCGATAAAGCCGGCGCTGGCCTTCTCGTCAAACGTGGTGTCGCGGTCGTAGGTAGCCAGACCGTAGTCGTAGAGGCTGAAGGGGCTCTTGCGGCCGACGACATGGCAGTTGCCCTTAAAGAACTTCAGACGGACAGTGCCGGTCACGAACTTCTGGGTATCGGCCATAAAGGCATCGAGCGCGTTTTTGAGCGGGCTGTACCACTGGCCGTTGTACACGGCGGTGGCCCAATCCTGCTCGAGCTTGATCTTGGTCTTGAGCAGGTCGCCCTCGACGCAGATGTCCTCGAGCGCCTTGTGGGCGGTGATGAGCGTCAGGGCGCCGGGAACCTCGTAGCACTCGCGGCTCTTAAGGCCCACCAGGCGATCCTCGACCAGATCGAGACGGCCAAAGCCATTGTCGCCGGAGATCTTGTTGAGGGCGATGACGATCTCGGAGAGCTTCATCTTCTTGCCGTCGACGGCGACAGGCTTGCCGGCCTCAAACTCAATCTCGGTGTAGGTCGGAGTGTCCGGCGTGTCCTCGGGGTTCTTGGTCATAACCCAAGCGTCGTCGAGCGGCTCGTTCCAGGGATCCTCCAGGTGGCCGCACTCAATGGCACGACCCCACAGGTTGTCGTCGATGGAGTAGGGGTTGTCGTTGGCACCCTCGGGAACCGGCACGTTGTGGGCGTGGGCGTAGGCGACCTCGTCGGGACGGCACTTCAGGTCCCACTCGCGAACCGGGGCGATCACCTTGAGCTCGGGGTCGAGGGCCTTGACGGCGGCCTCAAAACGGACCTGGTCGTTACCCTTGCCGGTACAGCCGTGGGCGACGTAGGTCGCGCCAAACTCGTGGGCGACCTCAACAAGCTTCTTGGCAAGCAGCGGGCGAGACAGGGCGGAGAGCAGCGGATACTTGTTCTCGTACATGGAGTTTGCGGCGATGGCTTTGGTCAGGAACTCATCGGAGAACTCGTCACGCAGGTCGAGCACCTGGCAATCAAGAACGCCCAGGTCGAGCGCCTTCTGCTTCTTGGCATCCAGGCCGGTCTCCTCCTGGCCCACGTTGCCGCAGACGCAAACGACATCGAGATTCTTCTCGTCCTGGAGCCACTTGACACATACAGATGTATCAAGACCACCGGAATATGCGAGAACGACTTTTTCCTTGCTCATGGCTGTTTCCTTTCGCCCTTGGTAGCTAGTTAGAACATCGGTCAGTTGCAAGTCATTTCAAGGTCAAAAACCGTGCAATATCAGGTTAAATAGCAAAAATCAGCACATACATGCCCTAGAAACATGCAGCAATATCGTGCTAAAACCCAACGACCTCAAAATGACTCTGTTGAGGCAATTCGCCCCATGGGGACAGAGACGATTGTTATCGTCGTCGGGAAATTGCGCGCTGGCGTCGGATGGCATTGTCTGCAGTAGTGATGATCTTTACGAACTGCATCTGCCTCTCCTTTCACCTATCGCCGGGCGCAATTCATATATCGTAAACGGTACCTTTTCCTCGGTAAGCGGTTGTTTTCCGTCTCCGTTTTCGATGTTCGCTATATTACGCTAAAGTGCCAGCAGCACAAGCGACAAATTCAAATTTCTGAAAAGTTTTTTCATTACTTTGTGAATTGCAGTGCAAATACGCCCCGTTCCTGCGACAATACGCTCGGTTACTGGTTGATGGTTATAACGTCTGAAACAATTTCGAAACGAAAGGCGCGCTTTTATGCAAACTTACGAATCGGACACCAATATCGGCAGCATTAAGATTCTCGCCGTTGATATGGACAAGACGCTTCTCACCGACGAGCGTGTACTACCCCAGGGCCTCGACGAGCGCCTGGACAAGCTCGCCGAGGCTGGCATCGTGTTCTGCCCCGCCAGCGGACGCCCTGCCCCCAAGCTCGAGGAGATGTTCGAGGGTATTAAGAACCGCCTTGCTTTTTGTCCCGACAACGGAGCCTGCGTCATCTATCGCGGCAGCTATATCTATAAGAGCAACATCGATGTGGCGCTGTATCAGCAGGTGCTCGCTCGTGCCTCGGAGGACCCGCGCGCCGTTCCCGTCCTGTGCTGCTACGACGAGTTCTATGTGCTCGCCCGCGACCATCAGTACCACGACGAGATCAGCGTGTACTACAACACAATCAACTACGTCGACAGCTTTGAGGGCCTTGATATCGAGTCCAATAAGATCTCAATCTTTTTCCCCGCCTACGATGCCGAGCCCGCATTCCGCGAGACCTATAGCCCCGCGTTCTCGGATCAGCTCTACGTCACCAATGCGGGCCGCGAGTGGATCGACTTTATGAACCTGGGCGTCGACAAGGGGTCGGGCGTCGCGCACCTGTGCGAGCAGCTGGGCATTGATATCGCTGATGCAGCCGCCGTGGGCGATACGTACAACGACATCCCCATGCTGGAGCGCGTCGGGCATAGCTTTATCGTGGACAATGCCGAGGAGCACATGAACGCGCATGCCAAGTGGCGTATTCCGAGCAACAACGACGGGGGCGTACTGACGCTCATCGACGCCATCTTGGCGGCTCGGTAACGTGGCTCGTCGGACCTGGCCGGGCGGCGCGGATTAGTTTTTCGTTCGGTCAGGTCCTGGGCTCGCTCGGAAAGCACATTAAGTGCTTTCCGGCTCGTGCGGAATCTACGAAAAACTTACCCGCCTCGCCCGGCCAGGCCCTAGGTTTACTTTCCTGCCGCCAAGATGGCGTCTTGAGTGTCTGGATACTTAGCTGAAATGATTTGAGCAGAGGGGAGCTCCTTGTTGGAAGGGGCTCCCCTCTGTTTTGGTTACTGTGGGACAAATTAATCAGTAGTGTTTGTCCCAAATCTTAAGTATGTGGGGGCTTGCGTCTTGGGCGAGCTTGCCTTACGGAGTGCTTCCCTATTTCGCGTCGGCCCAGGTTATGCCGGTGCTGGCTTCGGCGATTAGGGGTACGCGTAGGTCTACGACGTGCTCCATGACGTCGCGGACCATGGCGGTGAGGCGCTCGACTTCGTCGACGGGGCACTCAAAGTCCAGTTCGTCGTGCACCTGTAAGATCATGTGGGCGGCAAAGCCCTCTTCTTCCAGGCGGCGGCTTACGCGGGCCATGGCGATCTTGATGATGTCGGCCGCGGTGCCCTGCATGGGATGGTTCATGGCCGTGCGCTCACCAAAGCCGCGGAGCTGTGGGTTTTTGGCTTTGAGCTCCGGAATATGGCGACGGCGGCCGTACATGGTCTCGGCGTAGCCCGTCTGCTTGGCACGCGCCACCACGTTGTCGAGGAACGTGCGCACGCCCGGGTAGGCCTCGTAGTAGCGATCGATCATGTCGCGCGCCTCGGCCATCGAGATGTGCAGCGACTGCGACAGGCCGTAGGCCTGCTGACCATACACGATGCCAAAGTTCACGGCCTTGGCGCGGCTGCGCAGGTCGGGCGTCACCTCGGACACCGGCACGCCAAATACGCGCGCGGCCGTCTCGGCATGGAAGTCCTCGCCCTCGTTGAAGGCGCGCACCAGATGCTCGTCGCCCGAAAGATGCGCGAGCAGGCGCAGCTCGATCTGCGAGTAGTCCACCGCCAAAAAGACGCTTCCCTCGCCCGCCGAGAACGCCGTCTTGACGGTACGCCCCAGCTCCGAGCGCGTCGGAATGTTTTGCAGATTGGGGTCGCTCGAAGACAGGCGCCCCGTCGCGGTGATGGTCTGGTTGTACGTGGTGTGCACACGCCCGTCACCACGGCGCAGCGGACCTAGCGTGTCCAGATAGGTCGACTTGATCTTGGACTTCTCACGCCAGTCCAAAATCAGGCGCACGATCTCGTGGTCGCGGGCAAGGTCGCTCAGTACCTTGGCGTTGGTCGAATAGTAGCCGCGCTTGGTCTTTTTTAGGCCCTTGGTCGGAAGCCCCATAACATCAAACAGCACGTGCGAGAGCTGCATGGGGCTGCCGATGTTAAAGGTCTCGTCGCCTGCCAGGTCACGAATGCTGCGCTCGACCTCGGTGATCTGGGTCGCCAGACCCTCGGACAGGCTGCGCAGCCGATCGGGATCCACGAGCATGCCCGCGCGCTCCATCTTGGCAAGTACCGGAACGAGCGGCATCTCGATGCCATCGAACACGTTGGCGGCATTCTCGCGGGCCATGCACTCGCGCAGCGGTGCGACCAGCGCCAGTGTCAGGGCCGCAGTACGGGCGGCTGGCACCGGAGCGTTCTCACCAGCACCCTCTGCGCCGCGCGCCGCAGGCAACGCCATCTGCAAATACGTATCGGCAAGATATGCCTCATCGAACTCGGAACGATCGGAATCCAGCAGATAGGCAGCCACCACGGTATCGAAGATGCGCGTAGAATCGACTGACAACGGGTCCATGAGCTCGGGCTCAGAAGAATCGATGGGCGAAAGCTCGTGCAGCAGCGCCTTCGTATCCGGGCTCGCCACGCGGCCCTCCATAAACAGGCGCGCAAGTACGCCGGCGATCACGCCGTGGACGAAGTTGAAGCCCTCGATAGCGGCAGGCGTGCCGTCATCGGCTTCCTCGAGCGCGAACAGGCCCTTGGACGTCGCCAACCACAGTGTGCGCGTCAGTCCAAAGAGCGCGCCCTCTTCCTTGTCGTCGTCCACCACGGCGGCGACCCACTCGCCCGCCTCGATCGCACGGGCAACCTCGGACGCCACGGCAGCAAGCGCCTCGGCATCGCCGACAGCGGTGCGCTCAATCGTGGGCATCTCAAACGTGCTAGCAGCGGCAGCAGCGCCACCCTCGTCACCGATCAGTGCCAAGAAACGGTTCTGCATGGCAGTGATACCAAGCGTACCCAGTGCTGCGGACACCTCATCGGCAGAAAACGCCGGGAAGGACGTCGCCTCAAAATCGAGCTCAACGGGCGCATCGGTGCGGATGGTTGCGACCTTGCGGCTCAGCAGCGCGTCGTCGATGTGTGCGCGCAGGTTTTCTCCCATCTTGCCCTTGACCTCGTCGGCATGCGCGATGACCTCGTCCAGGCTGCCGTACTGCGCGATGAGCGCGCTTGCCTTTTTGGGGCCGATACCCGGTACGCCGGGAATGTTGTCCGACGTGTCGCCCTTCAGACCATAAAAGTCGGGCACGAGCGCCGGCGTGATGCCGTGATACAGATCGTCCACGCTCTCGGGCGTCATGATCGCCACGTCGGACAGGCCCTTGCGGGTCGAGACCACGTTGACGTGCTCGGTCACGAGCTGATACATGTCGCGGTCGCCGGTCACCAGCAGCATGTCGCAGCCGGCCTCCTCACCCAGGCGCGCCATGGTTCCCAGGATATCGTCGCCTTCCCAGCCCTCAGACTGCAGAATCGGCACATTGAGCGCACCGAGCAGCTCCTTGATCATCGGAAACTGCGCGTGCAAATCGGGGTCCATGGGCGGGCGCTGCGCCTTATACTGCGGCAGCATCTCCATGCGCACGCGCGGCTTGCCTTTATCAAACGCCACGACCACGCCGTCGGGGTTAAAGGCATCGATCATCTTGAGGAACATGTTCAGAAAACCAAAGATCGCGTTGGTGGGGCGACCGTCCGGCGCGTTCATGGTCGGCGGCACGGCGTGGAAGGCGCGATGCATGAGCGAGTTGCCGTCGATGACGGCAAAGGTGCGGCGCTTGTCAGACATATTGAATACCTCGCTTTGGGCTGGGCACAGTTTGCTCACACCAGTTTACACGCTCCCCGCCCCACGGCCACCGCACATCAGGCTTCCCCGCCGCCGCGGGCCCGCGCGTGATACGATGGCTCACGGTACATCAACCAGCACGATCGATCCGAAAGGAGCCTGCGTCATGGAGCGTCCCTGCGCATGGAAAAAGTACACGCCACAGCAAATCGAGGAGCTCGAGGAGCTTTGCCGCGGCTATAAGCAGTTTTTGAGCGAGAACAAGACCGAGCGCCTGTGCGTCAAGACCGGCATCAAGATGGCCGAGGAGGCGGGATACGTCGACTTGGAGACCGTGATTGCCGAGGGTCGCGAGCTCAAGGCAGGCGACAAGGTGTACGCCGCCAACCACGGCAAGGACCTTATGCTCGTCAACCTTGGCACCGCCCCGCTCGAGCAGGGCTTTAACATCCTGGGCGCCCACGTGGACTCGCCGCGTCTGGACCTTAAGCAGAATCCCGCCTTCGAGGCCGGCGACATGGCCTACCTTGACACGCACTACTACGGCGGCGTCAAGAGCTACCACTGGGTGGCCTCCCCGCTCGCGCTTGTGGGCGTCATCTGCAAAAAGGACGGCACCACCGTCGACATCAATATCGGCGACAAGGCGGACGACCCGGTCTTTACCATCTCCGACCTGCTGATCCACCTCTCGAGCGAGCAGATGGCCAAGCCCGCCAAGGACGCCGTCGACGCCGAAATCCTCGACGTGATCGTGGGCGGCCGTCCCGTCAAGTTCGATGAGGACGACAAGGACGCCCCCAAGGAGCCCGTCAAGCAGATGTTCCTGGATATCCTCAAGGAGCAGTACGACGTCGAGGAGGAGGACTTCCTCTCCGCCGAGATCGAGGTCGTGCCCGCCGGCCCGGCCCGCGACATGGGCCTCGACCGCTCCATGATCTTGGGCTATGGCCACGACGACCGCGTCTGCGCCTACCCCTCCATGCTCGCTCAGATCAATGTTGCAGATGTCGAGCGCACGAGCATCACGCTCATCGTCGACAAGGAGGAGATCGGCTCCGTGGGCGCCACCGGCATGACGAGCCGCTTCTTCGAGAACACCGTCGCCGAGATCATGGCGCTCGTCGGCGAGGACAGCCCGCTGGCCCTGCGCCGCGCACTCGCCCGCAGCCGCATGCTCTCCTCCGACGTGTCCGCCGGCTTCGACCCGGGCTACGCCGGCAAGTTCGAGACCAAGAACGCAGCCTTCATGGGTCGCGGCCTGTGCTTTAACAAGTACACGGGCAGCCGCGGCAAGGGCGGCTCCAACGACGCCGACGCCGAGTATGTGGCCCTCATCCGCGACATCATGGACGAGGCGGGCGTGGACTTCCAGACCTGTGAGCTCGGCCGCGTTAATGCGGGCGGCGGCGGCACCATCGCCTACATCATGGCCAAGTACGGCATGAACGTCATCGACTCCGGCGTTGCCGTCCTGTCCATGCACGCCCTGTGGGAGGTCGCCAACAAGGCCGATATCTACGAGGCCTACCGCGGCTACAAGGCCTTCCTCGAGCGCGCGTAACCAACCCTTCATCAGTTGCGGTGAAATACGGACTAAACTGGCCCATAAACGGCCAAAACAGACCGTATCCCACCGCAACTTCCTTTTTGGCAGAGGAGAGTCCATGCTGCAGGTCGTCATTTCGCCCGCCAAGCAGATGCGCGCGGCCCAAGATGCTTTTGAAGTCCTGGGCATTCCACCCTTTGCGCGCGAGACGGCTCGCCTCCACCGCGCACTGCTAGATATCGAGCGGAATGAAGGCAGCGACAGCCTGCAGGCGCTATGGAACGTGAGTGACAAACTGCTGGGGCCTTGCCTCAATACCCTGCATGAGTTCGGGCCCATCTTGGGAAACGGCGATCTCGACAATCCCGCACTCGCCCGTCACCTCTCCCCTGCCGTCATGTCCTATCACGGCATTCAATACCAGAGCATGGCGCCCGAGGTGATGGATTCCGCGCAGCTCGCATGGCTGCAAAGCCACCTGTGGATCCTCTCTGGCCTCTACGGGTGCGTTCGCCCCTTTCATGCCGTGGAACCATATCGGCTGGAAATGGGCGCGAAGCTCGCCGTTGACGATGCCCCAGACCTCTACGCGTTTTGGAGCGACAAGCTCGCGCAGGCTATCGCCCCGGCAGGCTCAAACACCACGATCGTCAACCTCGCCAGCGTAGAGTATGCCAAAGCCGTTCTGCCCCATCTCGCGGGCGACGCCACGGCCGTCACATGCCTTTTTGGCGAGGGTATCCGCAACGGGAAGCCCATCCAACGGTCGACCGCCAGCAAAAAGGCGCGCGGCTCCATGGTGCGGTGGATGGCAGAAAACAAGCCCGAGGATGCAAGCGGGCTCACCGCATTCAACATCGGCTATCGTCACATCCCCGAGCTTTCAGACGAAAACACCCTGGTTTTCATGAACGCGCAGGCACAATAGGCCCGCCGTTTCCACCCCCCCCGTTACTCCGCCAAGCCATCGGCCTTTGCAATCTCGCTCGTCGAGCCATCTTGGTAGGTAACCTTAACGTGCTCCACCTCGGACACCTTGACACCCGACCGAGGCTCCAGGCGCCATTCCGTCAGCGCGATATCCATCGTCGTGGGCACATCCCCTTGATCTTTGAGCTCGACCGACAGCGTCTTAAGCGACGCATCGAAGGTCACGCGCTCGATCTCTTCACCAGGAATGGAACCACCGCTCAGCTGCAGCTGGACAAATCCATCGCGCGGATACCAATAGTCGCCCGGCGCGGCAACGGTATTGCCGCCAGAGACCTTCATCGTCATAATCGGCAGGCTATCATCAGCCTCGAACTCCCATGCAACGCCGCCGCGACCACCAAACGTCCAGATACAAAAGGCAATCACCAGCACGGCAAGCACCGCAAAACCAATCGCGACAAGGCCATGGTGCGCACGGCTTTCCTCGGCCGATACATCCCATTGCGTCTCTCGATACAGATGCTTGTCTTCCATGTTCGCCTCCCCACAGGCACGCTCGTTGGCCCAATCGTACCCATTCAGGCTATACTTGAGCCCATGACATAACGGGGAGCTTGCAGGACAAGACGGCAGGCTGAGACTGGACGCGCCCGCCCTGACCCGCAAACCTGATATGGGTAATGCCAACGAAGGGAGCCGTGCCAATGAGCACACAGACCGAGCCCAAGCTCGTCACGCAAATCGACTTCGCCCGCGCCGGGCAGATTACGCCGCAGATGAAGGAAGTCGCCGAGCGCGAGCATCGCGACCCCGAGTACATCCGTGAACGTGTGGCTGACGGCCGCATCGCCATCCCCGCCAACATCGTGCATATCAAAAAGGGCATGCGCGCCTTTGGTGTCGGCGAGGGTCTGTCCACCAAGGTCAACGTCAACCTGGGCATCTCGGGCGACAAGGCCGATGCCGCCGAGGAATGGAAGAAGGTCAAGATCGCCGAGGACTTTGGCGCCGACGCCATCATGGACCTTTCCAACTCGGGCAAGACGCGCCAGTTCCGCCAGCAGCTCATCGACGAGACACCGCTCATGGTGGGCACCGTCCCCATGTACGACGCCATCGGCTATATGGAAAAGCCGCTGGTCAAGCTGACCAAGGATGACCTGTTCGAGGTCGTGCGCGCGCACGCCGAGGACGGCGTGGACTTTATG
This sequence comes from uncultured Collinsella sp., assembly GCA_902464495.1. GTDB lineage: Bacteria > Actinomycetota > Coriobacteriia > Coriobacteriales > Coriobacteriaceae > Collinsella. Next base: position 32,429 of record CABQJK010000005.1, on the reverse strand, counting down.
ACCATCCACTGCGGCATCAACAAGTCGGTCACCAAGACCTTTAAGGAGACCGGCCGTCTCATGAACATCGTCAGCCGCGGCGGCTCGCTGCTGTTTGGCTGGATGGAGGTCACCGGCAACGAAAACCCCTTCTACGAGTACTTTGACGAGCTGCTCGAGATTTGCCACGAGTACGACGTGACGATTTCGCTCGGCGACTCCTGCCGCCCGGGCTGCCTCTACGACTCCAACGATGCCACCGAGACCGCTGAGATGATCGAGCTGGGCAAGCTGTGCAAGCGCGCTTGGGCCGCCGGCGTCCAGGTCATGGTCGAGGGCCCGGGTCACATGGCGCTCGACGAGATCGCCGCCAACATGAAACTGCAGAAGCGCCTGTGCCACAATGCCCCGTTCTATGTGCTCGGGCCGCTGGTGACCGATATCGGCGTGGGTTACGACCACATCACCGCTGCCATCGGCGGCGCCATCTCCGCCAGCTCCGGTGCCGACTTCCTGTGCTACGTGACGCCGGCCGAGCACCTGTGCCTGCCCAACGCCCAGGACGTGCTCGATGGCCTCATGGCCACTAAGATTGCCGCGCACGCCGCCGATATCGCCAAGAAGGTGCCGCACGCCCGCGACATGGACGACAAGATGGGCCAAGCACGCCGCAAGCTCGACTGGGATGCCATGTGGAAGTGTGCTCTCGACCCGGTCACCGGCAAGAAACGCTACGAAGAATCCCCCGCCGCCACCGAGGGCACCTGCACCATGTGCGGCAAGATGTGCGCCGTCCGCACCGTTAACAAGGTGTTCGAAGGCACGACGATCGACCTCGGCATGGAGGACTAACTCGTCACCGGAGCCACAATCGGTAACATGGTGTTCGTCAATTGTTGACGTGTGAACATTTGCTTACATTTGCGTAAAGATTGCATCGCCCGCCCGGGTTCGACATAGAGTCGGCCCGGGCATCTTTATAATGCTGGCTTAAAGACCCATTTGATTCCGACCGAACAAGGGAGCAAACATGGATCGCAGTAAGGTACCTGCCGTTCTGTCCATCGCAGGATCCGATTCCAGCGGTGGCGCCGGCATTCAGGCCGACATCAAGACCATCACGGCGCACCGCCTGTATGCCGAGACGGCCATCACCGCCATCACCGCACAAAACACACTCGGTGTCACCGCCGTGCAGAATATCTCCCCTGATATCGTCGCTGCGCAGATCGACGCCGTATTTGACGATATCCGCCCCAGCGCCGTCAAGATCGGCATGGTTTCCTCTGCCGAGATTATCGAGGTTATCGCCGACCGCCTGAGCGCCTGGAACGCGACAAACGTGGTCGTCGACCCCGTCATGGTAGCCACCTCGGGCGCACGGCTGATTGCCGAAGATGCCGCCGAGGCGCTCACCCGCCGCCTGTTCCCACTGGCAACCGTCATCACGCCCAATATTCCCGAGGCCATGGCCCTGCTTGACTACGAGGTCGACTCCGAGCGCACACAGCAAAATGCTGCCATGCTCCTCACCCGCCGCTTTGGTTGCGCATCCCTCGTTAAGGGTGGGCATCTTGTCAACGAGGCCAACGATGTATTGGCCGAACCCGCGCCGCTCGATGACGAGGGCAGCCATCTGGGCGATCCGCTCACCACGTGGTTCCGCCACAAGCGCATCGAGACCGACAACACACACGGCACCGGCTGCACGCTTTCGTCCGCCATCGCCTGCGCGCTGGCCCAGGGCATGGATCTTGCCGATGCCGTCAACGCCGGCAAGGCCTACCTAACCGGCGCTCTCGCCGCCGGCTTTGACATGGGCAAAGGCTCTGGCCCCGTCAACCACATGTGGCACTATTAAGATTCGCAGCCCAAAACCGCCGCAAAGGGGACAGGCACCTTTGCGGCGGTTTTTCCTTTTTGACGTCTAGCCGTCGGCGAGTTGAATTCCCAACAAACCCGAGAGCGCAAGTGCCTGCTCGGCATTGACCGTCAGGCCCCGCAGCTCACGGTAGTCGCCCGAAACAACGGGCGCTGCAAATGTACAGCGCGACACATCAACGCCGGAAAGCGACGTCTTGAACACATCAACACGCGTCAGGTCACAGCCATCCAGGCGTATCTGACCCAGCTTGGCACCCTGAAACGCAGCCTCTCTCAGACGTGTATCGCATGCTGTCATAGGGCCAATGCGTCCCTCCGAAAGGTTCGCATAGCTCAAATCGCACGATCCAAACGACACGCTCGACAGGCGCGCCTTGAGCAAGTTGAGTCCCGGTGCCGAGCAGTCAACGAAGTCGCAGCGGCTGAGCCAGCAGCCTTCCATGTTGCAGCGGATAAAGCGGCAACCGCGAAACACCACGTCGCGAAACGTCGAGCCGCTCCAGTCAACGCTATCGAACTCGCAAGATCGGAACACAACGCCATCGAAGGTCGCGCCGTTCGCCACGTCGTAGGCAAGATCCAAATCCTCAAAAGCGGTATTGGAGACGAGCTCATCGCCCTCGGCAAAGAGGTCGATGAGCTCGTCCATGCCCATATGGCAGCCAATCCGTTCGTTTACCCGGGCAAAACCACCACAAAGGCGCCTGTCCCCTTTGCGGTGGCTTGGGGTCGCGCTACTCACCGAGCATCTCTTTGAGCTTGGCTGCCACGGCATGTCCCAAGCTCTCGTGGCTCTCGGGCATCATATGCAGATAGTCGATATCGCCCGGCTCGGCAAAGTCGGCGGCATTCAAAAAGTCGCAACCAAACTGCTCAGCCACATGCGCGTAGTACTCACCAAAATGCTCAGATGCCTCAACGGAATGATCGTCAAAATCGGTCATATACACATCGGCGATCTGCGGCTTAATCTTGATAGGAGCCATCAACAGAATGCGCGGACAAGGCGCAGCGTCGGTCCACGGAAACGCGCGGACGGCGCGAATCAGCGCCATGGCGCCGCGGGCAATATCGGAGGCCGTCACGCCAAAGACCGTCTTGCAGTCGTTGGTGCCCAGCATGATCACGATCGCATCCAGCGGCTTATGGGCCTCGAGCAGCATCGGAAGCGCGCGAATGCCGTTGAGGTTGGTGTCCAGATGGCACATATCGTCGCGCACCGTCGTGCGACCGTTGAGGCCTTCCTCAATCACATGCCAGCCCTCACCCAGGTCACGCTGCACCACGCCACACCAGCGCACATCCTGCGCATAGCGCACCGCGGTACCGTCGCGCATGCCCGCCGGATCGTAACCATAGGTGTTGCTGTCACCAAAGCACAGAACGTTTTTCATCGTAAGCTCCCCACTCAATAAAAAGCCGACAGGAGCAGCCTCTCCCGTCGGCTCGGTATATCGCATCACGAGCACCGTTTACAGGTACTTGTGCCAGTCGTCGTCATCCTCGTCATCCTCGGCAGCGGCCTGAGCCTGCTCGGCGGCACGGGCGGCTGCGGCGCGGGCGGCAACCTGAGCATAGGACTCCTCGTTTCGCTCGGGGAAGTTTGCCAGCACGTGCTCGAATTTGGCGAAGTCCTCGTCCCAGCGCGTAGAGGGCACGGCAAAGAAGACCTGCTTGACCTTGAAGTCGCCCGATGCGAGCTCCTTGCGGAAGAGCTCGGCCACGGCCTCGGCATCAAAGCCGTTGTTGTCGCAGCCCCATGCGCCCAGCACGAGCTTCTCGCGACCCAACTCGTCGCAGATGGCGAGCACAAAGCGGATGCGGTCGCGCAGGGCATCCAGCAGAGCATCGTCGCTCACGCGATACTCCTGGCGGGCGCGCCTAACGTTGGGCGCGGCGGCCACGATCACGTCGGCGTATGCATGCACGTGGTTGCGGTCGAAGCGCACCGCAGGCACCACTAGGGCACGGTTACGATAGAGCTCGCAGTTGATGTTGCGGCGACGGTTCTCGCCGTACCATTTGCGCTGCTTATCGAGAACGTTGTACAGATACGAATCGGCGCACAGCGTGGCCTCCTGGCCCAGATAACCCTGAATATAGCCACCGCCCGGGTTGGTGAACGAGGCAAAGGCGAGCACGGCCATGTCGCAGAACTGCGCATAGCCACGACCGTTGTCCAGGATGGCCTGCGTGGCGGAGGCATCAAGCACAGTGACCTCGGGCAGGACCGGAGCGGGCTCCTCTGCAGGCGCGGACTCAGCTTCGGCGATTTCCTCGGCAGGCTCCTCGACGGGCTCGGGCGCCGCCTCGGTCTCGAGCGCTGCCTCGACCTCGGCAGCCTCCGCGCCCTCGACGTCCTCGGCAACCTGTTCTTCGGCGGCCACAGCACTCTGAACCTTGGCCTTCATCGCCGCGACAAAGCCGGCAGGCATACCGTCAAACTCGCGAACATCGGCAAGCGAACGCTCGATATCCTTGGCACACGCTTCGGACACAGTTGCCACGTGACGCTCGGCGGCCTTGGCACGGGCCTCGCGCTTGGGATTGGGCTGACCCGCTCGGTTGGACCTGCGGTTACGGTTCCTGTTGTCGACGTCTGCCATACGTGGCCACCTTTCCTGTCGCTGCCGCTATCGGCTTTTCCCATCCATGATACCCCGCCGCGCACAAAAAAGACGGCCCCGAAGGACCGCCTTTCGCATCGTTTTACCGTGTCCGGCAGGAAGCATCGCAATGCCGCGCTTTAATCGCGACGGCCGAGGATGTTCAGAATGCGCAGGAACACGTTGATGATGTCCACGAACAGGTTGGATGCCATGAGCACGGCGTTGGGCAGCGTGGGCGGCACCGTCGTTGCCACATAGGTGTCGTAGCCGATGAAGCCGGCGAACACCACGATCACGATCAGGTCGGTGATGGACTGCGAAACGCCCATGAACATCAGCACGATCTCGACCAGAATCGTGGCAAGCAGGATGCCAAAACCAATGCCATACACGCGCTGGAAGAACTTGGGGAAGGTCACGCCCAGCGCACCAAAGACAAAGGTGATGGCGGCCGTGGCGATAAAGGCGGTGTTAATGGTAGGCAGGTCGTAGTTGGCAAGACCAAACGACGCCGTCAGGCCAAAGGTGCTCGCAAAGACCACGTAGCCCACGAGTGACAGGCCCACGGACTGTTTGCTGGCAGCAGCCGACATCATGACCATGCCGACGATGGTCAAAATAAATGAGCCAAAGACCAGCGGCAAAGCGGCGCCGCTCATCATCATGCGCGCAAACGACATGGTGCTCGTAAAGTAGGCGCCGGCGCCCATGGCGCAAAAGCCCAAAAAGATCAGAGCAGACATGACAAGGTTGTACGCGCGCGGCGACATCTCCTTGGCACGGCTTGCGCCGGTCTCGATGGGGCCATTCTGATAGCCCTGGATATCGTTCATAATTTCGTCCTTTCAAAAAGCACCGCGACGGCGCCGTAGCTGACAAGTTTCCTGCCATTGTACCCGAACGCCACGCGTTCTTACCTGCGGCGCTCGCTCTCGAGTGTTCGGTCGAACGCCCACACCCACCAACGCATCACGTGTGCCTGCGAGCCGTCCGCCCGCTCGCGCGTCTGGTCCTCCAGATACAACTCAGTCGCGTGCCCGCCAAAACGAACCTTATAAGTCGCCGTACGAATGCCGTGAACCGTCAGGCCAAAACCGGTGGACGAGACAATCTCGTCAATCGTAAAGCAGCGACCGTCGACCCAGCAGACGGTGACCGGCACGACCTGTCCGCCCGCGAGGATGCGAGCCACGACGTCCACATACTGCTTGTGCACGCGCCGAGTTTTGCCATCTGTCTGTCGATATTCCATGCCTCCTATTATCGAACGCATGTTTGCATGTTGTAAAGCGAACAGGCTGTGGTTTTGGGGTGTCGGAGCGATTGCATGTGTCCGCATGGCGTGTTAGCAAAAAGAACACCCGCGGTCAACAGGGATAATATTCAATTTTAGTGCCAAAAAATTCACTGCTCCCATCAGAACTCGGTAAAGAAACCCGCAGGAGGTGATACGATTTATCATGTTTTTGTAACGTGCCTGCAAACTTCGAGAAAGCCCATATATGGACGTAACGTTCTCAACCTTCCTCGGCCAACTTGTGTCGAACCCAGTCCTTGCCGTCACCGTGATCCTCGCGCTCGGCGCCATCTTCGTCAATGGATGGACCGACGCACCCAACGCCATCGCGACCTGCGTCACTACGCGTTGCATGCCCGCCCGCGCCGCCATTCTCATGAGTGCCGCATTCAACTTCCTCGGCGTGCTCATCATGACGCACTTTAACGCGAGCGTCGCCAACACCATCTCCCATATTGTCGACTTTGGCGGAAACAGTACCATGGCGCTCGCCTGCCTGTGCGCGGCGCTGTTCTCCATCGTCGTCTACGGCGCCACAGCGTCGCGTTTTGGCATCCCCACCTCGCAAAGCCACAGCCTTATCGCCGGCCTGACCGGTGCCGCCATCGCCCTCGGCGGTGCGAGCAGCGTCAACGTCCACGAGTGGATGAAGGTCATCTACGGCCTGGCGCTCTCCATCGGCCTGGGCTTTGTCATGGGCTGGGTCCTGTGCAAGCTCGTCTCGATTCTTTTCGCCGCCGCCAACAGGCGACGTGCCAATGTCTTCTTTAAATACGCTCAGATCGCGAGCGCTGCGGCCATGAGCTTTATGCACGGCGCGCAGGATGGACAGAAGTTCATCGGCGTGCTCTTTTTAGGCGTGGCCTTTGCCAGCGGCCAGACGAGCGTCGGCGATGCCGGCATCCCCATCTGGATTATGCTGCTATGCTCGGCCACCATGGGCATCGGCACCAGCGTGGGCGGCGAGCGCATCATCAAGTCCGTTGGCCAGAGCATGGTCAAGCTCGAAAAGTACCAGGGCTTCTCCGCCGACCTGGCGGGCGCCGCGAACCTGCTGCTTGCCACCCTTACCGGCATCCCCGTGTCCTCCACGCACATCAAGACCTGCGCCATCATGGGCGTCGGTGCCGTCAAACGCCTCTCGGCCATCAACTTCGGCGTCGTCAAGGACATGATGTTCACCTGGTTCTTCACCTTCCCCGCCTGCGGACTCATCAGCTTTGTCATGGCCAAGCTGTTCATGATGTTCATCTAGTCAAACCGAACGTCCATCCGGACCGTAACACCTCGCCCACCCGTCTTCGCCTCGAAAGGACCCACTCATGGCAAAGAAACCCGATTCGTTCTACTTTGACAACTACGTCGCCTGCGCCGACCTCGCCGTCCAGGCCGCCGAGCTGCTTACCAAGATTTTCGAGAACTTCGATCCCGCAAAGATTCACGATATGCTCGACAAGATGCATGCGATCGAGCATGCGGCCGACAAGAAGCACCATGAGCTTGAGGACGCCCTGCTCACCGCCTTTATCACCCCGCTTGAGCGCGAGGATCTGGACCTGATGAGCTGCTCGCTCGACACCGTGCTCGACCGCATCGAGGGCGTCGTGCAGCGCGTCTACTTCACCAACATCCAGAGCATCCATCCCGATGCCATCGTGATCGCCCACAAGGTGACCGACGCCTGCCGCGCCATGAAAGACCTGATGGTCGAGCTGCCTAACTACCGCAAGTCCAAAACGCTGCGCGAGCTCGTCATCCAGATCAACACCATCGAGTCCGAGGCCGACGAGCTCTATATCAACGCCATGCGTAACCTGCACGTTAACGGCAAGGACCCGCTCGAGGTCATCGCTTGGCGTGACGTGTACGCCTTCCTGGAGTACTGCGCCGACTGCTGCGAGAATGTGGCCGATGTCGTGGATTCGATTGTCATGAAGAACAGTTAATTGGGGGTACATGTCCCACCGGTCGCGGGCCCGGCCACTAATAACCTTTTTCACTCCGGCTGCAAGCAGAGTCGTTCAAAAGGTTATTAGTGGCCGGGCCCGCTCCCTTATGCACCACCATTGGGAACTTTGGCTGATAGATTTAGCGCAATGGGGGTTTGGCTGAAGGGACCTATGGTACCCGTTCGGACACTTTGGCCCTTGATGAGCGTTTGGCTGATTGCTGCTTTGGGTACTCTTTGGGTTACTTTTGGTTTGTTTGATTTTTAATTTTAGGAGGGCTTGTATGTCTTATTTGGATCTGGCTCGTGGTCGGTATTCTTGTCGCGAGTTTGAGAATCGTTCTGTTGAGCAGTCGGTAGTGGATGCCATTGTTGAGGCGGGGCGGATTGCTCCTTCTGCTTGTAATAATCATCCAGCCCGTGTGATGGTGCTGGATACGCCTGAGCTGTTGGAGAAGGCTGCTGCTTGTCAGCCTCGGTTTGCTCGTGATGGGTCTATCTTTGGAGCTCCGCTTGTCTTCCTTATTTGCAGCGTTACCGATGATGCTTGGGTGCGCCCGTATGACCAGATGAATTCCAGTGAAATCGATACGTCCATCGTGTGCGACCAGATGATGATGGAGGCCACCGAGCAGGGCCTGGGAACGTGCTGGGTATGCCATTTTAAGCCTGAGGTGGCACAGGAGCAGTTCAATCTGCCCAAGGGCGTCTATCCCTATCACATGCTCGTCTGTGGCTATCCCGCCGACCACATCGCCGATCCCGAGCATCGCGAGGCCCGCACTATTCCCCTCTCCAACTTCCTCCTCAAGTAGTTTTTAGACATACCTTAAAAACTACCTTTTACCACGCGCCCTTCGCCGAGTTCTGTCCTATCGCATGCAGAGCTCGGCGTTTTGTTTCCCAACCCGTATACAGCCACAAAAAAGGAGCCCGCAGGTGCGAGCTCCTCTTAAGGACACTAGATTGTAGCTCTGATGCTAGTCCAGGTCGTCGGCGGCAAAGTTGTCGATCGGGGCGAAGGGATCGGCCACGGGGACAACCGGGTCAGCGACGGGCAGCGGCTCGGCGGGAACAGTCACCGCAGGAGAAGCGGCAGAACCGACCGGCGTGGAGGCCATGAGGTCGGCCGGGAAGGAGTTCTGGGCATCGTCCATGAAGTGCTGGATGAGCTTGAGGTACTCGGCCTTGAACTCCTCGCGGGAAGCCTTGAGACGATCGATTTCCTCGAGCTCGGCCTGCTTCTCGGTCAGAGCCTGGCGGATAACCTCGCGTGCCTTAGCGTCAGCCTCGTTGCGGATACGCTCAGCGTTCTCGTTGGCATCGTTGACGATGGTCTCAGCGGTCTGCTGGGCAGCGATCAGGGCAGCGGAAATCTGGCGCTCCTGAGCGGAGAAGTCAGGGGCGGGAGCAGCCACGGGGGCGGCAGGAACGGCTTGGGCGGTGGCATCCTGAGCCTGGGCAAGCTGAGCCTGCGCATCGGCAAGCTGCTGCTCGGTAGCAGTCAGGCGACCCTTAAGGTCGACGATCTTAGCGAGCATAGCGTCAACCTCGGAGGACAGCGTCTCCAAGAAGACGTCGACCTCGGCGGGATCGTAGCCACGCTTGGCCTCAGAGAAAGTCTGAGCCTGGATGTCTGCAGGGGTAATAGCCATAACAAGTCTCCTTTTTCATCGCCTCGGCGCTACACGCCCGACGTAAGTTACTAAGTCAGTTCTATACGAGTATACCTATAAGAAGCTGCAGAACCAGCCTCTGCACCAACTGCAACGCAATAATCGCAACGACCGGCGAAAAATCGATACCGCCCATCGGCGGGATGAAACGACGGAACAGGTTGAGCCACGGACCGCACACGCTATCGAGCACCGCAGCAATATCCTGAAGCAAACCACCCTGCTTCATGGGAATCCACGTCATAAAGCAGTAGACGACAATGAGCGTGGAATAGAAGTTGAACAGCGTGTTGACCAGCTGGACGATAGTGTAGATGTTGATGGGAATCTCCTCGTCTTGTCTTTACTTAAGGTAGCCGTCGGCACGAAGCTTCTTGAGATCGGAATCTTTGACCTCGCAGCCGGCGGGCAGCACCATGAACACGCGGTCGCCCACCTCCTTGACCGTGGCACCCAGACCGCAGGCAAAGCCGTAAGAGAAGTCCAAGACGCGCTTAGCAACTTCGGTGCGTACGCCCACAAAAATCAGTGCGACAGGCTGCTTGGTGCGAACGCGGCGCACCACGGTCTCCACGTCGTCATAGCTCTCGGGGCGCAGGACATAGGCCGGCAGCTGCGGTGTGGCGTTGATGATATTGCTCGCATAGGCCGAGGCATCGCTCGGTGCAGGCGCAGGCGCAGCGGCGGCACGGGCGCGGGTGTTCTCGGCGTAGCTCGACGGCGTGTCATAGGCACCAGGACGATAACCGCTCGCAACACTGTCCTGCGAGCGCGAAGGCGGGTTATACGTCGTGGCGTGGCGGGAGTCATCGCCGACCAGCTGACCGGAGCGCGTATACACGGCAACCGACTCAGCTTCACCGCGGCGCGTCTGACCAAGCAGGCCGTTGCTCGGCTCGTCTTGAGTGTAGAAGCCCTCGCCCGAAGCACCGCTGTAGCCGTTGCCCTGATAACTATCGTCATAGCCGTCATCGTAGCCGTAGTCGTCGTCCTGGCCATAACCCTGGTCGTAACCCTGCTGGCCGCCCAGGTGCATCTTATTTTTAATCTCGTCAAGGAAGCCCATGGTTGTGTCCTCTCGCGGTTTAGTGCAGGCGCCCCGATAATCAGTGCGCACTTCAGAGCCTTATTTTACTGCAAACTCCGGGCTAAATACTACCCTGCCCAGGCGAACGAGCGTAGAGCCCTCCTCAAGGGCAGGCTCAAAGTCCTCGCTCATGCCGCAGGAAAGCTCAGGCAGGTTCAAATCGGGATGCGCCGCCTCCAGCTCATCCCTCAGCTCACGAAGCCCCGAAAAGGTGCGGCGTGCCACATCCTTATTCCCCCGGGGCGCCATAGTCATAAGCCCCTGCACGCAAATTCCCTCGAGCTCCGCAAGCTCACCCGCGGCGGCGCGAATCTCATCAGGCGAAAAGCCTCCCTTCGACTCCTCACCACTCACATTGACCTCAATGAGCACGCGCTGGGGGCCGGCGAGGTCGTCTGCCTCAATCTTGCGGACAGCACGGCTCGAGATCGCCTGTGCCAGATGCAGCGAACCCACCGAGTGAATCAGCTCGGCTGAGCCCAGCACCGCATTGATCTTATTGGTCTGCAGGTTGCCGATCATATCGAAGCGCACCTCGGGCAGCTCCGGATGCTCCGCCAGACCCGTGAGCTTGCGAACCAGCTCCTGCGGGCGGTTCTCGGCAAAATGGCGATACCCCGCCTGGATAGCGGCAACGGTCTCATCGACACCAACGGTCTTGGACACGGCAATGAGGCGCGCGGCGTCATGGGGTCGGCCCGCGCGATCAAGCGCCGCATAAAAACGTTCCAGAATCTGCTCGCGGCGAGCGCGCATCAAGTCCAAATAGTTATCCATTGCCAATCGCCTCCGCTGACAGCCAAACAAGTAGTCCCATGCTAACGCAAGAGCGCGGCCCCGCATGTGCAAGGCCGCGCTCACTTAGGTATTTACAATCTTTCGACGAACGGGGCTACTTACTCCTCGTCGTCCTCGCCATCGTCCTCGTCCTCAAGATGATCGAGCAGGTAGCGAAGACCCTCGCTGACCTCGTTAACGGGCACCTTGGCAACGTAGCGCGCGTCGACGGCGGGCCTCATGATAACACCCTCGCCCGAAGGCACGCGCATGCTCTCGAGCTCATCCTCGTCCACACGGGCGATATCGCCGGCGTTCATACGCTGACCAGTCAACAGGAAGGTCAGACGGCAAGCGGCATCGATAGAAATCGAAGCGATGCGATCGAGGTAGCGCGAAACCATGATGGCGCGGCGCAGGTCGTCATAGTTGCTGTCGTCGTCCATAAAGTCGCCCGTATCCATACGGTTAAAGGTGCGGAAGAACTTCTCGTAGGCGGCGTGCACTGGCTCGTCCTCGACGGCCAGGTTGCAGATGATGGACATATCATTGGTGACGAGCGCAGAAAGCGAAGAGCCCAGCACCTGGTAGACGGCCTCAGCCTCGGCCTCGACCGTGCCGACAAGCTCCTTGGGCAGCGAGATATCGGCCTTGATCATATGACGCGTGGCACGGCAGATCTGACGGACTTTATCGGTCATGCGCTGCAGGTTAAAGTCGACGTAGATGATCGTCTGAAGCAGGCGGAAGTCGGAGGCGACCGGTGACTGCGTGGCGATCAGGTTGTAGCAGACGGCCTCCAGGTTGGCGCAGCGCGCGTCAATCGAAAGCGTGCGCTTCTTGGTCTTGGTGGCGAGCTTGCGGTCGTCGGTCACATAGGCCTTCACGGCATCGTGGAGGGCCAGATCGACGGCCTCATAGATGCTCAGCATCTCGTGACGGGCCTCGACGAGCTGACGGGAAAACAGTTTGCGCATGGTTCACTCCAATCAGTTGGGTGCGGTCATGCCGCCCGCACAGTGAATACGCACCGGACCAGGTCCGATCGGCTTGGGACTAGTCACACCGATCAGCCAAAGCGGCCGGTGATATAGTCTTCCGTCCGCGAGTCCACCGGGCTGGTGAAGATCGCGTCGGTTTGACCATACTCGATGAGCGTGGCTGGCTCGCCGGCAACTTCCTGCAAGAAGAATGCGGTGTAGTCGCTGATACGAGCTGCCTGCTGCATTGAATGCGTGACGATGATGATCGTCATCTCGGGCGCCAGCTCGGCCATCAGATCCTCGACCTTAGAGACGGACGTGGGGTCGATGGCGGAGCAGGGCTCGTCCATCAGGAGAACATCGGGTTGCACCGCAAGCACGCGCGCGATGCACAGACGCTGCTGCTGACCGCCCGAGAGCGCCAAACCATCCTTGTTGAGCTGATTGGATACCTCTTTCCAGAGGTTGGCGCGCTTGAGCGATTCTTCCACGATGTCATCGAGGTCGCTTTTGCTAGTCACGCCCTGCAGACGAGGGCCAAAGGCGACATTCTCGTAGATGGATTTGGGAAACGGGTTGGGCTGCTGAAAGATCATGCCCACGCGACGACGGAGATCGACCGGGTCGACGCCCTCGGCATAGATATCATTGCCGTCGAGCGTCATGGTGCCCTCGACGCGCGTACCCTCGATCAGATCATTCATGCGGTTGATGCAGCGCAAAAACGTCGACTTGCCGCAGCCCGAAGGGCCAATGAAGGAGGTGATGGCGTTTTTGGCGATGTTGAGGTCAAGCCCCGTCAGCGCATGAAAGTCACCGTACCAAAAGTTGAAATCCTTGGCCGTAATGGCCGCTTGCTCCAGCGTGGGAGCGGACTGATAAACGGACATGGGACTCCTTAACTAGCGACGCTTGCGCGACAGGAAGCGCGCAAACAGGTTGAAGGCCAGAATGATCACCATCAGCAAGAGCGCGGTGCCGTAGGCTGCGTTCATGTTGATGCCGTCGTTTGCAAGCAGGTACAGGTGAACCGTCATGGGGCGGCCGGAATCGAGCGGCGAAATAGGTAGATTGATGGCTTGGCCCATGGTGTAGAGCACCACCGCGGTCTCGCCAATGGCGCGGCCGATGGCGAGGACGATGCCCGTGGCAATACGGCCAAAGGCAGAAGGAAGCACAATCTTGGAGACAACCTGCCACTTGGTGGCGCCCAGGCCGTACGCGCCCCAACGGATATAGCGCGGGACGGCGCGAATGGCCTCTTCGGTGGTGCGCATGACGATGGGAAGCATCAAGAGCGCGAGCGCCAGAGCGGCCGAGACCATCGAAAGGCCCAGGCCCATGGCCTCGACAAACAAGGCGTAGCCAAACAGGCCCATAACGATGGAGGGCACCGAGGCCAAAGCGTCAGCAGCGTAGCGAATGAGCTCGACGACCTTGCCCTGCTTGGCGTACTCGGCCAGATAGACGGCTGCCAGCACAGCGATCGGCGTGCAGATAAGCATGGCGAGCGCCGTCACATAGACGGTCGAGACGATCGTGGGCCAAATACCGCCCTCGGCGTTGACGCCCTGGGGCCAACCGAAGATAAAGTCGAGCGAGATGTGTGGCAGGCCGTTGATGACCACGTAGGCAATGATAGCGACCAGCACCAGCGTGGTGATGTATGCCGCGGCACGGAACACGCCAAGCATGATCTTGTTGGACAGGTCCTTGTTGATGCGGCCCTTCTTGCCGTGGGAAAGGGCACGCTTGATGCGCTCGCGCGACGAGGTCGTATCGACCGTCGTGTCAACGGAATCGGACATAGCCTACCCCCTCTTCTTCTTGGAAACCAGGCGGACGACGCCCACCAGCGTGGCGGAGATGATAAACAGGACCACGCCCATGCCGAACAGCGCCGAGCGGTGCAGACCCGAGGAATAGCTCATGTCGAGCGCGATCTGGCTCGTGAGCGTCGAGATGGGGCTCGCAATACTGTCGGGAATAACTGGGGCGTTACCCACGACCATGAGCACGGCCATGGTCTCGCCGATGGCACGGCCCATACCCAGCACGATGGCATCCACGATACCCAGCTTGGCGGCAGGTAGCACGACCTTATAGATGGTCTGCCACTTAGTAGCACCCATGGCATACGATGCCTCGCGAATGCCCATAGGGATGGAGTTGAGGGCATCGATGGTGAGCGTCGTGATGGTGGGGACGATCATGATGGCGAGCACAAACCATGCCGTCAGCGCACCAAAACCAAGGCCACCGGTCAGCTGCGCGATAAGCGGGCGGATGATGATCATGCCAAAGAAGCCGTAGATAATGGAGGGGATACCGGCCAGCAGGTCGACGGCGGGGCTGATAAGCTTGCGCACGCGCTTGCTGGCGATCTCGACCAGATACACGGCCGTGCCCACGCCCAGGGGCACGCCCATAACGAGAGCACCGACGGTCACCAATCCCGAGCCGGCCAGCAGCGACATGATGCCGTAGTGGCCCTCGGAAGGCGCCCACGTAAAGCTAAAGAAGTCTGCCAGGCCAATATCGGTAAAGACGGGCAGGGCCGAGTACGTGGTAAAGACAAAAATCAGGATGACGGTGACGACCGCCAGGAACGCGCAGGCAAAGAAGATCCACTGCAGGGCCTTCTCTTTAAGATAGGTGCTGCGCGATACCAGTGCCAGCTCACGCTTCTTGGATGCCCGAGCCGTCTGCTCAGTCTGGGGGCTTTCCTGTGCTTCCATGCTACTCACTCCCCTTCCCGTCATTGGTGACGGGAATAAAGCCCGCCTCGCGAATCTGCTTGTCCATCTTCTCGGACGTCACGTAGTCGATGTAATCCCGAGCTTGCTTGGAAGGCGTTCCCTTCACAAAGAAGTAGAGGTCACGCGAAATGGGGTAGCCGCCGCTTGCAACCGTCTTCTCGGAGGCCTCGACATGATTGACCGAGACGGCCCTGACCGAAGTCTTGGCGTTGAGGCTATCGACGAAGCCCAGCGAAATGTAGCCGATGGCCCCACGCGAACGGGACACGACATCACGCACCTGGCCCGTGCCCGAAAGAACGGCCGAGCGACGATCGAACGGCGTGCCATCCATCACGATGGTGCGGAAGGCCTCACGCGTGCCGGAAGCCTCGTCTCGGTTGATGACCTGAATCTTCAGGTCCTCGCCACCGACCTCTTTCCAATTAGTAATCTTGCCGGCATAGATATCGCGGAGCTGCTCGGTCGAGAGGTTATCGACGGGGTTGCCTTCGTTCACGATGACCGCGATACCGTCGTGGGCAATGACGATGGGAGTCAGGCCCAGATCCTGTTCGTCGGCATTGAGTCCACGGGAGGAGCTGGCGATATCGGCCGTGCCGGCGCTGACTGCCTCAATGCCGGCAGAAGAGCCCAAGCCCGAAACGAGCACATCGGTGCCCGTTTCTTCCTTAAAACCCTCTGCCGCAATCTCGGCGATGGGAAGGCACGTCGTGGAGCCAGCCACGGTAATGGAAGAGGTGGAGGATCCCGAAGAGCAGGCGCACAGCGTGAGCGTGAGCAACGCGGCGCTCAGGACCGATGCGATCTTTCTCATAGCATCACGCCGATCGCAGCATGGCGCCCGCAGGTGCCGCCCTCGTTACGGTAGGAATAAAAGCGGTCGTTCTGACGCACGGTGGAAAGCTCGGTATCCACGATATTTGCCGTAGCGACACCGATGCCCTCAAGCGCCTCGCGAATCGCGGCCGAAAGGTCAAGCATGCGAGAAGCGCTCGTATCGATGCATGCGAACTCGGCGGCAAAGCGATCCATGAGCTCCTGCGATACCTCGTACTCGTCACCTAGGATATGCGGGCCGATATAAGCCGAGACATCACGCGGTTCGCATCCAGTTGCCTCGCAGAGCGCCTGGCAGGCTTTGGCAGAAATGCGCGCTATCGTGCCCTTCCAGCCAGAATGGACGACGGCGAAAGCACCGGGGACAACCAGCACCACGGGAACGCAGTCGGCAAAGCAGAGCAGCACGGGCACGTTATGCGCCGTGCACACAATGCCATCGCAGCCCTCGGCAATCTGTTCGCGAATAAGCTCAAGATCATCGGCACCGTTCGAAGTCACCGTAACGATGCGATCACCATGTACCTGATTGGGAACAAGCAGGTTGTGCTCGCACTCTGCAGCTCCCATTGCGTCGAGCGCACGCCGACGATTTTCTTGAATGTAAAAGGGGTCATCACCTACATGCGAACCCAGGTTGAGCGAGGAGTACGCATCTTCGGAAACGCCACCAGTGCGCTCGGTAAAGGCAAAACGGACATTTGACGTCGTGCCCTCCACCAACGTAACTCCATCATGGTCGACACGCGAAACTCTGTCCGCACGTGCTGCCATACTAAAGCCTCCTAATACAAGTACCGCGGCGTCGCCGCGCAGTCCGTGTTTATACGGCTGTCATACTTCCCTAAAAGGATACCCGCTGCACCAAGGGCAAACGTAAAGGGAACGTAAAGAGATTGGAGGCTTTCGTTTACAAAAGCGAAACAAAAAAGGGATGCATCCAAATGGACACATCCCCATGCAAAACGTTGAGAACAACCGATTAGAAGCTGCCACGCTTAAGGAAATCGGGAAGCTCGAACTGATCGTTGCCGAAGTTCGGGAGCTCGGTGCCGCCGACGTTGCGAGTCGGGGCGGCCTGAGCCGGGCTGGCAGCCGGAGCGGTGCGCTGCGGCTCAGCGGAGGCAGCGGCCTTGCTCTGAGACTGCTGAGCAGCAAAGAGCTCATCCTGACGGTTGACATTGGAGTCGGAGAAGCCCGTAGCAATGACGGTGATACGCACCTGATCGCCCAGGGACTCGTCGACAACGGTACCGAAGATGATGTTGGCCTCGGGGTCGACGGCGTTGGCGACAACGTCGGCGGCGTCGCTGATCTCCTGGATGCCCAGGTCCTTGGAACCGGCGATGGAGAGCAGCACGCGCGTGGCACCATCGATGGAGCTCTCGAGCAGCGGGCTGGAGATGGCCTGCTGGGCAGCGTCGACGGCACGAGTATCCCCAGAAGAAGTACCGATACCCATCATGGCGGTACCGGCCTGCTTCATGATGGTCTTAACATCGGCGAAGTCCAGGTTGATGATACCGGGGACGGTGATGAGGTCGGTGATGCCCTGGGTGCCCTGGGAAAGGACGCCATCGGCAATCGCGAAGGCCTCGAGCATGGTGGTCTTCTTCTCGGCGATGTCGAGCAGCTTATCGTTAGGGATGACAATCATGGTGTCGACGCAATCGGAGAGGGTCTTGATGCCCTCCTCGGCGCTCTTCTTGCGCTTGCGGCCCTCGAAGGTGAAGGGCTTGGTCACGACGGCGACGGTCAGTGCGCCGACCTCGTTCATCGCGATATCGGCAACGATGGGAGCAGCGCCGGTACCGGTGCCGCCGCCCTCGCCGCAGGTGATAAACACCATGTCGGCGCCAGCGAGCGCCTCGGCGATGTCGTCGCGGGACTCATCGGCAGCCTTGCGGCCAACCTCGGGATTGGCGCCGGCGCCCAGGCCGCGGGTAAGGTCGGTGCCGATGTGCACCTTGATATCGGCATCAGAGATCGCGAGTGCCTGAGCATCGGTGTTGATGGCAACAAACTCGACGCCGCGGATGCCCTCTTCGATCATTCGATTGACCGCGTTGGTACCGCCGCCGCCGACGCCGACCACCTTAATGACGGCAAGGTAGTTGTTGATCTCTGTCTCGTGCATGTCGGTCCTCCGAACAAAGGTTATAGCCATAGCATGGGTCGACCCCTGCGCACATTAACCTTCAGGTTGAAAGTAAATGCAAAGGTAAACCGTATTATGTTTGCACATTATGAACGTATCAGTCAAATAATTGACCGTGAAAACCAAACAAACCAGATAAACGGCGTGGTATGGCCCCTCAACAAAGCATCAACCAGCGCTACGAGGTCGGAGCATTCCTAAATGTGTAGTTGCCCGGAGAGCGCACATTGATATACGTTACGCCCTCTACCTGCGAAAGCAACTTGGTGACTACGCGTTCCTTCTTGGCGATATCGTCCGAATCGCCCAGCGACACCTCAATGCCGTTATTGAGGTTTGCCGAGATGGCTTCGACCGAAGGCGTGGAAATATCCTTGACTTGTCCCAAGAACTCGCTCGAAAAACCACGCACATAATCCAGGCCGGCCTTAACGGCTTTGGAGTTAACCGCCTGGCCGGAAACCGGGGCGACATCCGCCGAGACATCAGTCAACAACACCGCACCATAATGCTTGGCGAGCGCCAGCGCGGCATCGATTCCGGTCAAGGTATTTGAGCCCTGCCCTGTCGTGATGACGTTGCCCTGGTCGTCCACTTCGACCGACGTCGACAGCGGGGCGATCCAGGTGTCATCGTCTCCGATAGCCCAGGCAAGGTCGTCGGAGCTGATATACGCAATGGCGATAACTTTACGCTCCGTCGGCGTGATGATAAGCGTATGGGGAAACTGGCGCTGAACATCCACGCCCGAAACCCACGGGTTCTGCTTGAGATCCTCGATAATCTGGTCGGGATCGACGTTAAAAAGCGACGTTCCCTCGGGCAAGTCGATCAGCTGGATAGCATCGTGCTTCGTCACATGCTCGCTGCCTTGAATCTGAATATCAGTGGCAGTAAACAATCCAGAGTTGATCACCACGATGGCAACGACGACGAGCACGGCCAAGACGGCCAGAACGCCGCCCACGATTTTGCCTTTGCCTGTAACGACAGAAGCGGCGTCTGATGTTTTATTTGCCATCGCTCCAAGTGAAGATAACGGGTTGAAACCTTTTTTACTCGAAGGCTTCTTGGCGGTAGCCGGCACCGATGTCAGCGAGCGCGGTTTCGATGCGCCCAGCGTGCGACCTGGACGCGCCGCCTTAGTTCCCGTCGAGGGCTTGGGAGTTGCCATGGGACGGGCAGGCTTGACGCCCATAACAGGCTTTGACGTCACCGAGGGACGCGAGGACTTTTTTGCGGCCGGACGATTACCGAGCTGCGAGCCGATGACCGGTCGACTGGTCTGTCGAGCATGCCCGACAGACTTAGAGTGCGCGACGGTATTGCGTTGAGGTTTGGCAGGCGCGCCGGAACGCCCTCCGGCGCGGCGGAAGGTGGGTTTCGATGCTCTAGAAGCCGAGGAATTTAACTTCCGGTCTGAGCTCGATGCCATACGCCTCCCTCACCTTTCCGTGCACATGTCTGATAACCGCGGCAACGTCATCGGCCGAGGCAGTTCCGTTATTAACGATAAAATTAGCGTGAACGGGCGAAACTTCCGCGCCGCCAATCGAAAAACCCTTTAATCCACAATCCTCGATAAGCTTGCCCACACTCGCATCGGGCGGATTGCGAAAGACCGACCCGCAGGATGCGCGACCCATGGGCTGCGTACGCTTGCGCCGCGTAAGGTACCGCTCCATGCGCTCGCGAATGTCGGCCTTGGGCGCCGGTTTAAGCTTGAGCACGCACTCGAGGATGATCTCATTGCGGGGAAGGCTACATTCGCGGTAGCCCCAAGTGATCTCGGACCCCGCATAATGCTTGATACCGGATGCCGGGTCAAACGTTACGACATCCTCAACCAGCGAGCCAATCCACTCGGTCCGTGTGCCGGCATTCATAGATATCGCACCGCCGACCGAACCAGGGATGCCAACGGCAAACTCAAGGCCCGAAAGGCTACGCGACAGGGCATCGTTGACCAGGCGCGCAAACATCACGCCCGCACCGGCCGTCAGCGTACAACCGTCATCGGCAACAACCGTGCGCTGAAACTCACGTCCGAGCGAAATGACGGCACCGCGATAGCCGCCATCGGCAACCAGCAGATTGGAGCCCTTGCCGATGATGACCCACGGCACCTGCTCGCGATCGAGCACCGCCACGGCGCGGCGGAGGGCATGATAGCTATGGCACGTTACAAAGAGGTCGGCCTTGCCGCCGATACGATAGCTCGTATGACGCGCAAGGCGCTCGTCCTCGATCACATCCGTGTCGATCATGCCCGAGAGCGCCATGACGGCGTTAAACAGACCCATTAGACTTAAGCGTCTTTCTTGGCAGTCAGATACTCAATGAACTCGGGACCGACGGTCGTAACGTCACCGGCACCCATGGTGAGCAGCAGGTCGCCCTCGCCCACCATCTGCTCGAGCTCCTGATTGAGCTCAAGACGGCTGGAGCAGTACACGACCTCCTTGCCAGGATGCTTGGCGCGCACGGTATCGGCGAGCATCTTAGAGGTGACACCCGGAATGGGCATTTCGCCAGCCGAGAACACATCAATCAGCAGCAGCTTATCGGCATTGGCAAATGCATCGGCAAAGTCGTCGCACAGGGCCTGCAGGCGCGAATAGCGGTGCGGCTGGAACACGACGTCGACGTGCTTGTAACCCAGCGACGAAGCGGCAGCAAGCGTCGCCTTGATTTCGGTGGGGTGATGGCCGTAATCATCGACCACGGTGATGCCATCGATATCGCCCACGTGGGTAAAGCGACGGCGGACGCCCTCAAAGCTCGAGAGCGCCTTGGCGGCGGCGTCGATGTCAAGGCCCAAGACATGGGCGACGGTGAGCACCGCCGTGGCGTTGAGCATGTTGTGGCGACCGGGGTTGCTCTTGATCTCCACAGCGTGCTCAGTGCCGTCCTCAAAGCGAACGATAAAGTCACTCTGGATGCCCTTGACATCCGGGTGCACGCAGACGATGTCGTTGCTCTCGGCAAAGCCGTAGGAAAGCACGTGACGGCCCGTCGACTTGGCGAGCTCGACCAGATGCGGGTCCTCGCCGCAGACGATGACGGTGCCGTCCTCGCCCACCAGGCTCATGAATTTGGCGAAAGTTGCCTCGATCTCCTCGATACCCGAGTAGTGATCGAGGTGGTCGGCCTCGACGTTGGTCACAATGACCACGTTGGGGTTCAGGAACAGGAAGGAGCTGTCGGACTCGTCGGCCTCGGCGACAAAGTAGTCTCCCGAGCCGTTCTTGCCGTTCGTGTCATAGCCCTCGACGATGCCGCCGATCAAGAAGCTCGGATCCAGACCCATGCGGTCGAGCATGGTGGCGCACATCGAAGACGTGGTGGTCTTGCCATGCGTGCCGGCAACAGCGACGGTAGTGTAGCCGTGGCCCAAAGCAGAGAGCATCTTGGCACGGGGCCACACGGGAATGCCCAGCTCGCGAGCGCGCACGAGCTCAGGGTTGGACTCCGGAATAGCGGTGGAGACAACAACCACGTCGGGCTTGACCTCGTCGATCGTGGCTGCCTCATGGCCCACATGCACCTTCACACCAGCGCGTGTAAGCTGGCGGATATAACGTGACGTCTTAAGGTCGGAGCCGGTAACGGCATAACCGCGCTCGTGCAGAACGAGGGCGATGCCGCTCATGCCGGCGCCGCCGATACCGATAAAGTGGGCGCTCTTAAACTCGGGCGCGGAGGTTGCAGTCTGGGAATCAGCCATGTGCTCGTGTACTCCTTGCGTAAACACTGCCTGTAACCCGTTAACTGTACCGCACCTACCGCATCAGCGCGAGGGCGACCGACGATATCCCGTCTAACTAACGCAAACCCTCTACCGCATCGGCCAGAAGAGCGGCGGCCCTATCCTGAGCCAGACCGCGCGCCGCCTGACGCATGACGTCGCGCTCTGCCGCGTCATCGACCAGGTGCAGCAGCTCATCGGCAAAGGCAGAACCGTCGATATCGGCATCGGCACAGAGCACGCCGGCCCCGGCGTCGACCAGATAACGGGCATTGGTGGTTTGGTGGTCGGCCGTCGCATGCGGATACGGCACGAGTATCGAGGGCACGGCGAGCGCAGCGATCTCGGCCACGCTCGATGCACCCGAACGCGAGAGCACCAAATCGGCAGCAGCCAGCATATCGCCCATGTTGTCGATGTAAGGCTGGACGCGGTAACGCTTCGCCTCCTCGGGCGTCAGCGCCAAAGCGCGCTCGGTCTCCTCAAAGCCGTCGGCACCCGTCGAATGCAACACATAGAGGTTCTTGCGCGAAAGCAGCTCGTTTTTGAGCGAAACCGCGCGCTCGTTGAGGTGCTGGGCGCCAAGTGAACCGCCAAAGACGAGCAGCAGCGTAGCGTCCTCGGGAACGCCAAGTGCCTTGCGGCCGCGAGCGCGATCGCCCTCGATCACCGAGCGACGTACGGGGTTGCCGGTCATGAGCACGTGGTCAGGGTCACCTTCGCGCTCAAAGACCGAGCGCGCTGCCGGCACCGAGATGCACACGCGAGCGGCGTGGGGGTTCATCATCTTGTTGGCCAGGCCCGGAACAGAGTTCTGCTCATGCAGCAGATACGGAACGCCTGCGCCCTTGCACCACCCCAGCAGCGGAACCTCGACATAGGCACCAAAACCGATGGCAGCATCGGGCTTGCCGACCTTTGAGAAATGACTGGCGAGCGCACGCTTGGCCTTGTTGACACGCCACAGCGAGGTCAGCGCCGTCCAGGGACGGGAGCGGTCGAAGCCCGTGACCGTAATGGGCACAAAATCAAACCCAGCCTCGGGGACCAGACGACCCTCGAGCTTGCGCGACTGGCCCACGAACACAACGTGGTGGCCACGGTCATGCAGCTCCTCGGCCAAAGCGAGCGCGGGGTTAATGTGTCCTGCCGTGCCGCCGGCTGCAATAGCAACGGTCATCTTATCGGTCATGATAGTCCCTTCGTACACGCGGTCCCTGGTCGTCGGTGCGCAAACGCGCCGACGGGTCCGAGTTCAAATCGATTCGATTATATCCGCCGCCCGCGCTGCGAGGAGTTGGGCGCTGCGGACGACCTTGCGGCGCCGTTCGCTGACGCGGACGGGCTGCCGGCTCGGTCGCAGAGCCATCCAGAACGGTAAAGCCGTTACGCGAAGATCGCTCGCCGCGTACGTGGGGCACGCCGGCGGTACTCTCATCCATAACGGCAAAGCTCTCGCGGCGACGGTCGTACTCATCGCGACGGGCGCTCTCGTACGAAACGCGCAGGATCAGACCGGCAAGCATAAGCGACACAATAATCGACGAACCGCCGTAGCTAATAAACGGCAACGGTTTGCCCGTCATGGGAAACACGTTGAGGATGCCCAGCGCATTGATCAAAAACTGCACCGCGAGAATGACCGCGGAGCCAGACGCCATAAGCGCGCCCCGGCGATCGGTCGCCTGCTCGGCAATGCGAAACGCCGAGTAGATCAGCATCGCAAACACCAAGAAGAACAGCACGGTTCCGACAAAACCGACTTCCTCGCCAATGATGGCCAGGATGTAGTCATTGTGCGCCTCGGGCAGATACGAGTACTTCATGGTTGAGTTGCCGATGCCACGGCCGAACAGACCGCCCGAGGCAAAGGCCATGATGGCAAGCGTGGCCTGATAGCCGTCACCATACTCGTCGGCCCAAGGGTTCAAGGCAACCTGAATACGCACCATACGGTACGGCTCTGCGACAAGTGCAATCACGATCACGAGAATGCCGACGATTAGCACGCCGATGATAAATCTGGGGTCGAGACCCGCAAACAACGCCATGCACATGAGGGTCAACAGGATGATCAGGACGGTACCGAAATCGGGCTGGATAAAGATCAGAAAGAGCGAAATGCCCAGGTAGATGCCCATCTTGCGAAGGAATTCGTTGATGTTGCCACCGGGCGAAAAGAAGCGATCAAGCATGATGGCCGAATACGCAATGGCAAATGGCTTTAAAAACTCGGAAGGCTGGAACTGAATGCCGGCGATGTTGAGCCAGCGCGTGGCGCCACGGCTGCCGCTGCCCACCAAGAACACCAGAAACAGTAGCCCTATCATGCCTATGAGGAAGATCCTGAGCACATCCTCCCCAAACCAGCTGTCCGGCAAAACGCGCACGATGGCAATCAGCGCCAGAACACCGACCACGGCAAACGCAGCCTGTCGACCCAGAAAAAACGTCGCTGAGCCATTCTCGTGCAGCGCCTCGACCGAAGACGCCGAGTACACCATCAGCAGACCAAAACATACCAAGATAAACAGGCAGGCCATGAATATCAGACGGGGGCGCATGATACGGGCGGGAACGCCGGCAATATAGCGTTCGCTAAACGTCTGCCCGCCGCGACCGGAACGCGGTGTGCGGCGCCGCGAGGAAGCACGGTCCGAGTCGGGCCTCCTCATACCTTGTCGGGGGCTCTCCTCTCTCACCGGCAACCCCTATTCCATTTGCGATTTCGCCGCAGCGGCAAGCTGCGCCACATAGTCCTTAAACACGCGGCCGCGCTCCTCATAGCCCGAGAACTCATCGAACGAAGAGCAGGCAGGAGAAAGTAAGATCACGTCGCCACGGCTCGACAGCGAACGGGCGACGTCCACGGCATCGCGCAGGTCATCCGCCTGGGCAATATCCACATCGCCATCGACATCGGCCTCGTCCATAGCGGCGGTGAAACGCTCGCGCGCATCGCCAAAGCAGACGACCGAGCGTACGTTATCCATAACAACGCGCGCGAAGTCCGTGAGCGGCGTGCCCTTATCGTGGCCGCCGAGCAGCAAGATCACGTCGTCATCGGGAAATGCCGTCAGCGCCTTCTCGACCGCATCGGTGTTGGTCGCCTTGGAATCGTTGACGTAGCGCACACCGTCAATCTCGCCGCACGGCTCCACGCGATGCTCGAGCGGCTGGAACGAGGCCAGACCGCGGCGGACACCATCGACATCGGCACCGACGGCCAGAGCAGCCGTGGCGGCACATAAGGCATTGATGACATTGTGATGGCCCGAGATCTTGAGCTCGGACGTGGCGACAAGCTGAGTCTCGACGCCCTTCAGGCGCACGACCATTTTGCCGTCGCGCACAAAGGCGGCGTCTGCACCCTCGGGCTCGTCAAAAGCGACCTTGCAGATGCGGCGACCCGGCGTATAGATGTACTCATCGAACTCGTGAATGCCGGCGTCTTCGACGTCGACAACCACCAGATCGTCATCGACCATATTGTCAAACAGCTTGATCTTGGCAAGCGCATAGTTCTTATGGCTCTTATGCCAGCCCAAGTGGTCGGGAGTGATGTTGAGCAGCACTGCCACGCGAGGGTGGAGCTCGGTGGTCGTAGCAATCTGATAGCTCGAGAGCTCAGCCACAAACCACTCGTTGTGGGCTCGGCCGTCAATCTCGTTGATAGGCGGCTCACCGATGTTGCCGACAGCTACGCTGGCCTCGCCGGCAGCCTTGAGCAGATAATCAGTCAGCGACGTGGTGGTCGTCTTACCGTTGGTGCCCGTGATGGCAATCCAGTTATCGGGCGACAGGCGATAGGCAAACTCTGGCTCACCCATAATCTGAGCGGCATGTTCGCGCCCGGCCTTAAAGAAGCCCGAGAACTCCGAGATGCCCGGGCACGTCACGCATACGTCATAGGCGCCCTCGACCTGTTCGGTCCCATAGACAAACGACGCACCAGCAGCCTCGAGCGCACGCGTGGCGTCATTGGGCTCAGAGGTGCCGCCGCCATACACGGTAACGGTGCTTACGCGCTCGGGATGTGCCAGCGCCCAGCGGGCGACATCGAGACCGGATTTGCCCTGACCCAAAACGAGCAGGCTAAAGACATCAGCAAGAGGCATGAAAGACCACTATCCCAACTGGAAGAACAGAGCAAGGCCAACGGCACCAAAGGCCGCAGCGATAATCCAAAAACGGATGACGACCTTGGTCTCGGCCCAGCCCTTCTTTTCGAAATGATGATGGATGGGCGCCATAAGGAAGACGCGCTTGTGCGTAAAATGGAAGTAGACAACCTGAATCATGACCGACAGGGTCTCAACGATAAACAGGCCGCCGATGATGAGGGAGACGACCTCGGTGTTGGTCATGATGGACGTGCAGGCAAACGCGGCGCCCAGAGCAAGCGAGCCGGTATCGCCCATAAAGATGCTCGCCGGATAGCAGTTGAACCACAGAAAGCCCAAGCAGGCACCGGCACACGCGGTACAGAAGATGGACAGGTTCACGTCTCCGTGCAAAAACGCCATGGCAGCCATGGCGAGCATGGCGATCATGGAGGTGCCGCCAGCAAGACCGTCAAGGCCATCGGTCAGGTTCACGGCATTAGAAAGACCGGCAATCATCAGCCAGCAAAAGACAATATAGAGCCACGGGAACGAATAGCCGCAGATGGTGGTCGAAAGCACGCCAAGGTCGATCGTCAACCCACCGGGAAAACGAATCTCGGGGGCGACGCCGCACCAGTTGACGGCAAGTACCGTAAAGGTGACACAGATAATGGTTAGGCCGATCATCTTGGCATGAGGCGTCAGACCGAGCGAGCGCCCATGCGTAACGGAGGTCAGGTCGTCGATCAGGCCCAGCACGCCGGTCGCCAGCGTGGCGAGCAGTACGAGTACGAGCTCGGTGGTGAGCTTGCCCATCAGCAGGCAGGTCAGCGAGATCGCGACGAGGATGACAACGCCACCCATGGTGGGCGTTCCCTGCTTAACCAAATGACGCTTGGGGCCGTCGGCACGAACCTGCTGGCCGATACCCTCGACCTTGAGCAGCTTGATCCACCACGGCATGAGCAGCAGCGCAATGGCTGCGGCGATGCCAAGCCCCAAAAAAGCCTGATACGTTGGATACGAGGGATTGCCGAACATGGGCTAGCACACACCTTCCACAAAGCGGTCGAGCTCAACAAAGCGGGAACCCTTGACCAGTACAACATCATGTTTTTCAAGCGCGCCGCCCATGCGGTCGAGCACCTGCTGATAATCGGAGAACACCTGGATGCGGTCCTCGTCCATGCCCATCATGCGTGCGGCATCGGCCATAAGCTGGGCCAGCTCACCACCCACGCACGCCAGCATGTCGAGCTTCTTGGCGGCGGCATAGGCGCCCACGAGCTCATGCATGCGAGGAGCCTCATCGCCCATCTCGCCCATCTCGCCCAGGATCGCCATGCGAGACCCCGTGCACGAAAGCGAGCACAGCAGATCGAGGCCAGCAGCCATGGATTCGGCACTGGCGTTATAGGAGTCATCGATGACGCGTGCACCGCTCTTGGCGCGCTTGATCTCCTGGCGGTGTCCGGTGATCGTGAGACCCCTAAAGGCAGCATCGATCTGCTCGGGCGTCACGCCCAGGCGATAGGCAACCGCGGCGGCCTTAACGGCATTAGGAACGGACTGCACGCCGGGGATGGCAAGCATGGTATCGATCGTCTCACCCTGGCCAAAATCGAGCGTAAAGACCGGACGGCCCTCGTCATCAACGCGAACGTCGCGGGCACGGACCTCATCATCGTCCGAGACGCCGGCCAGCATCACGTCGATACCAGCAGGTTGGGCGAACGTGTCGCGAATGAACGGCGTAAAGTCGTCCTCGCCGCCCAAA
Organism: uncultured Collinsella sp.; assembly: GCA_902464495.1. Taxonomy (GTDB): domain Bacteria; phylum Actinomycetota; class Coriobacteriia; order Coriobacteriales; family Coriobacteriaceae; genus Collinsella. The sequence goes on along the minus strand of CABQJK010000005.1, from coordinate 4,801 downwards.
ACCAGCAGCGGCAAATAGTCGCCGGCGGCGCACATGCCCTGTACAATCTCGGCCTTAGCGCGGGCGATGTTCTCGCGGCTGCCCAAAATGCCGATATGAGAGGTGCCGATCTTGCTCACGATGGCAAGGTTGGGATTGGCGGACTGGGACAGGCGCTCGATCTCGTGGAAATGGTTCATGCCCATCTCGAGCACCAGAACCTCGGTATCGGCCGGAGCGGAAAGCACCGTGAGCGGCATGCCGATCAGGTTATTGAAATTGCCCTTGGTGGCCCAGACACGATAGCGCTTGGCGAGCACAGCGGCGAGCACGTCCTTGGTCGTCGTCTTGCCGATGGAACCGGTAATGCCAACGACCAGGCAGCCAAGCTCCAGGCGATACGCATGCGCCAAACGCAGCAGAAACTCCTCGGGATCATCGGTCAGCAAGATGGCACAGCCCTTGTCCTGCGCCAGCGAGACCAGCTCGGCCTCGGGCTCACGCGTCATCACGACGGCGCCGGCACCCGACTGGACGGCACGGGAAGCAAAATCATTGCCGTCGACGTTTTCACCGGGAAAGGCGACGAAAATCGTCCCTTCCTCGACCTGGCGCGAGTCGATAACGCACCCGCGGCATACCCGATCGGCTTCTCCCGTCACGGTTCGGGCCCCTGTTGCGGCCGCGAGGTTGTTGACGGCGATCTCTATCATTGCAGCTCCCCTGTAAACCTAATAATGCTATCGGCGTATTGTATCCCAGCGCCGCGTATGCGTGGTGCAGGGCATGTGAACACCCCTCATATGGGACAACAAACCACGCCCCAAAGATTGTAACCCCCTACTTCGTGTGCGGGATACCCAGCACGTCGAGCGCGTTGGCCATAATGAACTGGAACGGAACCGCAGCGGCATCTGAGCCGCTCGGCGTTCCGTCGAGCGTGATATAGCACAGCACCTTGGGCGATTGTGCCGGTGCAAAGCCCATAAAGGACGACATGTAGTTCTCCTTGAGGTAGCCGCCGTTCTCGTCGGCACGTTCGGCCGTACCGGTCTTACCCGCCACGTCATAGCCGTCAACCGCGCCGCCAACGCCCGTTCCCTCCGACACGACCGTCTGCATGCACGATGTCACCTGGGATGCGGCATCCTCCGAAATCGCGCGCTCGCCTTCGCCCCAGTCCTTCTCGTCACCTTTGCTGGACTTATAGAAGTGCGGGGTCATCATCACGCCGCCGTTGGCGATGCCGCCCACGGCACGTGCGATCTCAATCGGCGAGACAGACAGCGCCTGTCCAAAGCTCATCGAGCCCAGCGTGGCGCCGTCATACTGGTCACGCTCCTTGACGATGCCCAGGCTCTCGCCCGGAAAATCGACACCAGAGCTGTGACCGATGCCCCACTTGTCCACATAGGCGGCAAAGTCGTCGGCACCGATCTTGCGCCCCACCAGGACAAAGCCTACGTTGGACGAACGGCGCATCATCTCGCGCACATCCATGGTCATGGCATAGTCGCGCTTGTCGGCATCGGTGACGGTATCGTCGCCCACCTTGATGCTCGCCGGCACCTCAAACGACGTACTCGACCGCACGACACCCAAGTCGAAGCCGGCGCCCGCCACGAGCGTCTTAAAGACCGAGCCGGGCTCGTAGGCGTCGGTGACCAGGCGCAGGTTCATATCCTCGGTCTTCGCGTTTTCCAAATTGGTCTGGTCGTAGGTCGGATACGAGCAGGCTGCCAAGATCTCGCCTGTCGTAGGATCGGTGACCAGCGCCGAGCCGTTCTTGGCCTTTGTCTTCTCGACAGCCTCTGCCAGGGCATCCTCGGCCGCACGCTGGATATTGACGTCGAGCGTCGTCACGATATCAACGCCGTCGACCGCAGCCACCTTTTTATAGGCACCGCCCGCGATATAGCTGCCGTCCCTCGCGCGCTCGCGTACGAGAGAACCGTTCGTGCCGGTCAGAAGCTTGTTGTATTGCTTTTCGAGACCCGTCAAGCCGTCGTTGTCTACATTCACTACACCCAGCACCTGCGATGCCAGATTGCCGTATGGATATACGCGCTTCATGGCCTGCTCAAAAAGCACGCCGGGCAGGTTCTTCTTCTCCAGCGCCGCAGCGTCGTCTTCGTCCACCTGGCGCTTGATATACACCCAGGTTCCATCGGACTCAACGAGCTTACGGCAGGTCTTTTTATCGATTCCAGTTGCCTTGACCAGCGCCGACACCGTCTTGTCAACATCCTCGACAAGCTGGGGGTTCACGGCGATGTTGCGACATTCGACCGACGACGCCAGGACGTTACCGTTGCGGTCGTAGATGGTGCCACGTTTGGCATAGAGGGTCTGCGCAAGCAGGCGGCGCGCATCGGCACGCTCGCGCAGTTTATCGGCTTCGACAATTTGATAGTCGGCAAGGCGAAAGACGCCCAAGCCCAAGCCAAGCCCAATGAAGCCCATGACGGCTTTGCGGCGAGGCAGAGGCGTGCCCGTGAGCCATTCGGTCGACGAACTCTTGCGCGACCTGGTGTTATGCACTTGAGGGCCGCCCGAGCCGCGAAGTCGCGACGCCGGGTCGTTGCCACGGGACTGCCCGGCGTTGTAAGATTGCCGACCCGTTCCTTGATAACCAGAACGTCCCCGCGACGAGGGACGTCCAGAACCGCGGCCCCCATCGGAACCGCGGCGATAGTCATTTGTCATACTCAGCTACCGTCTTGCTACTGAGCGGTCGCGGTCGCGTTGGCGCCCGCGGCTGCATCCTGCGAAAAGTCAAGTGTAACGCTCTCGCTGGGCTCCACCATGCCATAAGCGCCCGCAAGGTCGCGAATACGCGTGTCGGCGCCATAGACCGAATGCATGACCTCCAGGTCGGAGCTCTCATCGGTCGCCTTTTCGAGCGTGTTGGTAAGCTCGGCGTTGCTGTTGAGCACCTGGGCCGTAACGCCGGCGAGCGCCACGCGGGCGACGCCGATCGTCATGAAGATGGCCGCAATGATGCAAAACGTTTTAAGAACGCTCATGAAAACCGGACTTACCGCCTGGTTTGCCTGACGGCCCGCGCCCGTGTAGACATCAAAGCGCGGCGTGCGCTGCTCACGGGGAGCAACGGGGGCCTGCGGCGTCTCACGATAGGCGGGCATGGCGTTCATATCATAGGCGAGTGCTGCGCTTGAAGTGTTGTAGCCCATGATATGCCGCCTCCCATCCCGAGTACGTTGGTAGTGTGTTTAAGCTTCGTTTATGGTGCGAGCGGGAGGTCCAATATCGCGCGGTCGTGCCTACAGACGCTGCGCCACGCGGATTTTGGCTGATCTCGCCCGAGGGTTGCGCTCAACCTCATCAGGCTGGGCAACCAAGGGTTTGCGGGTGATGACCTTGAGTATCGGCACGTTGCCGCACACGCACACCGGAATCTCCGGCGGACACGTGCACCCCTGGCTCATCTCCTTAAAGTGGTTCTTTACGATACGGTCCTCGAGCGAGTGATACGAGATGACGCAGATACGTCCGCCCGGGTTGAGCCACCTGGTGGCGGCATCAAGCCCTCGTTCGAGCACATCGAGCTCGTGATTGACCTCGATGCGAATGGCCTGGAAACTTTTCTTGGCCGGGTGTCCGCCATGCCGACGAGCGGCAGCCGGGATACCCGCCTTGATGATCTCGACAAATTGGCCGGTGGTTTCGATCGGTTCTTGCTCGCGGCGGCGCACGATCTCGCGCGCGATCTGCGAGGCGAACTTCTCTTCGCCGTAGACGCGTAGAATCCGGGCGAGGTCGTGTTCGTTATAGGTGTTGATGACCTCAGCTGCGTTTAAGGTGTTATTACCCGGATCCATCCGCATGTCCAATGGGGCGTCCTCGTTATACGAAAAGCCCCTGCCAGGGATATCGAGTTGCGGCGACGAAACGCCCAAATCGAACAGGAAGCCATCGACCCCGGGCACCTCGGCCGAGCAAAGCAGCTCGTCCAAGTCGCCGAAGTTGCCCTTCAGCAGCTGGTGCGGAACGCCGGGAACCTCGCGGTCCAGACGGGCGCCAGCGGCCTCGAGGGCCATGTCGTCCTGGTCGACGCCGAGCAAAAGGCCCGTCTCCCCCACCTGCGCGGCCATCTTTACCGAATGGCCGGCACCGCCAAGGGTACAATCGCAGACAACGGAGCCGCTCTTTAGCCGCAGCGACTCAAGCACTTCGCCGAGCATGACAGGTTCATGCCGATATTCTTGTGTCAAGATCCCACGCTCCATCCGTTACCCGTGCCTTGCCCTTACGAGAAGAAGAGGTCCAGCAGGGCCTCATCGTCATCGTCCTCATCGGCCGCGGCGCGATCCCAAACCTCAAGGTGGTCGTAGTTGCCCACAACCGTGACCTCGCGGTCGAGGTTCGCCTGCTTGCGGAGAGACTCGGAAAGACCGATACGACCGGCGCTGTCCACGTCCATCGACGTAGTGCGCTTGTTGATCGCCCTCATGAGCTTCTGGTCGTTAATGTCACGCGGGTTAAAACCCTCGTGGCCCTCACGACCCGCGAAGAGTCCTTCGACCCACTTATCGAAGGCCTCGGCAGAGAACACGTACAGAGCATCGACATCCAGGGCTTTGAACACGCGAACGTGCTCTCCAAGCTCCTCGCGAAGGGGTGCAGGCAGGGACAGACGACCTTTTGCATCGAGATTGCGCTCGTATGCACCAGTCATTCCCATGTGCGCCCTCCCCTCGGTTGCTCAGATGGCACGTACGCGGGGAACCACCCCGCCTGTCGACGTCATTAATAATATGGGGAACCGCCCCATTTTTCAACACCTTTCCCCACCCCTTCC
>CABQJK010000004.1 GCA_902464495.1 uncultured Collinsella sp. | reverse complement strand
CAGCCAACGGCAACGGGGAGAAAGTGGTCCCGGTCAGCACCGCCGACTACTACGCAAATGCCGCCGGCCCCGTCGCCCCGCGCCCGGTCCACTCCGCGCTCGACCTGTCCAGGCTCGAGTCGGTCGGGTTCAACATGCCCGACTGGGAGGAAGAGCTGGGGGAGTACCTCAAGACGCTCTAGCCGCTATTAACTTTTCGAGAGTAAAAGCCGCCGCTTGTTAACGGCGGCTTTTCTTATGCCTGGTGAATAGCCCCGCTGCAACAAGGGCGGCAGCGGTCGCCAGACTCACTGCAAGCCCCGCAAGGGCGCCCGGAGTCTTGTAGGTCATCACGATCCTATTCGCGCCTTTCTGTATGTTCAGGGACGACAAACCCTTATCGGCGGCGGGCGTTAGTTCTGCGGCGGTTCCGTTTACCGTTACGTTCCAGCCCTCATCGTACGGAACGCTCAGCAGCAGGTTGTCGTCATCCTTGGCGATAAATTCGCCTTCGATCCTTCCGTCCTTAAAGACCGTCGGAACAAATTCGCTCGTCTTAAGCTCGTTCATAATCTGCTCGAAAACGTCCAGATTGAGGGCGTAAAAGACCGGCTCATTGTCTTGGGGCATGTCTGTATAGCCCTCTGCGACTCCGATTGACACCGTATGCTGGCTCGGGGAGTCCGATGCATCCGCAATCTGGCGGATATTATTGTCGAATCTCCAGGCCTCGTTTTCAATCGTTCGCTGGTCGATGGTAAGGGTGACGGGCCAATAACTGCCGGCGGTCGCATCTTTGTTGATGTAGAGATACCCGATGGAGCTTGCCGGTACAGTAACGCTCCATTGCTTTAAGCTATCGCTATTTCCCGTGCTCGTGGCCTCGATTTTGGTATAGAGCTCGACCTCGCGGCCTAGGATTTTGCTGTAGAGGTCGTTCTGCTTTTCGAAGGGGTTCTCGCTCTTCAGCTTGCTGTTTTGGATATCGCTTGAGGCTGCGACGCCAATGCTGAGCGCATAGGGGTTCTCGTACACCGCGCTTGTGGAGTCGACCTGATTCGTCTTGGCCGAAACGTATCCCGCAGGCGCGTTCTCGGGAATGGCATACTTGACTCCCAGTAGGGCATCGACGGCGAGAATGGGCTCGGCATAACGGGTCGAGAATTCGCCGACGCTGCTGTATCCAAGGGAGTTGAGCAGTGCGATGGCCTGCGGGTTGTTGGCAGACGAATACGAAGACAACTGGTTGTACCCAAGCGCCAGGCCTTCGTTGAGGGCGGCGCTGTCGACGCGTGTGGTCGTGCGGTCAATGCGATAGAACGACGCCGAAGTCTGGTCTTGAATGGCCGTGATCGTGTCGGTTGCGGTGGCGACATAGGTGCTGTTGGCTTCTTCGGAATAGCCTACGTACAGCTGATTCCAAATGACATGGGCGTTGGCAAACAACTCAATGGCGGTTAGTGCCAGGAGGGGCATGATGACGACGGGGCGATAGGCTTGACGCAATTTGGGCTGGTTTTTGAGCGCCTGCAGCGCGTATCCTGCGGTCCACAGCGTAAAGAAGCTCAGCAAAAAAGCCGTGCGCGAGTAGAAGCCGTTGGGAACGCGCATGCCGCACCAGATGTACTCGAGCGGGCTCAAAACGGAGCTTGCGACCAGGATTATCGTGACGACGAGTGTTGCGATGCGCGTCTTGATTGAAACCGTGCGGTTAACCAGCAGGCTCACCGCAAGTAGTATCATGATGATGCCGCAATAGAACTGCGGTGTGCTTTCGTTGCTTACCCACATGCAGGGAAGAAAGCCCCTGATGAGCGACTTGAGGCTGGTTTTAAGTAGGGGGCCGAGTGCTAGAACGGGTCCGCCCTTGGACATGGCAAGGATGGTCGGCAAAAAGGTCCAAGCGGACAGAAGCAGTCCAAGCGCGATGGCCCCGGCGAATCGCAGGGCCCGATCGAGCATGAGCTTCCAACTAAATCCTTCTTCTGCAACATAATCGACAAATTCGACCAATACGAAGATGCAGAGGAACAGGATGCTGATGTAGGCCGTATACCAGCAGAACATGACATTGAGCGCCGTTGCGATGACGAGGCAGATCATGCGCTGCTTGCGGATGAGCTCGTAGCATCCGTAGGCGCAGATGGGCAGCAGGATCAGGCAATCGATCCAGAGCGGGTTGCGCAGGTTGCTGATGGTCCAGCTGCAAAACGTGAACGAGAGGGAAAGCAGGAATATGGCGGGCTTAGACAGGTCAAAGCGCTTTTGCACATACCAAGCGCTGCTGATGTGGATGCAGCCCAGTTTGAGCGCGGAGATAACAAACACGAAGAGCGTCAGCTTGTCTGCGGGAAACAGCGCGCAGAGCAGGTTGAAGGGGCTGGCGAGGTAGTAGCTATAGAGCCCCCATGTGTTCATGCCGAGTCCTTGCGAGAAGGAATAGCGAAGGTTTGCCTCACCTAAAAGGACGCGCCGGAACCAAGCAAAGAAGTCGATGTATTGGTATTTGAGATCGTTGGTGAGAAACGAGTTGTCGCCAAAGGGGTAGACATGCCCTGCCGCTGCAAGTGCGACAAAGAGTGCGATGGAAAATGCGAAGCAGGTGGCGTAGAACGCCACATTCTTGAGCGTGCTGTTATTGGGCCGTGTCATCGGATTCCTCGTTGGATTCTCGAATGATATAGATGGGACGTCGCTTGGTTTCCAAGTAGGCTTTTGCCAAGTATTCACCTATGATTCCCAGGCACAGGAGCTGCATGCCGCCAAACAGCGTTATGAGGCAGGCGAGCGACGGCCATCCGCCGACGGGGTCGCCCCAAACAAGCGTCTTTACTAGGATGACGACGAATCCCAGAATAGCGATGAGACAGAAGACGATACCCGTGAGGGCGGCGAGGGAGAGCGGCGCCGTGGAAAACGCGACGATGCCGTCGATGGAATAGAGGAGCAGCGACCAAAAGCTCCATTTGGTCTCGCCGGCCACGCGGTTGACGTTTACGTAGGGGAGCCATTTGGTTTTGAAGCCCACCCAGCCGTAAATGCCCTTGGAGAATCGGTTGTATTCGCCCATGGAGATGATGGCGTTGACCATAGCTCGCTTCATGAGCCTAAAATCGCGTGCTCCGTCGACGATGTCGGCCTTGGAAATGCGGTTGATGATCTTGTAGAACATACGGGCACAGAACGACCTGATGGGAGGCTCGCCTTCGCGGGTGGTCCTACGCGTGGCGACGTTGTCGTAGTCTTCGGTCTGCAAGATCTCGTACATCTGCGGCAGGAGCGAGGGCGGGTCCTGCATGTCGGCATCCATGGTGGCGACATAGTCGCCCTTTGCGTGCTGGAGTCCGGCGAGTAGTGCCGCCTCCTTGCCAAAGTTGCGCGAGAAAGAGTGCCAGCGGATGGCGTATGGATGCGCCGCCGCGGCTTCTGCCTTCATGACGGCGAGCGTTTTGTCTGCCGAGCCATCGTCGATGAGGACGGCTTCAAAGGAAATGCCGGGGTCTTGCTGGGTCATGATGCGAACGACGCCATCGAGCTCTTTGAGAAAGATCGGAAGTGATTCCTGCTCGTTGTAGCACGGCACGACGATGGAGATGAGCGGCATGGTGGTTTACCTCACGCTTGGCTTGGAAGTGGGGTGGCCGAGCTGGTCGTCGTAGGCGTATTTGCTGTACACGTTGACCTCCCACTGCTTTTTTTCGACCTTTGCCACGGAATCGAGGATGAATCCGGTTGCAAGGCTCAGGCCGCACAGGAACATAAACGACGCGGCGAGCATTGCGGTGGGGAAGCGCGGAACGAGGCCGGTCTGGAAATACTCGACAACGATGGGCATGCCCAGGACGAGGCCGATCACCGCAAACAGAAGCGCGACGAGGCTGAAGAACTTCAGCGGGCGGTAGTCCTTGAACAGCGTGCCGATCATCGCAACGACTTTAATGCCGTCGCTCACGGTATTGAGCTTGGACTCGGAGCCTTCCGGACGGTCGCGGTACTCGATGGGCACATCTTTGATGCGCCAGCGGTGGTCGACGGCGTGGATCGAGAGCTCGGTTTCGATCTGGAAGCCTTCGGAAAGCACGGGGAAGGTTTTGACGAACGGGCGGCTCATGGCGCGGTAGCCGGTCATGACGTCATCGAAGCTGTAGCTATAGATCCACTTGATCATGGCGCGGACCAGATTGTTGCCAAAGCCGTGGAAAGCACGCTTGTTTTCCTCGGCGTAGGTGCCGTTGGAAAGGCGGTCGCCTACGGTCATATCGGCCGTGCCGTTGAGGATAGGCTCGCAGAGGGCTTTGGCCGCCTCGGCGGGATAGGTGTCGTCTCCGTCGACCATCAGGTAGCAATCGGCGTCGATGTCGCGAAACATCTGGCGGCACACGTTGCCCTTTCCCTGACGGGGTTCAAAGCGGACCGTGGCGCCGTGCTCGGTGGCGATGCGTGAGGTGTCGTCCGACGAGTTGTTGTCATAGACATAGACCGTCGCTTGCGGAAGCTCGCGGTGAAAGTCGTCGATGACTTTGCCGATCGTGAGGGCTTCGTTGTAGCAGGGGATGATGACGGCGATGGATTCAGAATTCACTCAATGCTCCTTATACATTCAATCCTTGAAAGTATAGCCGTTTGGGCTTGGCATCCTAAGATGTGGGTTAGTTCTCCAGTTTTGTTGCGCGAATCGTTTACATGGCCGTCGGGTCTATACTGTTCGTTTGTCAACGATTACGAGTAAAGGAGTTGCATCCGTGTCGGATCAGACAAAGCAACAAGAAGCTCGCAGTCTGCCTGCGACGTTTGCTAAGAATGAATTTGAGAAGGACGCGTTTATCCTTCGTCAGCTGGTTACCAAGGATTTTAAGATCAAGTATCGCCGTAGCGTTCTGGGCGTCGCATGGTCGGTGCTCAACCCGCTTCTGATGATGATCGTCATGGCCATCGTGTTCTCGACGATTTTTGCCCAGGGCCGCAATGGCTCGATTACGCCCGAGATGTACCCGCTGTACTTGATCGTGGGTAACGTTACCTTTGCCGTCATGTCCGAGTCTACGAACCAGGCCCTGACGTCGATCGTGGGTGCTGCCCCGCTGCTCAAGAAGGTTAAGGTGCACCGTTGGGTCTTCCCAGTACAGAAGGTGCTCTTCTCGCTGGTTAACTTTGCCTTCTCGCTGGTCGCCGTTGCCATCGTTATGCTGTGGTTCCGCGTTATGCCTTCTTGGCACCTGATTCTGCTGCCGGTCTGCCTGCTGCTGCTTATGTGCTTCTGCATGGGCCTGGGTATGATGCTCTCGGCTCTCACGGTCTTTTTCCGCGACGTTATGCATCTGTGGAGTGTTGTCATCACGGCTTGGACCTATATCACGCCTATTTTCTGGACGACCGACTTTGTTGCTCAGATGCCGCATATCGTTCGGATCTTGGTGTATGCGAACCCCATGTACAACTACCTGCAGTTTATGCGTGATATCTTCCTGTTCCAGACTACGCCCTCGCTTTTGACGTTTGGTATGTGCGTCGCTTGGGCGGTCCTTGCGCTTGTTATTGGCTACACCGTGTTCCATAAGTCCGAGCGCAAGTTCATCCTCTACATCTAAGGAGTGCTGTGATGACTGAATCTGTTGTTGATTACAGCGAGCAGCCTCTGGCTGTCGAGGTCGACGACGTCACCATGATCTTTAACATGGCGTCCGAGTCGCTGACCAACCTCAAGGAGTACTTCATCAAGCTTGCCAAGCACGAGTTGTTCTTTGAGGAGTTTAGGGCGCTCAAGCATATCTCGTTTGATATTCATCGTGGCGAGGTCGTGGGTCTGGTTGGCACCAATGGTTCCGGTAAGTCTACGATGCTCAAGATCATCGCTGGCGTGCTTGAGCCCAGCGAGGGCAGCGTTAAAGTGCACGGTAACATCGCGCCGCTGATTGAGCTTGGTGCCGGCTTTGACCCCGAGCTGACAGCCCGCGAGAACATCTATCTGAACGGCGCCCTGCTCGGCTATACCAAGGAGTTCATCGACGCCAACTTTGACGGCATTATCGAGTTCGCTGAGCTGCAGAACTTTGTCGACATGCCGCTCAAGAACTTCTCCTCGGGTATGGTGGCGCGTATTGCCTTTGCTATCGCTACCATTACCGAGCCCGATATCCTGATTGTTGACGAGACGCTGTCCGTCGGTGATGTGTTCTTCCAGCAAAAGTGTGAGGCCCGTATTCAGCACTTTATCCAGAGCGGTGACGTGACGGTTCTGTTCGTGTCGCACTCCATGGAGCAAGTTGAGCGCATCTGCCAGCGCGCCGTTTGGATTGAGAAGGGCGACCTTCGCATGGACGGCCCGGTCGACGAGGTCTGCAAGGCATACCGCGAGCAGTTCAACTAGGTTATAATTACTTGCGCCTAGCAGGCTCGCGCTTGCTTGGGCGTGCGGTTATTTGCTCCATTAGCTCAGTTGGATAGAGCAGGGGACTTCTAATCCCAAGGTCGACGGTTCGAATCCGCCATGGAGCACCATCGTTTATTAAGCCCGGACCGCTTGGTGGTCTGGGCTTTTTTCATCTTGTGTGCTGCGGTTTTGAAAGGTTTGCAATGGGAAGCAAAAGGCTCGACTGGATCGATATTGCAAAGGGAATTGCAATTATTCTGGTCATTGTGGGGCACACCGTCCCAAATCCCTCTCCCTTGCGGCACGCGATCTTCTCGTTTCATATGCCGGTGTTCTTTATTCTTGCCGGGTATACGTTTAGGCCGAAGCCGTGGCGCGAGCTGCTGAGTGGTTCGGTGTCGCGCCTGCTGGTGCCGTATGTGGTTCTTGCACTGGCGTGGCAGGTGCCGACGTTCTTGATGAGCGGCGCTCCTTTGACGAGCGGTACGCTGGTTGCGGGGCTTAAGACGCTTGTGTTTGCCTCGGGCGTTGATGTGCCTGGGCTTGGCGTTACCGCCGTTGGCATGGCATGGTTTTTGGCGGCGCTGTTTACGTCGCGCCTGTTGTTTAATGTGCTCGTGCGGCTGTTTGATCGCCGCGGAATTGGGGTTGTTTGGCGGGGCGTTGTCTGTGCCGCGATTGCCTTTTGCGGATTGAGCGTGTCTCGATTAATGGGTGTTTACCTGCTGCTCGATTTGGATCTGAGCTGCTATATTTTGCTGCTGATGTGGGTTGGCTATACGGCGCGCCAAAGGGGGCTGGAGCCGAGCGTGAACAAGCCCCTGCTGTTTATTGGAGCCGGTGCCGCTTGGCTTGTCCTTGCCGCGCTGAGTGGGCTTGAGCTTTCGAGCCGCCGCGTGGATGGGTTTGTGGTTGCGACAGTTGCCGCTCTTGCCGGCAGCTACTGCGTGTGCTGGGTTTCCATGGCGCTGGAGAAGTTGAAAGACGTGCCGGTTTTGGGGTCCTTTGAACAAGCCCTCGTGTTCTGCGGACAGGCCAGTCTTGCCATCTTTGCAATCCACGCGGTCGATTGGTTTATCCCCTGGCAGACCATGCCGCTGCTTATGGCGCTGCCAGCATCGTGGCTCTTTGCATCTCTAGTGCGTTGCGCCTGCGATATTGGATTGGCGTACGTGATCAAGAAGGCGTAATTAAAAGCGGGGAGGACCAAGTCGGCCCTTCCCGCTGTCATTATTCAGTAGTGTTGCGGTCTTACTTTTCGAGATGCTCTTTCAGCAGCTCCAGCGCGTGGGCGTAGCCCTGCAAGCCCTCGCCGGTGATGGTGGCGAAGCAGGCAAGGCGTGCATAGCTCACCTGACGGAAGTCCTCGCGCGTCTCTACGGCGCTGATGTGCACCTCGACGGCAGGGATGGCGACGGCCTTGAGGGCGTCGAGGATCGCCACGCTCGTATGCGTGTATGCCGCCGGGTTGATGACGATGCCGTCGACCTTGCCGTAGGCCTCCTGGATCTTGTCGACGATGCTGCCCTCGTGGTTGGACTGGAAGACCTCGACCTCGTCAAAGCCCTGCGCGGCGCCCGCCTCCTGGCAGATCTGGACCAGGCGGTCGTAGTTGTCGCTGCCGTAGATACCCGGCTCGCGAATGCCGAGCATGTTGAGGTTGGGGCCGTTGATGACGAGTGCTTTCATGTTTGCTTCCTTTGCAGTCGAGAAACCGCCACATAGGTGCCTGTCCCCTTTGTGGCGGTTTTGGTTAGAGAGCGGGTGGGAGGGTGTCGAGGAGGGCTTGGGCGGTGTTGGCGGCGCAATCGCGCGAGTCGATGAGGTGGTCGGCCCAGGCGCGGTAGCGCGGCATGCGCTGCTCGGCCAGCTTGTCGATGCCATCGCGGGCGGTGATGGGGCGACCCTTGTGGGCGAGTTCGTCAAGCTTGCGGTTGAGCATCACGATCTGGCTGTTCTGGTGCAGTAGCGGGTAGTTCTCGTCGCGCGTGACCACGCCGCCGCCCGTGGAAAGCACCAGGCCGCTGCGCTTGGAGATGCCGGCCAGCGCCGCCGTCTCCTGCTCGCGGAAGGCCGCCTCGCCGCGCTCGACGATAAAGTCGGCGCAGGGCATGCCCAGGCGCTCCTCGAGGGCGCGGTCCAGGTCGATGTGCTCTCGCCCCGTGAGCAGGGCAATCTGCTCGCCCACGCGGGTCTTGCCCGAGCCCGGCATACCGATCAGCGCGATGTTCTGTTCGCGGCGTGACAGGCGCTCCGTTACGTCCAGAATGCGCTCACGCGGAGTGACCTGGCCGGTGTAGCGCTCAACGGCTTGCGCCGCCTGGGCCACGAGCATCAGCAGGCCGCCGATGCAGGGGATGCCGCGGCGCTCGGCCTCGAGCATCAGGCCCGTGCGTGCAGGGTTGTAGACAATGTCGATGACGCCCTCGAGCGCATCGAGCCCCTCGAGCGTGCAGGGGGCATCGGGACAGTGGGGGAACATGCCGGCAGGCGTGCAGTTGACGAGCAGGGCGGCATCGGACTGCTGCGCGATGTTGTCGTAGTTGACCTCGCTCGTGCGGCCCACGGGCACAACGATGGCGCCCAGATCTCCCAGCACCATACTTGCCGTGGTGCCGGCGCCGCCGGTGGCTCCGAGCACGAGAACCTTCTTGCCGGTAACCTCAACCCCCAGCTCCTCGACTTGGCACTGAAAACCGAAATAGTCAGTATTGTCGCCGCGCAGGCGCCCGTCGGGCAGGCGCGTGATGGTGTTGACGTTGCCCATGCGCTCGGCGAGCGGGTTCAGCTCGTCCAGATAGTCCATGACGGCGCGCTTGTAGGGGATGGTCACGTTGGTACCCTCCCATTCGTCGCCCGTCATAAAAGCCTGGAGGTCCTCGGGCTCGCGCTCAAATCGTACGTACTCGAGCCCCGCGAGCTCCTTGTAGATGGTCGGGGTGTAGCTGTGGCCCAGCACGCGGCCCAGCACGCCGTAGGGGCGGGTTGCGGCGACATCGGTCATCTAGAGCACCTCCGTGTAACTGCCAAAGTAGGTGAAGCTCTCGCACACGTCGTCGATGGAATCGAGCAGGTCATCGAGGGCCTTGCTGCCAAAGGGGCAGTCCAGGTCAAAGTAGAACATAAACTCAAAGTCGTGCCCGGGGATGGGGCGGCTCTCGAGCTTGATGAGGTTGATATTGAGCGCGTAGAAGCGCTCGAGTACGCGATAGAGTGCGCCCGGCTCGTTGGCCGTGGTAATCATGAGCGAGGTGCGGTTGGCGCCGGGGTAGACGCGCGGCTCGCGGCTGATGACGACAAAGCGCGTGTAGTTGTTGTCCGAGTCTTGGATGTTGGGCTCCAGTACCTCCAGGCCGTAGAGTGCCGCGCAGCTGCGCGATGCGATGGCGGCAACATCGGTGCGCTCGGAGCTGGCGACTATCTCGGCCGACATGGCCGTGTTGGGGTACTTGGTGGCGTGCAGGTCGTGCGCCTCGATAAAGCCGGCGCATTGGGCAATGGCCTGGCCGTGGCTGTAGACCTCGTGCACGTCAGCAAGCTTGGTGCCGGGCTTGACGAGCAGGTTGTGGTCGATTTTGAGGCGAAGTGAGCGCACGATGTGGAAGTCGAACTGGGCGAGCAGGTCGTAGACGGCGTTGACCGAGCCGGCGGTGGAGTTCTCGATGGGCAGCACGCCAAACTCGCAGAAGCCGTCGCGCACGGCGCGCATAACGCCTTCGAAGGTCTCAAAAAACGCGATGTCGGGCACGTCGAAGAGCTTGCACGCGGCGATTTGACTGTAAGCGCCCTCAACGCCCTGACAGGCGACGGTGGCCGTCTGGGGGAAGGGTGTGTCAAAGGCCACGGCCGTGGCGTGGGCCTTTTGCGAGACGGTGATGCCCTTGAGCTCGTTGATGTAGCGCTGCTGCTCGGCCTTGCTCATGCTCATGAGGAGACGGAACAGGGTGATGGTCTGCGCCTCGTAGCGCTCGGGCGCGCGGCTGGCGAGGTTGTTGAGCTTGGAGCGCTCACGGGCGGGGTCGAAGACGGCCTTGCCCATCTCGATTTTTGACTTGGCGACTTCGGTGGCAATGTCCATGCGCTCGACAAAGCTGTTGAGGAGCGTGGTGTCGATGCCATCGATGGCCTGGCGGATGTCAGCAAGGTCCATGGAGACCCCTTTCACGTGTCGGGGGATGTTGAGGGGTGGGTAGTTAGCGCTGGGCGGCGTCTTCGAGGAGGGCGTCCCAGATGGCAAGGGCGGCGGCTGCCTCGGCTACGGGGACAGCTCGGGGGACGATGCAGGGATCGTGGCGGCCGTGGACCGAGAGCTCGGCATTTTCCATAGCGTCCATGTCCACCGTCTGCTGCTCGCGGCCGATGGAGGGCGTGGGCTTTACGGCCATGCGCCACATGACGGGCGCGCCGGTTGAAATGCCGCCCAGGATGCCGCCGGCATTATTGGTCTCGACCTCGATCTTGCCGGTCTCGGCGTCGATGCGATACGGGTCGTTGTTCTCGCTGCCGCGCATGGCGGCCACGGCAAAGCCCATGCCAAACTCCACGCCCTTTACGGCGGGAATGCCAAACGCGATCTGCGCGATGCGGTTCTCGATGCCGTCGAACATGGGGTCGCCGATGCCCGCGGGAAGCCCGTAAATGCCGCACTCCACGATGCCGCCGATGCTGTCGAGTTCGTCGCGCGCGGCTAGGATTTCCTCGCGCATGCGGCCGGCTGCGGCGGCGTCAATGCACGGCAGATCGTTCGTAAGGATCGCCTTGCGGTCGGCCTCGCGATAGACCATATCGTCCATCGGCAGGTCGGAGATGCCGCCGATCTGCGCCACATGCGCCATCACTTTAATGCCGCGGGCCTCGAGTGCCTGCAGCGCAATGCCGCCGGCGATGCACAGGGGTGCCGTTAGGCGGCCGGAGAAATGCCCGCCACCGGCGACATCGTGCATGTTGTGATACTTCACGCGCGCAGGGAAGTCCGCATGTCCGGGGCGGGGCTTGCGGCGCAGCTCGGAGTAATCCTTGGAGCGCGTGTTGGTGTTCTCGATAATCGCGGCGATGGGCGCGCCGGTGCTATGTCCATCGACCACACCGGCGATGATGTGGGCGGCGTCGGCCTCGCGGCGTTTGGTCGCGGTCTCGTCGCGACCGGGGGCACGACGGTCGAGGAAGGCCTGCAGCTGCTCCTGGTCAACAACGATGCCCGCCGGAATGCCATCGAGCGAGCAGCCGATGGCGGGGGAGTGCGACTGGCCGAAGATGCTTACGTGCAAGACGTTGCCAAAGGTCGAGGACATGCTATTCCTCCTCGAGTGTGACCTTGCCGCCCAGCAGGCGGTAGTGGTCGAAGAAATCGGGATAGGACTTGTTGACGGCCTCGGCGCCGTGGATCACGACCTCGCCGGTGGCGCGGCTCGCGGCGATAGCGGCCATCATGGCGATGCGATGGTCGTTGTGCGAATCGACCTCGCCGCCGGTGAAGGCATCGACACCCTTGATGATGAGGTCGTCACCGGCAATGCGCACCTGCGCGCCCAGCGCGGTGAGCTCGCGGGTGGTGGTGACCAGGCGGTCGGATTCCTTGATACGCAGACGGGCGCAATCGCGGATAAAGGTGCGGCCCTGTGCCAGCGAGGCCACGGCCGAGATGACGGGCACCAGGTCGGGAATGTCGTGGGCGCTCATCTCAAAGCCGGCGAGCTTGTCGGACTGCACGGTGGCGGCGTTGGTGGAGCGCACGATGCGGGCGCCAAAGCGCGAAAGCGCGGCGAGCACGTTTCGGTCGCCCTGCGCGGAGCTCAGGGATACGCCCTCCACGGTGATGGGGTCGGCGCCGATAGCGCCGGCGCACAGCCAAAAGGCGGCGTTGGACCAGTCGCCCTCGACAGCAACGCTGCCGGGCGTGCGGTACGAGCCGCTGCTCACGCGGAAGTTCGTGACCTCGGGCTGGCCGTCTTTGGCCGGAATACGCTCGACGTTGACCTCGACGCCAAAGGCCTTCATGGCCTGGATCGTCAGGTTGATGTAGGGACGGCTCTCAATGAGGCCGGTTACCTGCACGCAGGAGGGCTGGGCCAGCAGCGGGGCTGCCAGCAGCAGGCCGGAGATATACTGCGAGCTCACGTTGCCCGGAAGCACAAAGGTGCCCGGGCGCATGCGTCCGCTCGTCTTGAGCGGAAAACCGCCCAGACCCTGTAGGTCGCAGCCGGCGGCGATGATCTCGTCCGAGAGCGGGGAGAGCGGGCGGGCGCCCAAGCGCCCCTGACCCACAAAAGTTGCTTCTGCACCCAGCGCGCAGGCGACAGGCAGCATAAAGCGGAGCGTGGAGCCGCTTTCACCGCAGTCAAGCGTGCCGCCGGCAAGGGCCTTGAGCAGGCCAAACTCAACACTCTTCATGGTGGGGTGGACCTGGAAGCCGTCCTCGACGGTCTCGATGCGGGCGCCGAGTGCCGTAAGGCAGCGCACCGTAGCCTCGATGTCAGCGCAGGTGGTATTGCAGGTGACGTGTGTCTCGCCGTTGGCGAGCGCAGCGCAGATGATCAGGCGATGCGCCATCGACTTGGACGCGATGGCGGGAACGGTGCCCTTGAGCGGGGACGGGGTGATGCGGGCTAGCATGCGGATGCGTCTCCCTTCTGGCCGAGGCCCTCGGCAATGAGTTCGTGGAAAGCGGAAAGCGGTGTGCGGTCGATGCTGCAGCGGCCAATGCCGTGCGGAATCACCAGGTCGATGGTGTCGCCCGCGCGCTTCTTGTCGTGGAGCGCCTCGGCAAAGACGGCATCGGCATCTAGGTCGCAGCGGGTCTTGAGGCCATGGCGGGCGCAGAGTTCCTCAATACGACCGGGCAGTGCGGCATCGCAGACGCCGTGCAGGGCCGCGGCGCGCGTGATGATGCCCATGCCGATCGACACGCAGTTGCCGTGTCCGAGCTCAAAGTGCTCGCAGGCCTCGACGGCGTGTCCGGCGCTATGTCCAAAGTTGAGGAGCATGCGCTGGTTGGTCTCGCGCTCGTCGGCGACGACCACGGCGCGCTTGATGTCGATATTGCGGGCGATGATGAGCGCTACGCGGGCCACATCGCGGTTGAGCAGCTCCAGCGTGAGCGGGGTCTTCTCCAGCTCGGCGAAAAGCTCCGGGTCGGCGATCACGGCGTGCTTGACGACCTCGCCGCAGCCGTCGGCGAACTGCTCGGGCGTGAGGGTGGCCAGGCACCCCACGTCGGCGATAACAACGCTCGGCTGCCAAAAGGCGCCGGCCAAGTTCTTGCCGGCAGCCAGGTCGATGGCGGTCTTGCCTCCCACCGACGAATCCACCATGGCGAGCAGGCTCGTCGGGATCTGCACAAACTTGCAGCCGCGCATGTAGGTGGCGGCCACAAAGCCCGCCACGTCGCCCACGACACCGCCGCCGAGTGCCACGATCACGTCGGAGCGCGAAAGCTCGTGCTCGGCCACAAACTCCAAAATGGCAACATAGGTTTCGGCGCGCTTATGGGCCTCGCCGGCCTCGAAGGTGCAGATGCTCACCTCGTAGCCTGACGCCTCCAGGCTCTGCTTAACGGGCATCTGGTAGAGCGGGCCCACGTTGGTGTCCGTAACGATGACGGCCTTGGTGCCGCCGGCAGTGGCGCGCACGAGCGGGCCTGCCTGCTCCAGCAAAAACGTGCCCACATGCACCTGATAGGGGCGTGCGGTGTCGATATCGATGGTAATCGCCATAAGCTTCGGTCCTTTCGACCTGGCGTGATGGGTGGTCTAGTGGGAGGCCTCGTCGTCGAGTGCACGCTTAATGCGGTCGCCCTCGGCAAGGAGGTTCTCCAGATAGCGCTGGTCGCGGTCCTTAAGGGCGCGGCTGTAGGCGCCAAGCGATTCGATTAGATGGTCGATCTCGAAGGCGAGCGCGTCGGCGTCGTCGATCATGAGCTCGGACCACATCTGCGGATTGAGGTGCGCCACGCGGGTGAGGTCGCGGTAGCTGCCGGCCGAAAAGCCGTGGTGGACCTGAGCGGTCGGGCTCTTAACATAGGCGTTGGAGACGACGTGCGCGAGCTGGCTCGTAAAGGCGATGACGCGGTCGTGCTCGGCGGCGCTCGTTACGCTGAACTTGCCAAAGCCTAAGGGACGTACCATCTCGCGCACCTGGCCCAAAAGCTCCAGTTTGAGCGCATCGTCCACCGCGGGCGGTACGAGCACGAGCGGGGCGCCCTGGAACAGGTCGGCGCGGGAGCGCGCATAGCCCGAGTACTGCGTGCCCGCCATGGGGTGAGCGCCCACAAAGTAAAAGCCATGCTCGCGGGCAAGCTCAAAGGCGCGCTCGCACACGATGCCCTTGACGCCCACGGTGTCGATCACCACGGGGCCCATGATGGCCTCGGTGTCGGTGGCGTCGGCGAGTGCCTGGGCGTGCGCCTCGAGCCACTCGATGCAGGCCTCGGGGTAACAGGCCAGCACGATGATGTCGCACTCGCCGAGCGTCTCGTCGTTGAGCTCGCCGGCGACGGTGCCCATGCTGGCGGCCGTCATGACGTCATCGTTGGGGTCCCAGGCCAGCACGCGGACGCCCGCCTGCGCATAGCCGCGGGCAAAGCTTCCGCCGATGAGGCCCAGGCCCACGATGCCGGCGCACTTGGGGCCACCCTGGTTAACGCGTGCGTTTCTCACCGTACCCATGGCCTACTCCATGGTCTCTTGGCAGACGACCT
The DNA here is from genome assembly GCA_902464495.1 of uncultured Collinsella sp. Classification (GTDB taxonomy): domain Bacteria; phylum Actinomycetota; class Coriobacteriia; order Coriobacteriales; family Coriobacteriaceae; genus Collinsella. The sequence continues at coordinate 78,383 of CABQJK010000004.1, read as the reverse complement.
CGCGGATGGCGCGGATGCGGCGCATGGTGTCGTCGAACTGGTCGGGGGTGAGGGCCTGGGCGCCGTCGGACCATGCGCGGCTGGGCTCGTCGTGGACTTCGATCTCCAGACCGTTGGCGCCGCAGGCGGTCGCCGCGAGCGCCATGGGCTCAACGTAGCGGGTGTAGCCGGTGGCGTGGCTGGGGTCGGCGACGACGGGCAGGTGCGACAGGTGGTGCAGCACCGGCACGGCGTTGAGGTCGAAGGTGTTGCGAGTACGGGTCTCGAAGGTGCGGATGCCGCGCTCGCACAGGATGACGTTGTCGTTGCCCTCGCTCATGATGTACTCGGCGGCCATGAGCAGCTCATCGATCGTGCCGGACATGCCGCGCTTAAGCAAGATCGGAGTCTTGGTCTTGCCGACCTCTTTGAGCAGGGGGAAGTTCTGGGCGTTGCGGGCGCCGATCTGCATGACGTCGATCTTCTTGTCCAGGAAGACCTGCACGTCGCGTGGGTCCATGATCTCGGTGACGATCGGCATGTCGAGCTCAGCAGACGCCTCGCACAGCAGGTCCAGACCGGCGGGTCCCATGCCCTGGTAGGCGTACGGGGAAGTGCGGGGCTTGTAGGCACCGCCGCGCAGCATCGTGGCACCGGCGGCCTTCACGCGGCGGGCGATGCGGATGAGGTTCTCGCCCTCGACGGAGCACGGGCCGGCGATGACCTGGAACTGATCGCCGCCGATCTTGACGCCGTGGCCGCAGTCGATGACGGAGTCCTCGGGGTGGAACTTGCGGTTGGCGCGCTTGAACGGCTCGGAGACGCGCTGCACGCGCTCGACGACGTCCATGGACTCGAGCAGGAACGGGTCGATCTTGGTCGTATCGCCCACCAGGCCGATGATCGTCTCGTTCTCGCCGCGCGAGACGTCGGTCTTCAGGCCCTTTTTCTCAATCCAGCTGACGATATGGCTGACGGCCTCGTCGCTGGCGCTCTGCTTTAAAATTGCAATCATGGTGTGCCTCTCACCTCGATGGATAACCCTTGTAAAAACGGCCCGCATCGCGAGCCGTGTATATATGGTGCATGAGAGTTTATACTATCTGATTCGCTTTTGCCTTCTAAAGTGGGCCGTTGAGCCGCGTCTTCCTCGGAATTGCAAAGCTTTTTCTTTTATTTTGATAGCCCGTGGTGCACTTGGGTATAATGCCAAACGTTGGCCCTATTAGCTCAGGGGATTAGAGCGTCTGCCTCCGGAGCAGAAGGCCGTTGGTTCGAATCCAACATGGGGCACCATCGAACGTGAGACCGTCCGAACCTCGCATGGTCCGGGCGGTTTTTCTTATACCGACGCGACGTGATGGGACGTGGTATGGCAGCAACGGATATCGAGCGCGGACTCTCGACCGCCGAGGTCGAGGAGCGCATCGCCGCCGGTAAGATCAACCGCAACATGGAGCTCAAGACCAAGTCGGTCAAAGAGCTCATCATCGAGAACCTCTGCACGCTGTTCAATTTGATCAACGTGATTTTGGCGTTCCTAGTCATTTTGACCGGTTCGTTTAAGAATCTGACGTTCCTGTTCGTAGTGTTCCTCAATACTGCTATTGGCGTCATCCAGTCCATGCGTTCCAAGAAGATGGTCGACAAGCTCACGCTGCTGACCTCCAAGAAGGCCATTGCGGTGCGCGACGGCGCCGAGGTGGAGCTCGACCTGGACCAGATCGTGCTCGACGATATCATCCGCCTGGGGCGCGGCGACCAGATTCCCGCTGACGCCGTGGTGGTTTCGGGTGAGGCGCTCGTGAACGAGAGCCTGCTGACGGGTGAGAGCGACCTCATTAAGAAACAGCCCGGTTCCGAGCTCATGAGCGGCAGCTTTATCGACTCGGGCCTGCTGCGCGCCCGCGTGATCCATGTCGGCGCCGACAACTACGTGGCCAAAATTAATAACGAGGCGAAGTACGTCAAAAAGGTCAATTCCGAGATCATGAACGCGCTTAACGCCATCGTGCGCTTTGCGAGCATCATCATGATCCCGCTCGGTTTGGCGTTGTTTGCCTCGAGCGTGAGCGAGCTGTGGGATGCCGCGGGAACCCCAGGCAATAGCGCGCTTTCGTGGTGCTTCTCCGAGCTGTTGGCTGGTCATGTGCCTTCGTCGGCGCTGCTGTCCACGGTGGGCGCCCTGCTGGGCATGATCCCGCAAGGCCTGGTGCTGCTGACCTCGTCGGTGCTCGCCATCGCCACGGTGCGCCTGGCCCGCCGCAAGGTACTCGCGCAGCAGCTCTACTGCATTGAGACGCTCGCGCGCGTCGACGTGCTGTGCCTGGACAAGACGGGCACCATCACGTCGGGCCGCATGGAGGTCGAGGGTACCTATCCGCTGCCGGTCGAGGGTATGGGTGCGGGGGAGGGCGACGCCGCCGTTCCCGTCGATACCACGGTGCTCGATTTTGCGCTGGCTAACGTCGCACGTGCGACCTCGGCCGATGCCAACGAGACCTGTCAGGCGCTGCTCAACTATTACGCCGACCGTCCGGTCGAGGTGTCCGAGCCGCTGTCGGTCATTCCGTTCTCGTCTTCCAAAAAGTGGAGCGGCGCGTCGTTTGCACAGGGCTCATATGTGATGGGTGCGGCGCAGTTTGTGCTCTCTGATCGTGCGTTTGCCCAGGTCGAGAACCGTGTCGCCGAGCTTGCCGATACCTGCCGCGTGCTCGTGGTGGCGCGCGTTGACGGCTTTACGCCCGATGGCGATATGGTGGGCGAGGCCGAGCCCGTGGGCTTTGTGACCATACGCGACGAGATCCGTACCTCGGCGGCCGAGACCATCGGCTACTTTAACGAGCAGGGCGTGACTCTCAACGTGATCAGTGGCGACGACCCGCGTACGGTGTCGTCGATCGCGCGCGTGGTGGGCGTGCCGGGGGCGGACGCTTATGTGGACGCCACGACGCTCGATACGCCGGCCAAGCTCGATGCCGCAGTGGACCGCTACCATGTCTTTGGTCGTGTGACCCCGCAGCAGAAGCGCGAGCTCGTGCAGGCGCTCAAGCGCCGCGAGCACACCGTGGCCATGACAGGCGACGGCGTCAACGACGTGCTGGCGCTCAAGGAGGCCGACTGCTCCGTGGCCATGGCGGCCGGCTCCGATGCCGCGCGTAACGTGGCCGAGATCGTGCTCGTCGACAACGACTTTGCCTCGATGCCCGCCGTGGTGGCCGAGGGCCGTCGCTCCATCAACAACCTGCAGCGTTCGGCTTCGCTGTTCCTGACTAAGACGCTGTTCTCGATGGGCCTGGCGGCGCTGTGCATCGCACTGCCGCCGTACCCTTTCGAGCCGATTCAGATGACGCTCATCAACTTCTTCTGCATTGGCGCGCCGGGCTTTGTGTTGGGCCTGGAGCCCAACAATGCTCGCGTGAAGGGGTCGTTCCTGACGAACGTGCTCAAGCGGGCACTGCCGGCGTCGCTTGCGGTCATTTTGGCCGCGGCGCTCGATATCTTTGTGGCGCGCGTGTTCGGCTTTAACCAGCTCACGCTGTCTACGATGTGCCTACTTACGTCGTGCGCGGCGAGTGTCAGCCTGATCTGGCGTATCTCGCAGCCCCTCACGCCCTTACGTGTGGCGCTCTTTGTGTTTGTAGTTGCCGGCATCCTGACGGGCGTTATCGGATTCCCGAAGCTGCTGTCTATTGCCAACCTGTCGATGGGCCAGATGGTTATCTTGGCTGTCATCGTGGTCATCACCTGCTCGGTGTTCTTTAAGCTCGCCACGATGATGGATTCGCTCAAGCCGCGTCGTCGTCATGCCGCAACTGGTTTTGGCCGCGGTGTGCGCGTCCGCTTGGGTCGCGGTGGCGGCAAGGTGAGCTCGACGGGTTCGACGGCCGAGCGTTTTGCCAAGCGCGTCGCCGCCGACATGGCGCAGCGCCGCGAAGCTCGCACCGTTCGTGAGGCCGAGGCCCGCGCACTCGAGGGCGTGGCCCAGGCCCAGCCCAAGAAAAAGAAGAGTACCGGAGTCAAGCGCTCCCGCGTAACCAAGTCCGCCCAAGGCATCAAAGTCTCGATGCCGAGCAAAAAGAAGAAGTAACTACGCGCCCTGGCGATGTTGAATTGGTGCCTTGCTCCTGTGGGGCCTTGGCGATGTTATGCTCTAACCTCGATTGTTTGAATTGCTTCGAAAAGAGGATGCCGTGATCTGTCCGCATTGCCTTAAGACCATCGAGGACGGCGCCTCGTTCTGCCCCTACTGCAACGCCTATGTGGGTCCGGGCGATGGTCCCGAGCACACCGAGTTCGTGTTCTGTGAGGGCTGTGGTGCCCGTCTTTCTCCGCATGATCGTACGTGCCCCAAATGCGGACGCCCCGCTCCGGGTATCCTCTCCGAGGACGCGGCCGCATCCGACCTGGCAGCGGGCCGCACGGCGGGCTTTCCGCGCCTAACGCAAGAGCAGATCGATACCGAGGTGCCGCATGCGCCGGCCTCTGCCGCTGCGGTGCTTTCGGACGCCGCCGACCCCAATGAGACCTGCGTGCTGCCGGCTTTCGATAAGGATTTCGGTATCCCCAAGGTCGATATTCCCATGCCCGTTTCCCTGCATGACGATGCTCAAAAACCCAAGCGCAAGGTGCACCCCGACGAGGACGCCTATCACAAGCACAAGCGTCATATTCCCAAGCCGCTTATCGTAATCGCGGTCCTTGCCGTCGTTTGCGGCGGTGCCTATTGGTTCGTGACGACCGATCCCATGGGTGTTATGCCCGGCTTCTACGACCAGTTTGGCCAAGCTGCACAGACCACCTTCCCCACGCGCCAAAAGGGCGAGGCCACTGAGGACGATACCAAGCAGGACGATTCTGCGGAGGTGGTCCAGGAAGAAACCGTGCTCACCGATGATCAGCTCTATACCAGGCTCGACGGTCTGTATCAGACCATCGTGTCCTACGCTGACGAGGACCAGATCGGCGAGGTCATCGATTCCTTTAACAACGGCTATCTCCGAACGCCGCTGTCCACCCGTCAGGAGCTGTCGCAGAGTGCCTACGCCCTGCGCGACCAGATCAAAAAGACGCAAGATGAGCTCAACAACCTTAAGTACCAGGACGATACGGTCTATGCGGATGACATCGCCCACTTAAAGCAGCTTGCCGAGTGGATGTATGAGCGCGTTGACGTGATCTGCCAGAGCTGGGATATCTCGCTGGCCATTCCCGATGGCGAGTCGATGAGTTCCCACCAAAGCGAGATCCTGGCGCCCATCGCGCAGGGTGGCAACAGCGCGCTGAACCAGTACGATGCCAATGTGGGTTCCTGGAAGCCGCAGCAGCGTTCCTAAAATTAGTTCGCCATAGTCGGCATAACCTACGTGCGCAATTGATGTAAGCCCGTGCTTATTGCTACAATTCGTACAAATATGCTTTAAACGCACGAGGAAGGAACCACATGTTTGGTTTTAAGAAAGAGCTCTACACGCCCGAGTATCAGCTTGTCGGCGACGAGTGCGCCGTAATCGAGACGTCGAAGGGTACCATCAAGGTCAAGTTTGACGGCGAGGGCGCTCCCATTCATGTCGCGAACTTCTGCGAGCTTTCCACGATGGGCTTCTATGATGGCCTTAAGTTCCATCGCTATGTGCCCGGTTTTGTTATCCAAGGTGGCGACCCCAATACCCGCGACATGTCCGGCGCCGACGTCGCCGCCGGTCTTGAGGGCCCCGACGGCATGCCCGGTACCGGTGGCCCCGGCTACTGCATCAAGGGCGAGTTTGCCACCAATCCGCGCAACAGCCATGTCGATGGCGCCCTTGCCATGGCACGCTCCATGGATCCCGATTCCGCGGGTTCGCAGTTCTACTTCTGCCTGGGTGCCCAGCATAACCTCGATTCTGGTTACACCGTCTTTGGTACCACGGTCGAGGGTCTCGATGTGATTTCGCAGCTGCGTGCCGGCGACGAGATCGTCCATGTCGAGATCGTTCACGAGTAAAGGGGACTTTCTTGAATAGCCAGCTGATCCAACAGGGCCGCGCCGCTTACCGCGCGGGTGATTTTTCTGCTGCAGCCCAGATGCTTGGGGCGGCAAAGACTCCCGCTGAGATTATGGGCGAGGCCGATCACCTTCGTGGCAACGCCTTGATGCACCTGGGCATGTATGCCGAGGCTGCCGAGGCCTATGCCGCCGCCCTCAACGACGGCACCTACGGCAAGCGCGGCGCGCTGCTCACCAACCGCGGCAAGGCGCTCGCCGCCGTGGGCGACTACACGACGGCCGCCCAGGCTTTCTCTGCCGCTACGCAGGATGCTTCCTATGCCACGCCGTTCAAGGCCTATCTGGGCCTGGGCAATGCGCTGTTCCAGTCGGGCGACTATGCCAACGCGGGAACCGCCTTCCGTCAGGCTGCCATCGACGGCGCCAATCCGGCTCCTGCCGCCGCACTCGGCGAGCTCGGTCGTTGCTTCATTAAGCTCGGCCGTCCGGCGGATGCCGTGGAGACCTACCGCACGGCTATCGACTTTGCCGGTCCCCGCGACGACACGCGTGCGCTCAACGCCGGCATGGGTCAGGCGCTTTCTGCCGCCGGCCGTCCCTCCGACGCACTCGATGCCTTTAACGCCGCTACTGCCGATGGCATCTACCAGCTCACCTCCGAGCAGGCCGACGAGCTTGCCCGCGTGCACGATTCGCTTGCCGCGCTGTCTGCCCAGACGGCCATGGCCACGGCTCCGGCGCCCGCGATGGACGCTTCTGCCGTCGATCCGCTCGATCCTACCGGCGCGACCGGTCAGTTTATGCCCGATCCCTCGGACACCGGCTTCTTTACGCTGTCCGAGTCCGAGATGGTCCAGCAGGACCGTCAGGATCGTAAGCAGGCCAAGGTCCGTCGTCGCCATCGCCACACGGGTCTCAAAGTCTTCATCGTGCTGCTTCTGCTCATTTTGATCGCCGCGGGCGGTCTGGGCTTTGCCTACACGCGCGGCTTTGGCTTCCCGTCTCAGGAGTCTGTCGTTACCGATCTGTTCCAGGCTGCCGGCGACGGTGACACCGCAAAGGCCGAGTCTTGCCTGGCCTCGAGCCTGTCCGAGGACGCTAAGTCGATGATCATCTCCTCGATTCCGCAGGGTGCCACGGTGTCCGTCGAGGGCATGGATCAGTCCATGACCGAGACGACCGCTAAGGTGAAGGCATCGCTGTCCAAGGGCGGCGAGCAGGAGTACACCGTCAAATTCGTGCGCTCCGACAACCATATCGGCTGGGCCGTTTCTTCGCTTGATATGGATTTCTCGGCTGCTGACAACCAGTAGTGACCTTATGGGATTTAGCTTTGCCCGGCGCTTCACCGCAAGTGAGGTGCCGGGCTTGCGCTAGTATGATGAGCTAGTAGTTTTCCAGCAATCATCCAACACATCAGGAGTTGCGTTGTTTTCTTTGATGGATATGTTCTTCGGTAGCTATGCGGGCGATCTTGCCATCGACCTCGGCACCGCAAATACGCTTGTCTCCGTGCGCGGCAAGGGCATCGTCATTCGCGAGCCCTCCGTTGTCGCCATCGACAAGAACGACGAGCGCATCCTGGCGGTCGGTATCGAGGCAAAGCGCATGCTCGGCCGTACGCCCGGCAACATCGTGGCCGTTCGTCCCCTGAAGGACGGCGTCATCGCCGACTTCGATGTTACCGAGGCCATGCTTCGCTACTTTATCGACAAGGCGTCCGAGAAGCGCTATCCGTGGACTCCGCGTCCGCGTGTCGTCGTCTGCGTTCCCTCCGGTGTCACGTCGGTCGAGAAGCGCGCTGTCTTTGAGGCCACGATCCAGGCCGGTGCCCGCCAGGCCTATCTGATCGAAGAGCCTATGGCAGCCGCTATCGGCGCCGACCTGCCCGTCGAGGAACCCACCGGCTCCATGGTCATCGACATCGGCGGCGGTACCACCGAGGTCGCCGTTATCGCTATGGGCGGCATCGTCGTCTCGCAGTCCATTCGTATTGCCGGCGACGAGTTCGATCAGGCCATCCTTACGCACGTTCGTGATGCCTACAACCTGGCCATCGGCGAGCGTACGGCAGAGGACATCAAGATCAAGGTCGGCTCCGCCGTGCCGCTTAAGGACGAGCTCGACGTCGAGGTCAACGGCCGCGACGTGATCACCGGTCTGCCCAAGACCGTGCGCATCGAGAGCGAGGAGATTCGTCGCGCGCTCAACAAGCCGCTCGACGAGATGGCCAAGGCCGTCAAGGACGCACTCGACGCTACGCCTCCCGATCTTGCCTCGGACCTTATGTACTACGGCATTTTGCTGACTGGTGGCGGCGCGCTGCTGCGCGGTCTCGATGTGCGCCTGCGCGATGAGACCGGCGTTTCGGTCAACGTCAGCCCCACGGCGCTCGATAACGTTGTTAACGGCTGTGCCCGCGTGCTCGAGGCCAATGCGTTTGATGGCGGCTTCGTCCAGACCAATGCTTAATTTCCAAAAGGTGGATTCCATTTGGCACGATCTTCGGGTTTCTCCACAAATCTGAATACCAAGCGACAATCAACGGGTATGCGCCCGTTGATTGTTTTCAGCCTGATTTCGGTGTTGCTGCTCACGTTTTACATCCGCGAGGGCGAGGCAGGACCGATTCATGCCGTGCGCTCGGGCGTGACGACGATTACCTCGCCGGTGCGCTTTGTGGGCTCGGCTGTGGCGGCTCCCTTCAATGCGATCGGTAACGTGTTCTCTAACCTTACGGCGTCGCAGGACACGCTTGACGAGCTTAAGAAGCAAAACGAGGAACTGACCTCTAAGGTTGCCGAGCTCTCCGAGGCTCAAAAGACCGCCGAGCGACTGGAGGGGCTGGTCGGCCTGCAGTCGACCTACAACCTCAAATCAACCGCAGCTCGTATCGTCGGCGCTTCGGGCGATGCCTGGACCTCGACCGTCACCATCGATAAGGGTTCTGCCGACGGTCTTACCATCAACATGCCTGTGACGAGTTCTGCCGGTGTCATAGGCCAGATTATCGAGGTCTCGGCCAAGACGTCCACCGTGCGCCTGATTGGCGATGAGAACTCGGGCGTGTCCGCTATGGTGCAGGACACGCGCGCCCAGGGCATGCTGCAGGGTCAGGCTGACGGCACGCTGCGTCTTGAGTACGTGAGCGTCGATTCCGACGTTAAGGTTGGCGACATCATCGTGACCTCGGGCATTGGCGGTGTGTTCCCCAAGGGTCTACCGCTCGGCACCGTCTCGTCTGTTGAGAAATCGGCTAACGACGTGTACTACACCATTGTGGTGCGCGCCCAGACGACGGCCGAGAACAACGAGGAAGTGCTGGTCATTACCTCGCTGACCGACGAACAGTCGGCCTCGGATGAGGACGTGAACACGGCCAACAGCACGCCGCAGGGAACGTCGCGCGATGCTGCGACCAAGACGAAGGACGAGAGCCCGGATGACAGTTCCGACACGTCCGAGACGACCGATTCCGGCTCGAGCGAATAGGGGGCATGTCCATGGATCTACACGAGCAGGGGATGAGCTCCCGCACGTCTGTAATCGCCGCCATCGTGTGCGTGCTGTTGCAGGCAGGCCTGGCACCGCAGATCTCCATTGCGGGCGGTCGCGTCAACTTTATGATTATCCTGGTGTGCCTAAGCGTGTTCTCGGGCGACCCGACCCGTGCCGTCGTGTGCGGTTTTTGCAGCGGCTTGTTCTATGACCTTTCCGCTGCCGTGCCGGTGGGCGTTATGTCGCTCCTGCTGACCGTGGGTTCTTTTGCCCTGGTGCATAGCGCTGCCGGTCAGACGGGCGGTACCCCGAGTGCGCGCGGCATCACTGTGGGCGCCTTCGCGTTCGTCATTAATGTGATCTACAGCATCATCTTGCTGTTTATGGGTTTGGAGACGAGCTTTGTCGTGGCGATCTTCGGCCATGCGCTGCCGTCTTCGATCCTGACGGGTCTGGTTGCCATTCCGTTTTTGATGTCCGGCGTCGTGCCGCAGTCCGGTTATGGATTCTCCGCACGTGGCGGACGACAGACGGGCATGCGCTTTAAGCCCAAGACCCGTAAGCTCAAATAGGGGAGGCTCGTAGATGTCTTCCCAGATGACGGTTATTATCGCCGGTATCGTGCTGGTTGTGGCCATCGTGGTTGCACTGGTCATCATGCGTCGCGGCGATTCTCGTTTTACCTACGATACGCAGCATGGAACGGCCCCGCGCGCCACCGAGGGCGAGGGCAATACCGCGGCGACCGCCTTTAAGGGCCGCTTCTCCATCCTCACCACGGGTGTGGGCGCGATGTTCGCGGCGCTTGCCGTCAAGCTGTGGGGCATGCAGATGGTCTCGTCGGACTATTACGAAAAGCAGGCTAATAGCAATCAGACGCGCACCGTTACCACACCCGCTGTGCGCGGCCGCATCCTCGACCGCAATGGCGTGGCGCTTGTCCAGAACCGTCCCTCACTTGCTGTCGTGGCCTACCGCGACCTTGCCGAGGATGAGGTTCTGGTTCGCCATCTTGCCAACGTGCTCGGTATGCCCTACGTGGCGGTGCTGCGCAATATTCAGGACAATTCCGAGGGCGCTCAGAGCCTGCATACCATCGCGACGGACGTCCGTCGCTCCACGGTTGCCTATATTCAGGAGCACGCCGGCGAGTTCCCGGGCGTCAAGATTGCCGAGCGTACCGAGCGCCAGTATCCATATGGCGAGACGGCATGCCATATCTTGGGCTATACCGGCACCATTACCTCCGAGCAGCTCGAGGCCCAGAATAAGAAAACCTCTGGTGATGATGATGCTTCTGCTGGCCGGATTACGTACCAGTCGGGCGATATCGTGGGCCAGGCGGGTGTTGAGAGCTACTACGAAAACCTGCTGCAGGGTATTCGTGGCGAGCAGACCGTCAAGGTCGATGCCTCGGGCAATGTGACCGGTCAGGCCGGCGCCGTGCCCGCCAAGGCCGGCTCCGACATTAAGCTCACGCTCGATCTTAAGATCCAACAGGCCTGTGAGACGGCGCTGGCGAGCGCCATCGAGCTTGCCAAGACCACTGGCTACAGCAATGCCGGCAACGGCGCTGTGGTGTGTCTCGATCCCAACAATGGCGAGATCCTGGGCATGGCGAGCGAGCCCAAGTTCGATCCGTCCGTCTTTATCGGCGGCGTCTCAAATGACGTGTGGACCGAGCTCAATGATGACAAGGGTTCGCACCCGCTGCTCAACCGCGCCATTAGCGGACAGTACATGTCGGCCTCGACCATCAAGCCGCTCTCGGCACTGGCCGGTCTTGAGTTTGGAACCTACACTTCAACGCAGACAACCAACTGCACGGGCTATTGGACGGGCTTGGGCAAGGCTTGGGGCAAGCGCTGCTGGCTGACGTCTGGACACGGCACCATGACGCTGCAGTCGGGTATTGCCAACTCGTGCGACCCCGTCTTCTACGATATGGGCAAGGCGTTCTTTTATGACGAGCAACATTCCGAGGGCCTGCAGGAGGTCTTTCGTCGCTGGGGCCTAGGCAAGACCTGCGGTATCGATTTGCCGAGTGAGGGCGCGGGCCGTATTCCCGATGCCGAGTGGAAAGAGTCGTACTTCACCGACGCCTCTGCCGAGGACCGCAAGTGGAATGCCGGCGATATGACCAACATTGCCATCGGCCAGGGCGACATCCTGGTGACGCCCCTGCAGATGGCGTGCGCCTATATGGGTCTTGCCAACGGCGGCAAACAGTACGTGCCTCACGTGTTTTTGTCTGCCGTGTCGCGCGATGGCGACGGCGATGCCTATAAGTACAACGGCAAGGGCAAGAAGAAGCGCCTGGAGGCCAAGATCAACAGCGATTCGGATTTGGCTCTTGTTCGCAACGGCATGCACGACGTGATTTACACGGCATCGACGTCCCTGGCGGCTCACTTTGGCACCCTGACGCCGCAGGTATACGGCAAGTCGGGCACGGGCGAGAAAAGCGGCGAGGACGAATACGCGTGGTTCTGCGCCTATGCACCGGCCGATGATCCCAAGTATGTCATCGCTACTGTCCTGGAGCAGGGCGGCGGTGGCTCAGATACCGCGATGCATGTCGTGCGCGATGTGCTCGGCGTGATTTATGACGAGCCCGATACCTCTTCGGCCTCGGGCGATTCTTCGGTTCGATAGGAGGTTGCGATGGATTTTTCTCCGGCGGATCTGTTCCGTTCAACCAAGACCGGCTCTCGCAGCAGCCTGGACCGCGTCAACAAGCAACTTTCGGCCTCGCGCGGTACGTTTCGCCAAAAGGTGCATATCGGTGTGCTGCTGGCTACCGTCGCGCTCGTTGCCTATGGCGCCATCATTATTTGGTCGGCTTCGCAGTTTAAGGCCGATGCCTCGTTCTCACGTCATCTTCTGGGAATTGGCATCGGGGCGGTGCTGGCGGTGCTGGTCTGGCGTACCGACCTGCGCGGCATCTCCAACTTCTCGACGGCGTTGCTCGTCATCGACCTGATCGTGATCTTCTCGCCCAAGATTCCTGGTCTGTCCTATACAGGCGGCCTAGGTATGACGGGCTGGATCAAGATTCCCGGTATCGGCTTGACGTTCCAGCCGGTTGAGCTTGCCAAGCTCATCACGATTTTCTTCATCGCCACGCTTGGCTCGCAGTACAACGGGCGCATCGATACCGTCCGCGACTACGTTAAGCTCTGCGGCATGCTGTCCATCCCGTTTTTGGCCGTCGTTGCCATGGGCGACCTGGGTTCGGGCCTGGTCGTGCTGGTCTCGGGCGCCATCGTCATCTGCATGAGCGGTGCACGCCGCGAATGGGTGCTGTCGACCCTGGCCCTGCTCGTGGGCCTGGTGGCCCTCGTCCTGGCGCTCGATTCGGTCTTTGATTCGCTGCTCGGCCACGATGTGCTCATCAAGCAGTATCAGATGAACCGCCTGACGGTCTTTATCGACCCCGATAATGCCGATTCGGACGATGCCTACAACCTGCAGCAGTCGCTTATCGCCGTTGGCTCGGGCGGCTTCTTTGGTAAGGGTTTGGGCCATGCGACGCAGTCGGCCGGCGGCTTTCTTCCTGAGTTCCACACCGACTTTGTCTTCGCCTTCCTATCCGAGACCTTTGGCTTTTGCGGTTCCTTTTTGCTCCTGTGCCTCTACGTGCTGCTGATCTTTTCGACGATTCGCGTCGCCTTTAAGTGTGAGTCGCTGTTCTTGCGCCTATCGTGTGTGGGCATCGTTGGCATGTGGGCGTTCCAGACCTTCGAAAACATCGGCATGTGCATTGGCATGATGCCGATTACCGGTATTCCGCTACCGTTTATTAGCTTCGGTTCGTCTTCGATGATGATTCAGCTGCTGACGGTGGGTATCGTACAATCCATATGGCGGCATCGTTCGGGCGCCGCGTAACCGCTGGAGGGGTTTGCTATGAAAATTCCCGTAGATAAGCTGACCCGCGCTTTTAAGATGGGCGCGTCCGTTAAGAAGGATTCCGATACGCCGGTGCGCGTCTCGGTCTATTTGGATTCGTCCGCCTCGCGCTTTCTGGCCGAGACGGTGCGTGACGCCTTTGTGCCGCAGACGACCTCGGGCATTGTGCGCGTCGAGCGTCTGGGGGAGGAGCGAATTACTCCAAAGACCGATACCGATGTGGTACTGGTGCTCTCGTGCGGTTCCGACCGCTTGGAGAGTGCCGTGCAGGAGCTCGTGATCGCCGGCGCGCCCGTGTGCGTGCTTGCCGAGTCTGCTGTGGAGGTGCCGTTTATCGAGGAGTCCACGCCCATGCTCGGCGTGGTGGCGGCAACCGATAAGACGTATCTGCTCGAGACGCTTGCCCGCTGGATTCTCGATCGCACCGAAAAGGAAACGGCTTTTGCGGCGAACTTTGCCTTCATGCGCATCGCGGCGGCCAATCGTATCATTACCTCGTGCGCGCTCACCAATATGGCGACCGGTGCGCTGGTGTTTTTGCCGGGCGCCGATTATCCCGTTATGGCGCTGGCTCAGGTGGGCATGCTCTTTGAGCTCGCTGCCGTCTTTGGACGCGGCATTAAGCCTGAGCGCGGCTACGAGGTCGCGGGCGTGCTTGCCGGCGGTCTTGTGATCCGCGCGGTCACCCGTGCGCTCGTCAAGCAGACGCCGCATATTGGGTTTGCCGTCAAGGCGCTCACTGCTGCCGCGGGCACCTATGGCATGGGCCGTGCGCTCGTTTCGCTCTACGAGCGCGATGTCGACTACAGCCGTGCCAACGAGGTGGTCACTGCCACGTTCTCCCGCGTTCGCGATCTGGTGACCACGGTCGCGGGCGCTACCCGTCCTATGGCGTCCTATGAGGACGCATCCGATCTCGCTGCTTAGGGGTTTTCCGTTGCGCGTTCCGTATCAAGACTGTTTTCATTTAATTGAGCCGCTGCTCGCCAAGGTCGAAAAGCCGAGTCGCTATATCGATCACGAGTGGGGCACGCTTTCAAAGGCCGATGCCGACTATCGTTGCTGCCTGATCTATCCGGATGTGTACGAGGTTGGTTTGCCCAACCAGGGCATCGCCATCCTCTACAACATCCTTAACCAGGCCGAGGGCATCTCCTGCGAGCGTGGCTATGTGCCGTGGCCCGATATGGGTGACGCCATGCGCGAGGCGGGTATTCCCCTGCTGTCGCTCGAAGGCGCTGCCCCCGTCGCTTCGTTTGATATTGTCGGCCTGCATGTGCCGCACGAGATGGCGGTGACGAACTTCCTCGAGGCTCTCGACCTCGCTGGCATTCCGCTGTTGGCGGCCGACCGAGGCGAAGACGACCCCATCATCATCGCCGGCGGTCCCTCGGTGTACAACCCCGAGCCGTACGCGGCCTTCTTCGATGCCGTCCTCATCGGCGAGGGTGAGGAATCGCTGCTCGAGACCTGCCAGCTGCATCGCCGCCTGCGCGACGAAGGAGTCCCGCGCGCGCAGATTGTTGAGCAGCTTGCATCCATTGCCGGCAACTACGTGCCGTCGCTCTATGAGGTGCGCCATGACGAGCCCTGCTCGCCGCATGGCTACACCGTGCCGCGTGAGGGCAAGGATGCGCCGACCGTGGTCTACAAGCGCGTCGTCGAGGATTTCGGTGCCACGAATCCGCTGTCGCAGTCGTGCGTGCCCTATGCGCAGCTGGTCCACGACCGCCTGTCTATCGAGATCCTGCGCGGCTGCGCCCGCGGCTGTCGTTTTTGCCAGGCCGGCATGACCTATCGCCCGGTGCGCGAGCGCTCGGCCGACCAGATCGTCTCGTCGGTGATTCAGGGTCTGGAAAAGACCGGCTATGACGAGGTGTCGCTGACCTCGCTCTCCACGACCGACCACTCCTGCATTCGTGACGTGCTCGGCAGGCTCAACCGTCGCCTGGAGGATACGGGTATTCGCGTGTCTATTCCGTCGCAGCGCCTGGATTCGTTTGGCGTGGATATGGCCGAGTCGGTCGCCGGCGAAAAGAAGGGCGGCCTGACGTTCGCGCCCGAGGCCGGCAGCCAGCGCATGCGCGACATCATTAACAAGAACGTGACCGAGGAGGACCTGGACCGTGCGGCCAAGGCGGCCTTCGAGGCCGGCTGGAACCGCATGAAGCTCTACTTTATGATGGGCCTTCCCGGCGAGCGCGACGAGGACATCGTGGCCATCGCCAATCTGGCCGATCACGTGCTGGAGCTCGGTCGTTCCGTGGTGCCCAAGGCTCGTCGCGGGTCGATCTCGGTGTCGATCTCGGTTTCGGTCTTTATTCCCAAGGCTGCCACGCCGTTCCAGTGGTGCCCGCAGCTCGACTACGACGACGTCAAGCGTCGCCAGAAGCTGCTTATCACGAGCGTTCGCAACCGTGCCGTCCGCGTGCATTACCACGATGCCGAGACCTCGCTCATCGAGGCCGCGCTCTCCCGCGCCGGTCGTGACATGACGCCCGTCATCATCGATGCTTGGCGCTCGGGGTCTCGCTTTGACGCCTGGGTAGAGCATTTCTCGCTCGATAACTGGAAGGAGGCTGCTGCCAAAAACGGCATCGACCTCAATGAGCTCGTGCACCTGCCCTACGAGTTGGACTGGCGTCTGCCGTGGGAGCATGTGAGCCCCGGCTGCACGCGCGGCTTCCTCGAGCGCGAGTACCGTCGCTCGCTCGAGGGTGTCACGACTCCCGACTGCACCCGCACGTCGTGCACCGGCTGCGGAATCTGCCCCACGCTCCACGCCAAGAATGTATTGATGGGTGATCGCGCATGAGTGAGCGCCTGACCGACAACCCCACGCTCTTTAGGCTTCGTGTTCGCTATGGCAAGCGTGATCGCCTTAAGTACCTGGGCCATCTCGAAGTAATCCATACCATTGAGCGCATCGTGCGCCGTGCGGGGCTTCCCTATGCCGTCACGCAGGGCTTTTCTCCTCACATGCGCGTGGGCTTCTCTTCGGCGCTACCGGTGGGTACGTCGTCGACCTGCGAGTGGTATGACCTGTTTATGACCGAGTTCGTGGCGCTCGACGAGGCGTTTGGGCGCCTGGCCGTGGCGTCTCCGGCCGATCTGGCGCCCATCGAGGCGGCGTACATCGACGTGCGCGCGCCAGCGTTGACGGCGCAGCTCACGCGCCTGTCGTATCGCATCGACCTGCACTTGGATCCCGAGGCGCCCGTAAGCGCCGACGAGGTGCGTCGTGCGATCGACACGCTGCGCGCGGACCATGGCATCGACTACGCGCGCGGCAAAAAGAGCAAGCGCTTGGATTTGGATCACACGCTCGTGGGCTATGAGCTCACGGCGGGGGAGCGCCCGGACCATTTGGTGCTCATGCTCGACACCCATGCCGATAACGAGGGCTCCATGCGTCCGGAAATTTTGCTTTCTGCAGCTGATGTTTTGTTGCAGGGCTTGACCCCGGGCGTGGATGCACCTATTGTTTCCACCGGTATGCAAGACCTCGTGACCATCTGCTCCTACGATGTCGAGCGTCAGAATCAAGCATGCGAGGACGACGAGGGCCGACTCGTCAGCCCCATACCTGTGCGAACTTGTGGATTTGCTCCACATACTCGTTGACGGGGGTATTTTCGCCTGCTACTATATTCGGCTGTTGCACTAACTGATGCATGAAGGGCAAGTAAACATGTACGCAATCGTTAACACGGGCGGCAAGCAGTACAAGGTCGCCACCGACGATGTCATCACCGTCGAGAAGATCGAGGGCAATGAGGGCGACAAGGTCACCCTGCCGGTCATCTTCCTCAACGATGGTAAGAAGATCGTCACCGATCCCGACAAGCTGGCCAAGGCCAAGGTTACCGCTCAGATCGTTGAGCAGTTCAAGGGCGAGAAGCAGCTGGTCTTCAAGTTCCACAAGCGTAAGCGCTATCGTCGTCTGAAGGGTCACCGTCAGCAGCTCACCAAGCTGAAGATCGTGAAGGTCCAGGCTACGTCCCGCGCCAAGAAGGCTGTCAAGGCAGAGGCCGAGGCTGTTGCCGAGGCTCCCGTCGCCGAGTAGATTACACTCGTAACGAAAGAGTAGGTATACACAATGGCACACAAAAAAGGACTCGGTTCCTCCCGTAATGGCCGTGACTCCCGCGGTCAGCGCCTTGGCACGAAGCGCTATGCCGGCCAGACGGTAACCACGGGCACGATTCTCGTCCGTCAGCACGGCACGCACATCCACCCGGGTGAGAACGTTGGCCGTGGCAAGGACGACACGCTGTTCGCGCTGGTCGACGGTACCGTTGAGTTCCACAAGGGTATCAAGCACAGGGTCAGCGTACGCCCGCTCGCGAACGCGTAATTCACCCTTCATAGAGCACATATGTGGGAGGCACTTGAGTTTTAGGATTCAAGGGTCTCCCTCTTTTTGTAGGAGGCGATTCTGTTGTCACAGTTCACCGATATCAGCCGCATTAACGTGTGCGGCGGCGACGGCGGAGCCGGATGCATGTCGTTTAGGCGCGAGGCATTTGTCCCCAAGGGCGGCCCCGATGGCGGCGACGGCGGTCGTGGCGGCAATGTCGTCATCCAGGCCGATGCTCAGCTGTCTTCGTTGATCGATTACCGCTTTAAGCATCACTTCCGCGCCGAACGCGGTACGCACGGGCAGGGTGCCCGTCGTAACGGTAAGAGCGGCGAGGACCTGATCCTGAAGGTTCCCATGGGCACCGTGGTGCGCGAGCTCGACCCCGAGACGCAGACCCCGATGTTCGAGATTGCCGATCTGGTGCATGATGGCGAGCGCGTTGTCGTGGCGCCCGGCGGTGCCGGTGGCCTGGGCAACACGCACTTTGTGACGTCGGTGCGCCGCGCGCCCGCGTTCGCTCAGCTGGGCGAACCGGCCGAGGAGCATTGGATTGAGCTCGAGATGAAGCTTATGGCCGATGCCGCGCTCGTGGGCTTTCCCTCGGTGGGTAAGTCTTCGCTCATCGCGCGCATGAGTGCCGCCCGTCCCAAGATTGCCGACTATCCGTTTACAACGCTCGTGCCGAACCTCGGCATGGTGCGTGCCGGTGAGTATTCTTACGTCGTTGCCGACGTTCCTGGTTTGATCGAGGGCGCGAGCGAGGGCAAGGGCCTGGGCCACCAGTTCCTGCGCCACATCGAGCGTACGGCGCTGATCATGCATGTCGTCGACATGACGGGCGGTTTTGAGGATCGCGACCCGGTCGAGGATTATCGTATCATCAACCGTGAGCTCGAGCAGTATGGCGCCGAGCTTTCGGAGCGTCCGCAGATCGTCGTCGCCAACAAGTGCGATGCGCCGGGCACGGCCGACAAGATTGCCGACCTTAAGCGTGCGGCGCTCGACGACGGGCATATGTTCTTTGCCGTGTCCGCCGTGACGGGTGCCGGCCTCAATACGCTGATGCTTGCCGTGGGCGAGCAGGTGGCTAAGCTGCGCGCCGAGCTGGCGGTCTCTGATGAGCCAGTCGATCTTCGCGACGAGGAGTGGGAGCGCCGCCGTCTGCAGCGCGAGAAGCGTTTCCGCATTGTCCAGGAAGAGCCCGGTGCCTTCCGCGTGGTTGGTCGTACCATCGAGCGCATGGTCATCCAGACCGACTGGGAAAACGAGGAAGCCGTCATCTACCTGCAGCACAAGTTTGCGCGTATGGGTGTTGACGACGCGCTCGAGAAGGCCGGTTGCCATGCGGGCGACGAGGTCCGCATTTGCCAGCGTGCCTTTGACTTTGAGGGCGCTGAGGACTTCTCGGAGTACGAGGAGCTCGAGGACGCTGGCGAGGACGTTGCCGTTGAGGCCCTTGACGTGACCGATGCTCCGGATGAGGGCGTCGAGGTTGTCGATGCGGCGGATGCCGCGGACGATGCCGAGACCTCGGAGGGCGAGTAAGCCATGTCGCTGCGCGGTGGAATCGGTTTGCCCGAGCTGCCCATAAAAGAGGGCAAAGAGTTTCGGCTTGGCATTATGGGCGGCACATTCGACCCGATTCATTACGGGCACCTGGTGACTGCCGAGCAGGCGCGCGAGTCGCTCGACTTGGACGCCGTGCTCTTTATGCCGGCGGGCTCTCCCGCCTTTAAGCTTGACAAGCCGGTGACGCCTGCCGAGGACCGTTATGCCATGACGGTCCTCGCCACCGCCGCGAACCCGGCCTTTTTGGCGAGCCGGTTCGAGATCGACCGTCCGGGCGTGACCTATACTGCCGATACGCTTCATGCCCTTCGCGACTTTTACCCGCCGCAGGTAAAGCTCTACTTTATTACGGGCGCCGACGCGATTATCGATATTGTGACTTGGCATGATGCCGAACGAATCGCTGAGCTTGCTACCTTTATTGCGGCGACGCGACCGGGCTTTGATATCGATACTGCTCGCGCGCGAATCAAAGAGTCGGGGCTGCCGTTCGACGTGCGCTATATTCAGATTCCGGCGCTGGCGATCAGCTCGACAAACATTCGTAAGCGAGTTGCCCGCGGCATGAGCGTGCGCTATCTTACGAGCGAGTCTGTGCTCGGCTACATTCGCAAGCGCAGTTTGTATGTCGATCTGGGTCAAGAAGATTTTGAGTGATGGGGGCTACGTTGTCGGTAGAGGATCAGTTTGAGGGCGATGAGTGCGCGCTGCTCAAGCGCATTCAAGAGCTGCTCGATGTTCGCATGAAAGATAAGCGCAAGCGCTATGTGCATTCGTTGGGTGTTGCCGAGACCGCACTTCATCTGGCCGAGGTCTACGGCGTTGACCGCTTTGATGCCGCTGCCGCCGGCTTAATTCACGACTGGGACAAGGTGCTTTCCGATGACGAGCTCGTGGCCCGCGCGCTTCACTATGGCATCAAGGTTGCCGGCTCTCCTTCCGCCGCTACGCCGCTGCTGCATGGCCCGGTTGCCGCCTATGAGCTTCCGCAGCTATTTCCCGAGTTATCGCCGGCCGTTTTCCAGGCTGTCGACCGTCACACCGTAGGCGCCTGCGACATGACGCCGCTCGATATGGTGGTCTTTGTGGCCGATGCCATCGAGCCCAACCGCCATGGTGATTATGCCCACGCGCTGCGCAAGATGGTGGGGGAGTCGACGCTTGACGAGTTGTTCTTCTCCTGTTTTGCGCAGGGTCTGGTCTATGTGATCCAGTCCGGGCGCTATCTTTATCCCACGGCAATTACGATTTACAACCATTACGCCCAGCTGCGCTAGCTCGGGTGTGTCTAGAAAGAGGTATTCCATGGCCGACGAGACCATGACCGACGAGCAGATTCTTGAAGGTGTGGAGCACAAGAGTTTCGTTGCCACGTCCGACCGCACTGCCGCCTCGCTGTCCGCGAGCGGTGTCGCCGCCGAGGATGTCGCCCGCGCCGCCGCGCAGGCCGCCTACGACAAGAAGGGCGAGGACGTGCAGGTGCTCGACCTGACCGAGCTTTCCGACGTGTGCGACTACTTTGTGCTTGCCACCGGTACCAACAACCGCCAGGTCGATTCGATTGTCGACGAGATCGAGGAGAAGGTCGCCGAGGCTTGCGGTGAGCATCCGTTCTCCATCGAGGGCCGCGAGCAGAAGACCTGGATGCTCATGGACTACGGTTCAGTCGTCGTCCACGTCTTCACTCCCGAAGCCCGCGACTTCTACCGTCTAGAAAAGCTCTGGGGTGACGCCCCCCAGCTCCCCCTCAATCTCCTCTAGTAGCTCATTTGATACGGGGCTTTTAGCTAGCCTCGCGCATTTTGCCGGGCAGTTGCGGTTTTCCGTACCTGCCCGGCTTTCTTTTTGCCCAAAGGCGGTTAATCGTTGAAGCGGGATTGGCGGCCGAAGGATAGGGCGGTGTCGCCGAACTTGTCTCGGACGGCGTCGATAGCAACCGAGAGGTCGCGACGGTCGCTTGATTGGGCTCCGCGGTCGTCGATTTCGCAGAACAGGTCGGTCTGGATACCGCCCTGATGGTCGAAGTCGCTCATGCCGATACCTGCCAAGCGCACATGCATGCCTTCCTGCCAGATGTTGTCGAGTAGTTCGAGTGCAACCGCCACGAAGATGTTCTCATCGTCGGTCGGATGAGGCAGCCGGCGCTGTGCCGTACGCCCGCTGCCATACGAATACTTGAGCTTGAGCGTTACCGTGCCGCCCGTCAGTCCCTGACGGCGCAGGCGGCGTCCAACCGACTCACCCAGCAGCGTAATCGCCGCTTCGATGTCCCCGCGCTCAGTCAAATCTTTCGCAAAGGTGCGTTCATTGCTGACCGACTTGACCTCGCGCTCTTCATCGAGACTCGTGACTTCGGAGATTTCGAGTCCCAGCGCACGCTGGCGCATGCGTTCGCCGTTGACGCCAAAAATAGAGGCCAAGGTGGATTCCGGTGCACGTGATAGCTCGCCGAGCGTGTAGATGCGTATGCGGCGCAGTCGCTCCTCGGCCGAGCGCCCGATGCCGCTCATGGCAGACACTGGTAGCGCGGCCAAAAAGCGCTGTTCCGTCCCGGGGCGCACGATGGTCAGCCCAAACGGCTTATCCCGCTCGCTTGCGATCTTTGCGACCGTCTTGTTGCAGCCTACGCCAATGGAGCACGTCACTCCCAGCGCTGCCACGCGGTCGCTTATACGCCGCGCAACCAGTAGCGGGTCTTCGGGTGCAAAGCGACCCGGTGTGATATCGATAAAGGCTTCGTCGATGGATACGCGCTCTACGCGCGGCGTTTCCTCGGCAAGAATCGCCATGACCTGCGCGCTCACCTCGCGGTAGCGATCAAAGTGCCCGTGCGTCCAAATGGCTTGCGGGCACAAGCGCCGCGCCTCGGCCGAGGCCATGGCAGAGTGCACGCCAAAGCGACGCGCCTCATACGAACACGTGGACACGACGCCACGCGAATCGGCGTCTCCGCCCACGATGAGCGGCTTTCCGCGCCATTCGGGATGATCGAGCATCTCCACGCTCGCAAAAAACGCATCGAGGTCCATGAGGCCCACCGCCGGACCCGTCCAGGGAGGTGGCGTGACGCCCATGGCATCCTCATAACCGTATGTATGTTCGCGTCTTTCCATGTCATGAGTATACCGCGCAGCTCATGTGGGGTGCGTGTATGTGCTTGCAAATCCCGAATTCTTGTCTAAGATATGGATTTGCCCTCGACTACACCGAAGAAGTTGGTCTCACGGACTTCACCTGCCCGCGTCGATGGCGTATTATGTTCAACTGTTTGTTTGTAGTTGCAGCCTAAAGCTGCTTGGTTGGAGGAGTTTCCTTTGGCAGTCAAGATTCGCCTTGCTCGTCACGGCGCTAAGAAGCGTCCGTACTACCGTGTCGTCGTCGCCGATTCCCGCGCCCCGCGTGACGGTCGTATCATCGAGGAGGTTGGCCGCTACAACCCGATGACCGCCCCCAAGACCATCAACCTCGACCTCGAGAAGATCGCCGACTGGCAGTCCAAGGGCGCTCAGCTCACCGACGCCGTCGCCGCTCTGGTCAAGGCCGCCAACGAGGGCGAGAAGACCGAGACCGTCGTCAAGAAGTCCAAGAAGCAGCTCGCCAAAGAGGCCGAGGCAGCTAAGGCTGCCGCTGAGGCCGCTGAGGGCGCCGAGGAGTAAATCGTGCCTGAGGTTGACGCTGCACAGCTCGAGGGTGAGGCAATGCTCTCAGATCGCATCGCCGATCTCGTCGAATATCTCGTTGTTCAGATCGTCGACGACCCGGATTCCGTGAGCCTTGAGGTCATTGATGGTGATGACGCCTCTACGATTGAGGTTTCTGTCGCCGAGGATGACGTCGCTAAGGTCATCGGCCGTCGTGGCCGTACCATCAAGGCCATTCGCACGCTCGCCCGTGCACTGGCCGCTCGCCTCGACACTGCTGTCGAGGTAGAGGTTCTGGGCTAGGACCTTGAGGTCCCAGTACAAAAACATCGCCCGTGTGGTCAAGCCGCACGGAAGGAAGGGGGAGGTCCTCGCGCAGCCGCTGCGGGGGCTTCCTTCTGTATTAGAGCCGGGTATGCGCGTCGCCCTGACGCCGCCGGCGCTCAAGCGCGACCGCTTTTGCACGGTCGTGTCCGTCACCGATACGGGCGATGGCGATCTGGTCTTGTTTGAGGGCATTGACGACTTGACGGCCGCCGAGGGCATCACGGGATGCTATGTGTTGGCAAATCGTGACGATTTTGAGCTCGATTCACTCGACGCCGCCTATACCGACCTGATGGGTCGCGAGGTGGTCGACGAGCGCTTCGGTTCACTCGGCACAATCGTCGAGATCATGTCGACGCCCGCTAACGATGTTTGGGTTGTCGAGGGTGATCGGTACGGCGAGGTACTGATTCCCGTGATCGAGCAGGTTGTGCTCGATCTTCCCGACACAGGAACAATTTCCGTCCACGTTATGGACGGCCTGATCGATATGGACAAGTAGGGAGGACAACATGCTGATTGAGACCCTTTCGGTCTTTCCCGAGATGTTTGAGCCCGTCATGTCCACATCGATTTTGGGCCGCGCCCGCAAGGCCGGCCTTTTTGATTTTAAGGCGTATAACCTGCGCGACTGGACGCACGACCGCCATCGTACCGTCGATGACGAGCCGTACGGCGGCGGGCAGGGCATGCTCATGAAGGTCGAGCCAATTGCCGAGGCCATCGAGGCTATTAGCTCCGAGGGTCCTAAGCCCACCGTGGTGTTTTTTACCCCCTGTGGCGAGCCCTTTACACAGCATGTGGCCGAGCGCCTGCTCAAAAGCGAGCGCTTGCTGTTTGTGTGCAGCCGTTACGAGGGTGTCGACGAGCGTGCCTATGCGTATGCCGACGAGCGCCTGTCGATCGGCGATTACGTGCTCACGGGCGGCGAGCTTCCCGCTATGGTCGTTGCCGATGCTGTCGTACGCCTGATTCCCGGCGCCCTTGGTGACGAGATGAGCAACGTCGACGAGTCGTTCTCGACCGCCGAGGACGGAGGCCTGCTCGAGTATGCGCAGTACACTCGCCCTGCTGAATTCAACGGCGAGGGCGTGCCGCCGGTGCTCGTGAGCGGTGACCATGCCAAGGTCGATGCCTGGCGCCGTAAGAATGCCATCGAGCGCACCTGCCGCTGGCGTCCCGACCTGATCGAGACGGCGCGGCTTACGCCCCAGGAGCGCGCATACGCGCAGGAGATTCTGGACGCTTCGTATTCGCAGAGCGAGGAGTGAGAATGGTTCCATCGCAGCATTCCGCGTTGAGGGGCGCCTTTGAGTGGATCGCGGTCATCGCAATCGCGCTCGTGGCCACCTTCCTGATCCGCACCTTTGTGGTCGAGCCCTTTGTGGTGCCCACCGGCTCTATGGAGGACACGATCGAGATCGGCGACCAGATCCTGGCACAAAAGGTGAGCCTCGAGCTCGGTCAGCCCGTCAAGCAGGGCGATATCGTGGTGTTCCACAACCCCGATGCCACGTCTGAGCATGACGTGCTGGTAAAGCGCGTCATCGCCACGGCCGGCCAGACGGTTGACCTGCAGGACGGCAAGGTGGTCGTTGACGGCCAAGCGCTCGACGAGGGCTATACGACCGGCATGAGCTGGCCGCTTTCGGTCCAGGCGCCCGCCGCCCAGGTGAGCTATCCCTACACCGTCCCCGACGGCTGCGTGTGGGTGATGGGCGACAACCGCGAGAACTCAGCCGACTCACGCTACTTTGGTCCCGTCGATCGCTCTGATTTGATCGCCGTGGCGCTCGTGCGTTACTGGCCGCTCAACCGTCTGGGCGCTATCGACTAAAAACCGCTATAGTACAGTACCTAACCGTGTAATCGTTTCGACGAGGGGATATTAGAGGCATGAACGCTTCATCGCTTTCCTTCCAAGACATCATCCTGCGCCTCCAGCAGTACTGGGGCGAGCAGGGCTGCGTCATTATGCAGCCCTATGACTCCGAGGTCGGTGCCGGTACCTTCCATACCGCGACCACGCTGCGCTCGCTCGGTCCCGCCGAATGGCGCACCTGCTATGCGCAGCCCTGCCGCCGTCCCGCCGACGGCCGCTACGGCGAGAACCCCAACCGCATGCAGCACTACTATCAGTTCCAGGTGCTCATCAAGCCGTCGCCGGTCAACGCCCAGGAGCTCTACCTGGGTTCGCTGGCCGCCATTGGCCTGGACCCCAACGACCATGACGTCCGCTTTGTCGAGGACGACTGGGAGAGCCCGACCCTGGGCGCCTGGGGCCTTGGCTGGGAGGTCTGGCTCAACGGCATGGAGGTCACGCAGTTTACGTACTTCCAGCAGGTGGGCGGTATCGAGGTCGACCCCGTGCCCGTCGAGATTACCTATGGCCTGGAGCGTATCGCCATGTACGCCCAGGGCGTCAACTCGGTCTACGATCTGGTGTGGAGCTACCTGCCCGATGGCACGCCCATGACCTACGGCGACGTGTTCCTCGAGAACGAGCGCGAGTTCAGTGCCTATAACTTTGAGGTCGCCAACGTCGAGATGATGCGTCAGAAGTTTGACGACTACGAGGCCGAGTGCCATTCCTGCCTGGAGCGCAAGCTGCCGTTGCCCGCATACGACTGCGTCATGAAGTGCAGCCACGCTTTCAATCTGCTCGATGCCCGCGGCGCTCTGTCTGCGGTCGAGCGTGCCAACTACATCCTGCGTGTCCGCGCCGTCGCCAAGGCGTGCTGCGAGGCCTATATGGCCGAGGTCGCCGGAGTCAACGAGAATGCCGACCAGGAAGGCGAGGTGGCGTAAGCCATGGCAGACGCTAAGGATTTCCTGTTTGAGATCGGTACGGAGGAAATGCCCTCCGCACCGCTGAACAATGCCGTAAAGCAGCTTGGCACCATGATCGCCAAGGGTCTCGACGAGGCCGGTCTGGCCCACGGCGAGGTCCGCGTGATCTCGAGTCCGCGTCGTTTGGCTGCACTCGTGGCCGACGTCGCCACCGCGACCGATGAGGTTCACGAGGTCAAGCGTGGCCCCGCGGCCAACATTGCCTTCGACGCTGACGGTAACGCCACCAAGGCCGCCCAGGGCTTCGCCCGCAAGTGCGGTGTGGCTGCCGAGGATCTGGTCCGTCGCGAGGACACCGACGGCCGTGAGTACGTCTTTGCCGAGAAGAACATTCCTTCCGCTCCGGCTACTCCGATCCTGACGGCCCTGTGCGAGAAGACCATCGCCGGCCTGCAGTGGCCCAACTACCGTAGTCAGCGCTGGGGCCACGAGCACGCCACCTTCGTGCGCCCGGTCCGCTGGATCTGCTGCCTTTTGGGCGAGGATGTTGTGCCCGTGTCGTTTGCCGACGTGACGAGCGGCAACACTACGCGCGGCCATCGCGTACTTGGGCCTGGCGACCATGTGGTTGCCAGCCCCGCTGTTTACGAGCAGGTGCTCGAGGACGCAGGTGTGCTTTCTGCCGAGCGTCGTCGTGAGGTCATCCTCGCCGGTATCGCCGAGGTCGAGGCTGCCCGTCCCGGCTGCCATGTCGATACGCCCAAGAAGGTCTTCGAGGAGGTCATCAACCTCTGCGAGTGGCCGACGGTGCTCGTCGGTACCTTCGATGAGGAGTTCCTCAAGGTCCCGCACGAGATCATCTGCGAGTCCATGCTCACCAACCAGCGCTACTTCCCGATCTATGACGGCGAGGGCAAGCTGACGCGTGAGTTCGTGGTCGTCTCCAACAGCAAGCCCGAGAACGCCGAGCGCGTGATCGACGGCAACGAGCGCGTCGTGCGCGCCCGTCTGGACGACGCCAAGTTCTTCTACGAGGAGGACCTGAAGATCTCCCTCGACGAGTTCCGCGAGCGTCTGGCCAAGGTCGCCTTCCAGGAGAAGCTCGGTAGCGTGCTCGCCAAGTCCGAGCGTATTGAGCAGCTCGCGCTCGCTATCGCCCGCGAGGCTCATTTGGGCGCCCATCTTGCCGCCGACGCTGCTCGCGCCGCGCACCTGTGCAAGGCCGACCTGGTATCCAACGCCGTCGTCGAATTCACGAGCCAGCAGGGCGTGATGGGCGGTTATTACGCGACCGCGATGGGGGAGAACGACGAGGTCGCTCATGCTATTCGCGATCACTATCGTCCCCGTTTTGCCGGTGACGAGCTGCCCGAGGGCACCGCTGGCTGCATCGTGGCCTGCGCCGACAAGCTCGATACCATCGCCGGTATCTTTGCCATCGGTGAGCCCCCGACCGGCTCCTCCGACCCCTACGCGCTGCGTCGTGCCGCTATCGGCATTATCAACATCCTGCGCGACCGTCTGCCGATCGACCCCACGTTGCTCATCGACTTTGCCCTCGAACTCTACAGTGAGCAGGGCATTGAGTTCGACGCCGCCGAGGTCGCCCAGCAGGTTCGTGACTTCTTCCATGGCCGCCTGGTGAGCATGGCCCGCGACGAAAAGATTCCGGCCGATACCGTCGCCGCCGTCTCCGCGGTGCACATCATCGCCCCGTCCGTCTTCTTCGCCCGCTGCGCCGCCCTCGACGAGGCCCGCAAGAACGATGCTGAGACGTTCGACAACCTGGCGACCGCCTATGCTCGCGCCGCGCATATCTCCAAGCCCGAGCTGGGTGCTGAGTATGACCGCAGCCTGATGGGCGAGGTCGAGCTTGCGCTCGCCGACGCCTCCGAGGCTGCTCAGACCGCCGTCGATGCCGCCCTTGCTGCCGAGGACTACCCGGCCGCATTTGCCGCCCTCGCCGCCCTGCGCGCGCCCATCGACCGTTTCTTCGATGAGGTCATGGTCATGGACAAGGACGAGCAGCTTCGCGATAATCGCCTTAAGCTGCTCAACCGCTTCGAGGCCGTTTTCTCCGGCATCGCCAACATCGGTGAGCTTGCCCGCAAAAAGTAAGCCAGCCTGCACATAAGCGCAAAAGGAGCCCCGCATGGATTGCCTGGTCACCGCTCGTCCCACCGTCATCGTTATCTCCGACTCGCTCGGTGATACCGCTTGTGAGGTGGTGCTTGCGGCGTCCGGGCAATTTGATGAAGGGGCTTTTCGTCTCTTGCGCCTCCCCAAGGTGACCTCGGTGGAGCAGGTTAAATCGTTTGTGGGCCCGCGTGTCGATGCGGATCATCGCGATATTGCCGTGTTCCATACCATTGTCGATCCGGTGCTTCGCGCCCGCGTGCTCGATTACCTGGGCATGCTGCATATCCGTTCGGTGGACCTGATCGGCCCGACGCTTGCCGTGCTGTCGTCACTCATCGGTGTGCCGCCCAAGGGCATTGCGGGCGTGATTCACAAGACCGATGACCGCTATTTCCATCGCATCGAAGCCATGGAGTATTTCGTTGAGCACGACGACGGGCGCGGCTGCGACGATCTGTCGGGTGCCGATATCGTGCTGCTGGGCGTGTCGCGCACGTCCAAGACGCCGCTGTCGATGTATTTGGCCTATCAGGGTTACAAGGTTGCCAACGTTCCGCTCGCGCACGGCATGGAGCCGCCGAAGTCGATTTACGAGGTCGACCCGATGCGGTTGTTTGGCTTGATTTCGACCGTCGATGTGATTTCCGAGATTCGCGATAGCCGCTTGGGTGATGACTACGCCCGCGCCGTCGCGGGCTCCTATGCCGAGCCCGAGAGCGTGTGCAGCGAGCTTGCTGAAGCCCGCGCGCTCATGAAACGCCTGGGCTGCTTTGTGGTTCGTACCGACGGCAAGGCCATCGAGGAAAGCGCTGCCGAGATCATCGGTCATTTGATGGAAATCCAAGAAGCCCGTACCCGCCGCGCCGCTCGTCGAGCCCAACAAAGCTAGCTCATTGGGGTAGCTAAAAATGCCCCGTCTAATAAAGACTGCCTAAAATAATGCACGATAATGGTAAAGCGATTTAGCAATATACTTGCATTTGACCTGCAAGTTCGTTGTATTGGTATCTTCATAAGGTAACCACTTTTACCTACCGTTTACCGTCACATTTATCACGTTTACCAAACCCCGCGCCCTCTTCGCAAGCCCGCTCAACGCCCGCCGTATAGTACCCTCACGGCTCGCATCCGGCGGGTCGATTCGTTACCACGGTCGTGCGCGAGAGTGCATGGAAGGGGAAGTATCGTGAGCGATTGCAAGAGGGTTTACCGTTTTGGAACCGACGCCCTGGGCACCTGTGTCACTGAGGGCGACAAGTCCATGAACTTCGTGCTTGGCGGCAAGGGCGCAAACCTTGCCGAGATGAGCCGCATCGGTCTGCCGGTTCCCGGTGGCTTTACCATTACCTGCCAGACCTGTGTCGAGTACTCCGGTGCCGGCAACGTCTGGCCCGAAGGCGCACTCGATGAGATCGTTGCCGCCGAGGCGGACCTCGAGGCCCGTTGCGGCAAGAAACTCGGCGATGCCTCCGATCCGCTGCTCGTGTCGGTTCGCTCGGGCGCTCCGTTCTCCATGCCCGGCATGATGGACACGGTCCTCAACCTGGGCCTCAACGACGATTCCGTCCAGGGCCTTATCGCGCAGACGCAGAACCCGCGCTTTGCCTGGGACAGCTACCGTCGCTTTATCCAGATGTTCTCCAACGTCGTCATGGGCGTCGACGCCGACCTATTCGAGAACGCCCTGACCCAGGCCCGCCTGGTCGCCGGCGTTCGTGTCGATTCCGAGCTTTCGGCCGAGGACCTGCAGGAGCTCGTCGAGACCTTTAAGGGCATCTTCTCCGAGAACGTCGAGGCGACCCTGTATCCCGAGCTCGAGGTCGCCGACGGTAAGCCCGTTTTCCCGCACGATCCGGAGCTCCAGCTGCGCCTTGCCATCCAGGCCGTCTTTGGCAGCTGGATGAACGAGCGCGCCTGCATCTACCGCAAGCAGCACGGCATTTCCGACGAGCTCGGCACCGCCGTCAACGTCCAGGCCATGGCCTTTGGCAACAAGGGCGAGACCTCTGCGACCGGCGTCGCCTTTACGCGCAACCCGGCCGACGGCACCAAGGAGTTCTATGGCGACTTTTTGGTGAATGCCCAGGGCGAGGACGTCGTCGCCGGCATCCGAAACACCGAGCCCATCGCCGACCTCAAGACCACCTCGGGCCTCGAGTCCGCAGGCGAGGAGCTCGAGCGCGTGTTCCTGACGCTCGAGGATCATTACCGCGATATGTGCGATATCGAGTTCACCATCGAGCAGGGCAAGCTCTGGATGCTCCAGACCCGCGTGGGCAAGCGCACCGCCACTGCCGCCCTGCGCATTGCTATCGAAATGGTCGAGGAGGGCCTGATCACCCGCGAGGAGGCTGTGAGCCGCATCGATCCCGCGCAGCTCGATCAGCTCCTGCACCCGCAGTTCGACGCCTCCAAGAAGTACGAGGCCCTGGCCAGCGGCCTTAACGCCAGCCCTGGTGCCGCCGTGGGCGAGGTCGTGTTCTCGAGTGATGACGCCGTCGCGCGTTCCGCCGAGGGCCACAAGGTCATTCTGGTCCGCTGGGAGACCAACCCCGACGACCTGAAGGGCATGGTCGCCGCCGAGGGCATCCTGACCAGCCATGGCGGCAAGACGAGCCATGCCGCCGTTATCGCCCGCGGCATGGGTACGCCCTGCGTCTGCGGTGTCGAGCTCTTCCATATCGACGCCGCCGAGAAGGTCGTGCACATCGAGGGCAGCGACCGCGTGCTGCGCGAGGGTGATGTCATCTCCATCGACGGTACCCAGGGCATCGTCGTCGACGGCGCCGTCGACCTGGTTTCGGCCGAGCTCACCGGCGACCTGGACACCATCCTGTCCTGGGCCGACGAGATTCGCTTGGACGAGACCTGCGGCCACGCCAACCACGTGCGCGTTAACGCCGACAACCCCGAGGATGCTGCACTCGCGCTCGAGTTTGGCGCCGAGGCCATCGGCCTGTGCCGCACCGAGCATATGTTCCTGGGCGACCGCAAGAACATCATCCAGAGCTTTATCCTGTCCGATGACGAGGCCGTAAAGCAGCAGGCCCTGGCCGACCTACTCAAGGTTCAGACCGAGGACTTCCTGGCGATGTTCAAGACCATGTCCGGTCGCGATGTGGTCGTCCGCCTGCTCGATCCGCCGCTTCATGAGTTCCTGGATAATCCTCGCGAGCTCGAGGTCGCCATCACCAAGAAGGAGGCCGCCGGCGCTCCCGAGGAGGAGCTCACTGCCCTGCGCGCCCGCCTGCGTCGCATTGACGGCATGGTCGAGTCCAACCCCATGCTGGGCTTGCGCGGCGTGCGCCTGTCCGTCGTCTTTGGCGATCTGCCGCTCATGCAGGTTCGCGCCGTCGCCACGGCCGCTGCCCGCCTTATCAAGGAGGGTGTCGACCCGCGCCCCGAGATCATGGTTCCGCTCGTTTCCATCACGGCCGAGCATGTCCAGACCCGCGAGGTTATCGAGCACGTGATCGCCGAGGTTTCCGCCGAGGAAGGCGTCGAGCTCAATATTTCCGTGGGCACGATGCTCGAGCTGCCGCGTGCCTGCATGGTCGCCGACGAGATCGCACATCACGCAGATTTCTTCTGCTTTGGCACCAACGACCTCACCCAGACGACCTTTGGCTTCTCGCGCGATGACGCCGAGGCCAAGTTCATCCCGCTGTACATGCATAAAAAGATCCTGAAAGACAACCCCTTCGAGACCATCGACGCGGCGGTGCTGGAGCTCGTGCGCTTGGCCGTCGAGAAGGGCCGCGCCACCAATCCTGACATGCACTTTGGCGTGTGCGGCGAGCACGGCGGCGACCCCAAGTCCATCAAGGGCCTGTTTAACGTGGCCGACGTGGACTACGTGTCCTGCTCGCCCTATCGCGTGCCCCTCGCGCGCCTGGCTGCCGCTCAGGCCAAGCTCGAGGCCAAGCGTTCCGCCTAACGTTTTGGGTTTAGACGCCTAGCGTAGCCCCCTTCATGCCGCCCGTCTCATTCGTGAGACGGGCGGTTATCATGTGCGGGTTTTGTCTTTTTGTCTGCGTGAAAAAATGTTCTTGCAGCAGAAACCCGCGCGTGTATACTCGAATACGTTTGTTCAACTACGTGCCGGCCAAGGTGGTACGGCACCTCTAGAAGAGTAAGGAATTGCACATGGATTACATCCGCGCAATCGAGCGTCAGCAGATCCGCGAGGACATTCCTCAGGTTCGCGTCGCCGACAACGTCAAGGTTCACTACCGCATTAAGGAAGGCGACCGCGAGCGCATCCAGGTCTTCCAGGGCGACGTCATCCGCATGGCCGGCGCCGGTGCCCGCGAGACCTTCACCGTCCGCAAGATGTCCTTCGGTGTCGGTGTTGAGCGTACCTTCCCGCTTCACAGCCCCAAGATCGCCAAGCTCGAGGTCGTCCGTCATGGTCGCGTCCGTCGCGCCAAGCTGTACTACCTCCGCGACAAGGTGGGCAAGGCTGCTCGCATCCCCGAGAAGCGCTAAGAAGATCGCAGCGTCTGTCCACTCGTTTGGACACAAGGGTCACCTTCGGGTGGCCCTTCTTTTTATCTGATTTGCATGCAAGGAGGGCCTGGTATGGCCAACATGACGAGCTCGGTTTCGGCATCGCAGGTTGCCGGTGAGTTGGCGAGCGCTACGTTTGAGGAGATTCCCGCCCTCGTGGAGCATTATCGCGAGGACCCGCGCCAGCAGGTGATCAAGGCTTGTGAACGCGCCCTCAAACGCCATGACAAAGAGCTTGCCGAGCGCGAGCGCGTCAATGACATGTACGAGCTTATGCATGAGCTCGGCGGTGATGGTGTGGTCGTTGGTGTCGACGAGGTAGGTCGCGGATCGGTGGCCGGCCCTTTGACGGTATGCGCCGTCTGTCTTCCTATGGAGCCGCGCGTCTGGGGTATCAACGATTCCAAAAAGCTCACGCCCGCGCGCCGCGAGTTGCTCTCGGTGAAGATTGCCGAGGTGGCGACGGCGATCGGTTTTTGCCATATCGCGCCGAAGGATATCGATGAGATGGGCATGGCCCGTGCTATCCGTGCCGCCGTTGCGGGCGCCGTGGCCGATACGGGACTTGAACCCGACTACGTCCTCATGGATGGCAACCCCTTGGGCGCCGTTCCTAACGAGCGCGACGTGGTCAAGGGCGATGCCAAGATCGCCTGTATCGCCGCGGCATCCATCATGGCCAAGGTCACGCGTGACGAGATGATGGTCGAGTACGACGCCGAGTATCCCGAGTACCATCTGGCCGAGTCGAAGGGCTATGCAAGCCCCGAGCATATCGAGGCCATTCGCAAACATGGACTTTGTCCACTGCACCGCGTGAGCTTTTGCGGAAACTTTCTGCAGACTGAGCGCCTTTTCTAGGTCAATTGTGGAGACAGGGACCTCTGGGGTTTTATAAACCTGCTGGTAGCGGGCCGTACGCAACACCATTGCTGCGTACGGCCCGTTTTTTGACGGCATTTGGTCAGCTTTTGGTTTGCTTCCGGTACTTACCCGCACGAAAGGTGCCCTCATCATCGGGGCAATGCAGCGTGCGGGAAAGGAGACCCCATGAGTGCCGCAAGCAAAAAGAGCAAGACGCAGCAGCTCAAGGAGCGTTGGGAAAACGGCGAGCTCGACTGCGGGGCGATGACGCCTGAGTTTATCAAGGGACTCAGTCCCCGCGAGCTGGGCATGCTGGGCGAGCTGATCACCATCGACTACTTTAACGAGCGCGGCTACACCTTGCTGGAGCAGGGATATCGTTGCTCCGAGGGCGAGGCCGATCTGGTGCTGCTCGATGAGCTCGACGATGTCGTGGTGATGGCCGAGGTCAAGACCAGACGCGTTGCACTGGATTGCAGCACGCGGGTCTTTCCCGAGGAGGCCGTGGACGCCCAAAAGCAACGCCGCTACCGCCGCATCGCAAGTTGCTATCTCATGGAGCATTATCCGCTCAAGGCGATTCGCTTCGATGCCGTGGGTGTCACCATTCGTGGCGGGCATATCGCCGAGATCGAGCATCAGTACAACGCGTTCGATTGGCAGGTGTCGTGATGGCGTTCGAGACGTTTGCCGTTCACGCGGCCTGCATCCGCGGCGTCGAGGCGATTCCCGTCACGGTCGAGGTCTCGCTTGCCGGCGGCGTTCCGGGTATTCAGATGCTCGGCATTCCGAGTATGGAGGTGATGGAGTCACGCGGTCGTATTCGCTGCGCGATGCGCTCCGCCGGGTTCGAGATCCCGCGCTCGGGCATTACGGTCAATCTGGCGCCTGGCGATATTCGCAAAACCGGTAGCGGCTTTGATCTGCCCATCGCAATCGCGGTATTGGCGGCCGATGGTCAGATTCCCCGCGACAACCTCGATCGTTGTCTTATCGCTGGTGAGCTTGGCTTGGACGGTACGGTGCTTCCTGTCAAGGGCGAGGTGGCGTTTCAGCTATTGGCGCGTGATATGGGGCTGTCCTTTATCGCCGGCAGGTCCGATCAGCATGTGCCGCTTGCGGGCGTTGATTGCGGATTCATCGATCATTTGTCTCAGCTTGCCCATGGCATGGGCGATGCCGCGCGGCACTACTTGGATTCCGAGGGTGTTGAGGCGACCTTTGAGCCCGAACTCGACTATGCCGACGTGCTAGGGCAGGAGGTTGCCAAACGCGGCATGGCGCTGGCGGCAGCGGGTGAGCTCGGTTTGCTTATGATCGGGTCCCCGGGATCGGGCAAGACGATGCTCGCGCGTCGTATGACCGGCATCCTGCCCGAGCTTTCCGTTGAGGATCAACAGGAGGCGCTGTGCATCCATTCGGTTTTGGGTGAGAACATTGATGGCTTGTTGGCGGGACACCGGCCCTTCCGCAGTCCCCATCACAGCATTTCAACGGCGGGCCTCATTGGCGGAGGACGCCCGGTGCATCCGGGTGAGATCAGCCTTGCTCATGGCGGCGTGCTCTTTTTGGACGAGCTTGCCGAGTTTCCCACGGGTGTGCTGCAGACGCTGCGTCAGCCCATCGAGCGCGGCTATGTGAGGATCGTACGCGTCGACGGGGCCTTTACCTTCCCGTCGCGCTTTCAGCTGCTGGCTGCGAGCAATCCCTGCCCCTGCGGCTTCTTGGGTGATCGCGAGGTGCCGTGTCGCTGCTCGGCGGCGATGGTCGAGCGCTATCGGTCTAAACTGCGCGGTCCTTTGGCCGACCGTATCGACATGATGATCGATGTGATCCGTCCCGACCCCCAGGTGATTATCGAGGGAGCGGAGGGTATGTCGTCGGCCGAGTTACGTGACTACGTTGTGCGCGGTCGCGCCTTTCGCGCCTGGCGCGAGTCCCGTATGGACGATGCGGATGCCGAGGCCGAGGATGATGAGACGCGGTCCATTGACGGCGTCGTTTCGACCTTTGAGCTCGATGATGCGGCGGAGAAGTGTGTGCTCGGCCTGTCGAAGCGCACGCATCTCACGGGCCGCGGCATCGTGCGCCTGGTTCGCATTGCGCGCACGATCGCAGATGTCGCCGAGAGCGAGCAAGTGACGCAGGACCACGTGCTCGAGGCGGCGATGTATCAGGGAAGGAGGGACCAATGATGGCAGAGGGGACCTTTGAGCTGCATCCAGGTGATGCGTTGTTTCCCGAGACTGTTTTGGAGCTTTCTGATGTACCCCAGACGCTCTATGTGCGCGGCAACCCCGAGGTGCTTTCGACGCCCGCGCTCTCCATCATCGGCGCGCGCAAAGCCTCGCCGTATGGTCTTGCCGTGGCAGAGCTTGCGGCAAAGGTGGCGGTCGAGGCGGGAGTGACGGTAGTTTCGGGCGGCGCGGTCGGTTGCGACCAGGCCTCGGGTTGGGCTGCGGTCAACGCTGGCGGCAAACACGTCGTGGTGCTGGGGACGGGCGCCGACGTGGTCTATCCGCGCTCGAGCGCGGGGCTTATTACGCGCACGCTCGATACGGGTGGCGCGGTCGTGTCGATCTCCCCGTGGGGCATGGGTCCTCGCAAGTTTGCCTTTCCGCGCCGCAATCGCGTGATCGCGGCCCTGTCGCAAGCCCTCTTTGTATCCGAGGCGGGTATGCCTTCCGGGACGTTTTCTACAGCCGAGGCTGCTATGGATTTGGGGCGAGAACTTCTTGCCGTACCGGGGTCGATCCTATCGCCCGAGTCGCGTGGCACGAATTACCTCATTGCGAACGGTGCCTGCTGCATCATCGACGAGGAATCTATCGAGATGGCTATCTCACGCATCTATGGAACCCTGCGCTACTCGCGCCCCGATGCTCCCGGCATTGCCGACCTGGATTCAACGCAGCAGACCGTGATGCATGCGCTCATCGCCTCTCCGCTCAAGGTCGACGACATCGCGGCGCTCGTCTCGCTCGATGCTGTCGGCGTACTCAAACTCTTGGGTTCGCTTGAACTCGAGGGCCTTATCGAGCGCATGATGGATGGAAGGTATGCGCCCTCCAAGTTTGCCCTTCACGCCCAGACACCCTTCGGTCACAATGGAAAACGTGTCAATTAGAAAGGTGTTTGCAGATGCAGTTCGATCAGGTGACAGTTATCGGTGGCGGTCTGGCGGGTTCGGAGTGCGCGATCCAGCTGGCAGATCGCGGGTTTGCCGTAAAGCTGTGCGAGATGCGCCCCCAGGTGAGCTCCCCGGCCCACCATACCGATCACCTGGCAGAGCTCGTCTGCTCCAATTCGTTTAAGTCGACCCGTCCGGATTCCGCGGCTGGTTTGCTGAAGGCCGAGCTTGAGCGCATGGGTTCAGTTCTGC
Source organism: uncultured Collinsella sp. (assembly GCA_902464495.1). Lineage (GTDB taxonomy): Bacteria > Actinomycetota > Coriobacteriia > Coriobacteriales > Coriobacteriaceae > Collinsella. The sequence continues at coordinate 41,421 of CABQJK010000004.1, read as the reverse complement.
TCGATTGCGCCCATCGCGCGGCTGTTCCCGCCGGTGGCGCCTTAGCGGTCGATCGCGTCAAGTTTTCCGAGCTTGTCGAGGCCGAAGTTGCCGCTCGTCCCAATATCGAGGTCGTGCACGGCGAGGTCACGCAGATTCCCGAGGGCCACGTGGTCATTGCCGCGGGCCCGCTGTGTTCACCTGCGCTGAGCGAAGAGGTCATGAAGCTCGTCGGTGGCGACGCCCTTGCGTTCTTCGATGCCGCGGCGCCGATCGTCGATGCCTCCACGCTCGATATGGACGTGCTGTTCTCGCAGTCGCGCTACGAGGAGCAGGGGAGCGGCGACTATCTCAACGCTCCGCTCAACAAGGAGGAGTACGAGGCCTTTATCGAGGCGCTTACCACGGCCGACCGCGTGGTGCTCAAAGACTTTGAGGGTGGCGATCTGTTCCAGGCCTGCCAGCCCGCCGAGGAGGTCGCGCGCACCGGCAAGGATGCCATCCGCTTTGGTGCCATGAAGCCCGTCGGCCTCACCGACCCGCGTACCGGACGTCGCCCCTGGGCGGCGATTCAGCTGCGTGCCGAGAACAAGGAGAAGACCGCCTATAACCTGGTGGGCTTCCAGACCAACCTGACCTTTGGCGAGCAGAAGCGCGTCTTCCATATGGTGCCGGGCCTGGAGAACGCTGAGTTCTTCCGCTACGGTGTCATGCACCGCAATACCTTTGTCGACGCCCCGCACGTGCTCGATGGCACCTTTGCCGTGCCCGGTACCGGCGTGCGCCTGGCCGGTCAGATCACCGGCACCGAGGGGTACATGGAAGCCGTGGCGACAGGTCTGCTCGCGGCGCTCAACACCTATGCCGAGGCTATCGGTGCCGCGGGCGTCGAGTTGCCGCGTGTGGGCGCCCTGGGTGCGCTCGTGGGCTATGCGACCGATCCTGCCACCGTGGGCTATCAGCCTATGCATGTCAACTTTGGCCTGGTGCCGCCACTCGAGGATGGTAAGCGCCGCAGCAAGCGCGACCGCTACCAGGCCTATGCGGACCGTGCGCTCGAGGCCCTTGATGCCTATCTGGCCACTCGCCCCGATCTGTTTGGAGGCGACCGGTCATAGCCTTTGACCTGTACGACACCGTCGACTCGTTTATCGCCTATATCTCACGTGTCGAGGGGCTTTCTCCCAACACGGTGACGGCCTATGGCTCGAGGCTGGAGCGCTTTGCTGCCTGGTGCGAGCGCGAGGATATAGATGCTTTCGCTGCCGACGTGCGCACCATTCGTCGCTATCTTGCCGAGCTTTCGCGTGGGCAGGTGGCTCCCCGAACGCTTGCGGCACACCTGTCTGCCGTTCGCTCGCTCTATCGGTGGATGGCTGCCGAGGGGGTCGTGGAGGGCGATGTGGTCTCGGCAATTTCCTCGCCCAAGCTCCCGCGCGATCTACCCGGTGTGCTGACGACCCAACAGGTGGAGGCGCTGCTCAAGACGCCTGATACCTCAACACCCGCGGGACTGCGCGATGCGGCGATGCTCGAGCTGCTCTATGCCTCGGGCGCCCGTATCTCTGAGCTCGCAGCACTCAATGTGGAGTCCATTGCGTGGTCCGAACGCACGCTGCGCCTGTGGGGCAAGGGGAGCAAAGAACGTATCGTCCCTCTGTATCGTCGTGCGCTCGAGGCGACGCGTCTCTATATTGAGGAGGGGAGGCCGGAGTTGCTCGCTCAGGCAAAGCGCCGTGACTCCGCTACCGGGCCGCATCCGCTGCTTATATCGGCGCGCGGTAATCGCATGAGTGCCGCTATGCTCAGGCGGCGGTTCCATACTCTGGCGACACTCGCCGGCATTCCGGCCGACATCGCCCCGCATGCGATGCGCCATACCTTTGCGACCGACTTGCTCGAGGGCGGTGCGGACCTGCGCTCGGTTCAAGAGCTGCTGGGTCATGCGAGCCTGTCCACGACGCAGATCTACACGCACCTCACGCCCGATCGGCTCAAACGTGCCGTGGCTCAAGCCCATCCCCGCGGCGAATAGTGGCTGGGACGTCCCGCGCCGCACTCAGGTGTGTGGTTTTGATTGCGGGTTGGCAGGAAGAAGCATTCCTGCTATCATTCATCGGGTTGCTTCACGGCAACATGTTTTTATCACGCACGCGCGGCTACTTCATACCGTGGTGCCCGGGCTTTGGTAGCACATGTCCGGGTTGGTTTTGGAGGATGACCCCGCGCGGAGGCAAACCACAGGAGGTTTAACATGGCTACCAAGATTAATATCCGCACCCTGCTCGAGGCCGGCTGCCACTTCGGTCACCAGACCCGTCGCTGGAACCCCAAGATGAAGCCGTTCATCTTCGGTGAGCGCAACGGCATCTACATCCTCGACCTCAAGCAGACCATCCTCGACGCCGACCAGGCCTACACCTTCGTCAAGAACGTCGCCAAGGGTGGCAACGTGCTGTTCGTCGGCACCAAGAAGCAGGCTCAGGAGGCCGTCAAGAACGCTGCTGAGCGCGCCAACATGCCTTACATCAACCAGCGTTGGCTCGGCGGTATGCTGACCAACTTCGTCACCATCCGCTCCCGCATCAACCGCATGGAGGAGCTCGAGGCCATGGTCGAGGACGGCCGCATGGCAGTGCTCCCCAAGAAGGAGCAGGCTGTGCTCGGCAAGGAGCTCACCAAGCTCCAGACCAACCTCGGTGGCGCCCGCGACATGAAGGGTCTGCCCCAGGCTCTCTTCGTCATCGACACTAAGCGCGAGGAGAACGCCATCAAGGAGGCTCAGCGCCTGAACATCCCCGTCGTCGCTCTGATCGACACCAACTCCGATCCCGACGAGGTCGAGTACGGCATCCCCTGCAACGATGACGCTATCTCCGCTGTCACCCTTATGTGCGAGCTCATGGCTGACGCCTGCCTCGCTGGCTCCGGTAAGGAGCAGGTCTCCGAGGCCGAGATGGCCGCTGAGCCCAAGGCCGAGTAAATCAGTCTTAGTTAATTCTTTTTCATCTCTTTGAAAGGAACCACAATGGCCCAGATTACCGCCGCTATGGTCAAGCAGCTCCGCGAGATGACCGACTCCCCGATGATGGAGTGCAAGAAGGCTCTCGTCGAGGCTGACGGCGACATGGACGCCGCTGTCGACGTTCTGCGTAAGAACGGCCTCGCCAAGGCTGCCAAGAAGGCTGGCCGCGAGACCAACGAGGGCGCTGTCGCCGCGTTCGTCTCCGAGGATGGCAAGACCGGCGCTCTGCTCGAGCTCTCCTGCGAGACAGACTTCGTTGGCTCCAACGCCAAGTTCACCGGCTTTGCTTCTAAGGTCGCTGAGGTTGTCGCTACCACCGAGCCTGCTGACGTCGACGCTCTGCTCGAGAAGCCGATGGGCGAGGAGACCGTTTCCTCCGAGCTCACCGAGATGATTCACATCATGGGCGAGAACATGAAGATCTCCCGCTTCGCTGCCCGCAAGGCCGAGAACGGCGCGCTCGCTTCTTACATCCACATGGGTGGTAAGATCGGCGTCCTCGTCGAGTTCGCCTTCGAGAAGGTCGAGACCGCTCAGGCTGAGTCCTTCAAGACCTTCGCTCACGACGTTGCCCTTCAGGTTGCCGCCGTCGCACCGATCTGCGCTACCCGCGATCAGGTTCCGGCCGAGACCGTCGAGCACGAGAAGCAGATCTACATGGCCCAGGCTGCCGAGTCCGGCAAGCCCGAGGCTATCCAGGAGAAGATGGCTGTTGGCCGTCTGGAGAAGTTCTACAAGCAGTCCGTGCTCACCGAGCAGGAGTTCATCAAGGACAGCTCCCTCACCATCAAGAAGTACGCTGAGCAGGTCTCCAAGGAGCTCGGCGACACCATTACCGTCGTTGCCTTTGACCGTCTGGTCCGTGGCGAGTAAATAAGCTCTTGTAGCTGGTAATGAGCAGGCTGTGGGTTTTACTCACAGCCTGCTTTTTCATGGCTCTTATCAGAGCCTTTGATATCATATTGAAAGTCTAATTAAAGGAGGATCGCTTTGTCCGACATCCGATATAAACGCGTGCTTCTTAAGCTTTCCGGCGAAGCACTGATGGGCGACGGCCAATATGGCATCGACCCCAAAGTTACCGACCATCTTGCCAAGCAGGTCAAGGAGCTGCTCGCCGTTGGCCATGAGGTCGGCGTCGTTGTCGGCGGCGGCAACATTTTTCGCGGCATGGCCGGCGCTGCCGGTGGCATGGAGCGTGCTCAGGCCGACTACATGGGCATGCTGGCAACCGTTATGAACGCGCTCGCCCTGCAGGATGCCTTCGAGCATAACGATGTTCCCTGCCGCGTGATGAGCGCTATCCAGATGAACGAGATCTGCGAGCCCTATATTCGCCGTCGCGCCATCAACCACCTTTCCAAGGGCAACGTCGTTATTTTTGCCGCCGGTTCGGGCAATCCGTACTTTACGACCGACACCGCAGCGGCTCTTCGTGCGTGCGAGATCGGCGCCGAGATTCTGATTAAAGCCACCAAGGTTGATGGCATCTACGACAAGGATCCCGTCAAGTGCGCCGATGCCGTCCGTTTTGACAAGATTACCTATCACGAGGTTCTCGTCCGCGGTCTGCAGGTTATGGATTCCACGGCTACGGCACTGTGCCAGGACAACCGTATGCCGATTTTGGTCCTCAACATCGATGGCGAGGACACCGTCAAGCGCGCGCTCGCGGGTGAGCCCGTCGGCACGCTCGTCTATCAGGAGGATTAAGCATGGCAGAGAACATCACCGCCCATATGGACAAGTCGCTCGAGTCCCTCAAGCATAACTTCTCCAAGGTCCGTACCGGCCGCGCCAATGCCAACATTCTGTCCGACATCACCGTCGATTATTACGGTGTTCCCACGCCGGTCACGCAGGTTGCCGCCGTCAAGACCCCCGAGGCCCACATGCTGCTCATCGAGCCGTGGGACAAGGCACTCATCAATGCTATCGTCAAGGCCATCGGCGCTTCCGATCTGGGTATTACCCCCAACTCCGATGGCACCGTCGTTCGTCTTCCGTTCCCGGCTCCCACTGAGGAGCGCCGTCGCGAGCTCGTCAAGGAGTGCCGCGAGTACGCCGAGCAGGCCAAGGTGTCTATCCGTAACATCCGTCGCGACTTCAACAATAAGCTCGAGCGCGATGAGGAGCTCACCGAGGACGATGTCCGTCGCGAGCAGGCCAAGGTCCAGAAGCACACCGATGAGTATGTCGCCAAGGTCGAGGAGCTTCTGAAGGAAAAAGAAGCCGAGGTCATGGAGATCTAAGGTGCAATACGACGAGCATAAACTGGTCGAGTACTTTGCCGACGCCCCTGCGGGCGTCGGTTTTTCCGACCTTGACCTCAATAACATTCCGCACCATATCTCGTGCATCATGGACGGCAACGGTCGTTGGGCCACGTCGCGTGGTCTTGCACGCACCGAGGGCCACAAGGCGGGTATCGTCTCCCTTCGCGAGATTATTACCGCCTGCGTGCGTCTGGGCGTCGACGTGCTTTCGGCCTATGCGTTTTCTACCGAAAACTGGAACCGCCCGCAGCATGAGGTCAACGTCTTGATGCACCTGTTTGCCAAGACGTTTATCGACGAGCTGCCGCTTCTGAAGCGCGAAAACGTGCGTGTTGTCTTTTTGGGTGATATTTCAGCGCTGCCCAAGAAGACTCGCGACGTTTTTGAACGCGGTCTAGCCGAGTGCGCCGATCACACCGGTATGACGCTGGCGCTTGCCGTCAACTACGGCGCGCGTGCCGAGATTACCCGCGCTGTCCGTCAGATCGCACTCGACGCTGCCACCGGTAAGATCGATCCCGCTGCAATTGATGACGATATGGTGGCTTCCCACCTCTATACCGCCGGTCTTCCCGATCCTGAGCTTGTGATTCGCACCTCTGGTGAGCTGCGCCTTTCGAACTATCTGCTGTGGCAGGTGGCTTATTCCGAGTTCTATGTCACCGATACCTATTGGCCCGACTTTGATCGTTGGGGCCTTGTCGACGCCATTTTGGCCTATCAGGGCCGTGACCGTAGGTTTGGTGGACTGAGCAAGTCCGAGGAGGCTTAATCGTGTCCGATCGTCCCAAGGCAACTGCTCCCAAGACGCCTGAGCGTAAGGCTGCCACTGCGGGAGCGTCTGCAGCGAAGAGCGGCACCGGTTCGTGGCTGGCGGGCTTTATTACCCGTGCCGCCGCCGGTATCGTCTACGCTGTTGTCTTTATCCTGTGCCTGGTTTTGGGTATCGTGCCCACGGCCATCTTTGTTTCCGTCATGAGCGGTCTGTGCTGCTATGAGTTTTTCCGTATGACAAGGCTCGATGGCAAGATGGCTAACGAGCGCATGGGTATCGCTGCCGCCGTACTCTTTCCGCTGTCAGCGTTGGGCGATTCGATGTTGCTGAATGCCCTGCTTTTTGCCTTGATGCTCGCTGTGGGCATTTGGTATGTCTGGTCGCCGCGTACCCGCATCTCTGATGTGGCCGTGACGCTCATGGGTCCCATCTACACTGGCTTTATGCTGTCGGCTATCGTGCTGCTGCGCGATGCCGTGCCCGGTTTTGCCGGCGCCCTGCTTTCAGTGGGCGTTTGCGCGTCCCTTTGGGTCTCCGATTCGTTTGCCTACATCGTGGGCAGCCGTATCGGCAAGCACAAGATGGTTCCCAAGATTTCTCCCAAAAAGAGCTGGGAGGGGTTTGTCGGCGGCATCCTGGGCTCGGTTTTGATTTGGCTCATCCTGTGGGCGACGCACTTCTACAAGCTCAGCCTGCCCTATGCGCTGCTGTGCGGCGTGGTCGTGTCCATTCTGGGCGTTATCGGCGACCTTATCGAGTCGCGCATCAAGCGCGGTGTGGGCGTCAAGGATTCCGGCAACCTTATCCCGGGCCACGGCGGCATGCTCGATCGTAGCGATTCGCTTATCTTCGGTTGCATCACCGCGCAGCTGTTGCTGATGATCGGAGGCGTGCTGTAATGTCCTTCCAGACGACGTATGGCCCTGATGGACGCCTTCGCGTTGCCATCCTGGGTTGTACGGGCTCTATCGGCACCCAGGCGCTCGATGTGTGCCGCCAGCATGCCGATCGCCTGCAGGTGACGGCGCTGTCCGTTAACTCCAGTACCTCCGAGCTCGTTGCCGCTGCCCGCGAGTTCTCGGTTCCGGCGGTTGCCGTGGCCGATGCCGCTCATGGCGATGACGCCGTGCTGCAGGAGTTGCCCGAGGGAACGAAGCTCGGCGTTGGCGCGCAGGCGGTTTGCGAGCTCGCGCGTCGCGACGATGTCGACTGCGTGCTTGTCGCTATTGTGGGCGCCGCCGGTCTCGAGGCGAGCCATGCGGCCTTGACCTCGAATAAGCGCCTTGCCCTTGCCAACAAGGAGTCCCTCGTCGTCGGTGGCGACTTGCTTATGCCGTTGGCGCAACCGGGCCAGCTTATTCCAGTCGACTCTGAGCACTCCGCCATTTACCAGTGCTATCTGGGGGAGAACCCGCGCGAGGCTCATTGTATTTGGCTCACCTGCTCGGGCGGTCCGTTCTTTGGCTGCACGCGCGACGAGCTCGATCGCGTGACGCGTGCCGATGCCCTCGCGCATCCCACGTGGGCCATGGGTGCCAAGATCACCATTGACTCCGCCACCCTCATGAACAAGGGCCTGGAGCGCATTGAGGCCATGCATCTGTTTAACTGCGACCTCGATTTCATTAACGTGGTCGTGCAGCGTCAGTCCAAGATTCACTCTATGGTCGAGTTCGCCGACGGCTCCGTGATGGCGCATCTCGGTGCATCCGACATGCGTATTCCCATCCAGTTCGCGTTCTCGTATCCCGAGCGTTGGGATACCCCGGCGCCTCGTATCGATTTCCGCGAGCTGGGGCAGCTCACGTTTGATGCTGCCGACATGGATACCTTCCGCTGTCTGGCACTGGCCGAACGCGCCGGCAAGACGGGTGGCACCATGCCGTGCGTGCTCAATGCCGCCAACGAGGTCGCCGTCGATGCCTTCCTGCACGATGGCTGCAGCTTTACCGATATCGATCGCATTGTGGAATCCTGCATGGACGCCCACGATATGCAGGCGGTCGATTCGTTTGAGCAGCTTCGCGACATCGATGCGTGGGCGCGTGAAAAGGCTGCGCAGGTGCTCGCCGCAACCCGTTCCTAACCCATAAGGATTGCTTTTTCGTTTTATGGATACTGTTCTGAGCGTTCTCTCATCGGTCTTTTGGGGCCTGCTGATGCTTTCCGTCCTCGTGTTTTTGCACGAGGGCGGCCACTTTTTGGCGGCGCGTGCCTGCGGCGTCCGTGTGACCGAGTTCTTTTTGGGTCTGCCGTGCCGCTTTGACATCCATTACACGTCGCGTCGCATTGGAACCAAGTTTGGCGTGACCCCGCTGCTGCTGGGTGGCTACGCTGCCATCTGCGGTATGGATCCGACCGATGTTTCGTGCGCCGATCGCGTGCTCGCGGCTATCTATCGTCATGGTCGCGTGACCGTGGCCGACCTTGCTGTCGAGCTCGAGCTTTCCGAGGAGGTTGTGCTCGAGGCATGCGCCCTTTTGCTGGGCTGGGGCTCCATCGCGCCCTGGTATGAGGAAGGGGAGAAGCCCTCGCCGAGCTACTATCCCACCAAGTACCAGACTCTGCCGCGTGACGCGGCGGGTTATACCACCTTTGACGGCCGTCGGTTCGATCGCGGGCATGCGACTGCCGAGGGCGATGTATGGGAACTGCCGTGCGACGAGGCCGAATTCCTTGCGCGCGAGCGCTCGCACACCTATTTGGGCCAGGGCTTTGTCAAGCGTGCCTTTATGCTGCTTGCGGGCATTATCGTCAATATCCTGACGGGTTTTTTGCTCCTTATGAGCATCTATTCCATCGCAGGTGTCACCGTGCCGATGGATACCAACGTGATCGGTCAGGTTGACGAGGGGTCTATTGCCGCCAAGGCGGGTATCGAGGCCGGTGATGCAATCCTTTCGGTTGACGGTGTCTCATGTTCCACTTGGATGGATGTCTACGATGCCATCGGCAAGGCCGCCGGTAAGGACGATATCGCCATCGAGTACGAGCGTGACGGCAAGCAGCATTCGACCACGGTTGCGCTCAAAGAGGACGAGCGCCTAGGTGTGTATGCCTCTACGCAGGTGGTCCGTTTAGACCCCATCACGTCGACTCGCCTGTCGTTCTCCTATGTCGTGCAGACAGCGGATGGCGTGATGCGCCTGCTCCAGCCGCAGCATACGATGGAGATTCTCGATCAGTCTTCTTCGATCGTGGGTATTAGCGTTATGTCCTCACAGGCCGCTGCTGCCGGCCCTGCCACGTTCCTTTCGTTTGCCGCCCTCATTTCGTTCTCGCTTGGCTTTATGAACCTGCTGCCCATCCCACCACTCGATGGCGGCAAGCTGGTCATCGAGATCATTCAAAAGATTGCGGGCCGCGAGCTGCCGCTCAAAGTGCAGACAATCGTCAGCTATGTCGGCATCGCGCTCTTTGCGCTGCTGTTTGTCTATATGCTTCGTTCCGACATCCTTCGATTTATTCTGTAGGGGAGTGTTTGGATTGTCTTTATCCCATCCTTTGCCTCGCGAGTTGACGCGCCCCGTGCATGTGGGCGGCGTGCAGATCGGTGGTGGCGCTCCGGTCGTGGTTCAGTCTATGACCTGCACCGATACCGCTGATGCCCAGGCAACGCTTGCGCAAGTGTGCGCGTTGGCGCAGGCTGGCTGCGATATCGTGCGCGTGAGCGTGCCTACCGAGGCTGCGCTCGAGGGCTTTCGCACGATTTGTTCCGAGTCTCCGGTGCCGATTGTCGCCGATATCCACTTTAACCATAAGCTCGCCATTGGCGCTGTCGAGGCTGGTGCCTCCAAGCTGCGCATCAACCCCGGCAATATCGGCGATTGGGCCAAGGTTGACGCTGTCATCGATGCCGCGGGTGCCGCGGGCTGCGCGATTCGCATTGGCGTGAACGCGGGCTCGCTTGAGCAAGATATTGCCGAGCGCGACGACCTCACGCAGCCCGAAAAGCTCGTGATGTCGAGCGAGCGCTTTGTGCGGCACTTTGAGGACCGTGGGTTTACCAACATCGTGCTATCCGCCAAGGCCCATAGCGTACAGACGACGCTTGATACCTATCGCGCCCTGTCGCGCGAGATACCGCATGTTCCGCTCCACCTGGGCGTGACGGAGGCGGGGACCAAGCTTCAGGGCACCATCAAGAGCTCTGTAGGCTTGGGTATCTTGCTTTCCGAAGGCATCGGCGACACCATGCGTGTGTCGCTCACGGCCGATCCGGTTGAGGAGCCGCCGGTCGCCTGGGGAATTTTGCAGTCACTGGGCCTGCGTCGCCGTGGTCCCGAGATTGTCTCTTGCCCCACGTGCGCCCGCTGCCAGGTTAACCTGATTCCCATCGCCGAGGAAGTAACCGAGCGGCTTAAGAACTATGCCGCGCCGCTTTCGATTGCCGTCATGGGATGTGCCGTTAATGGCCCCGGTGAGGCTTCTGATGCCGACCTGGGCGTTGCTTGCGGACGTGGTCAGGCCTTGCTCTTTTCGCATGGCCAGATCATTGGTAAAGTAGCTGAGGACCAAATTGTCGACGCGCTTATGGCCGAGGTCGACAAGCTTATTGAGGAGAAGTAAATGACTCGAGCAATGTATATGTCTAAGCTCTATGCTCCGACGCTTAAAGAGGATCCGGCGGACGCTGAGCTCGCCAGCCACCGCCTGTTGCTCCGTGCCGGCATGATCCGCAAGGAGGCCGCCGGCCTGTATTCCTATCTGCCGCTTGCTTGGCGCTCGATCCGCAAGATTGAGAACATCGTGCGCGACGAGATGGACGCTGCCGGCGCCCAGGAGCTTATGATGCCCATCATGGTCGATGCCGAGCTGTGGCGTGAGTCCGGCCGTATCGACGCCTATGGCAAGGAGCTTGTGCGCTTTGACGACCGTCATGGTCGCGAGTTCGTGCTGGGCCCCACCCACGAGGAGACTGTCACCGCCCTGGTGCGCAATGAGCTGCGCTCCTATAAGCAGCTGCCCGTCAACCTGTACCACATTCAGGACAAGTTCCGCGATGAGTTCCGTCCCCGCTTTGGCCTGATGCGCGGCCGTGAGTTCATCATGAAGGACGCCTACAGCTTTTCTGCCACGCAGGAGAGTCTGCAGGAGGAGTACGACAAGATGAAGCAGGCCTACGCCAACATCTGTGAGCGCTGCTACATCAAGGCTCTGCCCGTTGTCGCCGACTCCGGCGAGATCGGCGGCGACACCTCCGTCGAGTACATGGCTCTTGCCGACGCCGGCGAGGCTTCGCTCGTCTACTGCGACGATTGCGGCTTTGCTGCCGATGACGAGGCCGCAAGCACCAAGGTCGTTGTGACCGAGGGCCCCGGCGACGGCACGCTCACCAAGGTCGAGACTCCGGGCATGGGCACCATTGAGGCCGTCGCCAAGTTCTTCGGCTTCCCCGAGAACGGTACGCGCAAGTCGCTGGCGTTGATCGACTCCGAGGGCAAGCCGGTCGTGGCCATTGTCCCGGGCGACCACGAGCTCAACGACTGCAAGGCCGAGCACGTCTTTGGCAAGGGCTATCGTATGATGACCGACGAGGAGCTCCAGACCTACGGTCTGCACAAGGGATTTATCGGACCGGTCAATCTGCCCGAGGGCATCCGTCTGGTGTGCGACGAGAGCCTGCGCGAGTCCAAGCAGTGGGCCTGCGGTGCCAACGAGGTCGATTATCACTTTACCGGTGCCTGTCCCGAGCGCGACTTTACCGTCGACGAGTGGGCCGACCTGGTCACCGTCGTCGCCGGCGATCCCTGCCCGCACTGCGGCAAGCCGCTCTCTGCTGCTCGCGGCATCGAGGTTTCCCAGGTCTTCCAGCTGGGCACCAAGTACTCCGAGGCCATGGGTGCCACCTTTATGGACGAGGACGGCAAGGAGAAGCCGCTTATCATGGGTTGCTACGGCGTGGGCGTGTCCCGTTCGCTCGCTGCCGTCGTGGAGCAGCACAACGACGAGCACGGTATCGTCTGGCCGGTTTCCGTTGCCCCGTACGAGGTCGCTGTGATTCCGCTCGATCCCAAGAAGGAGGAGTGCGCAACCGTCTGCGACCAAATCGTCGAGGGCTTGTGCGCCGAGGGTATCGAGGTCGTCGTCGACGACCGTGACGAGCGTCCCGGCTTTAAGTTTGCCGATAACGACCTTATGGGATTTCCGTATCAGGTGGTGCTTGGCAAGCGTGGCCTTAAGAATGGCACCGTTGAGCTCAAGGACCGTGCCACGGGCGAGCGCGAGGACGTGGCGATTGACGAGGTCGTCGCCAAGGTCGCCGAGCTTGTTAAGGCGGCCCGCCGTTAATCGACGTTTCTGCTATTAGATGTAATTGCGGGACTGCTCCGTATCTCTCTTAGGAAGAGATGCGGAGCAGTCTATTTTGTTGCGTGAATAAACTCGATGGGTAAAGGAAAACCCCACAGCCCATATGAGCTGCGGGGTTTTCTTGTGCCTCCGATGCGAAATAAATCGCTCAGATATTACTGATAATCGACGACGTCGATCCAGTTCTTCAGGAACTCATCGTTCACGTTGCGCTTGCGAGCGAGTTCGGAAGCGGCGACGATGCTCGTCCACTGACGCACGACCTGCATGGGCATGTCTGCGCGGTCGCAGTAGAGCTCCAGGTAGGCCTCAGCCTGATCCTTGCTGTTGAGGGCGAAGAGCAGGTAGGTGGTGGCAACGTCGGCAGCAGGGGAGCCCTGGGTGGCGTGTGCCCAGTCGCACACATAGAGCTGGCCGTCGTCGCCGACGATGACGTTGGAGGGGTTGAAGTCGCCGTGGCAGACCTTGAACTCCTTGGTCATGCCGTCCAGACGCTCCTGAAGGTTGTAGCGCGTGGTGGCATTGAGCTGATCAAGGCTGTCGATCATGCGGGCGAACTTGTCGCGCTGACGGTTGAGCAGCGGGGAGGTGTAGCCGTGGATCTCAATCTGAAGGTCGACGAACATCTCGAGATACTCACCAAAGCGCTGGGGCTCGGCAGTCATCTTCTCGGCAAGGGTGGTGCCCGGAACCTTCTCGGTCACGAGCGCCCAGCCGTTGGCGTTCTCGAGCTGGGAAACCTCGAGAGCCTTGGGGCTGCGGATGCCGCACTCATTGATGCGGGCAAGATTCAAAGCCTCGTTGAACACGTCGGAGACAGGCTTGGTCTCGTTAAAGACCTTGACAATCTTGTCGCCCAGGTCGTAAACGACCTTGTTGCCACGGCGGACGAGCTCGGTCTTGGAATCGGGTAGCAGCATGGTTGCATCCTTTCAACGATGCGATAGAAGCGACGGCGGGGGTGTGTGAAACACCCGTGCACCCCCGCCGTTAAAAACCGTGCTAAAACTAGCAGACGGCGTAGTCCTGAGGCTCGCGGCCGTAGTAGGCGTCCAGGTAGAGCTCCTTGATCTCGCTCATGAGCGGGTAGCGCGGGTTTGCGCCGGTGCACTGGTCGTTGAATGCCTGCTCGGTCATCTCGTCGAGGGTGTCGAGGAAGTACTGCTCGTCAACACCGTAGTCGGCGATGGTCTTCTTGACGCCGATGAAGTCCTTGAGCTCCTCGAGCTTCGTGATGAAGTTCTCGAAGACCTCCTTGTCGTCCTTGCCCTCGATGCCGCAGTACTTGGCCATCTCGGCGTAGTTGTGCAGCGCGTTGGGGTAAGGATACTGGGAGAAGGTACCCATCTTGACGGGAGCCTCGGCGGCGTTGTAGCGCATAACGCGGGTCAGGATGACGGCGTTGGCGAGGCCGTGGGGTAGGTGATGGAAGGCGCCGAGCTTGTGAGCCATGGAGTGGTTGAGGCCCAGGAAGGCGTTGGCGAAGGCCATACCGGCCATGCAAGAGGCGTTGTGCATTTCCTCGCGGGCATGCGGGTCCTTGGCGCCGTTCGTGAAGCTGGAGGGCAGGTTCTCGAAGACGAGCTTAGCAGCGCGCTCGGAGAGGCCCTTGGTGTAGTCGGAAGCCATGATGGAGACGTAGGACTCGATGGCGTGGGTCATGACGTCGATGCCGGAGGCAGCGGTCAGGCCGCGCGGGGCGGTCATGCAGTTGTCGGCGTCGACGATAGCCATGTTGGGGAGCAGCGCGTAGTCGGCGAGCGGCCACTTGATGCCGGTCTCCTTGTCGGTGATGATGGCGAACGGCGTGCACTCGGAGCCGGTACCCGAAGAGGTCGGGACGGCGACGAAGTAGGCCTTCTTGCCCATCTCGGGGAAAGTGAAGATACGCTTGCGGATGTCCATGAAGTCCATGGCCATGTCCTCAAACTTGCACTCGGGGTGCTCGTACATCATCCACATGATCTTGCCGGCGTCCATAGCGGAGCCACCGCCGACGGCGATGATCACGTCAGGCTCAAAGAGAGCCATCTGCTTGGCGCCGCGACGTGCGCACTGCAGCGACGGATCGGGCTCGACGTCGTAGAAGCAGTCGTGGGCGATGCCCATCTCGTCGAGCTTGGCCTCGATGGCGCGGGTGTTGCCATTCTTGAAGAGGAACTGGTCGGTGACGATGAAGGCGCGCTTCTTGCCCATGACGGTACCGAGCTCGTCGAGGGCGACGGGCGTGGAACCCTTCTTGAAGTAGACCTTCTCGGGAGCGCGGAACCACAGCATGTTCTCACGGCGCTCGGCCACAGTCTTAACGTTGATCAAGTGCTTCACCCCAACGTTCTCGGAGACGGAGTTGCCGCCCCAGGAGCCGCAGCCCAGGGTCAGAGACGGCTTCATGCCAAAGTTGTACAGGTCACCGATGCCGCCGTGCGAGGACGGGGTGTTGATGACGATACGGCAGGCCTTCATGACGTGCTCGAACAGACTGATCTTCTCGGCCTGGGCGGGGTGCACGTACAGAGAGGCGGTGTGGCCCGGGCCACCGGCGAGCACCAGGTGCTCGGCCTTGTCGACGGCCTCCTGGAAGTCCTTGGCGTGATACATGGCCAGGACCGGGGAGAGCTTCTCGTGGGAGAACTCTTCCTTGGCGGGGTCGGTGGAGGTGACCTCGGCGATCAGGATCTTGGTCTTGGCGGGAACCTCGATGCCGGCGAGCTCGGCGATCTTGGCGGCAGCCATGCCGGGAATGCGGTGATCGAGGGCGCCGTTCTTGAACATGGCGGCACGCAGGGCCTCCATCTCGGCACCCTGCTTGACGAAGTAGCAGCCGCGCTTCTGGAACTCGGCCTTAACCTGGTCATAGATGGTGTCGATGACGGTCACGGACTGCTCGGAAGCGCAGATCATGCCGTTGTCGAAGGTCTTGGAGTGGATGATGGAGTTGACGGCGAGCAGCACGTCGGCGGTGTCGTCGATGACGACCGGGGTGTTACCGGCGCCAACGCCCAGGGCGGGCTTGCCCGAGGAGTAGGCGGCCTTGACCATGCCCGGGCCACCGGTGGCGAGGATGATGTCGACGTCGCGCATGACCATGTTGGTCAGCTCGATGGAGGGGACATCGACCCAGCCGATGATACCCTCGGGGGCGCCGGCCTTGACGGCGGCGTCAAGCACGAGCTTGGCGGCGGCGATGGTGCACTTGGCGGCAGCCGGGTGCGGGGAGATGATGATGGCGTTGCGGGTCTTCAGGCTGATCAGCGTCTTGAAGATCGCAGTGGAGGTGGGGTTGGTCGTCGGGATGACGGCGCCCACGATGCCGATGGGCTCGGCGATCTTGGTGATGCCGTAGGCCTCGTCGCGCTCCAGAACGCCACAGGTCTTGGTGTTCTTGTAAGCGTTGTAGATGTACTCTGCGGCGTAGTGGTTCTTGATGACCTTGTCCTCAAGAACGCCGCGGCCGGTCTCCTCGATGGCCATCTTCGCCAACGGGATACGAGCCTTGTTGGCGGCCATGGCGGCCTCATAGAAGATCTTGTCGACCTGCTCCTGCGTGTACGTAGCAAAAAGCGCCTGGGCCTCTCGCATCTGAGCGAGCTTAGCCTCAAGCGCCTCTACGTTGTCCACAATTGCGGGAGTAGTGTTTTCCGGTGACTTTTTCACCATTTGTGTCTCCTTGCGATCGGAGATTTACCCTACGGCTTGCATGATAGCAAGAAATAATTCGGTAAACGGTAAGATTCCCGTAAAAGGCACACTAAAACGCTTCAATATACTGAAGCGTTTTAACAAAACGATCCGCCTGCCGCATCGCCTCAATTATTGGGCGCAGGTCAAGCTACAAGGCATATCAGCTGGGTTAGGATCCCTTTGACATTCGCAAACACTCATTTAAATCCGTCCCCAATGAGTGCAAAAAGGCGCCCTCCGTAGGGGAGGACGCCTTTGGTAAGTTCTATATGAACGCGAGGTCTTTGACCCGGAGAGTCCGAGGTACTTGTTGGTAAGACCTTATTTAGGAGCGCGCAACCTTGCCGGACTTGAGGCAGGTGGAGCAAACGTTCATCTTGCGACGGTGACCATCGACGACGACGTAGACGCGCTGGATGTTGGGGCGGAACTTACGGTTGGTGACGCGGTGAGAGTGGCTGATGGAGCGACCGGCAACGGGGTGCTTACCGCAAACTTCGCAAACTTTGGACATAACTGACCCTCCTTGGGCGACAAACGAACATGTCGCGTTAACAAACAAGCCTGAACTATAGCACAGAAGTCACTCCCTGTGCGCAATCTACACAGAGATATTTCTCTTTTGGCGATAGTGCCCACGCCACGGCCCTGGACGTAGATCCGATTTGCGTGCAGCAGGGGGGATTATGCCAGCTCGCAACAAGGTTTTCAAGCTCGTCCCACAAATATATATAGGTTTATTGAGCGTAGGGCTCCGTTTACGGATTGCTCTGTATTTATGCTCGCAATTAAGCTCAAGGTTGGCTACACTATCCCTTGACCATTAAAGGGGTACGAGATACCCACATGGAATTACATAGCTGCCAAAGAGCAGCCCTTCCTGTGGGTGTCTGGTCCGCTTTGAGCGGTCGGGCATCTATTTTTTTGACTGTGTCAGCAGTCAAGACATGTGAGGAAGGAGATCGATGGGCACGACTTCCCCCAAGGCGGTCATCATGGACGAGACCGCCGTCAATCGAGCGATGACCCGCATCGCGCACGAGATTCTCGAGCGCAACGAGGGCTGTGAAGACCTCGCTCTGGTCGGCATCGTCACGCGCGGCGACCTTCTGGCAAAGAAGCTCGCCGAGGAGATCAGGGAGATCGAGGGCGTCGACGTTCCGCTCGGCAGCCTGGACATCAGCTTCTACCGCGATGACTACGCCACCAATTTCGCTCCCGCGATCCACGCCACCAACATTCCCTTTAGCGTCGACGGCAAGCGCGTCGTTTTGGTGGACGACATCCTGTATACGGGCCGTACCATTCGCGCCGCTCTGGACGCCGTTATGGACCTGGGCCGTCCGAGCCGCATTGAGCTGGCAGTCCTCGTTGACCGCGGCCACCGCGAGCTCCCCATCTCGCCGGACTTTGTCGGCAAGAACGTTCCCTCGTCGCATGAGGAGAACGTGCACCTATATATGAAGGAAGTAGACGGCCGCACCGCTGTCGAGATTAACGACGTCGCGCCGGGTTCCCACGTGGGCTCCGCGCCGCTGGGAGGTGAGTAGTACCGTGGCGTTCAACCATAAGCACCTGATCGACATTACCGAGTACTCCGAAGAGGACATCAAGCTCATCCTCGAGACCGCCAAGGCGTTCTCCGAGGTCAACGAGCGTGCGATCAAGAAGGTCCCCACGCTCAAGGGCAAGACCATCGTCAACATGTTCAACGAGCCCTCGACGCGCACCCGCAGCTCCTTCGAACTCGCCGAGAAGCGTCTTTCGGCCGACAGCCTCAACTTTGGCGGCTCCTCGACCTCCACGGTCAAGGGTGAGAGCCTCGTCGACACCGTCGAGACCCTCAACGCCTACAAGATCGACTGCATCGTCGTGCGCGATAAGCACGCCGGTGCTCCCTACATCGTCACGCAGAACTCGCCCGCGAGCGTTATCTGCGCCGGCGACGGCAAGCACAACCATCCCACGCAGGCCCTGCTCGACCTGTACACCATCTGGGAGCACAAGGGTGACTTCCACGGTCTGAAGGTCGCCGTCGTCGGCGATATCGCGCACTCCCGCGTCTGCGGCTCGCTGATCCCTGCCCTTAAGATTATGGGCTGCGAGACCTACGCCGTGGCCCCCGGCACGCTGCTGCCGCCGGCGCCCGAGGTTCTGGGCTGCGACCACGTGACGAGCGACCTCGATTCCGTCCTGCCCGAGCTGGACGTCGTCTATATGCTGCGCGTGCAGCAGGAGCGCCTCGAGGGTGCCCCGTTCCCGACCATTCGCGAGTACCACAAGCTCTTCGGTCTGACCAAGGACCGCGAGAAGCTCATGAAGCCCGACGCGATCATCTGTCACCCGGGCCCCATCAACCGCGGCGTCGAGTTCGACTCCTATATGGCCGACCACCCGCAACGCTCCGTCATCCTGGAGCAGGTCTACGCCGGTATCTGCGTGCGTATGGCTATCCTGTATCTGCTGCTTGGAGGTGCCGATAATGGCCTTGCTTCTTAAGAATGCCCACGTCGTCGACCCGTCCGTCGAGCTTGACGGTGTCGTTGACGTCCTGATTGACGGCGATAAGATCGCCGAGGTCGGCGAGAATCTCGCCGTCGAGGGAGCCGAGGTCCGCGACCTTTCCGGCAAGTACCTCGTCCCCGGCCTGGTGGATATGCACGTTCACCTTCGCGAGCCTGGCTACGAGGTCAAAGAGGACATCGAGAGCGGCACCCGCGCTGCTGCCAAGGGCGGCTTCACCGGCGTGTGCGCCATGCCCAACACCGACCCCGTTACCGATAACGGAACCGTCGTTGAGTTCGTCAAGTCCCGCGCTGCCGAGGTCGGCCACTGCCGCGTCTATCCTTCTGGTGCTATGACTCGCGGCCTTAAGGGCGAGGCTATGTCCGAGATGGGCGATATGGTCGCCCACGGCGCCGTCGCCTTCACCGATGACGGTCGCGGCGTGCAGGGTGCGGGCATGCTCCGTCGCTGCATGGACTACGGCAAGATGTTCGGCAAGGTCTTTATGAGCCACTGCCAGGACGAGGATCTGGTCGGCCACGGCCAGATCAACGAGGGCAAGGTCTCGACCCGTCTGGCCCTCGAGGGTTGGCCGGCCGCCGGCGAGGAGCTTCAGATTGCCCGCGACATCGAGATTGCCAAGCTGACCGGTGCCAAGCTGCACATCCAGCACATCTCCACCGCTCATGGCCTGGAGCTCGTGCGTGCCGGTAAGGCTGCCGGTGTCCAGGTGACCTGCGAGGCCACCCCGCACCACATGTTCCTGACCGAGAACGACCTGGACGAGACCTACAACACCTCGCTCAAGGTCAATCCGCCGCTGCGCACCGACGAGGATGCCGAGGCCATCCGTCAGGGTGTCATCGACGGTACCGTCGACGCTATCGTTACCGACCACGCTCCCCACACCCCGTGGGAGAAGGCCCGCGAGTTCGAGCTCGCGCCCTTTGGAATGATTGGCCTCGAGACTTCGCTGTCGCTCGTGCTCACTGAGCTGGTCAACACGGGCAAGATGAGCGTGAGCCGCATGGTCGAGCTCATGGCCATCAAGCCGCGTGAGATTCTGGGCCTCGATCAGGTTCAGGTCAAGGCGGGCTCTGTCGCCGACCTGACCGTGTTCGACCCCTCCGCAACCTGGACGGTTGGCGAGGACGGTTACGAGTCGCGCGCCGAGAACTCCGGTTTTGCCGGCCGCACGCTCACCGGTCGTGCCACCGATGTATTTGTCGGTGGCAAGCAGACGCTCGCCGACGGCTGCATCTGCTAGCATAGCCTTATCGCTTTTGTGCGCGGCGCCCTTGCGGTGCCGCGCTTTCTGTTCGTTTAGACCATGCAACCGCATGGGGGATTGGAGCGTCTATGCCCACACCTTCCACTGCACGCATGCACGACTTCGAGGTCGTCTCGAACCGGGAGATCGCCGACGGCATCTTCTCGCTCGTCATCTCGGCCCCCAAGCTTGCAAGTGCGCTCAAGCCCGGTCAGTTTGTGAACATCGCCGTCCCCGGCGATGCGTCTTCTCTGCTTCGTGTGCCCTTGAGTTTCTACCGCGCCGACGCCGAGGCCGGCACCGTCGAGCTGTGGTACGCCGTCGTGGGCGACGATACCCGCCGTTTGTCCCAGATGGGCCCTGGCTCCACCTCTAACCTGTTGGGCCCCGGTGGCCGTGGCTGGATGGTACCCGAGGGCACCAGGAAGGCACTGCTCGTCGCCGGTGGCATCGGCGTTCCGCCTGTGCTGTGTCTTGCCGGCATGCTTGCCGAGCAGGGTGTTGATGTGGACGTGTGCCTGGGCTTCGGCACCGCTTCCAAAGTCGTGGGTGTCGATGAGTTCCGTGCGCTGGGCGCCACGGTTAACGTGTGCACCGACGACGGTTCGCTCGGCACGCACGGTTTTTGCACCGATCCGGCAGCCGAGCTGCTTGGAGAGGGCGGCTACGACTACGTCGCCAGCTGCGGCCCCGCCGTCATGATGAAGAAGGTCGCCGCCGCTGCCGCCGAGGCCGGTGTGTACTGCGAGGTGTCGCTCGAGCGCATGATGAGCTGTGGCTTTGGCGCCTGCAACACCTGCAATGTCGAGACGGTCGACGGTATGAAGGGTGCTTGTATGTGCGGCCCCGTGTTCGATGCTTCCAAGGTGGTGGTCTTCTAGTGGGTACCGTGAACATGGCCGTCGATTTCGGCGGCGTCAAGATGCAGAACCCCATTAACACCGCAGCCGGTACCTTTGGCTACGGTTGGCAGTTCCAGAACTTCTTTGATGTTTCCCAGCTGGGTGCCATTACCACCAAGGGCTGTGCCGCCGAGCCCTGGCCCGGCAATCCCGCGCCCCGCATGGCCGAGATTCCCGGCGGTATGATCAACTCCGTGGGTCTTCAGAACCCCGGCGTGGCCGCCTTTGCCCGCGAGTCCGGTCCGTGGCTCGAACAGCTGTCCAAGGACGGCTGCCAGGTCATCTGTCAGGTTGCCGGTCACTCCGTTGACGAGTTTGTCCGCGCACTCGAGATGTATGTCGAGCTGTGCCCCTGGGCTGCCGGCTACGAGATCAACGTGAGCTGCCCTAATATCGCCGCCGGCGGTGCCGCCATGGGCTCCACGCCCGAGGGCGCCTCTTCCGTTATGGCTGCTTGCCGCAAGGTGACCGATAAGCCGCTGTTCGTGAAGATGGCGCCGGTCAACGTCGCCGAGATCGCCAAGGCCCTCGAGGCTGCCGGCGCCGACGGCCTTTCGGTCATCAACTCCATCCAGGGCATGGCCATCGACGTCCATACCCGCAAGTCCCGCGTGGCCAAGCCCAAGGGCGGCCTTTCGGGCCCGCTGTGCCACCACATCGCCGTGCGCATGGTCTGGGAGGTTGCCCAGGCCGTCGATATCCCCATCAACGGTGTCGGCGGTGTCATGACTGGCGAGGATGCGGCTGAGTTTATCCTGGCCGGCGCCACCTGCGTGTCGGTCGGCATGGCCAACTTCGTCGATCCGTGTGCTTCGCTTAAGATCGCGCATGAGCTCGAGGCCTGGGCCGAGTCCCAGGGCGTAAAGGACATCAACGAGCTGGTGGGTGCTTTCGAATGCTAGAGAATGATGCCCGCGACCGTGTTATCGTCGCCCTCGACTGCGACCGTGAGCGCGCGCTCGAGCTCGCCCACGAGCTTTCGGGCCATGCCGCCTGGCTCAAGGTCGGCATGACGCTCTATTACGCTGAGGGTCCCCAGATCGTCAAGACCTTTAAGGACCTTGGCTTTAAGGTATTCCTCGACCTTAAGTTCCATGACATTCCGCATCAGGTGCGCGGCGCTGCCCGCTCGGCCTCGCTTGCCGGTGCCGACCTGCTTTCGGTCCACGGCCTGGGCTCGGGTGCTATGCTCGCTGCCTGCCGCGAGGGTGCCGAAGAGGCGCGTGGGGACCGCGCCAAGCTCGTCGCCATCACCGTGCTCACGAGCATGAATCAGGATGCCTTGAGCGAGATCGGCGTCGAGTCTCCCGTGGCCGAGGAGGCCGCCCGCTTGGCAAAGCTTGCTCAGGCCAACGGCATCGATGGCATCGTGTGCTCACCGATGGAGGCTCACGACATGCGTGAGCTGCTGGGTCCTGATGCCCTGATCGTGACTCCGGGTGTGCGTCCGGTGGGTGCCGCCCTTGGTGACCAGTCCCGCGTGGCGACGCCTTCCCAGGCTATCGAGCGTGGCGCAAGCCACATTGTGGTGGGCCGTCCCATCACCGGTGCCGACGATCCGGTTGCCGCCTTTGACGCCATTGTCGCCGAGCTGGTCGAAAACGTCGCGTAAAAGATTCCCCTAAGTCACCACTTTTGGGTCTCATTAGCACAAAATAGCCCCTGTGCCTGCGTAAACTTTCCCATCCTTTGTGTGGAATCGCAGGTCAGGGGCTTAACTTTGGGCGCAGTATATTGCACTTTTTGCGGGTATCGTCTAACCTATGGAGCCGCGATTAGGCATTTTGTACGTTCTACGTGCTAAAATGCCAATTATTGAATCAGATATAACCCAACTATTTGGAGGTACGAATGGCACTCCCTCAGCTTACCGACGAGCAGCGCAAGCAGGCTCTTGAGAAGGCTGCTGCCGCACGTCACGCCCGCGCTGAGCTTCGCGAGCAGATCAAGAAGGGCGAGAAGTCCCTCGAGTCCGTGCTCAACTCCGATGACCCCATCGCTTCCCGCATGAAGGTTTCCACCCTCATCGAGTCTCTCCCCGGTTATGGCAAGGCCAAGGCCGCCAAGATCATGGAGGAGCTCGGTATCTCCGCTACTCGTCGCGTCCAGGGCCTCGGTGTCCGTCAGCGCGAGCAGCTCCTCGAGCAGCTGACCAAATAAGTGAGCGCTCAGGATTCCAAGCTCTTTGTGATTTCTGGACCGTCAGGCGCAGGCAAGGGTACGCTCGTCACTCGTGTGCGCGAGCGCCGCTCGAACCTGGGTCTGACGGTTTCGGCTACCACGCGAGCACCACGCAAAGGTGAGGTCGACGGCGTCAACTACTTTTTTCTGACGCGCGAGGAGTTCGACCGCCGCGTGGCAAACGGTGAGTTTGTTGAGTGGGCCGAGGTCCACGGTAACTGCTACGGCACGTTGGTGAGCGAGGTCACATCCAAGCTCGCCTCGGGCTCGTCTCTGATTTTGGAGATCGATGTCCAGGGCGCCCTGCAGGTGAAGGAGCGTTTCCCCGAGGCCGTGCTGATCTTTATCAAGCCGCCTTCGCTTGAGGTGCTCCGCGAGCGTCTAGTCGGTCGCGGTACCGAGACGCCCGAGACGATTGAGCTGCGTATGGCAAACGCCGCCGATGAGCTTGCCCTTGCCGACCGCTACGACGACGTCGTGGTGAATGACGATCTCGACCGCGCGACCGATGAGCTCGTTCGCGTTCTCGATATGCATGAAAGGATCTGAGGTCCGTGTCCGTTGTAAAGCCTTGCATTGACGATCTTCTGGAGAAGACCGATCATAACCGCTTCCTGCTTGCTTCGCTTGCCTCCAAGCGCGCCTGCGACATCAATAGCATGCTGCGTGGCCAGCACAACCGCGTGCTTGCCGTCCAGGATGTCGATGACATCACCATCGGGCTTTCCGGTGCCGATACCATCTCGATGGCTATGGACGAGATTGTCGACGGCGACATCTCTTACGACGAGGCCCGTTACGAGAAGGCGCTCGGCCATAAGGTTGCTGAAGCCTAAATGGCAGCTCGCGTCTGCCTGGTCCACTATCACGAGGTTGGACTGAAGGGCAAGAACCGCGCGCATTTTGAGCATATCCTCATGGATAACATCAAGGCGGCCTTGGCCGCCTTTTCCGTGAATGCCGTGTCTCGAATTTCCGGTTATATCCTCGTGACCTTTAACGAGCATCAGGCCGACGAGGCGGCGCGTGTCATCCGCACCGTCCCCGGCGTTGCCCGTGTGTCTTTGGCGTATCATACCAACCGCGACCCGCAGGAGTACTGCGCCGCTGCCGTGAAGGCGCTGCGCGAGTTTGGTTCCTTCGATTCGTTTAAGGTGCACGCCAAGCGCTCCAATACTGACTATGAGCTCACCTCGATCGATATCAATCGTCAGGTGGGCGAGGTGCTGTGTGAGGCCTTTCCCGATAAAAAGGTTCAAATGCACGACCCCGATGCGATGGTGCACGTACTGGTGGTCCAGGGTAGCGTTTATGTGTACGCGCGCTCCGAGCGCGGCGTGGGCGGTCTGCCGGTGGGTTCTGCCGGCAAGGTCGTGACGCTGCTGTCGTCGGGTATCGATTCTCCGGTGGCGACCTGGATGCTCGCGCGCCGCGGCGCGGTTTGCGTGCCGGTACATTTCTCCGGTCGTCCGCAGACGCCCGATACGAGTGAGTATTTGGTGCAGGACATCATCCGTGCGCTTGAGCCGGGTGTCCAGATCGGCCGCCTGTACGTGGTGCCGTTTGGCGACTGCCAGCGTGAGATTTCGGTCACCTGTCCCAGCAACCTGCGCGTGATCATGTATCGCCGCATTATGTATTCGGTTGCTGAGCGCATTGCACACATCGAGGGTGCCAAGGCCATCGTTACGGGCGAATCGCTTGGGCAGGTTGCCTCCCAGACGCTTGAGAACATCATGGCCGTTAACGAGGCCGTGAAGATCCCCGTGTTCCGTCCTCTCATCGGTTCGGACAAGCAGGAGATCATCGCACGCGCCGAGGAGATCGGTACGTTCGATATCTCGACTGAGGCCGCTCCCGACTGCTGCACGCTGTTTATGCCGCGCCGTCCCGAGACGCATGCCAAGCTCGATGCCGTTCACGAGGCCTGGGAGCTGTTCGATCACGAGGAGATGATTGAGCGCTTACTCAAGCAGACCGAGTACATCGACTTCGAGAGCAACACGTATAAGGCCCCTAAGACCTTAAAACGCAAACATTCGGAGCTTGCTCCGCGTGAGATTTACCAAGATCACGAGTAAATTTGTGCATAGACCGACGATGCGCCTGCATCGTCGGTCTTTTGCTATCTGGGCATTTTGCGGCTAAGTGTTCATTTGCTGACGTGTGCCTGAATAAATGGACATTATTTCGTAAGGTTTTGGTCAGCTTTTGGTTTGACCGCGAAAACCGGTGTGGACGTGCGGAAGCTGCGGCGTTCGTTTCCTGACACGATGGTGTTGGGAGGTGTTTGCTATGGCGCAGCGCGAGCAACACGAACGGGTTAAACGGATGGACCGCTGGGCAGAAAAGCTGCTCGGCCACAAGGCGATGGTCCTGGCGATTCTGGTTGTCATTGCCGCCGCGAGCGGCTTGGCGATAGCAGGTTTTGGTGGCCACTCCAGCGACGTGTCGTTTGAACGTAGCGATGAGGCGGGCGCCTCGGATGTGCGCGGGGCCGGGGATGCGTCACCTGACGATGCCGATGAGTCGTCTGACAAGAGCTCTTCTGCTGCCGAGGTGTACGTCGATGTTGATGGCGCCGTTGTGAGGCCTGGCGTTTACCGGCTCAAAGATGGAGCACGGGTATCCCAAGCGATCGACGCCGCCGGAGGGCTTACGGCCGAGGCGGATGTGACAGGGCTTAATCGCGCGTCCAAGATCACGGATGGACAAAAGATCTATGTTCCGTCGGTGGGGGAGCAACAAGCGGCTGCGGCGGTCGGCGGGGGCGAAAGCGGTGCCGCCGCGACTTCTGGTGTGGGGTCTTCGTCGGGACTCGTGAACATCAATACGGCAAGTGCGGCGGAGCTGCAGACGCTTTCGGGCATCGGGCCTTCTATGGCTCAATCGATTATCGACGAGCGGACGCAAAACGGGGCTTTTACCTCGGTCGATGACCTCATGCGCGTATCGGGGATCGGTGAGAAAAAACTTGCCAAAATCAAAGATTGCATCTGCGTATGAGTGCGACTGAGCGCGAGCATTTGATGCCGCCGCGCCCATTGATGCCGTGGACGATGGCCATTTGTGCCGGCTTGTGTGCGAGCTGCGGATTGGTGCTTAACATGGCAGCCGATTTGCTGCTGGGAGAGCAGCCAGCGCCCGTCACATTGCTTATAGCCATTCCCATTGCGGCTGCGGCGTGCATCGTATTAGCTCGGTCCTGTATGCGTCTTGTGCGGTGGAGGCGATGGCTGTATGCCGCGGCCCTCGGCCTCGTGGCGGGAGCGGTCGTGTCCGCGGCTTGGGCGATAGGGGCGCTGCATGCTTCGAGGGCACTGGATAACCGGGCTGCGAGCAGTCTCGAATTTTATGTGCAGGGCGATCCGTCCATCAATGACGGTGTGTATTCCTATGCCTGCGATGCGTATGCGGGCGAAAAGCGTTTGGGTCAGGTACGGCTGTCGTGTGATCGTGAGCTCGGCGCCGGTTCGCATGTACGTGCTATCGGTCGAGTTTCGCGGTTTGAGAATGATGCGTATGGGCGCTCACGCGTGCTTCGGGGCGAGTTTCGAAAGATTAAAGTCATCCGGTTGGTATCGGTCGACGAGGGTTCTCCGGGGCCGCTGCTTCGGCTGCGAAATGGGCTGCTTGCGTCCATCGCGCCTGCGACCGACCCGGCGCGTGCGCTCATAGCCGGTGTCGTCTGCGGTCGTTCGGCCGAGCTGCGCGCCCAGCCGGCGGGCGACTGGTTTTCTGTGACGGGAACGGCACATCTTATCGCCGTCTCGGGCAGCCATTTGGCTATCGTGGGGTTTGTAATCGAGGGTGTATTGCAAAAGACTCGGTGCTCACGTGGTCTTCAGCGGGCGATATTGGCGATAACGCTTGTGGGCTATGCTGCCTTTACGGGCGCGTCTCCCTCGGCCGTGCGCGCGTGCTGCATGGTGTTCGCGACGTTTGTCGTAAACGGCGCGGGGCGTCGCCGGCATGGCGCATCGGCACTGTTCGTAACCATGTCCATCTTTGTGCTGCTCCGCCCAACGGTGCTGTTCGAGATGGGCTTTCAACTCTCGTGTGCCAGCGTCTTAGCCATTCTGTGCTTTTGTCCCTATGCGACCTACGCTTTGGGTGAGCTAGGTGTGCCATCAGGCGTTGCCAGCGTGCTTTCCGTCACGCTGTGCTCACAACTGGCGACACTTCCCATTACCATTCCTGCCTTCGGTACGTTCTCGCTCATTGCTCCGCTGGCAAATGCGGTCATCGGTCCGGTGGTGAGCGCACTGCTCGCTGTGTCGATCGTGCTGGCTCCCTTTTCGCTCGTGGGACCGTTGCGGACTTGGGCGCTCGTTGTGCCCATGATTGCCGCCCGTTGCGCGCTGTTCTTCGAGCAGCTGTTTGCCGCCGTGCCGGGTGCATACGTGAGCGTGCCGCCCGATAGCATGTGGATTTACCTAGTGCCGTGTTTTCTGGCGGTTCTGCTGGTCTGGTGGCCGCGTCCCCGTGCACGTCCTATGGCGGTGGGGCTTGCATGCCTGATGCTCTTGGCTGCGATTCCGTACGTCTATTGGGATCGATTCGCTCCGCCTTCGGTGACGGTTCTCGATGTGGGCCAGGCCGATGCGATTCTTATCCGCCAAGGCGGCGCAGTAGCTCTCGTCGACTGCGGGCTCGACGAGCGTGTGGTTGCGGCGTTGGTTCGCAATAACGTGCACCATATCGATGCCGTTTTTGTGACGCATTGGGATGAGGACCACTGGGGTGGTTTGCCTGCCGTGCTCGAACAGTTTTCGGTCGGAACGATTGCCGTGGCGGCGGATGCGCTGGAGGATGCTCCTGCCGAGGTATTGAACCGACCTGGCGTGGAGTATCGGCAGGTGCGCCGTGGGGATACGGTCGACATCGGATCATTTTGCGCCCGCGTGATGTGGCCATTCGAGTCCGTGGATGGCGAGGGAAATGAGGACTCGCTTGTCCTGCTGCTCTCTTATGTTCAGGAAGGTAAGGGCCTGCGAATACTTCTCACCGGTGATGCCGAGCTCGACCAAGAACGGGAATTCGTGCAGGAGGTGGGGGATATCGATGTGCTTAAACTTGGGCATCACGGCTCCAAGGTTTCAGTCGATGGTGAGTTGCTGGACGTCCTGAAGCCCGAGCTTTCCCTCGCAAGCGCCGGTGAGGGGAATCGATACGGCCATCCGTCCGATGCCTGCATCGATGCCGTTAAGGAAGCGGGTGGTGTGTTCGCGTGTACCATCGAACACGGCGACATTACCGTCACACCGACTGCGAATGGCTTTGTGATGCGATGCCAGCGACCGTGACGACGTCGTTGGCGTGTGGTGGGCCCCTGGGCTAGAATGGCACGGAACGAATACGAAGGCCTGCGGGAGGGGGCGCAATGTCCGAAACCGGTTTGCTGCCGGCATATCTGATCGTCGGTACCGACGGAGTTAAGCGCGACCACGCCGTCTCGCGTATGAAAGCGCGTCTGGAAAAATCGGGTATGGTCGAGTTCAACCTTGACGAGCGAGACATGACCAAGGACCCCGATATCGAGTCCATTATCGGATCGCTTAACACCTTTCCGATGGGCAGCGAGTTTCGTCTGGTAATCCTCGATGGCTGCTCAAAGCTCGCCAAGGCGGTCTCGGAGCCGCTCGTTGGGTATCTGGCGAGTCCCAGCCCAACAACGGTCTGCCTCATCATCGCCGACTCACTTGCCAAGAATACGCGCCTGTATAAGGCAATCGCCAAGATCGACAAGAAGGCTATCGTCGATTGCTCGGGTACCAAGCGCTGGGAACTGCCGCGCCGTGTTCAGCAGATGGCGACGCAGCGCGGTAAGTCGATTTCGACGGCGGCCGCCGAGGAGCTCGTCTCGCGTTCGGGCGAAAACACGCGCATGCTCGATAACGACTTGGCTAAGCTTGCCCAGATGGTCGAGTCGCCCCAGATTGAACTTGCCGATGTTGAGCGCTGGATTGCACGTACGGCCGAGGTCCAACCCTGGGACTTCCTCAACGCCGTCTCGGCTCGCGATATGCGGCGTTCGCTCGAGCTCTTTAAGCTCCTGCCCTCCAAGAGCTACGTGTGGACTTACACATTGCTGTGCGGTCGCATTCGCGAGCTTATCGTCGCCAAGGCGCTCGACGCGCGTGGGCAGGGTCGCGAGCTGGCCGCAACGCTCAAGCTCCAGTCCTGGCAGGTCAAGAATCACCTTACCTGGGCGCGTCGTTTTTCGATGACCGAGCTCATCGCAGCGCTCGAGGGTGCGGTCGATGTGGAGCTCGCGCTCAAGGGTTCGGCCGATTCTCAGACGGCGCTTTTGCTCTGGATTACGAACATCTTGAGAAAATCGTGAGGATACCTGCCTATTTGACAAATTCGTTCTATCCCTTTGAGAGGGAGCGTGCTATAGTAGGCGCTTGCATGACCTCACCGTGTCTCAGAGGTGTCATACATTTTTTGCAAGGAACTCGAAAGGAACTCCAGAAGTGGCAAACATCAAGTCTCAGAAGAAGCGTATCCGCACCAATGAGGCAGCTCGCATGCGTAACAAGGCTGTCAAGTCCGAGCTCAAGACGCTGACCAAGCACGTCCAGTCCGCCGTCGCCGAGGGCGACGCCGAGAAGGCCCAGGCTGCCCTCAAGACCGTCACTAAGCGTCTCGACATGGCTGCCGCCAAGCATGTTATCCACAAGAACCAGGCTTCAAACCGCAAGTCCGGTCTTGCCAAGCTCGTGAACAGCATCAACGCCTAAGTTGTAAATTTCACACCACACAGATTACGCGCATAAATGGAGCCTGTTTTATGGAACAGGCTCCATTTTTTGTACCGCTCGGGTAAGATAGTCCGCATGAATACTTCAATTGACATTTCCCACATCCGCAACTTCTCGATCGTTGCGCATATCGACCATGGCAAGTCCACGATCAGCGACCGCATCCTCGAGCTCACCCATACCGTCGACGAACGCGACATGGAGTCGCAGCTGCTCGACACCATGGATATCGAGCGCGAGCGCGGCATCACGATCAAGTCCAACGCCGTCCGCGTGTCCTATGACGCCGACGATGGTGAGACGTATCAGTTCAATCTGATCGATACGCCGGGCCACGTTGACTTTACCTACGAGGTCTCGCGTTCTCTGGCCGCCTGCGAGGGCGCGGTGCTCGTCGTCGATGCCACCCAGGGTGTCGAGGCACAGACCGTCTCCAACGCGACGCTCGCCATGAACGCCAATCTGGACATTGTGCCCGCCATCAACAAGATTGACCTGCCCTCGGCCCATCCCGACGAGGTTAAGACCGAGATCGAGGACGACCTGGCGATTCCCGCCGATGATGCCGTGTGCGTCTCGGGTAAGACCGGCGAGGGCATTCACGATCTGCTGGAGTCCATCGTCTTTTTGATTTCGCCGCCTAAGGGCGATGCAAACGCTCCGCTCAAAGCGCTCATTTTGGATTCGTACTTTGACGAGTATCGCGGTGTGGTGGCTACGGTGCGCGTCTTCGATGGTTCCATCAAAAAGGGCGATACCCTGCTTATGATGCAAGCCAAGGGCGACTTTTTGGTCGACGGCGTGGGCGTCAAGCGTCCTGCCGAGACCCCGGTCGACGCGCTGACCGTCGGCGAGGTCGGATATGTGGTCACGGGCTTGAAGGATCCCGAGGCCGTTCGCGTGGGCGATACCCTTACGTGGGCGTCGAACCCCTGCCCCGAGCCGCTTCCCGGTTATCGCGAGGCCAAGCCCATGGTCTATACCGGCCTGTTCCCGATCGACAACAAGGACTACGAGAACCTGCGTGACGCGCTCGATAAACTGCACGTCAACGACCCGTCGTTGGTGTGGGAGCCCGAGACCTCGGTGGCGCTCGGCTTTGGCTTCCGCGTGGGCTTCCTGGGCCTGCTGCACATGGAAGTCGTCAAGGAACGCCTGGAGCGCGAGTTCAACCTGGACCTCATTGCCACGAGTCCCTCGGTTGACTATCACGTCTACAAGACCGACGGCGAAATGATCGATGTCCGCAGTCCGCAGGACCTTCCCGAGGCCACACGCATCGATCGTATCGAGGAACCCTACCTCAAGGCAAAGATCATCTGCCCGCCTGAGTACACGGGTGCCGTCATGCAGCTCGCCATCGAGCACCGCGGCGTCACAACCGACATGATCCACCTGACGAGCAAATCGGTCGAGATGCGCTTCGATATGCCGCTCGCCGAGCTCATCTTGGACTTCTTCGATCAGCTCAAGAGCCGCACCAAGGGCTATGCCTCGCTCGACTACGAGTTCAACGAGTACCGTCCCTCCGAGCTCGTGAAGCTCGATATTTTGCTTTCGGGCGACGAGGTGGACGCGCTTTCGTTTATCGTCCATAAGGACAAGGCATATGGCCTGGCCCGTGGCCTGTGCGACAAGCTCAAGGAGATCATCCCGCGTCAGCTGTTCGAGGTGCCCATCCAGGGTGCTATCGGCAACAAGATCATCGCCCGTTCCACCGTCAAGGCGCGTCGCAAGGACGTTCTTGCTAAGTGCTACGGCGGCGATATCTCGCGTAAGCGCAAGCTGCTCGAGAAGCAGAAAGAGGGCAAGAAGCGCATGAAGGCCATCGGATCGGTCGAGGTCCCGCAGGAGGCGTTTATGGCGATCCTCAAGGTGGACGAGTAGGTCCATGGCGCTTTCTGAATACAGCAAGCGGCTGCTGGGTGCTTATGCCGAGCAGCCGTTCCTTATGGCTCCCATGGCGGGCGTGACCGACCCCGCCTATCGCATCATGTGTCGCCGCCGCGGTGCCAACCTTGCCTACAGCGAGATGGTGAGCGTGGCGGGTCTTGCCTATGCCAGCAACAAGACCTGGCGCCTGGTGCTACCGGCCGACGAGGAGCAGCAGATTTGCGTGCAGCTCTTTGGCTCCAAGCCCGAGCAGTTTGCGAGCGCCGTCGCCGCCGTTGAGGAGCGCGTTGGCGATCGCCTGTCGCTCATCGATATCAATATGGCATGCCCCGCCCGCAAGGTTGTCACCAAGGGCGAGGGTTCGGCGCTCATGCGCACGCCCGACCTGGCGGAGAAGATCGTCGAGGCCACGGTGGGCGCGGCGCACGTGCCCGTGACCGTCAAGATTCGCAAGGGCTTTTATGCCGAGGACCATAATGCCGCGACATTTGCCCAGATGCTTGAGAGTGCAGGGGCTGCCGCAGTCGCCGTGCATGGTCGTTGCGCCACGCAGCTCTACACGGGCCAGGCCGATTGGTCGGTCGTCGATGAGGTTGCCGACGCTGTCGAGATTCCCGTGATTGGTTCGGGCGATGTGTTCTCGGCCGAGGACGCTGCTGAGCATCTGCACGGCTCGGGTGCCAGCGCGGTGTTTATCGCGCGCGGCATCTACGGCAATCCGTGGGTGTTCGGCGATGCCCGAGCCCTTGCACTCGATGGCACGCCGGTTCCTTCTCGCTCCTCGGTCGAGCGCCTGGAGGCTCTGCGTGAGCACCTGACGTTGACGCACGAGCTTCTGCCGCTCATGTCGCGTGCTCGCACGTACGCAAGCTGGTACTTAAAGGGCATGCCCCATGCCGCCGCCTGGCGCGCTCAGGTGGTGCGTTGCTCTACGTACGAGGAGTTCATGTCGCTGGTCGATGATATCGAGCGCGACGTGGTGGCCTGCGAGGCCGCGCTTGCCGCCGGCGAGTCGGTGCCTGCTCATCCGCTGGAGGCCTAACGGTGGCCGTTACCGCGCTGTACGTGCACGTGCCGTTTTGCGCTCAAAAGTGCCGGTACTGCGACTTTGACTCGCGCAGCTTTGCTGCGTGTGATTTGGATGCCGCGCTTGATTCCTATTTTGAGCAGTTGTATGCGCGCCTCGATTCCTTTGGCGACGCCGGGGCGCTTGCGCAGGTCCGCACGGTCTATATTGGCGGCGGCACGCCCTCACTGGCTGGGGAGCGCCTGGTGAAACTTGCCCGTCGTATCTCCATGTGGTGCAAGCCCGTTGAATTTACTTGCGAAGCCAATCCTGAGTCCCTGACCGCTGAGCTCGCCACCGCGCTTGCCGAGGCGGGTGTCACGCGCATCTCTCTGGGCGTGCAAACCCTCGACAATACCGAGCTGGCCGCTATTGGCCGCATTCACGATGCTAATCGGGCACTTGCGGCTATCGCGACGGTGAAGGATGCTGGCCTCGATGTGTCGTGCGACCTGATGTGCGGCCTTCCCGGGCAGACGGCCGCAAGCTGGCGGAGCACGCTCGATGTCGTGTTGGCGGCGGCGCCTCATCATGTGTCGGTCTACCCGCTCACGCTCGAGGAGGGCACGCCACTCTATCGCATGGCGTGCCGTGACGAGTCGCTCGAGCCCGACGAGGATTTTCAGGCTTCGTGCATGGACGCGGCGCGTGAGCGCCTGGGTGCGGCCGGCTATCATCCGTATGAGGTGGCAAGCTACGCGTTCGATGGCCATGAGTGCGCCCATAACATTGCCTACTGGACCGGACGGGGCTACCTGGGCCTGGGTCGTTCTGCCGCGGGCATGCTCGACGACGAGGATTTCGACCGTCTTGCAGGCTTGTTCCCCGGCGTGTCTTCTCGGGGCGATGCGTACCGCGTGCGCCTGGTGCAACGTGACGATGACGCGACGGCGTTCGAGGCCGAATATCTGTCGCAGCGTGAGGCTGTCGCCGAAGACTTGATGCTCGCTTGTCGCATGACGCGCGGTGTTGCGTCCGACCTGTTGGCTCGTGCAGCTTGCGTCATCCCAACGGGCGAGCTGGCAGCTGCCTGCGATCGCGCGCTCGAATTGGGTCTTGCCACTTGGGTGCCCGAGACGCTCGGGATTCATGAGGGACCCTTCACCTCGGCAGATGTCATCGCGGGCCATGTTCGAGCTCGTCTGGCGCCGACCCATCTGGGCTGGCTCGATGGAAATGTTCTGTTCGAGCTGTTTTGGGATCTAGCTTAGGCCGCTCGGGTAGAATTACCGGAATATATACGCTGCTGTGAGCAGGAGGTTGCCGCGCATGGCGACGATGAACGAAAAAGATTACTACGAGATTCTGGGTGTCTCCAAGGACGCCACCTCGCGTGATATTCAAAAGGCCTTCCAGCAAAAGGCCCGTAAGCTCCATCCGGACGTCAATAAAGAGCCGGATGCCGAGGAAAAGTTTAAAGAGGTTTCCGAGGCCTACGCCGTGCTTTCGGATGAGCAAAAACGTGCGCGCTACGACGCCATGCGTTCTGGCAATCCCTTTGCCGGTGCTCCTACGGCTTCGCCCTATGGTGGCGGCTACGCCGGCAGCACGGGCTATGGCAATCCCTTTGAGGGCGGCTTTCCCTTTGGTGGCGCCTGGGGCCAGCAGCGTCGCGGCCAGGCTGCCTACAATCCCGAGAACGGCGCCAACGTGGTCGTCGATATCAAACTCGACGCCAAGGAGGCCAAGGGCGGTGCCCGCAAGACCGTCCGCTACACGCGCTTCGATACCTGTAGCAACTGCGGCGGCTCGGGCTCCGTTTCGTCTGAGCATGCCCATACCTGCCCGAGCTGCGGTGGCCGCGGCCACATCGACGTCGACCTGTCCTTCCTGTTTGGTGCGGGCACGTTCCAGTCGGTCTGCCCCGAGTGCGGCGGTTCCGGTAAGGTCGTGGCCGACCCCTGCCCCGATTGCGGTGGCAGCGGGCGAACCCGTGTGACCTCCGAGCAGACGATTGAGTTTCCTGCCGGCACGCACGATGGCGACGAGGTCCGCATTAGCGGCATGGGTCATGCTGGCACTAACGGTGCCGCGGGCGGCGACCTGGTCGGCCGCGCCCATGTTGAGGCCGAGCGCTTGGAAGGCAAAGCTCGTACTGGCTTTTACCTGATGGGCATTGTGGCGCCGTTTTTGGTGCTGTCGGCCATCTCGGGAGTGTTCTCGGCCTTTGCCGTGATGTGCTTTATTCCGTTTACCATGGGCCTGTTCATGGTGCTTTCGGACGGTGTGCTTCATCGCAGCCTGCTGTGGTGGAAGCGCGGTGCGATGCAGTTTGCCAACGGTTTTGCCAACGGCTTCATGTTCGCGCTCGTGTCGGTTTGGTTCGCGAGCTGCTCGCAACGGGCCATGCTTTCGCCGTATCAAATGCAATAACATCAAACCCTTTGTTTGCGGTCGGCCCAGCTTGGGTATAGGACGCACTGTGACAATAATGAAAGTCGGAAGGATTCGGTCGTGTCGGAAAATAGGGATTACTACGAGGTGCTTGGCGTCGACAGGGATGCCGACGCGCGGACGATTAAGCGTGCGTTTTTAAAGAAGGCCCGTACCGTACATCCGGATGTTTCGGACGATCCCGAGGCCGAGGCCAAGTTCAAGGAGCTCAACGAGGCCTATTCCGTTCTTTCCGATGAGCAGAAGCGTGCTAACTACGACCGTTACGGCACTGCCGACGGTCCTGGTGGTTCGGGCTATGTCGACATCAACGATATCTTTGGTGGCATGGGCATGGACGACCTGTTCTCGTCGTTCTTTGGCGGTGGCGCCGGTGGTGGCGCCCGCAGCCGTCGTGAGCGTCGTCGCGGACGTGACATGGCCATCTCCCTTTCGGTGACGCTCGAGGAGGCGGCGCTCGGTTGCAAAAAGACGATCAGCTATGATCGCCTTGCTCCCTGCGAGGACTGCAACGGTACCGGTAGGGCCGAGGGTGCACAGGAAAAGCAGTGCAGTCGCTGCCACGGTACGGGCTACGTCACGACGGTTCAGCGATCGTTTTTGGGCCAGGTTCAGTCTTCCTCGCCTTGCCCCGACTGCCATGGCGAGGGCACGGTTATCGACCATCCCTGCGAGACCTGCGACGGTCAGGGCCGCACGCCTTCGCACGAAAAGATCGACATCGATATTCCCGCCGGCGTTTCGACCGGTCGCCAGCTGCGTGTGAGCGGCTTTGGCGAGGCCGGCCTTCGCGGCGAGCCTTCGGGCGACCTGATTGTCAACGTGCGCGTTGCCGACCATGAGCGCTTTAAGCGCAACGGTGACGACCTGTACCTGGTGAGCGATATCTCGATTGCGCAGGCTGCGCTCGGCTGCGAGATCGAGGTCGAGGGCATTATTCCCGACGAGGTCGTTAAGGTGACGGTTCCCGCCGGCGCCCAGTACGGCGACACCGTGAGCGTCAATAATTACGGCATGCCGCGCATTGGCGGTGGCGGTTCGCGTGGCCGCCTGATCGTGCAACTGCGCGTGGTCGTTCCCACCAATCTTTCCAATAAGCAACGCGAGCTGCTCCGTGCTTTTGCCGACGAGATGGGCGATGACGTCGCTTCCGGTAAGAAGTCGGTGACCGACCGTATCAAGAGTGCCCTCGACGATATCCTCGATTAAGGAGCCCGCGTGCTCGCACCCCATATTTCCGTCGTCAACCTCGGCTGCCGTGTCAATCGGGTTGAGTCTGACCGTATCACTGCTGATCTTATGCGCTTGGGCTTTGCTATGGTGGAGCCCCAGGATGCCGATTTGATCGTCATTAACACCTGTGCCGTTACGGGCGAGGCCGAGGCCAAGACCCGTAAGGCCGTCCGTCATGCGCTGGCCCATCCAAATGAGCCCTATGTGCTCGTGACCGGTTGCGTGGTCAATTTGCATCCCGAGGAGCTGTTGGAGCTTTCGGATCGCGTGATCGCCGAGCCGTCCAAGATCGATGTCGCCGAACGTGTCTGCGAGGTGCTGGGCGTTGAGTCCGATAGCGTTCCCGCCTGCAGCGATGGCGAGGTGGTCGATGCGCTCGGTCGCTCTCGCCTGGGCGTGAAGATCCAGGACGGCTGCAACCATCGCTGCACCTATTGCATTGTGTGGAAGGCGCGCGGCCCCGAGCGCTCCGTGCCTGTCGAGTCCGTGCTTGAGCAAGTTCGCGAGGCCCAGGAGGCCGGCGTGCCCGAGGTGGTGCTGACCGGTGTGAACCTGGGTGCCTACGATGGCAAGAGCGCGACCGACGAGCATGTCGAAATCGATGAGCTGCTCGAGGCCATCATGGAGCGCACGACTATTGCGCATGTGCGCATTTCCTCGGTCGAGCCCATGGATATCTCTGAGCGCCTGCTTAAGGTTATGGCGCGCTATCCGCAGCGTATCGCCCCGTTTTTGCACCTGCCCGTGCAGTCCGGCTGTACGGCGACCCTGCATCGCATGGGTCGTCCCTATAGTGCGGAGGCCTTTGAGGACACGGTGCGTATGATTCGCGCCAACTTGCCCCAGGCGTCTCTTTCGTGCGATGTCATCGTCGGTTTTCCTGGTGAGACGGACGAGGAGTTCGAGGAGTCGCTGGCGCTGTGCCGCCGTGTGGGTTTCTCGCGTATGCACGTGTTCCGCTATAGCAAGCGTCCCGGTACCCTTGCTGCCGACATGCCCGACCAGGTGCCGCCCGAGGTTATGGCCGAGCGCAGCCGTCGTATGCGAGACACGGCGCAGGAGCTCGCTATTGCCGATGCTCGTCGTCGCGTGGGCACTGTCGAGCGTGCCGTGCTTGAGTACGGTGACAATTTAACGCTCGGTTCGTTCCATCATGCCCGTCTTGACGATACCTGTGGACTTACAGCCCCGTGCCTGCTCGATGTTGCTATCATCGGAGTCGATGATTCCGGCTTGGTCCATGCGCGCAGGGAGGTCCATGGAAGCCTCGAAGATTAGACTTACCGTTCCCGAGGGAGTTGATCCCTCGCGTGTTTTGGGCGCCGGCGACGGCGTCCTTCGTGCGCTCGAGAGCTTGGTTCGCGCTCACGTGGTCGCCCGTGGCGATAGCATCTCCGTGAGCGGTGACCCGGATGAGGTCGAACTCGTGGCGCGTTTTTTTGAACACGCTTTTCGCGAGGCGGCGGCCGGTCGTACCCTGTCTGCCGACGACGTCTCGCGTTGCCTGGCCGTCTTGCGCGACGGCGAGCATGAGGCCACATCGCTTCGCGATGACGTGCTGCTTTCATACCGCGGTCGTGTCATTCGTCCCAAGACGCTTGGGCAAAAGCGCTATGTGGATGCCATTCGCTCGCATACCATCACCTTTGGCTTGGGTCCTGCCGGTACCGGTAAGACCTATCTGGCCATGGCGCTCGCCGTTGCCGCGCTCAAGCGCCATGAGGTGGGCCGTTTGATCTTGACGCGTCCGGTTGTCGAAGCAGGGGAGAACCTGGGCTTTTTGCCTGGCACCCTCGAGGAAAAGATCGATCCGTACATGCGTCCGCTCTACGACGCCCTTTTTGACATGATGGATCGCGAGCGCACCGATGAGCTTATGGAGCGCGGCGTGATCGAGATTGCCCCGCTTGCCTATATGCGCGGTCGTACGCTGAGCGATGCTTTCGTGGTGCTCGACGAGGCGCAAAATACCACGCCCGAGCAGATGAAGATGTTCCTGACACGCCTTGGATTCAACTCCAAGTTCGTGATTACCGGCGACCTTAGCCAGCGCGACCTGGTGGGTCGTCGTGGTGGCTTGGCGGATGTCGAGCAGATTTTGGGCCGTGTCGACGATGTGGCGTTTGCACACCTGGAGCGCGCCGATGTGGTGCGCCATGCCCTGGTGGGTCGTATCGTCGAGGCATACGATGCTTATGATGACGTGCGTGAGCAGCGCTCGCGCGACCGAAAGGAGTCCCGTTGAGTGTATTGATCAGCAACGATGCCGAGCTCGATACGCTGCTCGACGCGCAGGAAGTGGAGCACATCTGCGAGGTTGTGCTTGCCGCCGAGGGCGTTGAACGTGAAGTCGAGATTTCCCTTTCGTATGTCGACGAGGACGAGATGCACGAGCTCAACCACGAGTGGCGTGGCATCGACCGCACCACCGATGTGCTCTCGTTTGAATGCGACTCGGCCTTTGACGAGGATATTCCCGCCGACGAGACGCTCGAGCTCGGCGATATCATCTTGGCCCCGCAGGTCATTGCCCGTCAGGCCCCCGGCTTTGGCAATAGCCCTGCCGACGAGTGCCGCCTGATGCTCGTACACGGCATGCTGCACCTGCTGGGGTATGACCATATCGAGGACGACGAGGCCGAGGTCATGGAGGCCCGCGAGGACGCTATCCTGCGCGATCTGGCGCTCGAGCGCGGCGAGGACCCCAAACTCGTTCACGTCGGCCCCATCACCAATCATGCCCACGACTAGGAGCCGCTTATGATTCCCGGATCGAACAAGGACCATCCGTCCTTTTTAAAGTCGTTCTCCTACGCCATGGAGGGCTTCGTCACCGCCGTCAAGACCGAGCGCAACATTAAGGTTATGCTCGTGGCGGGCGTGTGCACCATCATTGCCGGCTGCATCGTGGGGCTCGACATTGCCGAGTGGGCCACGATTATCATCTGCTGCGGCCTGGTGATTCACGGCGAGCTGTGCAATACCGCCATGGAGGCCATTGTCGATCTGGCGACCCAGGAGCTCCATCCGCTGGCAAAACGCGCCAAGGACATCGCCGCCGCCTCGGTATACGTACTTTCAATCACCGCCGCGATTGTGGGCTTGCTGGTATTTGCCCACGCGCTCGGCTTTATTTAGAAAGGGATTCCCATGTCCGACAATATGCAGCCTACCGATGAGATTTTGGACGACGAGTCCCTGGACGAGGCTGAAGGTGCCGATTCGTTTGACGAGGCCGAGGAGTTCGACCCGTTTGAGGGCATGAGCGATGAGGAGCTCGACGCCCTGTGCGACGAGGGCGACAGCCTCGCGGGCTTTGGTGACGTGGAGCCCGGTTTCCGCAGCGGCTTTGTGGCCCTGGTCGGACGCCCCAACGCCGGCAAGTCCACGCTGCTTAATGCCTGCTATGGCAAAAAGGTCGCCATCACCTCGCCGGTGGCACAGACGACCCGCCGTCGCATGCGCGCCGTCGTCAACCGTCCCGGCTACCAGCTGGTCTTTGTCGATACCCCGGGTATTCATAAGCCCAAGGACGGTCTGGGATCCGAGCTCAACAAGAGTGCGTTGTTCGAGCTGAACGATGTCGATGTTGTCGCGTTTTTGATTGATGCCACTAAACCGATTGGCAGGGGAGACGCCTGGGTTGCCGAGCGTGTCAAGAATGCCCGTTCCAAGAAGGTCCTGGTGCTCACCAAGGCCGATGAAGCCGACCCCGCACAGGTCATGGAGCAGCTTAAGGCCGCCCACGAGCTTATGGAATATGACGACGAGATCGTGACGTCGTCGGTCAAGAACTTTAACGTCGATGCCTTCATCGAGACCGTTGCGCACTTTTTGCCCGAGGGTCCGCGTTGGTTCCCCGAGGACATGGGTACCGACGCTTCCGATGAGACGCTCGTTGCCGAGTTTGTGCGCGAGAAGGTTTTGCGCCGCACCCGCGATGAGATCCCGCACTCCGTGGGCGTGATTTGCGATGCGCTTGAGCAGACCAAGAAGGTGCTGCGCGTGCACGCCACCATTTACGTCGAGCGCGAGGGCCAAAAGGGCATCATCATCGGCAAGGGCGGCGAGATGATCAAACATATCGGCATCGACGCCCGTCGCGACCTTGAGCGCATCTTTGGCACCCAGGTCTTTTTGGAGCTGGACGTG
This sequence comes from uncultured Collinsella sp., assembly GCA_902464495.1. Lineage (GTDB taxonomy): Bacteria > Actinomycetota > Coriobacteriia > Coriobacteriales > Coriobacteriaceae > Collinsella. The sequence continues at coordinate 1,010 of CABQJK010000004.1, read as the reverse complement.
AAGGTCAAGGCCGGCTGGCGTGACGACGAGGCCCAGATTCGCCGCTTTGGCTATAACGCCGAGGATTAGGGACACGCGGCGCGAATGGCAGGTTCTCGTACATATCGCACGAAGGTGCTCGTCCTCGATAAGACCAAGCTCAAAGAGACGGACCTGATCCTGACGATGCTTGACGAGCGGGGTCGGCAGGTTCGTGCCGTGGCAAAGGGCGCGCGCAAACCCGGTGGACGCCTGGCTGCGCGCTGCGAGCTGTTCTGTACCGTCGATATGTTGCTCGCGCATGGACGCTCGCTCGACGTTGTTTCTCAGGCCGAGCTTTTGGAAGCGCCGGTTGGCGCCGCGCCCGATTACGAGACGACCTGCGCCGCAAGCGCGATTGCCGAGGTCGCGCGCGTGTGCTCATTCGAGGACGCCGAGGACCCGTTCACCTTTGCCATCACGCAGCGAGCGCTTGCCCTGGTGGGCAGCGGGCTCGACGCGGCGCATATGGATCTACTTGTGGCGGCATATGTCTTTAAGCTGCTGTCGCATGTTGGCTATCGACCCGATTTTTCGGCCTGCGTGCTATGCGGAGACCCCATGCTGTCGTATTTTTCGCCCCAGGCGGGCGGTCTCATGTGCGGGTCGTGTGCGTCGAGCGTTTCGGGTGCCGAGCTGGTTTCGACCGGCGAGGTCGCATGGCTGCGCGCCCTCATGTCCATGACCTTCGATGTGCTTATGACCGAGAGGATCGACCCCCATACAGCAGCTTTTTTGCTCGGGCTTTCGCATGTGTGGGCGGCGACGCATACCGACCAGCGCCTCCGTGCGATGGAATTCATGTTGGGTCGGTGATGATGCGCATGGGCGGTCTGCTTGTGGTAACATACCGACCTGTTGGTACCTCGACCTTGGTTGCTCGCTCCACCGGCGGCTTCCCAGTCCGAGGCGAATCGAGTCGCCCGTGGGCGACGCAAAACGAAAGGTGAAACAATGACTGTTTCCAAAGAGCGCAAGGCGGAGCTGACTGC
>CABQJK010000003.1 GCA_902464495.1 uncultured Collinsella sp. | reverse complement strand
AAGTGTAAGTCTGAGGCATGGTGTCCTTTCGACGGGGTTGGCAGGCTTAAGATTAGCGCAACAGGGGCGGGGCGGGCTCCGCGCATGCTGACTTAAAGGCCGCATGCTGGGACGTCGCCCAACGCTGCCCGACTAACAAGGACGGAGGACTCATATGACGCAGGCAATATCGGACCCCGGGCAGGCCTCCGCCGCGCTGGCGGAGCTGTTCAATACCCACGAGCGCGTGGTGTTCTTTGGCGGCGCTGGTGTTTCCACGGCAAGCGGCATTCCCGATTTTCGCAGCGTGGACGGCCTGTATCACCAGCAGTTTGCCTATCCGCCCGAGACCATGCTGTCGCACAGCTTTTACGAGACACATCCGGCGGAGTTCTTCGACTTTTACCGAACCAAGATGATCGCGCTTAACGCTAAGCCCAACCGCTGCCACACCAAGCTGGCCGAGCTGGAGCGTGCCGGCAAGCTAAATGCCGTGGTGACGCAAAACATCGACGGCCTGCATCAGATGGCCGGCTCACGGCGCGTGTTCGAGCTGCACGGATCGGTCCATCGCAACATTTGCCAGTCGTGCGGAGCGGTCTATAGCGCCGAGTGGATTTGCTCGCGCGAGCACGAGGACGCCGTGGGCGTGCCCGTGTGCCCCGCGTGCGGTGGTCGCATCAAGCCCGATGTGGTGCTCTACGAAGAGCCGCTCGACGAGCATGTGTTGACCGGTGCCGTTGTCGCCATCGCCGCGGCCGATGCCCTCATTGTAGGCGGGACCTCGCTCGTGGTGTATCCGGCGGCGGGCCTTACACGCTACTTTACCGGCGATACACTGGCCATATGCAACCTTGCCCCCACCGATCAGGATGCAAATGCCGACCTGCTGATTTCTTGCGACATCGCGGCCGCGTTTGCGTTCTAGCCCGCGCGCGCGGATACAATAGAAAGACTGAGTGCAAAGCGACCCCGCCGCCAGCTCCCCAAGCTCGGCGGCGTGGGCATTTTAGGAGGATGTTCATGGCGAACGACAGCAAGACATGGCGGTGCGGAAAGTACGAGCTCAGCTTTGACCGTCCGCGCATCATGGGCGTCCTCAACGTGACGCCCGATTCGTTTAGCGACGGCGGGGAGCACTTCGACCCGGATGCCGCCATCGAGTATGGCCTGGCGATGCTCGACGCCGGCGCCGACATCATCGACGTGGGCGGCGAGTCCACGCGCCCCGGCTTTACCCCGGTCAATCCCGACGAGGAGGCTCGCCGCGTGCTGCCCGTGGTGCGCGCGCTGGCCAAGGAGGGCGCCATCGTCTCGATCGACACGCGTCATGTGGCGGTCGCCAAGGCGGCCGTGCGCTGCGGCGCCTCGATCGTCAACGACGTGACCGGCTTCACCGACCCCAAGATGGTCGAGTTTGTTAAGACGAGCACCTGCGGCGTCATCGTGATGCATGCCGGCGAGGTCGCCGCGCCCGCGCGCACGCACGCAACGGTGCAGCTTGATACCTCGGCAGCGGCGTTTGTTGCCGAGAAGGCACGCGAAGCGGCTGCCGAGGCCGCGCGTGAGGCCGAGAAGCCGGCTCGTCGCCGTCGCGGCAAGTTGCTGGGTGAGCCTAAGCCGGAGGCCAAGCTTCCGGGCGGCGTGGTGCAGCCCTCGTTGCCGTTTGGCGAACCTGAGCCCGCGACCGAGCCTGCAAGCGAGCAGGAGACGCCTGCCGCCGAGCAGGCTGCTGCCGCCGAGACCGTCGCGCCCGCGCCCGAGGCCGCATCGGAGCCCAATGACCACCTGGCCGCCATGATGCGCCGCAGTGCCCGCCGCGAGGAAGCCTACGTGCCCACCTCGCAGCTCCGCCGCTTCACCCTGCCCGATTCGGCGCCCATCATGCGCCGCGTCATGGGCTTTCTGTCCGACCAGGCCCGCGCGCTCATCCACGCCGGCGTGTCGCGCGACCGCATCTGCATCGATCCCGGTCCGGGCTTTGGTAAGTCGGCTAACGAGGACATCGTCATCCAGCGCGAGACTGCCAAGATGGCGTCACTGGGCTATCCGCTCATGTGCGCTGTATCGCGCAAGCGCTTTGTGGGCGCCGTCTCGGGCGTGACCGAGGCCGCCGCGCGCGATGCCGCTACGTTTGGCGTGTGCCTGGGCGCCATCCAGGCCGGTGCCAACATCGTGCGCGTGCACGACGCCGCGGGTTTTGCGCAGTTCCTGAACGGCTACTGGGCGGTTGCCAAGCCGCAGCCGCGCCGCGCGTTTGTGGCCGTGGGCTCCAACCTGGGGCATCGCTGCGACAACATCCGCGCCGCACGCGACATGATCGCCGAGATTCCACTCACCTGCGTGTCCAACTCCTCCAAGATCTACGAGAGCGAGCCGGCCTACGAGACACGCCAGGACGCGTTTGCCAACGCCGTCATCGAGATCAAGACCGAGTTGGCGCCGTTGGTGCTGCTCGACGAGCTCATGAAGATCGAGGCCGAGCTGGGCCGCGACCGCTCCAAAAAGGCCAAGGCCAACGGCCCGCGCACCATCGACCTGGATCTGCTGTGGATGGACGGCGAGACCCACGGCGGCAAAAAGCTGCGCCTGCCGCATCCGCTGATCGGCGAGCGCGACTTTGTGCTGGTGCCGCTCGAGGATCTGATGCACGATCCGGCGCGGTTCTTCCGCTACAACGGCGTCGAGGTCAAGGAGCCCGAGGACCGCGTGGGCCATATTGTGGGCGAATTGGGGCGCATGTAGATGATCGAGATGAATGCTGTTGCCGCTGGCACCGAGCTTGACGCCGCGCGCGACGCGGGTCGCGAGGGTGCGTCCGCGGGTTGGTGCGCTTGGAGCGTGGGCGATGCTTCGCTGACGTTTTCGCTGGTTGTGCGTCCGGATGTGAATATGCACGCCTTCCACGGCCTACCGTTTGTGGCCGCGATGGGCATGATGGACGCGCTTGTGGGCACGGCATCGACGCCGGGGTTGGGCCTTGCCGGTAAGGTGGGTATCCAGTGGCCGAGCGATATCGTGTGCGGTGCGCCTGCGTTTGAGACGTCGTTCGCGCGCGTCGCCGTCAACGGCGGTGCCGGTGCCGCGGGCATGTTCGGTGCCGTGACGGTGGATATTGAGCGTTCGGCGTTGAGCGAGCTCGGTGTAGATGTGGCTGACGAAGCGCTGATCGAGGCATTGGCCGCCGCCGTGCTGGCCCGCGTGGATACCTGGGCTGCCGTCGCGAACACCCCGCAGGGCGCTGCCGGCCCGCTGGCTCCGGTGCTGGGTGAGTACTTCGATATGATGCCACTGCTGGGTCGTCAGGTCGCGGCGGTGTCGCCCAACGGTTTGCCGCTTGCGGTCGGTGTGTTTGCGGGCTTGGACATCTGGGGTCGCGCGACCATCAAGACCGATGCCGGCGAGCAGGAGTTTCCGCCCGAGGCCGTACGGATTCGCGGCTTGTAGCGCGGGTCCGCTCACACAGATAGCCGTGACAACAAAGCCCTCCTCGGCCTTGCGCCGGGGAGGGCTTTGCGTGACCCGAGAGAATGGCTACCTTCGGCCTAAATCCTATTCCTCAAAACTGAAAAATTTTCGATTTTGAGGAATAGGATTTAGCCAGCTTGACCTTTCACGAGGTATATTCGTTGCAGAGTCTATTCCTCAAAACTGAAATAATTTCAATTTTGAGGAATAGCAACGAAAGACCGCAGGGAGGCCGCCAATGAAACTCATCAATAGGACGTCGTATATGGACACGTTGACGAGTCTTATCGGCGTGCCGGATATCAAGGTCATCACGGGCATTCGCCGTAGTGGAAAATCGAAATTGCTCGAGGCCCTTCGCGACTACGTAGAGGCCAACCTGCCCGATTCGAATATCATCCATATCAATTACAACCTCGATGAATTCGAGGGCCTGCTCGAATACCATGCGCTACTTGCCTACGTAAAAGAGCGTCGGGCGCCCGGCAAGCAAAACTTCCTGCTTATCGACGAGGTTCAGATGTGCGACGGCTTCGAGCGCGCGATTAACAGTCTCCACGCGTCCGAGCAATACGACATTTTCATTACCGGATCGAACGCCTTTTTACTGTCGAGCGATTTGTCGACACTCTTTACGGGGCGCACGTTCGAGATCGAGGTGTTCCCCTTCTCGTTTGAGGAATACCGTTCTTACGGCGACGAAGGCGAGGTCGACCGCGATTTCGACGAGTACGCGAGGACCGGTGGCATGTCCGGCTCCTACCCTTATCCGTTGCAGGAGCAGCGTTATCAATATCTCTCCAACGTCTTTAAGACACTCATTGTGAGAGATATCGTTCAACGGCATAACGTGAGAAACGAATCTGCCTTGCTCCGCATTGCCGATTACATGATGGACAATGTCTCCAACATTACGTCCGCCCGCAACATCACGGACGTTTTGAATGCGGACGGGCTGAAGATTACGAACAAGACGGTCGGCACGTATATGGGATACCTGCGCGATGCGTTCGCCTTCAATAAGGTGCGCCGATACGACATTCGCGGCAAGAAATACCTTAAGAGCGGCGAGAAATATTACCTGGCGGACCATGCGTTTAAATACGCGCTGCTTGGTACGCGCGACATGGATTGGGGCCGCGTGTACGAGAACATGGTGGCTATTGAGCTGCTGCGCCGCGGATACGAGGTGTACGTCGGCGTGCTCTACAAAAAGGAAATTGATTTTGTAGCAATCAAGCGAAGCGAGAAACTCTACATTCAGGTGAGCGACGATATCAGCTCGGATAAGACGTTCGAGAGGGAGATTTCGCCGCTTTTGAGCATCGGCGATGCGTATCCCAAGATGATTCTCGCCCGCACACATCACGAGGCCACGGATCGCGATGGGGTGCAGATCGTGGACCTGGCGAGGTGGTTGTGCGGCGAGGCTTAGCAAAAAAATCCTATTCCTCAAAACTGAAAAATTTTCGATTTTGAGGAATAGGATTGGTGGCTGGTTGCTGCGACCTGGCGTTTACTCTATCCCAGCTCCTGCATGCGGCGGTAGATTTCGCAGATGCCCTTGATGGTGAGTTGGCCGTCTACCACGTCGAAGGCATCGGTCGAATCGGCGACGATGCCGGCGAGACCGCCCGTGGCGATAACGGTGGCATCCTCGCGGCCCAGCTCGCGCTTCATGCGCGCGACCAGGCCCTCGGCCATGGCGGCAGCGCCCACCACGGCGCCGACCTTAATGCACTCCTCGGTATCGCGGCCGATGGCGTGCTCGGGCGCCTCGAGCGGCACGCTGGCGAGCTTGGCGGCACGGGCGGCAAGTGCGTCCATGGAGATGCGAATGCCCGGCGCGATCGCCCCGCCAATGTAATAACCGTCCTCATCGATAACGTCGATATTGGTCGCGGTGCCAAAGTCCACCACGATTGCCGGCGCGCCGTAGAAAGTCTCAGCTGCGACGGCGTTGGCGACGCGGTCGGCACCTACGGCCTGGGGGCGCGCCGCGCGCAGCTTGGTCACGGCGGCCGTCTGCGGCCCGATGACGATGGCGTCCGCCGCGATGCGGTCGGCCACGGCGTGCCACTCGCGCGAGAGCTGCGGCACCACGCCCGCAAAGGCGATCGCGTCAACCGCATCGAGCGAGAGGCCGTACATCTTAAAGAAACCCATCAGGCGCACGTGGATCTCGTCGGCGGTATAGGAGCGGTCGGTGGGCATGCGCCACGACTGCACCAGCTCGTCTCCGTCAAACAGGCCCATGGCCGTCTGCGTGTTTCCCATATCGATAGCGAGCAGCATGTCTACTCCCGGTGTCGGCATAAAAGGACGCGCACCATTGTATACGTGCCATCGACGGCGCTCGGCTGTGATTCGTTTACGGTGATAAGGGCTGAGAGGTTTAAATATGAAGGAATTATGCTCTACGAGATTTTCCTTGCCGTTTACCGAACTCCCACGTAATATTCTTTCTTGCGCACATGAGGCGCCCAGACATTGCGGGGTGGAGCAGTCTGGTAGCTCGCCGGGCTCATAACCCGGAGGTCGTAGGTTCAAATCCTGCCCCCGCGACCAAGAACTTGCAGCTCGTCGGCCTAGCCGGCGAGCTTTTTTGTTATTCCGGGACCGTGTTTTTCGGTCCAATTCTCAGCCTCTCAAACAAAATCTCGACCTGTAACATCTAGACCCGATTTGGGCGGCCAGGTGTTACAGGTTGAGATATACCGGTGGGTTGGGTCGCGTCTGTCTCGACCTGTAACATCTGGGGCTCATTTTGCCGAGTTGTTGTTATAGATTGAGATTTTCTGGCAGGCGGGTTTGGTTTGTCTCGATCTGTAACAGTAAGACCCGGTTTTGCCGCGTAACTGTTACAGATCGAGACAAACCGACGGGCCGCCCCGCCCCATCCACCTGCCGCTACCTGCTGTCTGCCGATTTCCGTTGCGCCACTGTGCTCCCATGCCATATCCTCTAGACAACTACGCGGCAACATCGCCGCCGCGCCTACAAGAGAGGAATGTCCATGACCGCACCTGCATCCAAGCTGCTCCAGCCCATTACGGTTGGCCCCCTTGAGCTCAAGAACCGCATTATGTTCCCGCCGCTGACCACCGGCTACGAGGAGCGCGACGGTTCCATCGGCGAGCGCAGCCTGGCTTTTTACGAGCGCCTGGCCCGTGGCGGCGTGAGTTACATCGTCATCGGCGACGTCGCTCCCGTTATGACCGCAAGCCCCACGCCCAAGCTGGCGACCGACGCTCAGATTCCCACGTTTAAGGCCCTGGCCGACGCCGTCCACAAGCACGGTGCCAAGGTCGCGCTGCAGCTGTTCCACCCCGAGTACGATGTGCCCGGCGTCGGCCGCATGGTCATGGGCTCCATGGCCGCCGCCAAGGCCGCGCAGGAGGCCAAGGCCGCCGGCGACGAGGCGACCTTCGCCGCCAAGATGGCCGAGTCCAACGAGATCCGCAAGCAGGCTTACGCCAAGCTGCACCACGACATGCAGCACTTTGTGAACGAGGCCAGCGTCGAGCAGCTCACCCAGATCAAGGAGGCCATCGCTGCCTCGGCCGCTCGCGCGCAGCAGGCCGGCATCGACGCCATCGAGGTCCACGGCGACCGTCTGGTGGGTTCGCTGTGCTCGGCCATCCTCAACAAGCGCACTGACGAGTACGGTGGCTCGTTCGAGAACCGCGTTCGCTACGCGCTGGAGGTCGTCGCCGCCATTAAGGAGGCCGCGCCGCAGCTGATGGTGGAGTACAAGCTCCCCGTGATCATGGAGAACCCCGACGGCACGCCGCGCGGCAAGGGTGGTCTGCAGCCCGACGAGGCCTGTGAGTTTGCCAAGCTGCTCGAGGGCGCGGGCATCGACATGATCCAGGTCGCGCAGGCCAACCATACCGGCAACATGGGCGACACCATTCCGCCCATGGGCGCCATGCCCTACAACTGGACGCTGCCCGTGGCCGAGCGCGTCAAGGCCCTGGTCTCCGTGCCGGTGGCAACTGTCGGCCGCGTGGTCTCGGTCGAGGCCGGCGAGAAGATCCTGGAAGACGGTTCGGCCGATATCATCGCGTACGGCCGTTCGCTCATGTGCGACCCCGACATTGCGCTGAAGGCCGCCACCGGCGAGCCCATCCGCGAGTGCCTCAACTGCAACAAGGGCTGCGTCGATGCGATTCAAAACCGCAAGTACATCTCGTGCGTGCTCAATGCCGAGAACGGCGACGAGGCGACCATCGCCATTAAGCCGGGCGAGGGCGACAAGAAGATCGCCGTGGTGGGCGGCGGCATCGCCGGCCTGGAGGCCGCGCGCGTGGCGGCCAAGCGCGGCTACGATGTGACCGTTTACGAGGCGAGCGATCACTTGGGCGGCCAGATTGTGCTGGCAGCCGCGCCTCCGCGCAAGGACGAGATCATGCGCTCGGTCGAGTACTACGAGAAGATTCTGCCTGGCCTGGGCGTGAAGGTCGAGCTCAACCATGCCGCTACGGCCGAGGATCTCAACGCCGCCGACGCCGCGATTGTGGCTGTGGGCGCGCACGACGTGGTCATTCCCGTTCCGGGTGCCGACTCGGACAAGGTCGTCTCGAGCTGGGACGTGCTGGCCGGCAAGGTGGAGCTTACGGGCCGCGTCGCCGTCATTGGCGGCGGCCTGGTGGGCACCGAGACTGCCGAGTACCTGCTGCAGCACGGCTGCGAGGTGGCGATCGTCGAGATGCTCGACAAGATTGCCGCGGGCGAGTCCGAGACCATTCTGCCGCTGATTATGAGCGACTTCGCAGAGCACAACGTGGAGCAGCATGTTAAGACCCGTCTGACCGCCATTACCGACGAGGGTGTGGAGGCCATTCGCGCCACCGAGGACGGCGCCGAGGAGCCGGTGAAGATCGCCTGCGATTACGTGGTGATGGCCGTGGGCTCCAAGGCCAACGCGTTTGACCTGGATGGCGTGACGGTGCCCGTGACCTGCGTGGGCGACTGCTCGGGCGAGCGCACCGCCGACATCGCGAGCGCCATTCGCACGGCGTATCACGCGGCCAACGAGCTGTAGTTGAACATCGCGGCCAGGCGGGGCGGTAGCACGGATCCGTCTCGCCCGGCTGTGTCCCGTCGGGTGTCAACCGGTGCGGGGCCTGCAAGCGCAGCAGGCCCCGCCCTTTTTGTTTTGCTCCGGTGGATGGCAATGCGCGGTAATCATGAGGAGTAAGTACGTCTGCTGCCTTGCCGATCGCTCAAAATTATTAGGGGAGGGGTTAATAACTATATCCTCTATGCCAAAGGACATAAAGAGATGCCAATTTTGTTGACAAGCGAATGACGATTAGCTGCGAGTCAGCTACCAGCGTAAATAATCGATAAAGAAATGTCGTAAATTGGTGCCAAATGCCCAGATAACACCGCGTCTATTTTAATTAACTGCTTTGAGCAAACAGTAAAATGCTACTATCTAACTTGCACGTAAGAAAGCAGATTAACGGTTAAGGCTAAGAAGTGGCAGGTATGTCGGAAGCAACTAGGACTCGCACGCATGCGCCCGAGGTTAGGCAGCGCGCCGTCGAGATCCTCCAAGAGGGGGTCGGTCATCGCGCCCTCGCCGCGGAGCTTGGCATTCCCCAGGCCACGGCTCGTCAGTGGGCCCGCGCGTATGCCGTAGGCGGTGCCGACGCCGTTCTCAACGCCGGTTCGCATCATCACACCTATTCGTACGAAGTTAAGCTCGCCGTGGTCAAGGACCGCTTGGAAAACGGCTTAACGGTTCGCGAGGCCATGATCAAGCACAAGATTCCCAGCGAGTCTTCGGTCAAGGCTTGGTGCCGCCAGTACCGCGAGAGCGGTGAGTCCGCGCTGGTCGACAAGCCGCGCGGCCGCAAGCCGCGCGTTAAAAAGGCGGAATAGCGAACGGGATGGTGCGCCCACAGGGGCGCATTTTTCTTGCCGCGCCAACTTTTTGGACCGTCGTGAGCCTACTGGAACATCCTCCAAAGTAGTTAATAAACCGCGCGCAGTGGCCCGTGCGCCCGCCGCCGCGATAGGGGGAGCGTCGCCTCTCTGCTCCAAAGCGGACAGACTCCTTACCCCGTACGCCTAAAACTCCCCAGTTGACCGAAAACCCGCCGCCGCTACTCCTCAATTGAGCTATAACGTTAAACAATTGCAGCGTTTTTGCATGGGGGAGTGATGGTATGACGCTACTGTATTTCCTTACCCTGTTTCCGCTGGTACCGGCGCTGGGCATGCTGCTCGCGCGCGGTGACCGCGCTCGCGATGCGGTGGGGCTCATAGGCTCCGGCATCATCATGGCGGTGACGGTTGTAGTCGCCGTCATGTTTTTTGGCACGGGTCCGCAGAGCTTCGAGGTCGCGCCGGGCACCTCGCACGTGCTTTCGATCATCAGCTCTGCTATCGACGTGATCCTGTGCGCCGTCATCCTGTACAACGCGCGCAAATATAAGAGCACGCTCACCACGGTGCTTGGCGTGGTGCAGCTGGTGGGCTCGGTCGCCTTCGCGGCCATGACGCTGCCCGCGGCCGAGGTCGTCACCGCTACGCCGCTCTATCTGGACTACATGAGCGTGATCATGGTGCTTGCCGTCGGCATCGTCGGCAGCCTGATCTGCGTGTATGCCCTGGGTTACATGAAGGACTTCCAGGCTCACGACGAGCACGAGGCCGCGCTGCGCGGGCAGACCGCGCCCGACCGTCGCCCGCAGTTCCTGGCGCTCATGTTCCTGTTCCTCTCGGCCATGTTCGTCATCGTGACGAGCGACAACCTTGAGTGGCTGTTCTGTGGCTGGGAAATCACCACCGTGTGCTCGTTCCTCATGATTGGCTACACGCGCACGCCCGAGGCCATCAAAAACGCTTTCACCCAGATCATCCTCAACATGCTGGGCGGCATCGCGTTTTTGGCCGGACTCATGTACCTGCACGTTAACGGCATGCCGCTGACCATCTCGGGCATGATCGAGCTTTCCGGCGCCGGCACCGCGCAGTCCGCGCTGCTGGTGATGCCGGTCGTCCTGCTGTCGCTCGCCGCACTTACCAAGGCCGCGCAGATGCCGTTCCACACCTGGCTGCTCGGCGCCATGGTTGCCCCCACTCCCACGAGCGCCCTGCTGCACTCGTCCACCATGGTCAAGGCCGGCGTGTTCCTGATGGTCAAGCTGAGCCCGCTCTATGCCATCTATCCCGTGACGGGCTTTATGGTCACAAGTGTGGGTGCCATCACATTTTTGCTTGCTGCCCTCATGGCCATCTCGCAGAGCAACGCCAAGCGTGTGCTCGCGTACTCCACCATCTCCAACCTGGGCCTCATCAGTGCCTGCCTGGGCGTCGGTGCGCCCGAGGCCGTGTGGGCCGCCATCTTCCTGATCCTGTTCCACACGGTTGCCAAGTCGCTGCTGTTCCTGTGCGTGGGCACCGCCGAGCACCATATCGGCAGCCGCAATATCGAGGACATGGATGGTATGTTCAGCCGCATGCCGCACCTGACGCGCCTGATGATGCTGGGCATCATGGGCATGTTCGTGGCGCCGTTTGGCATGCTCGTGTCCAAGTGGGGCGCCCTGGTGGCGTTCGCGCAGACCGGCAACGTGCTCATGATCATGGTGCTGGCCTTTGGCTCGGCTGCGACGTTCTTCTTCTGGGGCAAGTGGCTTGCCAAGCTTTCGGGCGTCGACCCCACGGCCCAAAACGTTGAGGTCAATGTCCACAAGACCGAGTGGGCGGCGCTCAACACCATCGCCGCACTGCTGATTCTTTGCTGCGTGGCGTTCCCGCTCATCTCGAGCGGTCTGGTGTCGCCTTACCTGGCCATGGTATTTGGTCGCGTGCCGCACGTTATTGGCAAGGACGCCATGTATCTGATGGTGGTCATCGTGGCGTTTATCGCCGTGGTGCTGCTGACTTCATTCCGCGTGAGCAACAAGCCGCACGTAAACGTATATCTTTCGGGTGTGGGAACCGACAAATATCGCCATTTCCGCGGCTCGATGGGACGCGAGGTAAAGGCCGAAAAGCGCAATTGGTACTCGGAGGACGCCCTTGGCGAGAAGCGTATTGGCCCCGCGGGCAGCGTCGTGTGCTGCGCCATCATTCTGTTTGCGCTGCTGTGCTGCGCGTGGATTGGACCCGAGCGGCTTGCCATGAGCGCGCCCTCGGTGCTGCGCGGTAAGTATTTCGAAGGCTCGGGCGTCGTGGGCATTTTTATTGGCACCGTGGCGTTTGCCCTCCTAGCGCCGTTTGTGGGCGGCCTGATCGACGGCATCGATCGCAAGCTGTCCGCCCGTATGCAGGGCCGCGTGGGCCCGCGCCTGCTGCAACCGTTCTACGACGTTGCCAAGCTGCTGCGCAAGGCCCCTGCCAGCGTAAACACCATGGACGATACCTACATGGCGTGCGCGCTCATCTTTACCGTGGTGGGCGGCGGCATCTTTGTGTCGGGCTCCAACACGCTGCTGTGCGCTTTCATGGTTACGCTCGCTGCGATCTTTGTGGTGTTGGCTTCCGCCTCGACGCAAAGCCCGTTTGCCCAGGTCGGCGCCGACCGCGAGCTGCTGCAGGTCATGAGCTACGAGCCCGCCGTTCTGCTGATGAGCGTGGGTCTGTACCTTGCCACCGACAGCTTCGATTCCATCGCCGTGACGGGGCAGTCGGCCCCCATCATCGTGTACAGCGCGCCCATTTTCCTCGCGCTGCTCGCGGTGCTTACCATCAAGCTGCGCAAGTCGCCGTTCGATCTTTCGTACTCGCATCACGCGCATCAGGAGATTGTCCAGGGCGTCGCCACCGAGATGAGCGGCGGCACGCTGGCAAAAATGACCCTCATGCACTGGTGCGAGACCGTGCTGTTTTTGATGTGGGTGGGCATGTTCTTTGTCTGGGACAACCCGGTGAGCTGGGTGGTCGCCCTGGTCGTGATGGCCGCGACGTATTTTGTCGAGGTGCTGATCGATAACACCTTCGCCCGCAGCACCTGGCGCAGCTGCTTTAAGCTCGGCTGGGGCGTGGCACTGGTGTTTGGCCTGCTCAACCTTATGCCCATCCTCGTCGACGTGTTTATTTAGGAGGCGGCATCCATGGATCATAAAATGTCGCGCTCGCCGTGGGTTATTCATTACGACGGCTCGAGCTGCAACGGATGCGATATCGAGGTGCTGGCCTCGCTCACGCCGCTGTTCGATGCGGAGCGCTTTGGCGTAGTCAACACCGGTAACCCCAAACATGCGGATATCTTTTTGGTGACGGGTTCGGTCAACGCGCAGAACCTGCCCGTCGTGCGCCAGATCTACAGCCAGATGCTCGAGCCCAAGTGCGTGGTGGCGTGCGGCATCTGCGCGTGCTCGGGCGGCGTTTTCCGCGATGCCTACAACGTGATCGGCGGCGTGGACCGCGCGATTCCCGTGGACGTGTACGCGCCCGGGTGCGCCATTCGCCCCGAGACGGTGATCGATGCCATCGTGGAGGCGTGCGGCATCTTGGACCAGAAGGAGGCCGTGATGCGCGCCGGCGGTGACCCGCTCACCGTGGGCGGTGCCGCTACCTGGGACGGTGGCGTTGAGCTGGGCGAGAGCGGATTTGTGGCTGCCGGGGCCGGCGATGGGGCCGCCGCTGGCGACGCACCTGCTGAGACGCCCGTCGCACCCGCCGCTGCAAAGGAGGCCGAGTAATGCAAAAGGCAATCTATACCACCGTCGGGATTGACGAGCTCCTTCCGCATGTCCAGGCGCTCAAGGGTGCCGGCGCGCGCTTTGTGCAGATGCATGCCGAGCGCTGTGTGGGCGACGGATCGTATCGCCTGGTCTATACGTTTATCAACGTCCGCGCTGCGCAAGAGCAGATCGCGCGGGACGGCAGCTATGCGATTGAGAACCTGGTAGTCGAGGGCATCGACCAGTACCAGGAGATTCCGTCCATCAGCTCGTATTACCCCGCGGTGTTCCCGTTTGAAAATGAGGCCCACGACCTGTTTGGTCTTGCCATTACCGATATGCAGATCGACTTTAAGGGCTTTTTCTACCAGGTCTCGACCGCTGAACCCATGAGCGTGATCACGCCCGAGGTGAAGGCCGCGCGCGAGAAGGCCATGAAGGTCCGCGCCGCCGCCGAGGCCAAGGCGCGCAAGGCCGCAGCCGAGAAGGCCGCTGCCGCTGCTGCTGCGGGGGAGGGCGCTGCCGTCGCTCAGCCCGCTGCGGCTGCCGGCTCCGATGCTCAGCACGATGAGGCTGCTGCCAAGGCCGCGCTCAAGGCTGCCGAGATGGAGGCAAAGCTCGCCGCCATGGACCCCGAGAAAGCGGCCAAGGTCCGTGCGGCGCTTGCCGCCAAGGCCGCCCGCGACAAGCAGAAAAAGGAGGCGTAAGGTCCATGGCACATCGCTCCGTTATTCCGTTTGGCCCGCAGCACCCGGTGCTGCCCGAGCCGCTTCATCTGGACCTGGTGATCGAGGACGACCGCGTCATCGAGGCAATTCCGCAGATCGGCTTTGTGCACCGCGGACTCGAGAAGCTCACCGAAAAGCGCGACATGCACCAGTTTGGCTACATCGCCGAGCGCATCTGCGGCATCTGCGCCGTGGGCCACAGTTGCGGCTATGCCAGCGCCTGCGAGCGTATGCTCGACATCGAGGTGCCCGGCCGCGTGCAGTATATCCGCACCATTTTGCATGAGCTTTCGCGCATTCACTCGCATCTGCTGTGGCTGGGCCTGCTCGCCGATGCCTTTGGCTTCGAGGCGCTGTTTTACCGTTCGTGGACGCTGCGCGAGCAGATTCTCAAGATCTTCGAGAGCACCTGCGGCGGCCGCGTGATCCTTTCGATTAACGAGATCGGCGGCCTTAAGCACGACATCGAGGACTCCGAGCTGGCGGGTATCGTCCGGACGCTCGATGCCATGCGTCCCGATTACGAGGCCCTGGTGCATACGTTTTTGGACGATGCCAGCTGTGGCGAGCGCCTGCATGGCGTGGGCGTGATCAGCAAGAAGGACGCGCTGGATTTGTCGATGGTCGGTCCGTTCGGTCGCGCCTCGGGCGTGGACTACGACGTGCGCATGTTCGGCGACGGCGCCTATGCGGACCTGGCCGCGTTTGAGCCTATCGTTGCTAGCGATGGCGACTGCTATGCCCGCTGCCAGGTGCGTTGCGCCGAGGTCACACAGGCCATGGACATTATCAAGGAGCTTATGGGCAAGATTCCGCACGACGGCATCGGCGGGCGCACCAAGCTCACGCCGGCCGACGGCGCGCGCGGCGAGGTTGTGATTGAACAGCCGCGCGGCGAGGCGTACTACTATGTGCGCGGCAACGGCACCAAGAACCTGGACCGCTTCCGCGTGCGAACGCCGACGTCGCAAAACCTGGCGGGTCTGACGCATGCGCTGCAGGGCGTGCTCCTTGCCAACGTGCCCATGATTATCCTGACCATCGACCCCTGCATTAGCTGCACGGAAAGGTAGGCGCGGCATGAGTTTACTGACATTTGCCAAGACGGCCTTGGGTTCTATGGTCAAGCAGCCGGTAACGGTGTGCTATCCGCAGGAGAAGCTGACGGCGCCCGAGCGCTTGCGCGGGCATATCGTCAATGACATGGACGTGTGCATCTGCTGTGGCATGTGCGCGCGGCGTTGCCCGGCGGGCGCGCTCGCGGTCGATCGCAAGGGCGGAACGTGGTCGATTGACCCGTATGCCTGCGTGGTATGCGGCGAGTGCATCGAGAGCTGCCCTAAGCACTGCCTGACTATGGACACCGCCCGCACTCCAGTCGCGGCGGACAAGACTCCCACGGTGGAAACCAAACCGGAATAGAGCTGGGATAGGGGCCGATGGGGCAAATGCCCCACCGGCCCCGCGCTTAAACGAGCGGTGGAGCCGCCGCGAACAAAACTATGCCGGATTACTACGATAAATCGCCTGTCCCCAACCACGCCGCATTTGGCAAAATCAAAACCGCAGGTAGACGGCTTGCAGTTTTGCGAAAAAGTCACGCGTGGTCGGGGACCTCATTTTTATCGTAGTAAACCGGCATAGTTTTGAAATGTCACCATATCCGTAACAGCCCTTGATCTCCCGTGGACGGAGGAAAACGGATCATTTTGGCCCTGCGAGGGCCGCCACGTGACCCCGCCGCCACGAAACCGGCCCATCTACTACTTTTGAGTGGCAACCCCCAACCATAGCGAAAAACGCAAAAACAAAACCGCAGGTAGAACGCCTGCGGTTTTTCGAAAAACGTGGGCATGGTCGGGGGTACCGGGCAAAACGTAGTAGATGGGCCAGTTTCGTGGCGGACGCCACCGACTGCTCCCTTGGGGATGGAAGAAAACGGGCCATTATGACCAGTCGATCTCGAGTCGCACCCGTTTTCCTGCGAAAACCCTCGTGTCTCAACTTTGGTGAGACATTTGTCTCACGCTCAAAACCGAATCTGGAACGTGTGTCACCTGCCCTAACTGTGTCTCATTCCGTAACTTTAGGCTGATGCAAGGTCTGATCCTGCGAGAAGGGAGACATGATGGGTAAGTACACGAGGGGTCTCTTGGCGGTGATACTGGCCGTAGTGCTGGTATTGCCGGCTGCAGCATTTGCCATGCTGCCCGAGGCCAACGCCAGGTCCAGCACAGGAATGGACGGACCGACAGTGAGCGGGCCGACGGTCGTCGACCCCGACACCAGCGGACGCTGGGAAAAATGGGCGGCCGGCCACAGCGGCAATAAGGTGACGACTCAAAACGTCGGCCGAATCTGGACCGACAAGACGGTCAAGGCAACCGGAGAAAACGAAGAGTCGGACTTCTTGACTACGCTTTCGGCGATGTCCTCGACGTCCAATTCGACCGTGACGGTCACCACGCCGCTCGATATCGTGATGGTGTTGGATGCCTCTGGTTCGATGAATGATCCTATGAATGATCCTATGGGCGGCGGAGATTCCACCAAGCGTATCGATGCACTGAAGAACGCTGCGAAAAGCTTTATCGACACCATCGCCAAACAAAACGAAGGTATCGAGGGTGTCGATAGACAGCATAAGGTTGCCATTGTTAAGTTTGCGGGTAATGAGACCGATAAGGTTGGAAACGACACGTATCGCTCCGGCGGCCATAGCTACAACTACTCGCAGACAATGCAAGGGTTGACGGCGTGCACGGTTGGCGGCGCAAAGAGTCTTAAGGGAACGATCGATTCCATTAAACCTGCTGGCGCTACGCGTGCCGATTATGGTATGAAACAAGCCGAGAAAAACATCAAAACTTCTGGCCGTGCGGACGCCAAGAAGATTGTTGTGTTCTTTACCGACGGCACGCCAACGAGTTTTAGCGATTTTGATTCTAAGGTTGCCAACGATGCCGTGACGGCTGCCAAGAACATGAAGGACGGCGGCGCCACCGTATACACCATCGGTATCTTTGATGGCGCGAACCCCAAGGCCAGTGTCCAAGAATCAAAGACAAGCCAAGAGAATAAGTTCATGCAGGCCGTGTCGAGCAACTACCCCAATGCCACGGCATGGAACACTCACGGTACGCGTGCGGATAATTCCGACTACTACAAGTCGGCGACCAATGCCGATGAGCTCAAGAAGGTCTTCGACGACATTTCAAAGGCCATTACGTCTGAAGCACCTCATCCGACCGAAATCCATAAGGGTTACGACGCGAACAAGTCCGGCTATATTACGTTTACCGATGAGCTGGGCGACTTTATGCAGGTCGACGGCTTTACCGAAGCCATCATCAACGGTACGTCGTTTACCAAGACGAGCAAGACGTTCAACAAGGAAACCAATACCGACACCTACGAGTTCACCGGCAAGGCAAAAGACCTGCTTATCACGGTGCAGCACGCTGACAAGGACAATCCCCAGAAGGGCGATATCGTAACGGTCAGCATCCCTGCGTCGTTGATTCCGCAGAGCCACTTTAAGAACGAAGACGGCAAGCTCTCGGTCGACAGCGCTCAGCCTATCCGCGTAAAGTACGCCTCGAGCGTGAAGAGCGCTGCACTCGACAATCTGTTTACGCCCGAGAAGGTCACGGGGCTCAAGGACTACATCGAGCATAATACGACCGTCGTTGACCGCACCAATACCGTGAATTTCTACGCGAACAAGTGGAGTGGTGGTGCGTTGGGTGATACGGTTGCGACCTTTGAGCCGGCCGACACCAACCGCTACTACTACTTCCAGAAGCAGACGCCCATTTACACGGATGAGGAATGCACGAAGTCGGCAAAGGGCTCGCTGACTGCTGACGGTAAGTATTACTACAAGGATGAGTTTGAGGAGCAGGGCGAGAACGGCGAGGCCAAGTCCGCCACCGCCGTCATCGAGTTTATCGGCGGCGACGCTGCGAAGTCCGTTGGCGCGATTGTTCCCGATGAGAACGGTAACTTGGTGTTTAGTATCGGAACTGCGCGCCTGGCATTTATTGACGAGCTCCACACCACCAAGAAGAGCGTGGGCGGCAACAACACCGGTACCGCCTCCGACGTGCTCAATCCCAAGTGGAACGACACATCCGCCAAGGCGACCGCGACGCATGTCAATTCCTACCTGGGCAACAACGGCAAGATCAGCTACAAGTATGACATGACGCCGACGACGGTGGACACCAAGGCCGACTTCGGCCTGACCAAGGTGCTCGAGGGCCGCGCCTGGACGAAAGAGGATGCGTTTGAGTTTGAGCTGACGTCCGAGAACAACGCCCCGATGCCCGAGTCCGCGACTGATCCCGTGACTGTGTCCGTGACCAATGACGATCCGAATGAGGTCAAGGCGGCCATTAACTTCGGCACGATCGAATACAAGGCACCTGGAACGTATGTCTACAAGGTCAGCGAGAAGAACGCTGGGACCACGGTTGACGGCGTTGCCTACAGCAAGAACGTCGCGGAGATCACCGTGACGGTGACGCCCAACAAGAAGGGCGAGCTCAGCGCTGACGTGAAGGTGACTTGGAGCGAAGCAGGCGAGAACGAGTTCAAGAACGTTTACACTGCGGAGCCTGTTGAGTCCAGCGTTACCGACAAGATTGACGTGACCAAGTCCCTGACCGGGCGCGATCTTGCGGCCGGCGAGTTCAGCTTTGAGCTGCTCGAAGTCGTGGACAAGGAAGATAAACCTGTCGAGACCGTTAAAAACGACGCCAGCGGCAAGGTGGCGTTCAAGGCCATCAAGTACACTGAGATCGGCCAGCACACCTACAAGCTGCATGAGGTCAAGGGTAACGCCGGTGGCATTGCCTACGATGAAACGGTCTACACCATCGTGACGACCATCAGCGATAACGGCAAGGGCCAGCTGGTGGCTACGCATGAGCTGAAGGACGCCAAGGACGTCAAGAGCATCGAGTTCAAGAACTCCTACAATACGAAAGACGCCGAGGCGTCGCTTGCGGGCATCAAGAACCTGCTTGCTGACGGTTTGACCCCGGCCGACATCGCCGGCAAGTTCACCTTTACCGTGACTCCCGACGAGGCCGGCGCCCCAATGCCCGAGCGCACGACCGCAACCAACGACGCGGCCGGCAAGGTCGACTTTGGCAAGATCACCTTTACGCTCGATAACCTCAATAAGGTTCTAGGCGAAAAGCCCGAAAAGCGCGAGCACACCTATACCTACACCGTGACCGAGTCCGGCGAGGTAGCTGGTGTGACCAACGATGCCAAGCCTTCGCGCAAGGTTTCCTTTACCGTGACCGATAACGGCAAGGGCAATCTGAGCGTGTCCCGCAAGCCGGGCGGCAACGCGGCCTTCACGTTCACCAATACCTATAGCGTGACGCCTGTCGAGACGCGCGTCACCGACGAAATCACCGCGACCAAGCGCCTGACCGGGCGCGACCTCAAGGACGGCGAGTTCTCCTTCGAGCTCGTCAAGGGCGAGGGCAAGGACGCCCAGGTTGTTGCTACCGGCACCAACGACGCCAGCGGCAAGATCACGATGAGTCCCATCGAATACGACAAGCCCGGAACGCACCCTTACACGCTGCGCGAGGTCAAGGGCAAGACTGGCGGCATCACCTACGACGGCAAGACCTATACCATCGAGACCACCATCACCGACAAGGGTGACGGCACGCTCGAGGCCAAGCATGTCCTGAAGGACGCCGAGGCTGCGACCTTCAACAACACCTACAGCGTGGCCCCGATCGATCCTACGCTCGACTTTGGTTTGAGCAAGGCCATTGACGGCCGTGACTGGATGGATTCGGACAAGTTCAGCTTTACCATCACCGCCCCCGAAGGCACCCCGCTGCCCGATCCCGCAACCGTAACCGTGAGCAAGGAGGACGCGAAGGACGGCATCGCCGCCATCAAGTTCGGTATGATCCGCTACACGGCTGCCGGAACCTATAAGTACGAGATCCGCGAGAACAAGGGCAGTGCGGCTGGCATGATGTATGACGAGCATGTCGCGACCGCCGAAGTGACCGTGACCGACAACGGCAAGGGCGTCCTGATCGCCAGCGTCACCAAGACGGAAGACGGACGCTTTACCAACACGTATAGCACTGAGCTTAACTACACCGCAGCCGGCGGCCTCAAGCTCAGCAAGAGCCTCTCCGGACGTCCCATGACCGAGGACCAGTTCACCTTTATCGTTACGCCCGCCGACGAGGCTTCTGCCAAGGCGCTTGGCCTGCTGCCCGGGGCCAACGCTTTCAAGTCCCCCGCGACGGCAGAGGCAACGGTCGGCCTGATCGACATTCTGGCTGGCCATGAGGTCAAGTTTACGCAGGATGACGCCGGTAAGACCTTTACGTACACCGTGGCCGAGACGAATGACCGCCAGCCGGGTTACACCTACGACGACGCCGTCCGTACCGTGACAATCGCTATCGCCGATGACGGCGCCGGTACGCTTACTGCCACCACGACCGTTTCTGGCGGTCCCGAGGGCACGCATGAGACGATCTACAAGAGCGGCGAGAACAAGGTTGAGAGCGCTGTGGTCCCGTTCAAAAACAGCTATAGCGCATCGACCGATAAGCCTGCGCAGATTGTCGCCACCAAGACCCTGACCGGTCGCCCGATGGTCGACGGCGAGTTCTACTTTGGCATCGCCTATGCGGGCGAGACGGAAGCCATCGAGGGTACGTGCGTTACCAACGTTAACGGCCAAGTGAGTTTTGGTGCTCTGCATTACACGACCGAGATGCTCGCCGACCTGGTAAGCGCCAAACGCGCCATCCGCACCGACACGGACGCCAAGCTTGCGTGGACCATCAACTACACGGCCTTTGAGTTCACGAACTCGCTGGCCGACAAGGGCATCACGGCCGAAACGTCGAGCTTTGACTTTAAGGTTATCGTTGTCGATAACGGTGACGGTACCCTGACGGCAACGGTCGACTACGGTGACGCCGAGCCCGTGTTCGAGAACGTCTACGGCGCCGAGGCCGTGGATGACGCACTCACCGGCACCAAGAAGCTTCAGGCCGCCGAGGGCCTGACCCCGGCCGACATCGCGGGCAAGTTCACCTTTACCGTGACCGCCGACGAGGCGGGCGCCCCGATGCCCGAGCGCGCGACCGCAACCAACGACGCGGCCGGCAACGTGGACTTTGGCAAGATCCACTTTACGCTCGAGGACCTCAACCGCGCCCTGGGCGTGACGGACGACGCAACCGACGAGACTGAAACCGATGAAGCTGACGCTGATGAGGCGAATGCCGACGAGGCAGAGACCGACGAGGCCGACGTTGACGTTAACGCTGATGAATCCGAGGACGAGAACGAGCCTGCCGCCGCTACTCCGCGCTCGCACACCTTTACCTACACGGTGACCGAGTCCGGTAGCGTCCCTGGCGTGACCAACGACGCCAACGCCACGCGCAAGGTTTCCTACACCGTGACTGACGACAATGCCGGACATCTGAGCGTCGTGCGCGAGGGCGACGACGGTGCGGCCTTCACGTTCACCAACACCTACAGCGTGACGCCCACCGATTCTGTGGTGACCGACCAGGTCAAGACGGTCAAGCGCCTGACCGGACGCGACCTTGCAGCTGGCGAGTTCACGTTTGAACTGCTCGAGGACGGCGTGGTTGTCGCGAGCGGCACCAACGACGCCAACGGTACCGTCACGCTGAGCCCGATCCACTACGAGGCACCCGGCACGCACACGTACATGCTGCGCGAGGCTTGCCCCAACGCGCTCGGCCTGTACAAGGGCGTCACCTATGATGGCGCGACCTACACCGTCGTGACCACCGTCTCCGACAACGGCGACGGCACGCTGACCGCGACGCACAAGCTCGATGGAACCACCGAGTCCGCTGGCTTTACCAACAAGTATCACGCCATGCCCACGCAGGTCTCCATCGGCGCGATCAAGGTGCTCGAGGGACGCGAGCTCAAGAAGGACGAGTTTAGCTTTAAGCTCGCTGGTGAGGACGTCGAGTCCACCGTCACCAACGATGCCGACGGCAAGATCAACTTCGACAAGTTCGAGTACAGCGAGCCTGGCACGTACGTCTACACCATCAGCGAGGTCAAGGGCGACGAGACCGGTATGACTTACGACAAGTCCGTCTTTACCGCGACCGTCAACGTGGTCGATGACGGCGAGGGTAACCTCAAGGCGAGCGTCGCCTACGCCAAGGGCGACAAGAGCGTCGAGGGTATCGTGTTCAACAACACGTACAAGAAGCCCGAAACGCCCGTGCCGACGCCCGACCCCGGTACGCCCAAGACCGTGACGAACATCGTCAAGACGGTCAAGGGCTACCTGCCCACCACGGGTGACCAGCAGGCAGCCGCACTGCTCATGGCATTTGTCATTGCCATGGCTGGCGTCGGAGCCCTGGTCTGGGGTATCCGTAAGCGCTAGGCACGTCGACGGAGCCTGGGGCCAAAAGGCCCCGGGCCGCCGGCGGGGAGCCAAAACATAGCCCCCACCCCACCCCCAGCCGCCACGGAGGCGTCTCCCTTCTCCGTGGCGGCACTTTTGTGCGTAGGGGAGGAGGGCTCGCCACGAAACCGGCCCATCTACTACGTTTAACCGCCTATCCCCGACCATGTCGAAAAGTGCGAAAGCAAAACCGCAGGTAAAACGCCTGCGGTTTTGTTCAAAACGAGGGTGTGGTCGGGGGTATCGAACCAAACGTAGTAGATGGGCCGGTTTCATGGCGGGTGCCGCCGGCTGATTCCCCGGGGACGGAGGAAAACGGATCATTTTTGGCTCTGCGGGGCTTGCGAGGGCGCCTGTATGGAGCTGCCCGAACAAAACTATGCCGGATTACGGGGCTGAATCCCGAACCTCCAACCATACCGAAAAACGCGAAAGCAAAACCGCAGGTAGATGGGCCGTCATTATTCGATAAATGCGGGCATGGACGGGGTTCCTGAGTTTAGCCCCGTAAACCGGCATAGTTTTGAAATGGCATCAAATCGGTAGCAGCCATTAAACTATGCAGGGGTGGTCGGCCGCTGGTTGATTACCCTCGCAGGTAGGCGATGGCGATTTGGGTGCGGTTGCGTAGGCCCATTTTGGCCAGGATCGAGCTGATGTGGTTTCGCACGGTGCCTTCGCCCATATAGGCGGTGGCGGCAATTTCCTTGTTATCGAGGCCGCGGGCAATGAGCTCGGCGACCTCGAACTCGCGGTCGGTCAGGCCGGCAAAGGCTGCGGGCCGGCGGGGCGTGCCGGCCTCGACGTCCGTCCCATCAAAATCGACGTCCTCGATTGCCTTGCCCTCCAGCACGCGCTTGCCATCCATGACTTGCGCCAGCGCTGGCGGAATGGCGGCGACATCGGTCTTGATCAGGTAGCCGCGGGCGCCCAGCTTGAGCGCCGACACAATGTACTCGTCATCCGAAAACGTGGTCAGGAACACCACGCGTGCCGCGGGGTCGCGCTCGAGGATCTCGCGCGCCGCCGAAAGGCCGTCACGCCCCGGCATCTGGATGTCGAGCAGCGCGATATCGGGTGCGTGCTCGGTGTAGAGCGCGACCGCGTCGTTGCCGTCGGCGCCGGTGCCCACGACTTCGATCTGCGGCTGGGCACCCAGGATAATCTTGAGCGAATCGACCACCAGGCGGTCGTCGTCGACAATTATGAGCCTCATCGGGCCTCATCTCCTTGCTGTTTGGGGACGGTGGCAAACACGCGCCAGCCGGGGGCGCTGGCACGCGGCCCGGCGGTAAAGGTCCCGCCAAGCGCCTCGACGCGCTCGCGCATGGAGCCGAGCCCCATGCCTTCTGCGATGCCTCGGCTGTTTGTCTTGGTCGCTCCCGTTCCGTCGTCGGTAACGATGAGCTGGTAAAACGACGGATGCTCCATGCATCGCACGGTGACGTTCTGGGCGTGAGCGTGGCGCATGGTGTTGG
Organism: uncultured Collinsella sp.; assembly: GCA_902464495.1. GTDB lineage: Bacteria > Actinomycetota > Coriobacteriia > Coriobacteriales > Coriobacteriaceae > Collinsella. Next base: position 80,829 of record CABQJK010000003.1, on the reverse strand, counting down.
AGAGTGCCTCGCGCAGGATCGCCGCAAAGCAGTTGGCGACGTTGGCGGGTGCATGCTCGGCCAAAACCTCAAGCTCAATTTGCGGCCCGCCATCCGAGCGCGCGCCTTCCGCGATGCGCTCGAGCTGCACGGAGAGATTGGCCGCGTTGTCGTTGAGTGCGTGGACGCTGGCGCGCACGAGCTGGAGCGCCTCGTCAACGGTGTATTTGACGTCGGCGAAGTCGGCGGCGACGCCGGGCTCGTTGGCGTGGACCACGCGTAGGGCCTCGGTTTGCAGCGAGGCGCGCGTGAGCTGGTGGCCCACGTTATCGTGGATCTCGCGCGCGATGCGTGCGCGTTCGGCGAGCGTCGCGAGTTCGACCTCGTAGTCCTGGCGGTCGGCAAGGTCGCGGTTGCGCGCCTCGAGCGCGAGGGCTCGTTCCTGCAGTTCGTCACGGGTGCGACGCATGCGCTCCTGCTCACGTTCCAACTGGGCGGTGCGCAACGACAGTAAGGTGGCGGCGATCGAAAGGATGGCGGTCAACAGCAGCGCACGGGTGGGAAGCGCGCCGGCGTGGGCATATGCGACGAGCGCGCAGACAAAGATGGCGCCGGCGCCCAGTGCGCCCCAGGCGTGCTCACGGCGCACGCGTCGCGCGATGTCATAGAAGGCGAGGGGTGCAAACGGAGCAAACGACGGCGCAAAGACGGCCACCATAATGTAAGCGTAGCTCGCGGCCTCGCTGGCGCGGCGGGCACGTTCGCCTTGCGCGATTTCCGCCAGCGAGGCGACTACTACGCCAAGGCAAAACGCTGCGACCAAGCGAGCGCCCACAGCAAGGCCCAAAGCGGCTGCGATGCAGCACGCCAGCACGATCGATTTGTCGAATAGCCTGTTCATACGGGTATTGTACGCGATGGCGCGCACAGGGGAGGCCCCACCGGGAGCAACCGTGACATTTGTCCCAGCAAGGGGGACCGCGACTATATCTCGCCGACAATCATTTCACCTGAACATTTTTGGTAGCTGTATCTATCATTTTTGCTAGATACAGCTACTATTTTTGCTAGATAGATTTATCAAAAGGAGGCTCTAGGTGTATAGGCGCAAGATATCGACCGTGTTACAGCAAAGACTCATGGGGCCGCGTTCCTTTATTCAGGTGGTTATGGGTCCCAGACAAACTGGCAAGACCACGGCAATCAAGCAGGCGGTCAAGGCTTGCGGGCTTCCGTGTCGCGTGGCGAGTGCCGATTCGTCGCGCGAACTCGCGGGGGATTGGATCGACCTTGAGTGGCGCCAGGCTCGGCAGCTGACAAGTAATGGCTCGCGTGCCATCCTTGTGCTCGACGAGATACAAAAGGTTACGGGTTGGTCCGAGACGGTCAAGGCCCTGTGGGACGAAGACTCTTGGAACGACACCGAGCTTCTTGTGGTGCTGTCCGGTTCGTCGAGCTTGCTTCTCGGCAGTGGGCTGACCGAATCGCTTGCGGGGCGATTTGAGCTACTGCGTTCGACGCATTGGAGCCTATCCGAGATGTCCGAGGCGTTTGGATATAGCCTTGAGGATTACCTGATGTTTGGCGGGTATCCGGGCGCCGCAATCCTCAAGAGCGATGTCGACCGCTGGCGCGAGTATATGCGCGATTCGATCGTGGAATCGACAATCTCGCGCGACGTATTGCAGATGGAAGACGTGCGCAAGCCGGCGCTCATGCGAGCCCTCTTTGAGCTGGGCGCGCAGTATTCGGCGCAGGAGATATCGTATCGAAAACTGCTGGGGCAGCTCGACGATAAGGGAAACACTGATACCGTGCGCCATTATCTTGATCTGCTGTCCAAGGCGGGCATGATGAGCGGGTTGCAAAAATACGACGCCAAGCAGGTGAGGTCGAGGGCAAGCTCGCCGCGACTGCTTGTGCATGATCCCTCATTAATGTTCTCGATGTGGCGCGGGGCGGGTGACTTGTTGGCTGATTCTGCCCTGCGAGGGCATTTGGTCGAAACTGCGGTGGGCGCTCGGCTCATCGCGCGTGCTCAAACAGAAGGCTTTGAGCTGTATTGGTGGCGTGAGGGTAATCTCGAGGTGGACTTTGTGGCGAAGCGCGGCGATGACGCCCTTGCGGCGATCGAGGTTAAAAGCGGCCGCGTGTCCAAGAGCGGTATGACTGAGTTTTTGGCGCAGAACCCTCAGGCGAAGCCGATGATTGTGGGCGATCGTAACGTTTCGGTTGAGCAGTTCTTGCGGGATGAGGTGGAGCTGTTTTAGCTGGTGATTGCTACGGCGCGGACGGGTCAAAGTGATTAGAAATGCAAGCCCCACTTACTTAAGATTTGGGACAAACACATCTGATTGCTTTGTCCCGTGGCGATGCCGGTTCTGTTAGCGCCGCACTCGTGACAAAGCTCACTGGCGCGCGCTGCCTGCTCCTGCGATGATGCAATCGTACCGGGCCGCAATCAACAGAAGGGCCGCCTCATGACAGACATCGTCCACGTCGAAAACCTCGTCAAGCGCTATGACGATCTTATCGCGCTCGACCACTTTAACCTGAACATCGCCCCTGGCGAGATCTTTGGCCTGCTCGGCCCCAACGGCTCGGGCAAAACCACGTCCATCAACTGCATCCTGCAGCTGCTCGCCTACGACAAGGGCACCATCGAGCTATTCGGCGAGCCCATGACGCCCGCCCGCTATGACCTTAAGCGCCGCATTGGCGTGGTGCCGCAGCAGGTGGCGGTGTTCGACGAGCTCACCGTGCGCGAGAACATCGATTATTTCTGCAGCCTCTACGTCAACGACCGCAAGCGCCGTCGTGCGTTGGTGGACGAGGCGATCGACTTTGTCGGCCTGGGCGACTTTGCCAAGTTCCGCCCCGGCAAGCTCTCGGGTGGCCTGGCGCGTCGCCTTAACATCGCCTGCGGCATCGCGCACAAGCCCGAGCTCATCTTTTTTGACGAGCCTACGGTGGCGGTCGACCCGCAGAGTCGCAACGCCATCCTGGAGGGTATCTGCCGCCTGCGCGACGAAGGCGCCACGGTGGTGTATACCAGCCATTACATGGAGGAAGTCGAGCAGATCTGCAGTCGCATCATGATCATGGACGGTGGACGCGTGCTGGCGCAGGGCACCAACGACGAGCTCAAGCGCATGATTCAGATGGGCGAGAAGGTCGTGATCGAGGTCGGCGAGGTGCCGAGCGCGGCGCTCGCCGCCGTTGCGAGCCTGCCGCATGTCCTGGACCTGGCGGCGACGGCGGGCCAGCTCACGTTCTCGTGCGAAGCGAGCCCGCACAACCTGACCGACATCCTCGACGCGCTGCGCTCGCACGACGTACCACTCGGCCGCATCTACTCCGAGCCGCCGACTCTCAACGACGTGTTCCTCGAGATCACCGGCCGCGAGCTGCGCGACTAGGGGGCGGCCATGTTCAACACCATCATCATCACGCTCAAGACGCTGTTGCGTCGGCCGAGCACGTGGGTCTGGGGCGCGATCTTTCCCATTGCGCTTTCCACGATGTTCATGTTTATGTTTGCGAACCTGAGCTCCGACGGCAAGGTCGACCCGGTGCCGGTGGCCATCGTGGCTGACGAAGCCTGGGACGCGTCGACCTTTAAGGACGTGGCGGCCTCGCTGTCTAAGGAGGGCGACGATCAGCTGCTCGATGTGAGCGAGTACGAAGACTTGGCTGTCGCGCGCAAAGCGCTCAAGGCCGGCGAGGTCGCGGGCATCTATACGGTTGATGCCGCGGGCACGCCCAGGCTCACGCTGCTGTCGAGTTACGACAGCTCGCGCGCCTCGTCGGTGCTCACCGACCGCAGCATCCTTGAAACGGTGGCAAGCTCGTATACGCAAAATGTCGAGCTCATGCGCCAGATTGCCCAGGACAACCCGGCGGCGCTCGCCGATCCGGCGGCGGTTGCGCACGCCCTGTCGCTCGAGGGCGGAACCCGCCGCATGAGCCTGACTCGTGCCACGCCCGATGGCACGGTCATCTACTACTACGCGCTCTTTGGCCTGGTCGCGATGATGTCTGCCGAGTTTGCCGCCTTGAGCGTCGTCGATTTGCAGCCTAATCTGTCGGGCCTTGGCGCGCGCCGCTGCGTGGGCGGTCTTTCCAAGACGGCGTCGCTGGCCGGCATTTTTGTCGGCTCGTGGCTGGTTTCCTTTGCATCGATGGCGGTTGCGATCGGCTACGTGCGCCTGGTCGTGGGCGTCGACTTTGGCGGGCGCGAGGGGTTGTGCCTGCTGGGCGGGGCTGCATCCGCGCTTGCCGCCACGGGCCTGGGGCTTTTTGTGGGCACGCTTCCCGTTAAGGGCGGCAAGGCATCCAAGTCGGGCATCCTCACGGGCTTTGCCACCACGTGCGCCCTGTTCGCCGGCCTCTACGGCGAGCCGGCGATGGCGCTTGCCGACGACGTCGCCCGCGCTTGTCCGGTCGAGTGCTGGCTCAACCCCGTCAAGCTCATCTGCGACATGTTCAATCGCCTGTATTTCTTTGAGGACCTGGGGCCCTTCGCTGTTCGCGCCGGCGCGCTCGTCCTGATGGCCCTGGTGTTTGTCGCCGCCGCTACGCTGATCTTTGGAAGGAGCCGCTATGAGCACCTTTAAGACCGCGCTTCGCATGGCGCTGGCGCACCCGTTCTACCTGCTCATCTATACGGTGTTCATCTCGCTCATGGGCGTGTTCATCGCGGCGTCGGTGAGCTGGAATTCGTCGCAGCTCACCGAGTACAAGCCCTACGACACCAACGTGATCGTGGTCGATCGGGACAACAGCGACCTTTCGCGGGCGCTCACCAAGCACTTGGGGTCGCGCTTTGACCTGGTCACAGGCGTCGGCGACGACACGTACGATCTTGCGGACGCGCTCTCCAAGAGCAACAGTGCCAAGGGCAGCGCCGACTGCGTGTTCTTTATCCCGGACGGGTTTGAGGGCGACCTGATCGCGGCCGCCCGTGCGGGGGAGGCCCTACCCAAGCTCGATGTGACCTACGGCTCCGGCACCATGGCGGCGGCGCTCTCGTCTGCCGAGGCCTCGCGCTGGATCTCGCTCGCGGGCGCTGCGGCGGCGCTTGAACCCGCTGCCTCCAACGGTGACGTCGCAAGGGCCGCCGAGCACGCGGCCGCAAAGCGCGCGGAGGTCCAGATCGAGCAGGTCAAGGTCGACTCGACTGCCGCCGCCACGCTCGAGTCGTACTTCAACTTTGGCGCGTACGCGATCATATCGTCGGTCATCGTGTCGGTGGGACTGGTGTTCTCGGGCATGAACGAGCCCGAGCGCGTGCGCCGCATGGATGCCAGCCCGGTCTCTGAGCGCCAGCGTTCGTTCGCTGTGTTCGCGGCCGCCGCCGTGCTCACCGTCTGCATCTGGCTCGCGTCGAGCATGATGGGCGTCGTGGGATTTGCTGGCGCGGTTGCCGAGGTCGGCGTGGGCCGTGTGTGTCTGGCGCTGGCAGCGACATTTGCCCTGGCGTGCACGCCCCTGGCTGTTGGCTTTGCGCTGTCGAGCCTGGGCGCGCGCGAGGAGCTGCTCAACGGTGTGGGCAACTTACTCGGCATGCTCATGACGTTTTTGGGTGGCGCCTGGATGCCGCTGTCGCTGATGGGCTCGGCCGTGCAGACCGCGGCGCACTTTGTGCCGACGTATTGGGTGAACGACGCGATCGGCAAGGCGCTTACCTCTGACCTGACGTCTGCCGCGCTGGGCGACATCGCCTGCGACCTGGGCGTCACGGTGCTCTTCGCCGCCGCCATCGCCGCCGTAGGCCTAGCCCTCACGCACAACAAAGCCCGAGCCTAGCCATCGGGTACTCATTGGGGACAGACTTAAACTGACCAAGAGTAGTCATTGGGGACAGACTTAAACGACTAGTCATTGGGGACAGTCTTTGCCGATCGGCCGTTTTGCCAGTAGGGTTGGCAAGGACTGTCCCCAACTGCCGGCAGGAAAGGAACGTCCCTAACTGCCGGGTGACTAGTTTGAAATAAATGCCATATGTCGAGCAAAAATAGTTCGCCTAGATTTACTATTACCCTAGAAAAGTAGCAGAAGGCTAACAATGGGGGATGGTATGGCGACGAAACAGGCCTACGTCCAGGTTAAGGACCTCAAAAAACACTACGGCGACGGCGATGCGCGCCTGACGGTGCTCGACGGCATCGACACGTCTATCAACCGCGGCGAGATTTGCGTCATGCTGGGGCCCTCGGGCTCGGGCAAGTCGACGTTCCTCAATCTTATCGGCGGCCTGGAGGACGCCGACGGTGGCTCCATCATGGTGGACGGCTGCGACCTGACGACGCTCAAGCCCACCGACCTGGGCGAGTATCGCCGCCGCGAGCTGGGCTTTGTTTTCCAGTTCTACAACCTGGTGCCCGACCTCACCATCAAGGAAAACATCGAAGTCACGGCGCACCTGTCCAAAAACCCGCTCAATGTCGACGACCTGCTGCGCTCGCTGGGTCTCTACGAGCACCGCAACAAGTTCCCGCGCCAGGTCTCGGGCGGCCAGCAGCAGCGCTGTGCCATCGGCCGTGCGCTCGTCAAAAACCCAGGCCTGCTGCTGTGCGACGAGCCCACGGGCGCGCTCGACTACAAGACATCCAAGGAAATCCTGCAGCTCATGGAGGACGTCAACCGTACCTACGGCTGTACCATCATCATCGTCACCCATAACGCCGCCATCGCCCGCATGGCCAACCGCGTGCTGCGCCTGCGCGACGGGCGCATCGTCGAGGACGAGCTCAACGAGTCGCCCGCCGCGGCCGCCGAGCTCGATTGGTAGGCGGCGCCATGTCACCTCTCGCAAAACGACTCCCCCGCGAGCTGCGCCGCAATATCGGCAAGTACCTGGGCATCTTTTTGCTTATGTGCGGAAGCATCGCCCTTACGTCGGGCTTTTTGCTCGCAGCACATTCTATCGGCTGCCTTATCGACGACATGCGCGATACGTACACGATTGAGGACGGCCGCGTGACCACCTCCTTCGAGGCGACCGACGACCAGCTCAAGGCCGCCGAGGACGCGGCCGAGGACGTCGGCGGCGTCATGCTCTACAAGAACTTCTCCATCGACGCCATCATCAAAAAGGCGTCCGGCGACGACGGCACCAAGCGCACGCTGCGCACCTACGCTCACCGCACCAAGGTCGATATCGCGTCCTACTGCGAAGGCAGGCAGCCCCGCGCGGGCGACGAGGTGGCCATCGACCGCGTCTTTGCCACCAACAACGATCTTGCCGTGGGCGACAAAGTCGAGCTCGAGGGCCGCACCTACACCATCTGCGGCATCATGACGCAGCCCGATAGCCAGGCGCTGTTCCTCAACAACTCCGACTTTACGGTCAACACTATCACCTATGGCGTGGCCGAGGTCACCGACGCCGGCTTTGCCGCGCTCGAGGACGCCGGCGGTGCGCCCGCCTACACCTACTCCTTTACCTTTAGCGATCGCGACCTCTCCACCGCGGACCGTATCGATGCCGAGCAGGATATGGTCGAGGCGCTGGTGGACGCCGATGCGCGCGTGGACGACCTGACCGATGCCGATTCCAACCAGGGTATCGGCTATGCGCGCGACGATGTGGACGGCGACTCCATGATGTGGACGACGCTGCTCGACATCATCATCGTGATCATGGCGTTTGTCTTTGTGGTGCTCACCGACGCCACCATCGAGGAAGAGAGCGCCATCATCGGCACACTACTCGCCAGCGGCTATCGCCGTCGCGAGATCGTGCTGCATTACCTGGCACTTCCCGCCATTGTGGGCGTGCTCGCGGCGCTGCTGGGCACCGCGCTCGGCGTCGTGTTCTTTACCGAGCCCATGCGCAGTCTCTATTACGGCTCGTACAGCCTGCCGCCCTTCCAGGTGTACTGGAGCTGGGAGATCTTTGTGAAGTGTGCCGTGGTTCCCGCCGCCGCGCTCATTCTCATCACGCTGGTGGGCTTGCTTCGTAAGATGGGCAAGACGCCGTTGCAGTTCCTTCGTCACGAGGCGAGCGGCAAATCGGGCACCAAGCGTGGCCTGCAGCTGCCGGAGCGCATGGGTTTTGTTTCCCGCTTCCGCCTGCGTATCTTCCTGCGCAACCTGGGCAACTTCGCCACGCTCTTCGTGGGCATCGCGTTTGGGTCGCTGCTTTTGCTCTTTGGCCTGGCGATTCTGCCCACGATGACGCACTATGCGGACAACCTGGAGACAAGTCTTGTCGCCGAGCATCAGTACACGCTCAAGGCGCCGTTGGAGCTTGAAGGCACCGCCGAGGAACGCGGGCAGTGGTCGGCGCTCGAGCGTCTGCAGTCGGTGGACGGCGCGCTCCTCACTGCCGCCCAAGATGCCGACGACGAGCTTGACGACGCGGTCGATGCCGCGCAGGCGGCGGCCGATGCTGCGACAAGCGCTCCGTCTGCCGAGAGCCTGACTACAGCGCAGGATGCGCTCACCAAGGTCCAGGACAAGAAGGACGCCCTTTATGCGCGCCTCGACGATCTTGCCGACGCCCTTGGCTGCGACCGTGACGAGGCCATCGACCTGATCGAAAAGGCCTCGAAAATCGATACCGACAACGACAACATTCATCCCGTCAATACGACCGACAACGGTGCGGCGAAGATTGCACAGGCCGAGAAATACGCCGTTTACCAGCTGCAATACGACCGCGGCGACGGAAATGGGCAGGAGACGATTTCCGTCTACGGTGTCTCGTCCGATTCACGCTACTGGAAGGACCTCGATGTGGGCGACGGGCGTGTCGTCTTTGGCGGCGGCCTGCTCGACAAGTTTGGCTGGAGCGAGGGGCAGAAGGTCACGCTCCACGACAAGTACGAGGGCAAGGACTATTCCCTTGAGTACGAGGGCAAGGACTGCACCTGGGGCTCCAAGTCGGACATGAATATCTATATGGGCATCGACGACTTTAACGAGCTGTTCGGCAACGACGCTGCCTACTTTAACGGCTACGTGAGCGACGAGAAGCTCGACCTTGACGCACGCTACTTTGCCGGCGACACTACGCCCGACGACATGCGCGCCGTGGGTGACCAGTTTATTGGCATGATGAGCGACATGATCGGCATGATGGTCGGGCTCGCGGTGTTCATCTTCCTGCTGTTTATGTATCTGCTGACCAAGGCCGTCATCGACCATAGCGCCCGCTCGATCAGCTACATGAAGGTCTTTGGTTATCGCGACGGCGAGATCTCGCACCTGTACATCCGCTCGATCACGCTGTGCGTGGCGGCATCGCTCGTGCTGAGCCTGCCCGTGATCATCGGCTCGCTTACGGCCATCTTCCGTTCGATGCTGCTCGCCTACAACGGCAATATTGAGATCTACGTGCCCGCTTGGTCCATGGCGGCGTGTGTCGGCATCGGCTTTGCGACCTACCTGGTCGTGGCGCTGCTACACACGCGCTCTATCAAGCGCGTCGGCCTGGCCGAAGCCCTCAAGGTGCAAGAGTAGCAATTGGGGACGTTCTTAAACGACTAGTCATCGGGGACAGTCTTTGTCGGATTGCCGGCTCGTCGGCCGGGCTGGCAGGGACTGTCCCCAAGCACTCATTTAAGTCTGTCCCCAATGAGTGGTTTCAGTCATTTAAGTCTGTCCCCAATGAGTGCCTAAGGACTCGGTGCGGCGCTTGACTTCAACCCCGCTTTAACGGGTACCATCCTCTATGTCTGTAACGCCATATAGACCGAGGGGATAGATCTATGACCGCAACCGCACCCGCAGCACCGGCAAAGGTGTACTTCACCAACCTGCGCACGCATGCTCGCGAGAGCCAGCTCGACAAACTCAAGCGCCTCATTCGCCGCGCCGGCATTGAGCAGATCGACTTTGAGAACAAGTTCGTCGCTATCAAGATTCACTTTGGAGAGCTGGGCAACCTGAGCTTTTTGCGCCCCAACTACGCCCGCGCCGTCGCGGATGTCGTGAAGGAGCTGGGCGGCAAGCCCTTCCTCACCGACTGCAACACGCTTTATGTCGGTAGCCGCAAAAACGCGCTCGAGCACATCGACACCGCCTACCAGAACGGCTTTACCCCGTATGCCACGGGTTGCCAGATCATCATCGCCGACGGCCTCAAGGGTACCGACGAGGCGCTCGTCCCGGTCGAGGGCGGCGAGTACGTGCGCGAGGCAAAGATCGGCCAGGCACTCATGGATGCCGACATCGTGATCAGCCTCACGCACTTTAAGGGTCATGAGCAGGCCGGCTTTGGCGGCGCCATGAAGAACCTGGGCATGGGAGGCGGCAGCCGTGCCGGCAAGATGGAGCAGCATGCCGCCGGCAAGCCGAGCGTCGATACTACCAACTGCGTAGGTTGCCGTGCCTGCGAGAAGATTTGCGCGCACAGCGCCATCACGTTTGACGGTACGCGTGAGCGCGAGCTTGCCAACGGCAGCACCCGCACGGTTCGCGTGGCTGCCATCGACCACGATCGCTGCGTGGGCTGCGGACGCTGCATTGCCGCGTGCAACCAGGACTGCATCAAGCCCGACTATGATGCCGCGGCCGACGTACTCAACTACAAGATCGCTGAGTACACGAAGGCCATTGTTCAGGACCGCCCGAGCTTCCACATCTCGCTCGCCATGGACATCAGCCCCAACTGCGATTGCCATCCCGAGAATGACACGCCCATCGTCAACGACATCGGCATGTTCGCGAGCTTCGACCCGGTCGCCATCGACCAGGCCTGCGCCGACGCCGTCCTGGCGTCCGAGCCGCTGCCTAACACCGAGCTTACCGACAGCGCGGCCAAGATGGAGCATAATCACGAGCATCTGGAGGGCGAGCGGGCGCGCGACCCCTTCTGCATCACGCATCCCGACACCGACTGGCGCGCGTGCATCGCGCATGCCGAGAAGATCGGCCTTGGCACGAGCAAGTACGAGCTCATCGAGGTCAAATAGCGCCTAGCTATTGGACAAAACAAGCGCCTTTGTAGCACAACTGTTAGTAAAAGCCGCCCGTGAGCACAGTGCCCACGGGCGGCTTTTTGGAAGTGCTAGGGGGTCAGATAGACCAGTAAACCGTCCTATTTCCTAAAAATTCTTGTCGAGGAAGTCGTCGACCGTATTCCAGTAGAGCTCGGGGTCGACTTGCGCGCTCTTGGCGTGGGTGGCGCCGTGGATAGTGAGCTTCTGTTTAACCTTGCTGGCGCACGCGTCGTAGTTTTGGTCGAGCATGTCGTACGGCACAAAGGTGTCCTGGTCGCCGTGGATAAACAGCATGGGAACCGTCGCGTGTTTGAGTTGCTCCACACTGCTCGCCTTATGAAAGTCGTAGCCCGCGCGCACGTTGCACACCAGGTTGGCTACATCGAGCAAGGGAAAACTAGGCAGGCCGAACACGTCTTTAAGCTGCAGGGAGAACTCGTCCCAAACGCTCGTGTAGCCGCAGTCCTCGATAATACACTTCACGTTTGCCGGCAGAGATTCTCCCGCCACGTTCATGGCGGTTGCCGCACCCATCGACTCACCAAAGACCAGGATGCGCGCCTTGGGGTCTGCCGCAACAATCCGCTCGATCCACGCGACGACATCGAGTCGCTCGGGCCAGCCCATGCCGATATAGTCACCGCCGGAGCGCTCGTGGGCGCGGGCGGCGGGCGCGAGCACGTTCATACTGCGGTCGTGGAATCGCTTGACGTATCGGGCCATGCCGATGGGCTCGTTCGTATATCCATGCAGGCAGACGGCATAATCGTGCGTGTTCTCCGACGCCGCGAAATACCAGGCAGCTAGTTCAGTCCCGTCATCTGCGGTAAGACTGCTGCTCTCGCGGTTCTGCTTAAACCAAGCCCGCGCTTCGGTCTCCTCGGCATCCATCTGCTCGCCCTTTTCGGCATTCTTGCCGTCCTGCATCATCTTCATGGTGTATGGAGCGCGAGGGTTCAGCGCGAAGTCGAACAAAAAGTTGCCGGCAAATCCGAGTAGTACGACAACGAGCACCGCCACGGCGATGCAGGCTATCTTAAGGCCCCGATGAGGACGTTTATTTTCAGCCATAAACCGCTCTCCTATAAGATGTTTATATGTCAACATTTAATGCAAGCGCATTATGGATGTTCGCCGTTGATGCGTCAACAAGCAAAGAATGGGTAAACAAAGGGTCACGTATGGTGCAAATTTCGCACGTACCCAGACGCTTTGATATAGTGTTGAGAACTCTTTACGTTGGAGGATGTAACCGGCATGTCCGATTCGAGCGACAGTTCCAAGCCGCGACCTAAGGCCGCGGCCGTTCTGCAGTACACGGTGGGCGAGGAGATCATGAACTCCGTCACCCATGGTGTCGGCTGCCTGCTTGGTATCGCAGGCCTCGTACTTCTGATCGTATTCGCCGCCCTGCGCGGCGGCGGGCCGGCACACATGGCCGCGGCCATCGTCTACGGCGTCAGCATCATCCTCGAATACCTGGCCTCCACGCTCTACCACGCGATTCAGCCCGAGCGCGCCAAGCGCGTGTTCCGCATTATCGACCATAGCTGCATCTACCTGCTCATTGCGGGCAGCTATACGCCGTTTTGCCTTATCACGTTGGCAGACGACGGCGGTGCCGCGCTGTTCTTTGCCGTATGGGCCATCGCCATCGTCGGGATCGCCCTCGAGTGTTTTTTGCGCGAGCGTCAGCCGCACTGGGTAAGCGGCTTGGTCTACCTGCTGATGGGCTGGCTCGTCGTCTTTAAGCTGCCCGAGCTCGTGTCGCTGCTCAACCCCGTGGCACTTGCCCTGCTCGCCGTCGGCGGCGTGTGCTACACCGTGGGCGTGCCGTTCTACATCGCCAAAAACGTGCGCTACCTGCACAGTGTTTTCCACTTGTGGGTGCTCGCCGGCAGCATCTTCCAGTTCATGGCGGTGATCCTCTTCGTAATTTAGCGACCACGCCTGCGCGCCCGCGTCCTCGTTTGGGCGCCGGCGCCATTGCCGTATCCGCCATCAACGTTTTAACCTGACGTCCCGAATCTTGGAGGTTCGAGAAACTCCCGATGGACATAACCATCTCCCTTATCACCACCCTCGTTTTGACCCTCATCAACGGCTACTTCTCTATGTCCGAGATGGCCCTCACCACGGCCAAGCGCGCCGTGCTGGAGCACGAGGCCGAGGAGGGCGACAAGCGCGCCGAGCGCGCCATCAAGCTGGCCGCCGACTCCGACCAGCTGCTGGCTACCATCCAGGTCGCCATCACGCTCGTGGGCTTCGCCTCGTCTGCCGTCGCCTCGACGAGCCTGTCCGACCCGCTTGCCACGTGGCTCATGAGCTTTGGCATCGCGCCGCTCTCCGCCATCGCGCGCGGCCTGGCGCCGGTCATCATCACCGTCGCGGTCGCCTTCGTGTCCATCGTGATCGGCGAGCTCGTCCCCAAGCGCATCGGCCTGGCCAATGCCGAGGGCGTGTCCAAGCAGGTCGTGGGACTGCTTTCCGTGTTCCAGAAGATTGCTCGCCCGCTCGTGTGGCTGACTGGCGCTTGCTCCGATGGCCTGGCCCGCATTCTGCGCATCAAGAGTGCCGACGACCGTCAGAACGTCTCGGAGGAAGAGATCAAGTACATGGTCTCGGAGCAGGACGACCTGCTCGACGAGGAAAAGCGTATGATCCACGAGATCTTCGACCTGGGCGACACCGTTGCCCGCGAGGTCATGGTGCCGCGCGTGGACACCACCATGTGCGAGGACGACGAGACGGTCGCCGACGTGCTGTCCACAATGCGCCAGACCGGCTTCAGCCGTATTCCCGTCTACCACGAGGATCCCGACAACGTGGCGGGCATCGCGCACATCAAGGACCTGATTCAGCCCGCGCTCGACGGCAAGGGTGACCAGCCCATCGCCGACTTTTTGCGCGACGCCACCTTTGTGCCCGACACCAAGGACATTCTGCCGCTGCTGTCCGAGATGCAGACCTCGCACGACCAGATCGTGGTGGTCGTGGACGAGTACGGCGGCACGGCCGGCATCATCACCATCGAGGACATCGTCGAGGAGATCGTCGGTGAGATCGAAGACGAGTTCGACCCCGATAACAAGTACCTCACGCGCCTCTCGCGTCGCGAGTGGCTCGTCGATGGGCGTTTTTCGTGCGATGACGCAATTGAGCTTGGATGGCCGCTCGAGGAAAGCGATGATTATGAGACCATCGCCGGCTGGATTTTGGAGCTTTGCGACTCGGTGCCCGACATCGGAGAGGTGTTTGAGGTTGCGGGGTACAAGTTTAAGGTGCAGTCGATGCGTGGCCAGCGCATCTCGCTCATTCGCGTGATCGCTCCGGCCGAAACCGATAAGAAGGATTCCGAGTCCGCGGCGGACGAGCCGGCGGCGTCGGGTGCGGATGCTGCGATTCCGCACGACGGCGACGAGTAGGGCAAGGAAGAGTAGGGGAGAGTTATGGCAGGCCTGTTCAACATCCTTAAGGTCACCGTCAGTGAGGACAAGATCTGCGCGCATGTGCTGGTGAACCCCGGCATGCCGCTCATGACCTCGGAGGATATCGAGGCCACGGCGCGCGTGTACTACCTGGTGCCGGCGATTGCCAAGCACCTGTGCCTAGGCGATTCCGGTCGCGAGTTCCAGGACTGCATGGGTCAGACCGAGCTCTGCCACCTGCTGGAGCACGTGACGGTCGAGCTCATGAACGAGACCGGTCTTGCCGGTAGCATCTCGTGCGGCCGCACGCGCGTAAGCGAGCATGACGAGCGTGTCTTTGAGGTCGAGCTTTCGTGCCCCGACGACGCTCTGGCCATCGGTGCGCTGTCGTCGGCCACCTTTATGATGGACTGGGCGTACCTGCACGCCGACCAGCCTGCCCCCGACGTGGAGGGCACGGTCGCGGGCCTGCGCAACCTGGTGCTGGGCATGCGCGCCGAGGCCGAGGGCAAGGATCCGCATGAGGCCGTCGCTGCTGCGAACGGCGAAGATGCTGCCGAGGACGAGGGCGCTGACGAGGGCGATGTGCCGGTCGACGCCGAGCCCGTTGCCGATGCGACCGCCGAGCCCGTTCCCACCGAGCCCCAGGGCGTCCCCAACTTTGACGACGAGCCCCAGGTGGCGATTGATACCGAGGGCGCGGTTGCCGAGAACCACGAGGCCTCCGCTGCCGTCTTTGGCGGTGCGGCGACGGTTCCGGCGGGACCTGCGCATGAGGGCGGCCTGCCGCTCGTGGACGGCGCCGGCGAGGACCCGGGTGCCACGGTGGCCATGCCGGCTGTGCCTCAGGAGTAGGCCTACGCGTTTATCACCATCACGTACCTGCGCCTTTGCCGTACGCAGATGAGCGGAGCGGCAAGTGATGCGCTGCGGGTATAATGGACAGCATTCAAACGGTGGGCACCGACGTGCCCGCAGGAGAGGAATGATCATGGGTAAGACTTTCAGCTTTGTCTCCGGCGCACTTTTTGGTGCTGCTGCTGGCGCTATTATCGGTGTTGCTCTGGCCCCACGCTCGGGCGCCGAGACCCGCGCCATGGCTGCCGATATCGCCAACGACGCCTGGGACAATATGCGCGACACCTACGAGCACAGCGCCGAGGAGGCCCGTGCCGCGGTGAATGACTTTGGCCCGATGGTCGACGCCAAGACTGACGACCTACGCGCCAAGGTCGACCTGGCCCGCGAGCGCATGGACCAGCTGCGCGAGCAGCTCAACGACGCCATTTCGGGCGGCAACGTGACGCCTGCCGCCGACGTCGTGGTCGAGAACGCCGTCGAGGCTGATGCCGAGGCTGCGGAGCCCTCGACCGAGGCATAATGCGCGCCGGGGATTTTGTCGGCGCCAAGATCTATCGCAAGCCTACCGAGGACAAGCGCACCAAAAAGGACGGCACGCCGCGCAGCCCTAAAAAGCTCGGAAAGATTCACTTTCCGGTCTTTACCCCGGGCGGTACGCGCGTGGTCGGCTTTATGGTCCGCCAGTCCGATATCGCAGGCATGATCGAGCGTCCCGATCGATTCGTAGCGCTCGACGCCATTGGTGTCTACGAGGGCGCCATTGCGGTCGATGACGCCAAGGACACCTACGATGCCGCCGCGGCCAAGCGCCTCGACATTAACCTGGACGATTGCATCATCTGGGTTGGTATGGACGTGCGCACGGAATCGGGCGATGTCGTGGGCTATTGTTCGGACGTGGAGTTCAAGCCGCGCTCGGGCATCGTGCAGGCATTCTATGTGACCGCCGGTGCTGCTTCGAGTGTTTTGGTTGGTGACACGCAGGTGCCGCCGACGATGCTGCGCGGCTACGAGAACGGCGCGATGATCGTTTCGGACGAGGTCAAGGCGCTCGGGTATTCGGGCGGCGCCGCCGCAAAGGCTGCCGAGGCCAGTGTCGTGGTGGGCGATAAGGTCAAAAAGGGCGCCAAGGTGCTCGATGACAAGGGATCGGTCGCCGTGGACAAGGGCAGTCGCGCACTGGGCAAGCAGCT
Source organism: uncultured Collinsella sp. (assembly GCA_902464495.1). Lineage (GTDB taxonomy): Bacteria > Actinomycetota > Coriobacteriia > Coriobacteriales > Coriobacteriaceae > Collinsella. The sequence goes on along the minus strand of CABQJK010000003.1, from coordinate 64,419 downwards.
CGGCAAGACGCGCGGCATGTTCAAGGCCTTTAAGGACGAATACCAAAAGGCGAGCGGGAGCTCGTCAAAAGCTAGCAAATAGCGACGTACCAAATGATGGGAGGCGAGCCGGAGACCTGTTGCTCCGGCTCGCTGTGTTTATGGGGGAGGGCACATGCGCCAAAACGGATCCAACTTAAACGGGCACTCCGGTGCGCGTCCGACGGCTCGCCGCGACCTGGGGCAGCTGCCCAGCGGCCAGCGCAAACGCCGCCGTAAGCCCGGCGCGATGTACCTCAACCATAGCCGTGGTTTTAGCGACCGCAGTGCGCGCATTGGCAACGGGCGCTCGCCCCGCCGTCCATCCCGTCTGCCCTATGCGCTCATCGCCGTGGGCTGCGCGCTCGTGCTGTTTATCGCTGCCGTCGTGGGCTACGTCAACCGCAGCGTGGACGTGGAGCTCAACGGACAAAAGACCGCGGTGCGCGTGGGCTCTACGCTGCAGAATCTTATCGACGACCAGGAGCTGACCGACACCTATGACGCGGGCGACCTGCTGGCCGTCGATGACAGCGTGCTCAAGCGCCACGGGGGCGAAAAGCTGTCGGTGAAGGTTGACGGCAAGCGTGTGAAGCAGGGCAAATGGGATAGTCGCGAGCTTACGGGCGGCGAGAAAGTGACGGTCAAGGACGGCCGCAACACCTACGAGAAGCACGAGGTCCAGGCCACGACCATCGAGCCCAAACTGACGGTCGAGGGCACGGGTGCCATTGAGTATGTCAAAACTTGGGGCGTCCAGGGCCGCTCCGAGGTGTGGGTCGGCGAGCAGTCGGGCAAGACGCAGGACCGCGGCGAGGTTGTGCCCGCCGCCGACTGCGTAGTCGAGTGCGCAAGCGTAGCGCCCAAGGGCAACGAAAAGTATGTGGCCCTGACGTTTGACGAGGGCCCGAGTGGCGCGACCAAGCAGATCTTGCAGGTGCTCAAGGAAAAGGGCGTCACGGCGACGTTCTTCCTTTCGGGCGATGCCGCGGAGGCCTCGCCTGCTACTGCCAAGGCGATTGTCGATGCCGGGTGTGAGATCGGCTCCAACAGTTACAGCGATGATTCGCTCAAGGGCGAAGATCGCGAGACGGTGCGCAATCAGATCACGAAGGGCACCGAGGCGATTAAGTCGGCGACCGGCGTTGAGACGATGCTGTTGCGCGCCCCGTACGCCGCCTTTGACGAGCAAAACTGGATTGACTCGATGGACCTGGTGTCCGCCGTGGTCTCGTGGAATATCGACTCGGGCGACTGGCTGCTCAACGGTGCCGACGAGCAGGTCTCGACGGTGCTCGATTCGGTGACGCCGGGCAATATTGTGCTGCTCACCGATAGCGACGAGTGCGCTGAGCAGACGCTCGAGGCGCTGCCGCAGATTATCGATGGCCTTGTTGCCGACGGCTACAAGATCGTGACGCTCAGCGACCTGGTCAAGACAGACACGGCGCTCAGCAAAAAGCTCACCTCGCTCACCAAGGTCACCATGCCCAAGAACGCCGTATTCCCCCAACTCGCCGAGGACGACGACACCACGGAGTAGTCCCCAACGACTATGTCACGGATACGTCAGCGTTTGGTATGCCTGCAATGTGCAGCGCATAAATTCGGTGCCGCAGCGCGATGCTGATGCTATAGTTACTGCGGTTAATGAGGGTCAAGAGAAAGGTTACAGGTGAAATCCAAACCTCGACCATACAGTCGATGACCCCATGCAGGTGCTTTTTGCGCATGCACGGGGTGTAAGCGTCGAGCGGCGTGCCGCCCGCGCATGCGTATACATATCCAGAAGCCCCCGGACGCCGCACGCGCGGCCGCGTCCGGAGGAATAATGATGGGGAGCACCATTGAATTATCTGAGTGAGATGCTCAAATTGCCGGTCTTGGACGTCGACGGCGAAAAGCTCGGCGTGGTCAACGATTTTGGCATTGCTACCGGCGAAGTTTTTCCGCACGTGACGTCGCTCGCGTTCCGCGGCCCCGGCAAGACGCCGTTTATGATCAGCTGGCGCAAATGGGTCGACCGTATCGACGAGACGGGCGTGTATCTCAACACGTCTGCCACCAATATTCGCTTCTCGTACCTGCAGCCGACCGAGCTCCTGCTGGCGCGCGACGTGCTCAATAAGCAGATCGTCGACACGCAGGGCATGAAGGTCGTGCGCGTCAACGACATCAAGTTTTCCATGTCGGGCGAAAACCAGCTGCGCCTGTTGGGTGCCGAGGTCGGTGCCCGTGGTCTGCTGCGCGCGATCAGCCCCGCACTCGAGCACGTCGTCGAGGGCTTTATGAAGCACCTGGGCAAGCCGCTCAGCGAGGACATCATCGCTTGGTCCTACATGGACCTGCTCGACCGCTCGACTAAAAACATCCAACTCTCGGTGTCGCACAAGACGCTCGGCGAGCTGCACCCTGCCGACATCGCCGACATTATCGAGCAGCTCGACCCGCGCCTACGTGCGCAGGTGTTTGCGCAGCTCGATACCGCCCAGGCAGCCGAAGCTATCTCGGAGTTCGATGACGACGAGCTTATGACCGAGATGCTCGAGGGCCTGTCCGACACGGACGCATCGTCGATGCTGGCCATGATGGACCCGGACGATGCAGCCGACCTGATCGACGAGCTCGATTATGAGAAGGCCGAGAAGCTCCTGCGCCTGATGGGCGTCAAGGAGGAGAAGGCGATTCGTAACCTGCTGGGGTATGAGGACAACACCGCCGGCCGCATCATGACCTCGGAGTTTGTCTCCCTGCCCGCCACGGCAACGGTCGGCGATGCTATCGAGGCGATTCGCAAACTCGACGAGGACTTTGAGAGCGTCTACTACGTCTACACCGAGGATCCGAGCGGCATGCTGACGGGCGTGCTTTCGCTGCGCACGCTGATCGTTGCCGACCGCGACGCCACGCTGGGCCAGCTCGCCTATCGCGATCTGGTCTACGTGTCGCCCGACGAGGATCAGGAAGACGTGACGGACGAGATGACCAAGTACGACCTGGTCGCCATCCCCGTCTGCGACGAGAACCGCCATATCCTGGGCATCGTGACCTTCGACGACGCCATGGACGTTATCGCCGAGGAGCATCAGGAGGACCTGCAGATCGCCGGCATCGGCTCGGGCGACAGCGCGTCGGACGACTCGACGAACGTGCTCAGCTGGTTTGTGCATCGCCAGTACTGGGTTGTCGTGTGGGGCATCGCCTCGTGCATCATGGCGACCGTACTGGGAACGGCGCTCGGCTCCGCGCATCTGGTGGTGTTCCCCATGTGCGCCATGCCGCTCGTGCTGCTGGCGGCCTCGCGCATGGTGTCGTTCGTCAAGAACTACTTCCTGGAGTATGACGGTCACGACGACGAGCCCAAGCCGTATCTGGGGTTCTTCTTCCAGAGCACGGGCATGGGCCTGATTCTGTCACTCGTGACCTACCTGTGCGCCCAGCTGGTGCGCACCGCTGCATTCCCCGATGCGCCCATGTTTGAGGAGCAACTCTTTACCGGGTGCTTTAATATCGCTGCCATTATTTGCCTGGTTGGCAACATGAGCGCCGTGATTTACCTGATGGTGCTGTTCTGGCGTGACGAGCATGACCTCAACACGTCGGGCACCGCCATGAACGTCATTGCCGTCATGATTTCGTGTGTGGCGTATTGCATCGCCGCGGTGCTGCTCGCCATATCAGTCATGGGTTAGGTGGTCGCGTGCAAAATACCAAGCAAAAGTCGGGCACCAAGCAAAAGTTGACCATCGCGGCCATCTTTGGCGCTATGGGTCCCGGTCTGCTGGCGGCGCTTTCGGGCAATGACGCCGGCGGCATTGCAACGTATTCCAGCGCGGGCGCCAGCTATGGCTACAAGATGCTGTGGATGCTTCCTGTCATGACTGTGCTGCTCATCGTGACGCAGGAGACCGCGGCGCGCTGCGGCTGCGTCACGGGCAAGGGCCTGGCATCGCTCATTCGCGAGCGCTTTGGCGTGCGCAAGAGTGTACTTGCTATGGCGGCGCTGTTGATCGCCAACACGGCTGTGACCATTTCGGAATTTGCGGGCATCGCGAGTGGTCTTGCCCTGTTTGGCGTTCCGGCGAGCATCTCGGTGCCGCTCGTGGCGCTGCTGGTGTGGATGCTTACCATGTCGGGGAGTTTCCAGCGCATCGAGAAGATTCTGCTGCTGGTGAGCTGCGTGTTCGTGACCTACATCGTCGCCGCGTTTATGGCTGGCCCCAACTGGGGTGAGGTCGCGGTCGACCTGGTCGTGCCTAACATTCAAAATGACCCCAGCTACGTGTCGCTCGTGGTCGCAACGATCGGTACCACCATCGCGCCGTGGATGATTTTCTTGGCGCAGAACAACGTGGTCGATAAGAACGCGGGCGAGGACGATATCGTGCTGCAGCGTATTGATACCGTGAGCGGCTCGATCGCTGCCGATGTCATTGCCGGCTTTATTATCATCACGACCGGTACGGTGTTGTTCCCGGCGGGTATTCAGATTAGCGATGCCGCCGATGCTGCCCGCGCGCTGGAGCCTATTGCGGGTCAGTGGTCCACGGTACTGTTTGCCTCGGGCTTGGTCGCGGCGAGCTTCTTGGCCGCCTGCGTGCTGCCGGGCGTTACGTCGAGCGCTATCTGCGAGGCATTTGGATGGGAGCGCGGTGCCGACCGCAGCTGGGACGAGGCCCCGGTCTATCGCGGCATCATTACGGCCATCATCGGTATCTCTGCCGTGCTGGTGCTTATGCCCGGCGTCGATCTGTTCCAGATTATGATGACCTCGCAGGTCATCAATGGCGTGCTACTGCCCGTGGTTCTGGTGTTCCAGGTGGTTATCGCCGCCGACCGTCACATTATGGGCGCCAACCGCAACGGCCGCGTATGGAACGTGCTCACGTGGGCGACTATCGGCGTGATTACGGTGCTCACGGTCGTCATGTTTGTCCTGCAGGCGATGGGCTACAGCGCTTAGCGCCTCTTTTGGACTCCAAACAGGCCGCTGCCATGGGTTGCGGCCTGTATTTTGCCTGTTATAGGGGGTTAGTAATATGTGAGTGGACAAATAATGCCAAATATGAGTACTGTTGTCTGGCCGATAGCATTTACGACCAAGAAAATAATGAACATAGTTAAGAATCTGTTTATTAAAAGCGGGTCTCCAAGTCCTAAGCCGGCCATTCTGGTCAACTGGAAGGCTCGCGCGCTACCGCATGAGCGCCATTTTGGGTAGTTTTGCCTGCTACTAAAATGGTAACAGTACTCATATTTGCCCCTTTTTGTCCACGACCCCTTGGAGCCGGCTCGAAAAGAGTGATTTTGGGTTGTTTGCTGCGGGTGTGGGCTTGGAAACAACGTTCGGGGTGGCGAGGCGCCCAGAATTTGGTCGCAAGGAGGGCGTTCCTCGGCTGTGTCAGGAGTGTCCCTGGGTGCCGGCACATAAGGAACGTCCCTAACTGTCGGAGGGGGTGCCTGCCGTGGCAGGTACCCCCCCCGGATGTGGGAAGTTTGCGCTGCAGGTTACTTGTCGGTGCCCAGCTTGTGCGGCTTGAGAGCGAGCGCATTGACGAGCGCGTCGGTGGCAGACTTGACGGCTGCCGGCTGCGGATCGTTGACGTGATCCTCGGGATGCACGGGCAGGTCCTTCTTGACTGCATCGTGGATCAAGTTGAGGTACTCAGTCACGCCAGTGGTCGATAGGTGCGTGCCATCGCCATCGAACAGGTCGTTGCGATTGGCACTGTATCCGTACCAGTCGATAACGCGCACGTTTTTGTAGCGCGTAGCGGCGTTGGCGATGGCCTGGTTGGTAGAACCAACCCATGGCTGCGGGCTGCGCGTGTTCACAAACACCACAATACGCTTATCTCCTGCATCGGCCATGATGGCGTCGATCTGGTCGTCGGTTACCAAGCCGTTGGTGCCCAGCGCAAAGACCACGATCTTGCCGGCAAGGTTCTGTTGGAGATAGCCCTCAAATGTCGCGCGGCCCGCATCAAACTGGCGGCCCTTTTCGGCATCGATGTGACTGTGGGGGAATACGCCGTCAAAGGAATCGACGGCGCGCAGCGACACGGAGTCACCGATCATCAGCAGGTCGTAGGAGCCATCGGGGAAGCCGTCGTTGTCCTTGTCGGTGTCGTCGGCTGCCTGTTGGTCCGTTGGCGCGGTGTTCTTGGCTTCCTTGTTGAGGACTTCGGCGCCCTCACCGCTCAGTGCGGAGGTCTCCGGCACAAAGATCAGGCCGCCCAGAGCAACGACCAACACGACAGCGCAGGCTGCGCAGACAGGGACGTGCGCGCGCACCCAGTTGGCGGGCGCGGTGGTGCCGTCGCGGAACTCGGATACGGTGCGCCCAAAGGCGCCCTTTCTAAACGGCGTCTCGATAAAGCGATATGAACATTCGGCTACGGCGACCACCAACAACACCTGCAAAATGTACTGCCACCATGGCGTATCGTTGATGTTGGCGACCGGGTTCATGAGCAACAGTAGCGGATAGTGCCACAGGTAGATGCTGTACGAGCGCTTGCCAACCCACACGAGCGGCTCGGCGGACAGTGCGCGGGCAACCATTCCCTGGGGCTGCACGCAGGCCGCGATGACCATGAGCGTGAGGATGGAGCATAGCAGCGTGCCGCCGCGATACTGGAACGCGGTGTAGCCGTTGGTGAGCGCGACCATGGCGGCAAGGCCAACCAGACCCACGACGCCCAACACATCGATGGATGCGGGCGAGGACCAAAAGCGCACGAGGGCGCTCGGCTGTGCCGGGACGGTCTCGGCTGCGTTGTCGGCCTTCTCGCCAGGCTTGCCCTCGGCGTTCTTGCCGTGCTTGGCGGCGCCAGCCAGGCGATTGAGCCCCAAACGATGAGCGAGACGCACCGGCGCTAGGTCGCGATCGGGGATAAAGGCCATCCAGGCGCCCAGCAGCAGCGAGAAGACGCGGGTGTCGGTGCCGTAGTACACGCGGCTGGGGTCGGCGGCAGGGTTGTAGAGCACCATCATGGCAAGGGCGGATACCGCTGCGAGTCCCAGGACCACACGGCGCGTGTTGGGTTTGCTCACATGCATGGACACCATGGCAAACAGCAGCGGTGGCCAAACCAGGTAGAATTGTTCCTCGATGGCGAGCGACCAAAAGTGCGTAAGCGGCGAGGGGTCGCCCAGGGCGTTGAAGTACGAGACGTCCTGCATAATCTGCCACCAGTTGTTAAAGAACAGCAGCGACGGCAGAATGTCGGGACGCATCTTGGTGAGCATCACGTGGTTGAAGACGGTGCACAGCGCACAGGTTACAACCACAACGGTCACCACGGCGGGGACCAGGCGACGGATGCGGCGGATCCAGAAGCTCTTGAGGTCGATGCGGCCGGTCTTAGCGACTTCGTTGAGTAGCAGGCGTGTGATCAGATAGCCCGAAAGCACAAAGAAGATCGTGACGCCAAGCAGGCCGCCCTGAGCCCACGTGAGGTTGAGGTGATAGAGCACCACCGCGACGACGGCAAGCGTGCGCAGGCCGTCAAGGGCAGGGATGTAGCGGGACTTGGGGCGAGCAGGCGTCTGCTCCGCGGCGGGAGTGTTGGCGCGGCCCGCGTTGTTGGCAGAAGCGCGATGGGGGCTCGCGGTGCGTCGCGGCTCGTTGGCACGGCGTTCGCCCTTCACGCGTTCGTGCGGCGCCGGCTCGTTGCCCGTGCGGCGTCGACCGCGCGAGCCCGATTGCGAGAATTGTTCCATAAAACATCATCCAATGACGAGAATAATCAGCACGTATTCATTGTAGCTGCCTGCCCCTGTGAATGCTTGCTGCTGGCGCAAGCTCAAGCGCGCGTCCACATCAAAGTGGACTAAAGTTATAGGGGGTGCGAGAGTGCACAATCGTTGGTCGACGGTGGGCGCAAAGCCTGAAGACGAGGAGGTTTCCATGGCGGATCACAGCATCGTTGCGGTGTTCGGCAGCATGAACATGGACCTTTCGGTGGCGTGCGAGCGCATGCCGCGCGCGGGCGAGACAGTCGGTGGCAGCGGTTTTATCACCAACGCTGGTGGCAAGGGCGCTAACCAGGCCGTCGCTGCTGCGCGCATGGGTGCGCGCACGTGCATGATTGGCGCTGTTGGGCGCGATACCTTTGGCGATGCGCTTGTGGCAGGGCTCCAGGATGCCGGCGTGGGCGTTGAGTTTGTGGCGCGTCGCGATGACGTGGAGACCGGTACCGCGACTATCATTCGCTGCGAGAGCGACAACCGCATCGTGCTGTCGCCGGGCGCCAACCATGCGCTTGCGGGCGAGGACGTTGCCCGCGCACTGAGGCGCTTGGTGGCCGACGAGCTCGACGGCGATGCCAGCGAGTTTGCCCCGGCTGCTGGCGGCGTCTTTATCGCCCAGGGCGAATGTGACCTTGCAGCGACGGCCGAGGCGCTTGCTTGCGCTCACGAGCTGGGGTTCTATACGGTCTTTAACCCTGCGCCCGCCTGCGAGCTGCCTGCGGAGGTCTGGCCTGCGGTCGACCTGGTCTGTCCCAACGAGACCGAGTGCCAGGTTCTGACGGGCATTCTGCCCATGGATGATGCGAGTTGCGTCGCCGCGCTCAATGCGCTGCTCGACAAGGGCCCCGGCGCCGCGGTCATCACGCTGGGCGGTGCCGGCTCGGTTACGCTCGGCGATGGCGGTGAGCTGCTGCGCATGCCGGCACTTTCAAGTACGGTAGTCGATACCACGGCCGCCGGCGATACGTTTATCGGTGCGTTGGCGGCGGCTCGCCTAGAGGGCTTGCAACTCTTTGAGTGCATGGCCGCGGGTGCTCGCGCCTCGGCGGTGACGGTATCGCGCCTGGGCGCTCAGCAATCGATTCCCACGCGCGCCGAAGTTGAACATTGGTTTGGTTAAACGATAAAGACGGAGAAGCGGAGTAGAACAATGGCAACCAAGAAGCTGATCCTTGATCTGGATATGGGTGTGGACGATGCGATGGCGCTCGCCTATGCCATCGCGAGCCCCGAGGTGGAGCTCGTGGGCATCACCACGTGCTTTGGCAACGTGCGCGTCGAGCAATCGGCGCACAACTGCCTGGCGGTGCTCGATCTGCTGGGTCGCCCCGAGGTTCCGGTGTACCTGGGTGCCGACCGTCCTCTGCAGGCGACTGAGCCCTATACGCCGCCGGCGTCCACCGCGCTCATTCACGGCAAGAACGGCATCGGCGGCGCGAGCGTGCCCGCGTCGCCCTACGAGCCGGTGGGAGCGACCTCGGCCGACGGCAACGCGGCGGTCGATTATCTGATCGATGCCGCGCGTACCTATGGTCCCGATCTGGTCTACGTAGCGACTGGCCCGCTCTCCAACCTGGCGCTCGCCCTGGAGCGCGATGCGGCGGCGATGATGTCCATCGGCCGCGTGGTCGTGATGGGCGGCGCCCTTACCGTGCCCGGCAACGTGAGCGCGGGCGCCGAGGCCAACATGGCGAGCGACCCCGAGGCAGCCGACGCGGTGCTGCGCTCGGGCCGTAAGCTCACCATGGTGGGTCTGGACGTGACGCATCGCGTGGTGCTCACACGCCGCGACATTGCCGGCTGGACGGGCTCGGGCACTATGGCTGGCTGCGCATTTGCGAGCATGGTCGAGCACTACATTGGCTCGTACGAGATGAACGCGCCCTACCTGGGCGGCTGCGCGCTGCATGATCCGCTGGCGGTTGCCGTGGCGATTGATCCAACGCTCGTGGGTGCGCTCGGCTGCAATCTGCGTGTTGATCTGCTGGGCGAGTATCGCGGCCGCACCATTTGCGATGAGCATCGCCTGTCCGATCCGGACAAGAGCGCGCTCGTGGCGCTCACCGTGGACGCCCCGCGCTTTCTCGCCGAATTCAAGGCACGCATGGCCCACGTCTTGGGCTAAGTGCTTCCTGCGCCCCGTCCCAAATTAGCTACCGAGTAAATGCATCCGTTGGGGGGAATAGTTGCGTCACTTTGCTTGACAACAGGCTAAACTAGCTAATAAACATTTACTATTCTGTTTAGATTGAATTTGCGGTCGTTTAGTTGCCGAGCCACGGGTGGTCAAGCCACGATGTCCGGTCACGACCGATGCTAGGGGGAACCATGGCCAAAGCAAGTGTCCGCGAGATCAGCCGCATCACCGGCTTTTCGCCCGCGACCGTGTCCAACGCGCTCAACCGCAAGCGCAGCGTGAGCGAAGAGACCGCTAAGATCATCCTTGAGTGCGCGCAGTCACTCGGCTACCAGCAGTCGACGCAACTCGAGAGTATCCAGTTCGTGCTTGCGCGCAAGACGGGCGCCATCCTGGACGAGAGCACCTTCCACCCTGCGGTCATCGAGGGCGTGGAGCGCCAGGCGCGTCGCCACGGCATGAGCACGAGCTTTGTCTCGCTCGACTTTAGCGACCTGGACGCCGTGCGCCCGCAGGTCGAGGGCCTGATCGCCGATCCGTCGGCCGCCATCGTGCTGATGGGTACCGAGCTGGGCGAGGAGGACTACGCCCTGTTCGCCAACGCCGCCGCCCACCTGATCGTGCTCGACGGCTGGAGCGACCGCCAGTACTTCGATGCCGTGGTCATCGCCAACACCGACTCGGTGCTGCGCGCAGTGGACCATCTTATCGAAAAGGGCCACAAGCAGATCGGCTATCTTGCCGGCGACCTGCGTATCCGCAACTTTAAGGACCGTGAGCGCGGTTACCGTCAGGCGCTTGAGGACGCGGGTCTCGAGCCCAATCCGGCATGGCATATCACCCTGGGCACCACGCTCGAGGGCGCTTACCACGACATGGGCGCCTGGCTCGATACCGTCTCGCGCGACGACCTGCCGACGGCTTTCTTCGCCGAGAACGACGTGCTCGCCGTGGGTGCCATGCGTGCCCTTAACGAGCACGGCGTGCGCGTGCCCGATGACGTATCGATGATCGGCTTCGATGATCTGTCCGTGGGCGCTTTCTCCAATCCGCCGCTCACCACGGTGCACGTTCCCAAGCACGAGGTGGGCGAGATCGCGGTACGCCGCCTGGTGGGCAACATCCGCAACCCCAAAAGCTACACCTGCAAGACGGCCGTTTCGACCTACTTTGTCGAGCGCCAGAGTGTGCGCGAACTCTAGGCGAAAGCGCCGCTTACTCGCGATAAATGCGCCCGCGTTACGGCGGACACACAAAACGCCACAGATAGAGGGTCCTTCGGGGCCCTCTTTTTTGTTCCCCTTGTATGTTCAGATTGTTTACATACCGTTTAGGCTGATTTCTCTACCGCCTACGGGTATTTCGCGTTAAACTACTAAACAGAAGAGTAAAACATTTAGTAAACAGAACAAAACGAAACATGCGTCTGTTTACTGAACATGTGACTAGGGGAGGACGTACATGGATAAGATCAAGCTCGGTTTTGTGCCCACGCGCCGCAGTATCTTTAGCGCGCCGGACGCGATCAAGTATCGCGGTCTGACGGCTGACCGCCTGCGCGAGATCGGCGTCGACATCGTCGATATCGACGACATCAACGACGAGGGCCTGCTGTTCGACGACAGCCATATCGAGCCTATCGTCAAGAAGTTCCGCGCCGAGGGCGTCGACGGCATCATGCTGTGCCACGCCAACTTTGGCACCGAGTACGTCTGCGCCCGCCTTGCCCGCGAGCTCGGCCTGCCCGTGCTGCTGTGGGGCCCGCGCGACGAGCGCCCCGAGCCCGACGGCACCCGCCTGCGCGACAGCCAGTGCGGCCTGTTCGCCACTGGTAAGGTCCTGCGCCGCTTCCAAGTTCCCTTCACCTACATGACCAACTGCCGTCTGACCGACCCCGAGTTCGAGCGCGGCGTCTGGGACTTCCTGGCTGTGTGCAACGTCGTTAAGACCTTCAAGCACACCCGCATCCTGCAGATGGCCACCCGTCCGTTCGACTTCTGGTCGACCATGTGCAACGAGGGCGAGCTGCTCGAGAAGTTCAACATCCAGCTTTCGCCCATCCCCATGACCGAGCTTGTGCAGGCCGTGCGCGACGCCCAGGCCGACGAGCAGGCCATGGCCGCCATGCTGGACCATATCCGCGACAGCTTTGAGATCTGCATTCCCGAGGACAAGGTCCCCGCGGTCGCCGGCCTGGCTATCGCTATGAAGCGCCTCGTTGAGAAGTACGGCTGCAACGCCGGCGCCATCCAGTGCTGGAACGCCCTGCAGGACGAGCTGGGCATTATGCCCTGCGCCGCCAACGCCATCCTCAACGAGATGGGTATCCCCGTCGTCTGCGAGACCGACATCCACGGCGCCATCACTGCGCTCATGGTCGAGGCGGCCGACCTGGGTCGTCACCGTGGCATGTTCGCCGACTGGACCGTCCGCCATCCCGACAACGAGAACGGCGAGCTGCTGCAGCACTGCGGCCCCTGGCCCTGCAGCTGCGCGGCCGTCAAGCCCAAGCTCACCTACCCGCTGGCCTTCGACCACCCCGGCGCGCTGACGGCCGAGGCCAAGCACGGCGACCTCACCCTTGCCCGCTTTGACGGCGACAACGGCGAGTACTCGCTGCTGCTGGGCAACGCCCGCGGCATCGACGGCCCTGCCGGCATGGGCACCTACCTGTGGGTCGAGGTCGAGAACCTCAAGCGCCTCGAGGCCAAGATCGTCGAGGGCCCCTACATCCACCACTGCGTGGCCATCCACGCCAACGTGGTGCCGGTGCTCTATGAGGCATGCAAGTATATCGGCATCGCCCCCGACCTTTATGACCCCATCGAAGAAGACGTCAAAGCCTACCTGCGAGGAGAGTAGAAATGGCAACTATCGAAGAGCTTGAGTCCCTGCGCTGGGACCTTCGCCGCGATTGCGTCGACATCATCATGGCCGGCGCCGGCGGCCACATCGGCGGCGACATGTCGGTCATCGATGCGCTGATGACCCTCTACGCCAACCACCTCAACATTTCGCCCGAGACCGTCGACGATCCCAACCGCGATCGCTTCGTGCTCTCCAAGGGCCATGCCATGGAGGCCTACTACGCGGTGCTCTGCCACGAGGGCTATCTTGACCTCGATGACGTCAAGGCCCGCTTCTCCAAGTTCGGCAGCCCCTACATCGGCCACCCCAACAACAAGCTCAAGGGCATCGAGATGAACTCGGGCTCGCTGGGCCATGGTCTGCCCGTGGCCGTGGGCATGGCGCTTGCCGGCAAGATGGATGGCCGCGACTACCGCGTCTACACCATCATGGGCGACGGCGAGCTTGCCGAGGGCTCGGTCTGGGAGGGCGCCATGAGCGGCGGCAACTACCAGCTCGATAACCTGTGCGCGCTCGTTGACCGCAACCGCCTGCAGATCAGCGGTAGCACCGAGGACGTCATGAAGCAGGATTCGCAGGAGGAGCGCTGGGCCGCCTTCGGTTGGAACGTGCTGTCCATTCCGGGCAACGACGTCCAGGCCATCGATGCCGCGCTGACGCTGGCCGCCGAGACCAAGGGTAAGCCCACGGTCATCATCCTCAACACGGTGAAGGGCTACGGCTCGCCCATCATGGAGGACAAGGCCGGCTGGCATCACCACCTGCCCAACGACGAGGAATATGCCCAGATCATCGCCGATTTCGCTGCCCACAAGGAGGCCATCAATGGCTAACAAGATCGCCAACCGCAAGGTTATCTGCGACACGCTGCTCGAGGCCGCCGCAACCGACAAGGACATCGTCGTCCTGTGCTCCGACTCCCGTGGCTCCGCGTCGCTCACGCCGTTCTTCGATCAGTACCACCAGCAGTCCGTTGAGGTCGGCATTGCCGAGCAGGACCTGGTGAGCATCGCCGCCGGCATGGCCTCGTGCGGCAAGAAGGCCTGGGCCGCCTCGCCGGCGTCCTTTGTGACCACGCGCTCGTATGAGCAGTGCAAGGTCGATGTCTCGTACTCCAACACCAACGTCAAGCTCATCGGTATCTCGGGCGGCGTTTCCTATGGCGCCCTCGGTATGAGCCATCACTCCGCGCAGGATATCGCCGCTATGAGCGCGATTCCCAACATGCGCGTGTATCTGCCGAGCGACCGCTTCCAGACCGCCGAGCTCGTGCGCGCCCTGGTTGCCGACAACAAGCCGGCCTACATCCGCGTGGGCCGCAACCCGGTGGAGGACGTGTATACCGAGGACGAGTGTCCGTTCCAGATGGATCGCGCCACCTGGGTGCGTCGCGGCACCGATGTGACGCTTGTCGCCACCGGTGAGATGGTCCGCCATGCCGTGGACGCCGCCGATCTGCTGGCCGAGCAGGGCATCTCGGCTACGGTGCTCGACATGTACTGCGTCAAGCCGCTCGATGCCGAGGCCGTGATCGAGGCCGCCGGCGCCACGCGCGCCGTCGTGACGGTCGAGGAGCACAGCCCCTTCGGCGGCCTGGGTTCCATGGTCGCGCAGGTCGTGGGCGAGCATTGCCCGCGTCCGGTCAAGTGCCTCTCCCTGCCCGATGCGCCGGTCATCACCGGCACGAGCCCCGAGGTCTTTGCACACTACGGCCTGACGGGAGAGGGAATCGCGCAGACCGTCGCCGAGTTCCTGCCCGCAGAGTAATTGGTGCATCGGGGACAGGTTTGCGCCAATCCTTTTTGGTTGAATTTTGAGCAGGCCGGCTGCGCTCTCATGAGCCGGTCGGCCACTCGCCCCTTGTCCGTCGGGTTTTAGTTTTGAATCGACGGGGGAGACAGGAGAGTACATGAGCAAATACATCATCGGAATCGATCAATCCACGCAGGGCACCAAGGCGCTGCTGGTGGACGAGGGTGGCCATCTGATCCATCGCGCCGATCGCCCGCATCGCCAGATTGTGAACGAGGCCGGCTGGGTGAGCCATGATCCAGCCGAGATCGCCGCCAACGTGCTGGCCGTGGCGCGCGCCGTGGTGGAGGAGACCGGGGTCGATCCGGCCGACGTCGCCGGCATCGGCATCTCCAACCAGCGCGAGACCACTGTTGCCTGGAGCCGCACGACGGGTGAGCCGCTGTGCGATGCCGTGGTGTGGCAGTGCGCCCGCGCCCGCGAGCTGTGCGATGAGCTTGCTGCGCGCGAAGGCGTGGCCGAGCTGGTGCGTGACACGACGGGTCTGGTGCTCTCGCCCTACTACCCGGCGGGCAAGATGGCCTGGATCCTCGCGAACGTTCCCGCGGCTGCCGAGGCCGCGGCGGCAGGCGAGCTGTGCCTGGGCACCATCGATGCCTGGGTGGTCTGGACGCTCACGGGCGGCGCGGAGTTCCGCTGCGACTGGTCTAACGCCAGCCGCACGCAGCTCTTCGACCTGCGCCGTGGCTGCTGGAGCGAGCCGGTGTGCGAGGCCTTTGGCGTCGATGCAGCCTGCCTGCCGCGGGTGACCGATTCCGATGGTCTGTTCGGCATGACGGACCTGGGCGGCTTTTTGCCGGCACCCGTGCCCATTCACGGCGTGCTCGGCGACAGCCACGCCGCCTTGTTTGCCCAGGGCTGCCATAGCCGCGGCATGGCCAAGGCGACCTATGGCACCGGCAGCTCGGTCATGATGAACGTCGGCGACGAGTTTGTCGCCAGCTCGCACGGGCTTTCGAGCTCGCTTGCGTGGCGTATGGACGGTGTGACCGAGTATGTGCTCGAGGGCAACGTGAGCTACGCCGGCGCCGTCAAGACGTGGCTGCGCGACGACCTGGAGCTCATCAACAATCCTGAGGAAGTCACCGACCTGTGCTACGCCGCCAATCCGGCGAGCCGCGTCTACTTTGTGCCGGCGTTCACTGGCCTGGGCGCGCCGCACTGGGCGAGCGACGCCGAGGGCTGCGTCTTTGGCATGACGCGCACCACGGGCCGTGCGGAGTTCGTGAAGGCCGCCGACGAGTCGATCGCCTATCAGATCTTCGACGTCATCGATGCGATGGTCGAGGATTCGGGCGCGGCGCTGGCCGAGCTTCGTGTTGACGGCGGTCCTACGCGTGACGCGTACCTGATGCAGTTTGAGAGCGACCTGGTCGGCTCGCCCATCCGCATTGCGAGCAACGACGAGATGAGCGGTTTGGGTGCGGCCTGGGCCTGCGGCATTGCGCTGGGCATGTACACGCGCGATGTGGTTGACGTCTACGGCGCCCGCGGTATCGTGGAGCCTGCCATGTCCGCCGACGAGCGAGCAAAAAAGATCGCCGGCTGGCGACATGCGGTCGAGGCAACAATCGCATACACTGCCTAGAATGATTTTTCTGGGACGGGGATCAAATAATCATTGGTCCTCGTCCCAAGTAGCTAATTTGGGACGGGGCTTTTTTGACTGGTATGATTGGTGCGATCATTTCAACCAGCTAAAAGAGTCCCGTCCCAAATTGACTACCGAGAGGATCTGCCATGGAGCGCATTGCGAGCTTTTCTGTCGATCATCTGCTGCTTGAGCCCGGCGTGTACGTGAGCCGCATCGACCGCGATCCGGCGACCGCTACCGCCGTAACCACCTTTGACCTGCGCCTGACCACGCCCAACAAAGAGCCGGTCATGAACACGGCCGAGTGCCACACCATCGAGCACTTGGGGGCGACGTTTCTTCGCAATCACGCCGAGTGGTCGAGCCGTATCGTCTACTTTGGTCCCATGGGCTGTCGCACGGGCTTTTACCTCGTCGTGTTTGGCGAGGTGACGAGCGAGGAGATCCTGCCGCTCGTGCGCGAACTCTTTGAGTTCGTCGCCGGCTTTGAGGGCGATGTCCCCGGCGCCGCTCCCGAGGAGTGCGGTAACTACCTGGACCAGAACCTTCCCATGGCCAACTGGCTCGCGCGCCGCTACCTCGACCGCGACCTGGCCGATATCGACGAGAAGCACCTGCACTATCAGCAGGCGTAAGGACTTTATCGTCCAAAACGCGCGCATTGGGCGCCTTCGCTTACGCGGGGGCGCCTTTTTGTTAAGTGGTCGGGATGAGCGTTCAAAATCGCTCATGTTTGTTCTAGAATGTTCGTACTGTCATATAAACGAACAGGAGTGAACATGCATATCTACTCTGTCAACGATCCCGAGTTCAAATCCTATGGCAACGTTTGGGATGACGTTCCGTCCGAGCTCATGTCGCCCGTGCTCGAGGCGCTCTCCGCCACGCCCATTCCCGAGGGCAGCAAGTACGTGGCCTCCGCGCCCGAGCTTGAGCAGGTCGAGGGCACCGACACGCTCGGTCTGCTCATGTACGGCGGCCGTCCCTTCCAGCTGGGCTGGTGCAACGGCCACAACACGCGCCTCAACTGCCTGGAGTATCACCGCGCCAGCGAATTCAACCTGGGCGCCCGCGACTTCATCCTGCTTGTGGCGCATCGCTGGGAGATCGAGGACGGCAAGCTCGACACCGCGTGCGTCAAGGCGTTCCGCGTGCCGGCGGGTACGGTCGTCGAAGTCTTCAACACCACGCTTCACTACACGCCCTGCATGGTCGACGACGGCGGCTTCCAGGTGATGGTGGCGCTGCCGGCGGGCACCAATGGCCCGCGCCCCGAGGCTGCAGCCGACATGCCTGCCGCCGGTGACAACTACTGCTACTGGAAGGCCGACAAGTGGGTTCTCTGCCACGCCGATAGCCCCAAGGCGGCCGAAGGCGGCTACGTGGGCCTAACCGGCAAAAACCTCGACATCACCGTGGACTAGAGTCTTCTGTCTCAATCTGTAACATCTAGCAGGCTAAATCGCCTCTACCTGTTACAGATTTAGACAAATCGCAGGGGGCGACCGAAAGATCTCGATCTGTAACACCAAGCCCGGTCTTGCCGGCCTAACTGTTACAGATCGAGACAAACTGGCCCAGACCACCACGAAGGGGACAGGCACCTTTTGTGGTGGTTTTTTCTACAGCTGACTTCGCAGGTAGTCGAGCATATAGGGAACAGCAAAGCGTACGTAACCGCGGCGGGCCTGTTCGATTACGCCGGCGTCGATGAGGCGTCGGCGATATTTTTGGGCGTAGTCGGGTGTGACCGACATGCGCTCGGCAACATCAGAGATGCGCGACGTGCCGTCTTCGTCGTCTGCCATCGCGACGAGAAACGCGACGTCTTGGTCCGACAGTGCGGAGAGCGTCGTCTCGCACACATCGTTTTCGAAATCTACTTTTGACGCCTCGATGGCTCCGTCGACCTGCTCTTGCGTTACGCGCTCTCCTGCCTGGCAACGATTGGCGATGTTATAGCCGATGAGCTGCAACATGTAGGGTGAACCCTGGGTTGCGCGAGCGGCATCCAGCCGAAGATCGCCTGGGATATCAAGGCCGAGCTCTTCGAAAGCTCGCTGATAGTAGGTATCGACATCTCCGACTGAAAGCGGTTCGAGTGTGACTTTGCGCGCGCGGTTAAGAAATGTCAGCACGCGGTCGTTGAGCGTTGCGGATACGGCTCCCGGGAGTCCCGCCATGACGAGTGCGACGTTGAGTCCCTCGCCGACGAGTTCTTGATAGGCGGTGACGAGTTGTCTGATCTCGGGCGAATTGGCCTGGAGTTCATCGATAAGGATGAGGATGCCGTGTCCTTGCTCGGTCAATTTGCGCGCCAGCTGCGTGAGCTTGAACTGGAAGCTCTTGGTTTCCTGCACATCGCGCGTGAACTCAAGGCCGGCCGAGAAACCGAAGACGCTCAGGCTGCCGCCCGTGAGTTTAGGGAGATGGCGTTTGTTGGCATAGGGCTCGCCCGCCTCTTGGATTTTTTCAACAATGCGCTCGAGCATGTCCTCGGAGGCAACGGTGGGCGTGGCGACGACGAAGCCAAGCTTGCGAGCGCGATCGGCGAGCTCCCACAGGAGAACCGTCTTGCCGCTGCCTCGCTGACCGAGCATGAGCATGGCGCGGTCTCGATTGCCCGGCTCCTGTTCAAGGCCGGAGATGAATGTCGAAATCACGCTCCCGCGCCCCACCAGATAGGACGGGCGATTTCCAAATGAGGGGGAGAAGATGGTTTCAGTCATGAGTCTCCTTTCCTTTTTTTCCTATTTTTTCCTTTTTTTCCTATTCAGTCAAATTGCCTGTTGACCGAAGGCGGTTACGTGGGTCTCACCGGCAAGAACCTCGACATCACCTGCGACTAACCTCACTAACTTGCGGTGGAATAGTTCCTGTTTGGGGGCTACAGTGCCAAAAACGGGAACTATTTCACCGCAACTGATGAGACCACCACGAAGGGGACAGGCGCCTTTGTGGTGGTTGGGTATCAGAAAGTGTCAGGCGCGGGCGGTCGCTGGGCGTCTGCGTGCGAAAAGAAGTGTCGACCTGTGTCGCTGCCGTTGAGCGGGACCCCGTTTACGGGGATACTGAAACCACGACAAGCAGCGTATGAAAGGATCGATGCATGGCTTTCCGTAATGACTTCCTGTGGGGCGGCGCGACGGCTGCCAACCAGTGCGAAGGCGCCTACAACGTGGACGGCCGCGGTCTGGCCAACGTGGACGTGGCTCCGCACGGCCCCGAGCGCTACGCGGTGGTCTCCGGCCAGCGCAAGATGCTCGACTTCGAGGACGGCTATTACTATCCCGCGCAGACCGGCATCGATTTCTATCACCACTACAAGGAGGACATCGCCCTCTTTGCCGAGATGGGCTTTAAGACCTTCCGCATGAGCCTGGCCTGGACCCGCATCTTCCCCAACGGCGATGAGACCGAGCCCAACGAGGCTGGCCTGGCCTTCTACGAGGACGTATTCCGCGAGTGTCAGGCGCACGGCATCGAGCCGCTCGTGACCATCACACACTTCGACTGCCCGATTCACCTTATCAAGAAGTACGGCGGCTGGCGCAACCGCAAACTCATCGACTTCTACAAGAACCTCGCGACTACGATCTTCACCCGCTACAAGGGCCTGGTGAAGTACTGGCTCACCTTCAACGAGATCAATATGATCCTGCACCTGCCGTTTATGGGTGCCGGTCTGGTCTTTGAGGAGGGCGAGAACAAGGAGGCCGTCGAGTACCTGGCCGCCCACAACGAGCTCGTCGCCAGCGCTTGGGCAACCAAGATCGCCCACGAAATCGACCCCGAGGTCAAGATCGGTTGCATGCTTGCCGCAGGTAGCTACTACCCCTACAGCTGCCGTCCGGGCGATGTGCGCCAGGCGCAGCTCGACAACCAGGACAACTACTTCTTTGTCGACGTTCAGAGCCGCGGCTACTACCCGGCCTATGCCGTCAAGAAGCTCGAGCGTCTGGGCATCGATGTGGGCATGACGGATGAGGACCGCGAGATCCTGGCCGCCAACACCGTCGACTTCATCAGCTTTAGCTATTACAGCACCCGTTGCTCCGCCGGCGCCGATAACCCCGATGTCGAGCGCACCCAGGGCAACGCCTTCGCCGGCGCCAAGAACCCCTACCTGCAGGAGAGCCAGTGGGGCTGGGCCATCGATCCGCTGGGCTTCCGCATCACCCTCAACGACCTGTACGACCGTTATCAGAAGCCGCTGTTTGTGGTCGAGAACGGTCTGGGCGCCAAGGATGTTGTCGAGGAGGATGGTTCCATCAACGACGACTACCGTATCGACTACCTGCGCCAGCATATCGCCGCGATGCGCGATGCGGTGACCGAGGACGGCGTTGACCTGCTGGGCTACACCACCTGGGGCCCGATCGACCTGGTGTCTGCCGGCACGGGCGAGATGTCCAAGCGCTACGGCTTTATCTATGTCGACCGCGATGATGCGGGCAACGGCACCCTCAAGCGTTCCAAAAAGAAGAGCTTCGACTGGTACAAACACGTCATCGAGACGAACGGCGAGGACCTGGCCTAAGGCTTCCCAACAACCATAGCCTCCCAACCAAAACGCCCGACGAGCAGTTGCGCTCGCCGGGCGCCTTGTTAAAAGAAGTGAAAGAAAGCAAAAGAAGTTAAAACTTGCAAAAGAAGTGAAAGCACTCATTGGGGACGTACTGAAATGAGTGCCGCGTCCCCAATGAGTACCCGCAGAATGAGAGTGGATAATCTCCCGTTTTTGGCCTGTGTGCAGGCTCAAAGTGGGAGATTGTCCACTCTCGTCATTTGGGTGTCCAAAAATCCTCGCTCGTTTGGTACCTGGGGACGCTCTTTGTTGAATATTGGCGCTGTCCTTGTTATGCCACGGTCAGGGCGACCTGGGCGTAGCGGGTACAGGGGCGCTCGGCGTGCGTCTGCACGGTGAGGGTGAGCACAAAGCGGTCGCCGGGCCGTGCGTCGGCGGGCACGATGAAAGCGGCGTCCTCCGTGCATTCTTGCCACAGCGACAGATCCTGGACGCCTGCATAGCTCGACGGGTCCACGGCGATATCCCAATGTGCGTCGAAGCCGCGGTCGTCGGGGTCGACGATGGTCGCTGCAAGGGCGACGCGCTCGCCAGCTACGGCGCTGCGGTCGGCCGTGACCTCAACAACGCGCGCCGGATGCGAGCAGGCCGCCGGTTCGTGGGCGCACCATTGCGCGCGGGTGGCAAAGTCTTCTTGATAGGCACACAGATAGGGATTGGGATTGTCGTCTGCGGGCGTGTTGATGGCAGCAAGACCGGCGGGCGCGTTCGCATCGGGATGCCCATCAAGAAACATGCGGCCGAGCAGTGTGTCGAAGCCGCGGTCGTCGGCTCCGCGCAGGCCAAACGGCAGCAACGGAATATAGGTCATGCTGTCGCCTTCGGCCATAAAATCGCCGCGCTCAAACTGCATTGCGGGCATGCCTTCCAAGCCCCAATCCAAGCGGGCATGCTTGCCAAACTGGAATCGCTCGGGCTCGTTTTCGTACACCTTGCCATCGCCGTAGAGCATATAGCGCGCCATAAGGGGGCCGTTGCCTTGGGTGAGATTCTGTGCAGGCCAGGGAGCCTGAAACAGCGGCAGCGTATCGGGCTGAGCCATCTTGGCATCAACGTAGCCGCCGTACATATAGGGCACGCACCAAAAGATGAGCTCGGGAAAAAGCTCGCGTCCATGGTCGAGCCAAGAATTGTCCTGCCCCACGCCATCGGCAACGCCCATCACACGCACCTTCTGATAGACACGCTGCTGCACAGAAGGCCACTCAGGCGTATCGCGATATCGCTCAGCAATGCTCATGAAAGAACGGACGATGGTGTTCATGCCGCCCCAACTGAGCAGCCAAAGCGTGCGCGGATCATCATCCAAAATAGCCTGAGCAATCACGCGCGAGCCCTCAGTCTCCGCGCGCACATCACCTTCAAAGGCAACATTGCCTACAAACGTACGCTCAATCATCTGAGCAGGCGTGGGAAACGGCGGCTCACCGGCGGCAGCGGCATTCGCCTGCAGCTGCGGCCAAGCCTGGGCATACTCATTGCTCCAAAGGCTCTCAATCCAATGCTCAGGAAACGGCCGATACTCACGAAGCTCGCCGGCTAGCGGATCGGGCTCATGAGGCACAACCTCCCACTCATAAGAGCGACGCCCTTTAGTCCGCCAATGCGGATTCACCTCACCAAGCGTATGGACCCCATCCCCAAGAAAGTGATACTGCGAAGCCGTATACACCACAGCCTGAACATCAAGCAAGTTAAGATACAGAGCCAAATGAACGAGCGAGTTCATATCATCGACTTCCATATCAGTAGTAACAATCACCCGAGTTAAATCGCGAGTCATAAAAAAGCTCCAACCAAATAAATCTCAGCCAGTTACGCGCAAGGTAAGCCCTCGGCCCCGCGCCGGGAAAGATTACCTGTCGACCCTGGCCGACCACTCCCAGCAGCCCACCGGCTCGCCGTCGATGAGTACGTTGCCCCCGTCGAAGTCTTGATAACACAGGTCGTTGAACTGGTGGATCCACACGCCGTGGTTGAACGTCTTCTTGGCCGAGCCGTCGGCCTCGCGATACACGCCGGTCAGGTCCTCGACATGGCTAAAGTAGGTGAGATGCACGTTGGCGCCGGCATCGCGCAGGCGCGCGAACAGCGGCAGCACGGTCTGTTGCGGGTGCACGAGCTCGTCGCCCTTGGAGTGCGTAAACCACAGCGGCGTCTTGGCGAGCGCGGCTACGTCCTCGTCCGTGGCGTTGTACCACGGGGCGCAGCAGGGAAGGCCCGCGGCGAAGAAATCGGGGTAGTCGGCGCACAGGCGCAGGGTCATAAAGCCGCCGTTGGAAAGACCGGCGACCACGATGCGGTCGGTGTCGATGCGGTCGGCATGCTCGGTGACAAACTCATCGATAAGTGCCTTGAGCACGGGGGAGTAGATGCTCTGGTTGGAGTGACCAAGCTGCTCGACGCCGTTGTCCATCCAAAACGTGGGCGACTGCGGCACGAGCACCCAGGCAAAGCCGCCAAAGTAGCGCTGGATCTGCGCCTGGCTGATGGCCGTCACGCGGTTGCCGATATAGGCGCGCGTGGCGCCTTCGCCCTGCGTGGCGCCCTTGCCCTCGCCGGCGCCGTGCAGATACACCACGAGCGGTGCCTTTTGGGGCATGGCCGTGGCCTCGGGCGCAAAGGGGTTGAAGCATGCCGAGTCCTCGGCCTTAAAGCTGGGCTCAAAGAAGCCGTATTCGAGCGCGATACCGTCGACGGCGGTCTTTTGCGTGGCGTTGCTCCAGCCTTTGAGCGCGGGGCAGATATCGCCACGGCAGGTGTCGAAGACCAGGCCGCAGGTGGGATCGTCGCCGTCATTGCCGGGAAGAGCCGCGAGCTGCGTGATGTGCAGCTGGTCATCGAGCATGCGCGAGCCCATGACGCCGCCTTCGATCTTTTTGGTCAGGCGCTGCTCGGCGACCTCGAGTGCCACATGGGTGCCCACGGCGAGCTTACGTCCGTTCTCGTCGCACGGATATGCGGCGAGAATGTCGATGTAACCCACGGAGGGCGCGGCATGGTCGGCGCCGCGCTCCTTGCGCATCAGAACCTCGCCCGAGCGCTCGTGACGCTCTACATATATATGGAAGGTGTTCGTGTCGATGTCGTTGGCGCGCACGGTGCAGGGCAGGTCGAGTACGACCTTGCTGATCCAGGGGCCAAAGTCGCCCAAGGTGGTGACGGTTGCGTAGGTACACAATTTGAGTTCCATGAGCTGCCTCCCTTGCGCCGCTAGTGGGAAACAAAAGCGGCAATACAATCTAAACATGTTTAGTTTAATCCAGAATTGCAGAACAAGCTGATAAACTCGGCAAACGGCAAAATTGAACACGCCATGAACTACTAAACATATGTTTACTAGCTTCTAGCAGGGCTTCTGTTGATGAGTTAACAGGTCATAGAGGTGTTTATCAAAATAAAAGCCCACGTAAAGAGCCATATATCAATAGACAGTCAAAGAGACCATCTCCCGCCATTGGAATACGTTCACCCCCGATTTCCTACCGTTCGCCGGACTCTGCACGGTAAAATTGCCACAAATTAGGCATTCCGTGTAAACTAAAGCCCGTAAACGTTCAGTAAACACTTTGTTTACGACAGCGTATCCAAGGGTTCGGCAACCGTAAGGGGTTATAGTCGCCGAGCCAAAGGCGTGCCTACGCCCAAACGAGTAGGCACACGATGATATGGGGAGGGGTCCCATGGCAGTAGATAACAAGCAGATTGCCACCGATGTCCTCGAGCTCGTGGGCGGTGCGGAGAACGTCACCGTCGCCACCAACTGCATGACGCGCCTGCGTCTGACGCTCAAGGACAACAGCAAGGCCGACGTGGAGAAGATCAAGAAGGTCAAGGGTGTTCTGGGTTGCCAGTTCGCCGGCAGCCAGCTCCAGGTCATCATCGGCCAGAACGTGCCCAAGGTGCTTGCCGAGTTCGTCGCCATCTCCGGCGTCAAGCAGGGTGCCGCGGTCGACGAGAACCTCGACGCTCCCAAGGAGAAGTTCGAGCTCAAGAACCTGCCCAACATCATCCTCGACTATCTGTCGGGCTCCATGACCCAGCTGATCCCGCTGCTCATGGCCGGCGGTCTGTTCCGCACCATCGCTGCGTTCCTCGGCCCCACCATGCTCGGTGTGCTCTCGGCCGACGACCCGACCTACACGTTCCTCTACACCACCCTGTACGAGGCCACGTTTACCTTCATCCCCATCTACCTGGGCTATGCCGCGGCTAAGAAGCTCGGCGCCAGCCCCGTGCTCGGCATGCTGCTCGGTGGCGCCCTCATGGCTCCGTCCGTTGTGACGGCTGCCACGCAGGAGGGTGGCGGCATCATCTCCGTCTACGGCATCCAGATCGCTGCTGCCAACTATCAGCAGTCCGTCCTGCCGATCATCCTTTCGGTGCCTGTCCTCTACTTCGTCGAGAAGTTCTTTAAGAAGGTCATGCCCGACGTGCTCTCCACGGTCTTCACGCCGTTTTGCACCATGATCGTTACCATCCCCATCGCCTTCATCGTCCTCGCCCCCATCGGCAACGAGATCGGTACGCTGATCGCTAACGCGCTCTTCGGCCTTGCTGATCTTGGCGGCATCGGTATTCTGATCGTCATGGCCGTCCTCGGCGCCTTCTGGCAGCTCTTCGTGGTCTGCGGCATGCACATGCCCGTCATCCTGCTCGCCCAGGTTCAGATCATCGCTGCCGGTTACGATCCCTTCGTCTTCGTTTCCACCAACTGCGCTATGGCCGCTGTCTGGGGCTGCGCCTTCGGTGCCTTCCTCAAGATGAAGAACCCCGACGAGAAGTCTCTCGCCATCGGTTACGTCATCTCCGCCATCGCCGGCGGCGTCACCGAGCCCGCGCTCTTCGGTATCCTCATGCGCTTCCGTCGCACCATGTTCGGTATGTTCATCGGCGGTGCTATTGGCGCTGTGTTCTCCGGCCTCATGGGTGTTACCTACTACCTCGCCGGCGGTGCCTCCAACTTCCTGGTCTTCACCAACTACCTGCAGGGTGGCCAGATGAACACCGTCTGGGCTATCGTCGGTATGGCAATCTCCTTTGTCATCGCCGCTGCCGTCGTCTTTGTCTCCGGCTTCTCCAAGGAGGAGCTCGCCGAGATGGAGGCCTAAGGCCAAGCCATTCGGTCGACTACGACCTTACCTACACGACAGGGCCCCGTCAGGCGCAAGTCCGGCGGGGCCCTTTTGCAAGGTAGACTGGAGTGGGCAAGTGGTGCCTGCCTGTCGGGGCTTGCTAAGCGACAGGGGCTTTTGCACCAGGGGTTTCCGCGAAAGCTTCTGCCGGTTCGCAATTCCTTTATCGAGCGAAAGGACATGCAGATGAGTTTGGGAAAGCTGACCGTCAACGGTCGCCAGGATGGCTTTTTGTGCGAGGGCAAACCGTTCTTCTGGTTTGCCGATACGTGCTGGAGCGCATTTACGAGCATCGCCGAGAACGACTGGGATTACTACCTGACCCGCCGTGCCGAGCAGGGCATGAACGCACTGCAGATCAACACGCTGCCGCAGTGGGATCGCTGCTGCCCCGACCTGGGCATTTGGCCCTATGCCAGCGAGGACGGCGTGCACTTTGATTGGTCCCGTCCCAACCAGGCGTACTGGGATCGTGCCGCCGCCATGTGCCGTGCTGCCGTCGAGCACGGCATTCGTCCGGCGCTCGTGCTCATGTGGTGCAATTACGTGCCCGGTACCTGGGGCGCCAAGATCGCCGAGCGTTGCGGCGCCGAGGTTATGCCGCGTGAGGAGGTTCGCGCCCACGTTGCCCGCGTCGTCGAGAACCTGGGCGAGTTCGACCCCGTCTACGTGGTGACGGGCGATACCGACTTTGCCGGCGACGAGGCGATCGCCTATTACGAGGACGCCCTCGACGAGGTCGTCAAGCGCGCGCCCGAGGCACTGCGCACCATGCATATCAACCGCGGTAACCGCACCATTCCGGCGCAGTATCTGGACCGTCTGGACTTTTATATGTTCCAGCCCGGCCACAACTACGAGGGCCAGCCCGAGGCATGGCGTCTGCCGCAGGACTTTATCGCCAACTATCCCAAAAAGCCGATGGTCAACTCCGAGCCTTGCTACGAGCAGATGGGTGCGTCGCGCAACGTCTACTGGCGTTTTACCGCGCAGGATTGCCGCGCGAGCGTATGGTCGTCGATTCTTGCCGGTGCTAGCGCCGGCGTGACCTATGGCGCACACGGCGTGTGGAACTGGCAGACATCGCGCAGCCAGGGCTCGGTCCTGGGCGAGGGCTTTGACATGCCCTTCCGCTGGCAAGAGTGCCTGCAGTTTGCGGGTGTGTGGGACTTTGGCGCGATCGAGCACGTGCTTGCCGCCCTGGGCGCTACGGCTGCCGACGATGCACTTGCCGTGGTTCCGGCGCAGGAGCTCCTCGACGACGCGCGCGAGTCCATCCGTGTGGCGCGCGTTGGCGATCGCATCGTCGCGTACCTGCCGCGTACCACGGCGCTCAAGTTTAAGCTCGACGGCGCGCGTGGCTGGACGGCGACGGTCCTCGACATGGAGGACAAGCGCATCGCAAAGCTGCCCGTCCGTGACAACGGTGACGGCACCGTGCGCGTGGCGCAGCATCCCTTTGAGCACGACGCGCTGGTAATTCTTACCCCCGAGCGCTAACGCCCGAGCTCCAACACTTCCGATCCCTCCACCCCCCCTTCTCCATCGCACGCAACCCAGTCCCTCAATAAGTTGCGGTGGAATAGTTCCTAAAAAGTGCCCCCAGCCGGACAAACAGGAACTATTCCACCGCAAGTGAGCGTGCGATCGGAGAAGGGCTCCTTTAGTTGCGGTGAAATACGGTCTAAATCCAGCCTTTTTGGCTGTAAACAGTCCGTATTCCACCGCAACTGCTGTTGAGGGCGGTTGAGGTCTGATGTGTAATACTTCCGGCATTGCGTGGGTAGTAAGACCCGTTCTCTACTAAAATGGTTCTCCGGACATCTAAGCGGGTGGGGGTTACCATGAGGGACCTGGGAGACACAACCGCATATTTGCGCCGGGGCATACGGGAGATTCTGTGCCTGGCGCTTTTCTTTTTCACGTTTTTGGCCGGCGAGTACTTCTTTGACGTACGCGTGGCCGAGTTTGTGCCAGCGAACGAGGTTGTTATCTACGAGAGCATCGTCGTCGGCGCGAGCGTGATTGGCTATTTTGTGCGTCCTCTTCTGTACTATCGCCGTCCCCAGGCAATCGATGCAACGAGCGATATGACGGGCGTGCTGCTGGTGTCGGCATTGCTGCTGCTGATTATGGCGGCGCAGTTTCAGGTCGTGATTGCGGGCGGTCTGGTGGCGTGCTGCGCTCTGGGCTACTGCGGATCGACCGCCCATGCCAATCTGGCGCGGCGTTTTGCGCAGACGCCTTGTCTGGCACGTGCCGTGGCGGTTTCTTATGCTGCGGGCATTTTGGTACAGGTGCTCAACCATATGGTGATGCCTGCGGGCATTCCTCAACAGTTTGTTCTGGTCGCCTGTGCGATTGCGCTGGTGGGGCTGCTTCACGGTACCCGCCGAGCTAAATTGCGTGATGAGTCTGCGCCCGAGTTCGAAGCCGAGATTGCCGAGCTATCGGTCGATGCGTCGGAGCATGGCGCCAAGTGGCGCGATAATCCCGAGGCAAAGGCGGCCTTCCAAGGTGCCGTAGTGCGCTTGACGGTGGCGACCGCCTGTCTTACCGGCGTATTCGCGGCTCTCAACGCCGGTCTTACGACCTCGCATGCCGCCGGCGCCATCGATTTGGGCGACTGGCCGCGCTTGCTGCTGGTCGTGAGCGCGCTTGCCGCCGGCGTCCTGTATGACCTGCGCGGACGCTCGTATATGAATATCATCATGACGTGCGCCGCCATGCTGTCCACGCTCTCGTTCTTCGTGCTTATCACCGATGGCAACGGCGGTAATGCGCTCGCCGCCACGATTATCTTTTACCTGGGCACGGGCTTTTTCGTGGTGTTCTTCACCGCGAAGTTCGCCGCGATTTCGATGTATGCGCGCTGGTCGTATTTGTGGCCGTGCATGGGCCGCGTCATCAACAACATTTGCTCAATGCTTGTGACGGCTCCGGCGGTGGCGATCATCTCGAGTCAAAACGTGCTGATGGCGGTGGGTGTCGTACTCGTGCTGTTTGTCGGCATTGCGATCTCGCTGCTGGGACAGTTTGGACAAGGCGTTGAGGACGAAGCGGATCACAGAGGCCTGGCGTTTGCCACCGACGATCTTGGCAAGAGCCGTGTGCCCGATCAGACCGACGCGGTGCCCCTGGAGACGCCGGAGCTTTCGTTTGACGATCGACTCGACGGCTTCGTAGCCGCCTTTGGGCTTACGAAGCGCGAGCGCGATGTGCTGGAGGCGTTGGTCGTTTCGGACGACAGCGTGCAGGACGTGGCGGCGGCGCTCTTCCTCTCGCGTTCTACGCTCTACCGCCACATCGCCTCGATCAACAAAAAGACCGGTGCCGCCTCGCGCGTGGCCCTCATCAACTTCTTCTGGTCCTGGACGCCCCAAGACTAGCCAACCACCACAAAGGGGACAGGCACCTTTGTGGTGGTTTTTACCTGCGAAAATGTGAATATGAGACATTTGTCACCTGCCGTTTTGGCGCTCAAAGGCATATGAATGTGATGCTGAGCGAAGTAGAACGGAAGGAGTGCGTCTATGGCGTCTCGGGGTTGCGCGTCTAATAAAATTGCGGGCGCGCTTATCGCCGTGGTTGTTGTTGCCGCGGCAGTGACACTCATGCGAGCTTACGGCGCCGGCGCCCATGGCGCTCAGGGAAAGACTGCCGCACAAGCATCGCTCAATGATTGTGCCGCCGCTCCGGTGGCGGTCAAGCTTATCGAGGACGGAGAGGCACGGACGGTCTATGAGACCGACGATGCCGAGCTGGTCGCATCGACCTTTGCCGCGCTCGACGGCTGCATCGTGGGAGATGAGGTGGATGAGCGGATGAGCGACGCCGGTTGCACGCTCGTTTTTGTCTATGCGGACGGCTCGGAGCGATCGGTGGGGCTCGAGGGCAAGAATATCGTGCTCGACAAGACGGCATATCGCCTCGACGGTGCCGAGGAACTGTGGCGACAGCTTGCCGCCATCAAGAACAGCCAATGAAATGAGGGATGTACGGGATGAGTGACTTGAGATTCTGCCCGGCATGCGGGGCGCAACTGCCTCGGGTTGCCGGTGTGCCGGTGCGGTTTTGCCCGGGTTGCGGCGTCCGGCTCGAGGGCGTTGCATGCGGCCCGGATGCCACGGGGTCTGTGGATGATGCGGCTGATGATGATGGCGCGGGTGAAGGATGCGAGCCGAGCGTGGCCGTGCCGGCAGATGCGCCAAAGCGGAGTGTCGAGGCCGCGTCACCGTCTGGCGGCACAGCCTCGGCGGGTGCTCCCCGCGTCGGCGACCTCGAGCTCCATACCGCATGCGATGTTTCTGGCGGTCAGGCACTCGCGCAGGTGGCATTGCCGCGGGATTGGCGTATCGAAGAGGCACATCTTGAGCGTAGCGGTAGCTTCGACTGCCCGATTTCGGTTGGCGTGACGGCGGCGGGCCCCGCGGGCGAGCGGATTGTGTACCGCTCCGAGCTCTGCTACGTGGATGCGGGCGCCGTTGCCAAGCGCATTCCCACGCAAACCGAGCGCAAGGCGTTTGTGCACGTGGAGGCAGCTTGCGACGAGCTGGCCCAGGCCTGCGCGGCACAGCTGGGCGCGCAGGCGGAGGTTGTGGCCGAGCAGCTGTACCCATCGAGCGCGGCGGTCGATATCGAGCACGAGCGTGCCCGCGTAAAGCGCGAGGCGGCAAACGACTTTGCGATTCAGGGCTTTTCGATGGAACCGAGCGATGTGATCTATGAGTGCGGCATGCGCCGATATCAGCTTGCGGGCGCTCCAGTGCCCACCGAGCTTGCGGTGGCTGCCAAAGTCGAGGGCTATGTGGCCTCGATTGGCGGAATCGCGGGCTCTATGGGTAAAGGCATTGCCGCCGGGGCCGAGGCGCTGCTGGGCGCGGGCCTTTCGAGCGGGCTCATCGGCGGCGTTCTGGGTAAGCGCCTGCGCGAGCGCCAGGCGGCTGCGGCGGCGGGGCAGGGTGCCGCGCAGGAGCAGGCCTCGGATCAGGGCGATTGCCCAGACGAGGCGCCGTTCAAGCTGGGAGCGGCCGACCTGTTGCAGTGGCGTATCAGGGACAGCTTCTGCTTGGTTGCGCCAGAGGGCCGTCTGGACGAGGCGGCCTCTACGGCGCTCGCCTCAATGGCATCGACCCTGCGGCTCAACCCGGAGCTTGCGCGCGAGGCATGCGCTCAAAAGCAGCAGATGGTGCTTGAGCAACGCCAACGTACGCAGATGAATATCGCCCAGCAGCAACAGCAGTTTGCAGCCTGGCAGCAGATGCATGCTTCGCAGCAAGCGGCGTTCGACAGTTACCAACAGGCATGGTTCGACCGCAGCGATCGTCAACACGCCGCGAACATGGCCGCCAGTGCGGCCAATTTCTCTAGCGCAGGTGTGGGAACGGGCGCGGCCTCGTATTCCGATGCCATTCGCGGAGTCAATCATTACACCAGGCCCGACGGCACCGATGTCGAGGTTTCGGTGATGGCGGACCAAGCTTGGGTGAACGGCTCGGGCGATGTGATCGGCACGCGCGATGGCTTTGAGCCCGGTTTTGGCTGGACGGAACTGCCTCGTCAATAGCGTGAGCGGGCTATGTCTGAATCGATGCCGGGCGTGTTTCTCGGCACCGTGATAAAGAACGGGAAAGGAACAACGATGAGGGAGACGGTTATTTCGCGCACGGCGTTTGTCGTGGCGGCGGGAACGGCGCTGCTGACGCTTGCGGGGTGCGGTGGACAGCAGGCACAGGATACGACGGGTTTTAACGACGACCGCCCGGTAAAGGACAAGATGGACGCGGGCTCGTCATCGGACGATTCCGGTGATGCGGGCGGCAGCTCGAATGCGGACGGCGGCTCGACGGATGCGTTTGATACGTGGTCGGATGACTGCTGGGATGCGCACCGCAACATCAGCATCGCGGCATTGCTCGAGCTTAAGGGCTGGCAGTTGCAGGAATTTGCGTCGCAACAGGGCTATACCTGGCAAGATGCGCTCGAGATGTACGAGAACGAGGCAGGCCGCGTACTCAGCGTCTGCAATATCAGCAAGGACGGTGCAACCGAATGGCTCGGTGAGGACGAAATCGGAAAGCTCGACAAGGGCGGAACCGGGAGCACCGTGATGTTTACGCTGCAACTTGCGGGCTATTCGAGCTGCGAGGATGTTATCGCGGGCTTTCCCGTGCCGGTCGAGGACCGGGCACAGATTACCTCGGGCTCGTGGATCGCGTGCGTTTACGGTTCCAACATGGCGCGTCACGTTGCCATGGTGAGCCCGATGGAAAACGGCGACTACCGCCTGGACCTCATTACCGAGGAGGCTATCAAGACCGGTACGTTTACCCAGGGCGGCGGTGCCCCCACGATTGACGAATTTTGGCAGGAGAAGACCGGGCGCGCGCTCGGCTAAGCGCGACGCGACCGACATCACAGCGAGGGACAAACATGATGAATGAGATGACGATGAGCCGCGCGGCCTTTGTGGCGGGCGCGGGCGCGGCGGCTTGCGCGCTGGCTGGCTGCTCGGGCACTACGGGCGGCGCGGGTGGCGCTAAAGCAGCGAGCACAGCGGACGCCGCCTGCGTGGACGACAATGCCAACGTGACGGTCTATGCCGCAATCAACCTGGGTGGTGCCGATCTGGTGCGCCTGCTCAAACATCAAAATTATGAGTGGCAAGGCGAGAACGTGGGCTACGGCGCCGTCGATGACGCGGGATTTTTCGCCTTTACCTTTTCCAAGGTTTCGGATGATGTGGACGAACTTGCAAATAGCGCGATACCGCTTTCGGAGTCCGAGTACGAGGAGCTTGAACCGGGCGGTGGAGACGAAAACGTCGCGATTCTACTCTCGGTAGGAGGCTATACGAAGGGCGAACGGGCACTCATCGGTGCGATTGGCGACGCAGCGATGGTGCAGGAGAAATGCACGATTGACGATGCTTTGTATTGGCTGGTCAAAGCGCTTGACGGCCACCGTTACGTGATTATGGCCGACGACACCGAAGACGATGGCGACAGCGCTCATGACATCTATATCTACAACGAGGCTTTTATTCGCACCGGCTATCTGAGCGGCGGCGACCAAATCGATATTGACGAACTCTGGAGCCGCCTGACTGCCAACTCGTAGCGCTGAAGCGGTAAACAATCCCATCCCCTCAATAACTTGCGGTGAAATACGGACTAATTACGGCCCCCAGGGGGCCAAACAGTCCGTATTTCACCGCAACTGCTGAGGGGATGGGGTCTGTTTCTGCGCTAGCGATAGTCTTTCCACAGCGGCAGGGGGAACAGGACATCCTCAAACTTCGCCCATTCTGTTTTGTAGTCGACTTCGTCCGGACGGGCGAGCCAGCGACCTTCGAGGCCATACATGGCGGCCAGGGCACACGAGAGCGTCTCTTCGGCGTCGACGCCTTCTGGCACCGACCACGCGGGGATCAGTGACGGGTGGATTGCCTCACGTGAGTAATCGTTGAAGTACTCGTGCATCGGGCTCTCGGGCGACATCGCCTCGGTGTTGAGGGTCTGAAACAGCATGACGAGTTCGGGCTGGTTGGCGTTTTCCGCGACAATTAGGCGCAGGTACTCGGGTATTTTAGGCTGTTGCCCCTCAAGCGCACCGCCAGGCGCGAACAACGTGAGATAGTCTTCGGTGGTAGAGCTGCGCCTGTAGTAATGCTGAATAACCTCGATCAAAAGGCCCTGCTTGTTGCCCACATAGTGAAGCACGCCTGCTTGGGTGATTCCCACCTCGTCCGCAACTGCCTGCAACGACATGCCGTTGTAGCCGCGTGCGTTAATAATCTTGACGGCGGCGAGAACGATCTGCTCAAGGCGCTCCTGCGCGGCATTGCTGCGCCTCGAGGCCGTTCGGACCGATTTCTTCCCTTGATCGTTGTTCATGAAAATCCATATCTCATGTATCGGTGCCCGTCGGCTCCGTACCGTCTTTGTCGTACTTGATGCTAGCCCAACTTGGCTCAAATGAGACGGCGCAACAGCTCTCTCAACAAAAGTAAACACCGTTTAAACGGCAATATCGACCGTTCGCCGCAATAAGTACTTACTAACCACTAAGTAACTGTTGCAAAGGATTACTATGCAAGCCGTAGAAGTTACTTACTATTTAGTAAGTAGACTTCGAGCAGTTCACGATGGGCGTACCCCAAATCGCGCTCGTTGAGGGGTGGCGTTTCGACCCCTTTTACGCCACCCCATTGCGCGGACTGCGCAGGCAACATCTTTGAAGGGAGAACTGTCAAAATGGCAGCCAAAACGTCAACGGCGATCGATCCCAACGCCATTGCCCCCGACACCGGCAAGCCCATGACCAAGACCGAGACATGGCGCTTTATGATCGGCTTTATCATCTTCGGAATCATGTGGATGATGTCGGGCACGATCGGCTCCAACGTCTTGTTCCCCGAGCGTTTTAACGGCCTTAACATTGGCCAGCCCGAGGCAATTCTCGCAGCGATGAACTCGGTCGGTTCGATCTTCGCCCTGTTCTCGAATCTCGTTTTCGGCGCGCTTTCCGATCACTGCCACAGCCGCTTTGGCAAGCGTACGCCGTTCATCGTCCTCGGCGGCTTTATCTGCGGCTGCGCCTTCTGGAGCACTTCGGTCGCGACCACGCTTCCCATGATCGTCGCCTCCTGGTGCGTGCTGCAGATTGGCCTCAACTGCATGCTCGCTCCTGCCGTTGCCGTGCTTTCCGACCGCATCCCGCTTAACAAGCGCGGCACGCTCTCCGCGTTCTATGGCGGTGGCGCAACGGCCGGCCAGTCGATCGGCACCATCATCGGTACGCAGTTCCTCGCCAACCCGGTGCCCGGCTTTATCATCGGCACGGTCTCTTGGTTCCTGACCGGCATTCTCGCCATCATCATTTGGCCGCGCGAGAAGTCTGCCGCTCTTGCCGAGGGCGAGCAGTCCGAGAAGCTCAACCTCAAGTCGCTGCTGCTCATGTTCGTTCCGCCCACCAAGAACTGCCGTGACTTCTACCTGGCCCTCTTTGGTCGCCTGCTCCTCATCTTCGGTTACTTCTGCATCAACGGCTATCAGCTCTACATCCTCGAGAAGTACATCGGTCTTCCCGTGGCAGAAGCCGGCGCGGTCCTTTCGAGCATGTCCGTCGTGATCATGGTCGTGTCGCTCGTTGCCTCGCTTACCTCGGGTGCCATCTCCGACAAGATCGGCCGCCGCAAGCCCATCATCCTCGTCGCGACGATCATGATGTGTATCGGTATCGCCCTGCCCTGGCTGCTTAAGTCCGTTGCCGGCATGTACGGCTTCGCCCTGCTGGCCGGTCTTGGCTACGGCATCTACTCTTCCGTCGACCAGGCGCTCAATGTCGATGTTCTGCCCGATAAGGAGAACGCCGGCAAGGACCTGGGCATCCTCAACATCGCTAACACCATCGGCCAGATTCTTGGCCCCATCGTGACCTCGGCAATCGTTGTCGCCACCGGCTCCTACTTCATGGCGTTCCCGATCGCCATCGTGCTCATCGCTGTGGGCTATGTGTTCATCATGCTCATCAAGAGCGCTAAATAATCCGCCACTCCCTTTCCTTCCGTCGGGCTGCGTTCGCGCCGCCCGACGGGATCCGACTATTCAATCGCTTAACTTGGAGGCGTTATTATGACCACCGTCGAGCAGTACAAGGTGTTTAAGCTCGAGCTTGCGGGCACCGCGGCCGGCAATCCCTATGTCGAGGTCGAGCTGTCGGCGCGCTTCGATCGCGCGGACGGCCAGGACAGCTTTGAAGTTCATGGCTTCTATAAGGGCAACGGCCGCTACGGAATCAACTTTATGCCCGAGAGCGCCGGCGTCTGGAACTACACGGTGAGTTCTAACGACCCCGAGCTCGATGGCGCCGCCGGCTCTTTTGAAGCCACGCCTGCCACGGGCGAAAACCATGGCCGCGTGCTGCTGGCAAAGGACGTGCTCGGCCACGATGCTCCGTTTATCACCGATGAAGATTTCAACTTTGCCTACGAGGACGGCACGCGCTATCTACCCTTTGGCACCACGTGCTATGCCTGGACCAACCAGGATCTTCAGCTGCAGGAGCAGACGCTTCAGACGCTCGCCGCGGCGCCCTTTAACAAGATCCGCATGTGCGTCTTCCCCAAGTTCTACGACTATAACGTCGAGGATCCGGCGATGTATGCCTACGAGGGCGAGAAGGGCAACTTCGACCACTACCGCTTTTACGAGCCGTTTTGGGAGAACCTCGAGCACCGCATTGAGCAGCTTGATGAGCTGGGCATCCAGGCGGACCTTATCGTTTTGCATCCGTATGACAAGCCCGAGGACTGGGGCTTCTCCCGCATGACGCGCGAGGAGGACATCTTCTACCTGACGTATGTTGCCCGCCGTTTCTCGGCATACAAGAACATCTGGTGGAGCCTTGCCAACGAGTGGGACCTTATGCCGTGGAAGCCGGCCGAGGACTGGGACCGCTATGCCCGCATCATCATGGCGAACGACCCGTATGGCCACCTGCGCAGCATCCACAATTGCCGCGAGATCTTCGACCACAGCCATCCGTGGATTACGCATGTGAGCTACCAGAGGTGCGATCTTAAGAACACGGCCGAGGATGTCACCATGCTGCGCGCGCAGTATAGCAAGCCGGTTTTGATCGATGAGGTCGGTTACGAGGGCAACATTAACTGGGGTTGGGGCAACCTTACGGCCCAGGAGCTTGTCCGCCGTTTTTGGGAGGGCAGCCTGCGCGGCGGCTATGTCACGCACGGTGAGACCTACGTCGACCGCGGCTCCAAGCTTTGGTGGGCACATGGCGGCAAGCTCTACGGCGAGTCGCCCGAGCGTATCGGTTTTTGCCGCCGTTATATGGAGGCGCTGCCGGATGACTTTGATTGGGTGCCCGACGAGGTCGGCGTTCTTGACGGAACGTTTACCTGGGACGTTACCTGCATGTCAAACGACCATGGCCACGGGACTGCCGATGTCGTTATGTACTTTGGCTTTAACCGCCCGGCGTATCGAGAGTTTGAGGGCGCCGAGGGCAAGCATTATACCGTCGATGTGATCGACACGTGGAATATGACCGTCGAGACGCTCGAGGGCGCCTTTGAGGGTAAGTTCCGCATCGATCTGCCGAGCCGTCAGTACATGATGCTGCGCGTCCGCGAGGTGGAAGCCAAGCAGTAGAGACAATCTCAGACAAGACTAGCCGATGCCGAGACGGTTTCCCGTTCCGGCATTCGGCATTTGCAGATGCAGACAAGAGGAGTGGAACATGAAGGAATACTTTGGTATCGACGTGGGCGGCACGGCCGTTAAGTGGGCTGTTTTGGGCGAGGATTTTTCCATTCGCGCGCGCGGAAGCGTGCCGACCGGTTTTACCACAGCCGAAGAGACGGTCGAGGCGCTGATTGGGCTTATTGAGCCGTACCGCGACCGTATTTCGGCCGTAGGCGTGAGCGCCCCGGGTGGCATTTACGAGGGCGATCTTGATGGCACGATTCATCGCGGCGGATCGCTGACCTATATGGATGGATGCCCCTTGGGAAAAATCATGCGCGAGCGCCTAGGTGTGCCCGTCGCCGTTAACAACGACGGCAAGTGCTGTGCGCTGGGCGAATACGCGGCGGGAGCGCTGCGCGGTACGCGGTTTGGCGTTGTGCTCGCTATCGGCACCGGCATCGGCGGCGGCATCGTTATCGACGGAAAGGTCCTGCGCGGCGCGCACTGCTTTGCGGGCGAGTTTAGCTTCTTGCGCAACGACGTGACGCGTCCGGCGAGCATGGAGAGCACCTTTGCCGGTACGGGTGGATGGCGTGCGCTGCGCGATGCGGCCGTTGCCGAAAAGGGACTGCCGGAGGATTCTCCCGTAGATGGACGTCGAGTTTTCGAATGGATTGAGAGCGGCGACGCCGATGCTCAGCGTGCGCTCGATCGCTATGCGAGGACCTTCGATGCGCAGCTTGTTAACCTTCAGGCGGTGGTTGACCCCGAGGTATTTGTTATTGCGGGCGGAATTTCGTGCCATCCCGAGCTTATCGATGCCCTGCGCAAACAGATGCCCATCGCGCTTGCAGGGTACGAGGGCGGCCTCGCCGGCATTCCCGAGCCGCAGATTAAGGCTGCGGAACTCGGTAACGACGCCAACTTGGTTGGCGCGGTTCAAGAGGCCATGCGCTTGCAGTAGTTGCTGCGAAAAGCACCACGAAGGGGACAGGCGCCTTCGTGGTGGTTTTCGGCCGCGGGCTTGGCAAAGCATGTCGGCAGTGATGGGCTGGCTGCGCTAAACTGTGAAGCACGAACGCCTAATCGAGAGGAGCCCGCATGGAGGCTTACAAGCAAGAGTTCATCAAGTTTATGGTCGAGTCCGACGTGCTTAAGTTTGGCAGCTTTACGCTCAAGAGCGGCCGTCAGTCTCCGTTCTTTATGAACGCCGGCGCCTATGTGACGGGCTATCAGCTCAAGAAGCTGGGCGAGTATTATGCCCAGGCCATCCACGATAACTTTGGTGACGACTTTGACGTGCTGTTCGGGCCGGCCTACAAGGGCATTCCGCTGGCCGTCGTGACCGCGATTGCCTACCACGAGCTGTACGGCAAGGAGATCAAGTACTGCTGTGACCGCAAGGAGGCCAAGGACCACGGTGCCGACAAGGGCAACCTGCTGGGCTACGAGCCCCAGGACGGCGACCGCGTGATCATGGTCGAGGACGTCACTACCAGCGGTAAGTCCATCGACGAGACCTATCCCAAGGTCAAGGCAGCTGCCGATGTCGAGATCAAGGGTCTGATCGTGTCCCTCAACCGCATGGAGGTCGGCAAGGGTGGCGTGACCACCGCGCAGAAGGAGATCGAGGCCAAGTACGGCTTCCCCGTTGCGAGCATCGTTTCCATGGCCGAGGTCGTCGAGACCCTCTACAACCACGAGATCGACGGCAAGGTCGTTATCGACGACGAGCTCAAGAGCGCCATCGACGCCTACTACGAGCAGTACGGAGCCCGTTAGTTACGCGGTTTTACCAAACCGCGTAACGGCTTGACGCTGCAAGCCCGCCAGAGCGGCAATCTGCCTTTCAACTTCGGCGGCATGACCAGAAGGTCAATGCCGCCTCGTTTCAAGGCACCTTGCTCGCTCTGGCGGGTTTTCGCTGTCGCTACCAAAACATCGGCGTTGCCAGAGTAGTCATTGGGGACGTTCTTGTTTGACTGGTCGTTTAAGAACGTCCCCAACGACTACTCGGAAATGAGCGTGGATAATCTCCCGGTTTTGTCCTGTGTGTGGACTCAAAGCGGGAGATCGTCTACGCTCGTTATAATTTGCCCGGGCTGCGATGCTACCTAATCGGATCAGCGTCTTCCCTAAGAATCGAAAGATACTCTTCATATCCGTACTGTCGATATCTCTGTTTTGATTCATCGAGCGGACAAAGGATGTTCAATTCTTCAAATGATTTGACGAGTGAACTTGCGGTACTCCTACCGATATCGAGTTGGGCCGCGATGAATGCGGTGTCGACGATAGGATGCTCTTCAAGAAGGCTCAGCAGTCTTTGCCCATTTGCGACAGCTTTTCCAAGTTTTTCGGTAATGACTGACGTCGAACGGTTGTGGAGGTCAACAAGACTTTTTAAAGACCCTACCGAGTCCTTCGCACTCTCGAGAAGACTGGCGCAGAAAAATTCTATCCATTCCTCGAAAGTGCCTCGTTCTCTTACGGATGTGAGTTGTCGGTAGTACTCGCTTCGATTTTTCTTGAACTGGAACGATGGATAGAACAAGCAGGAATGAAGAACACCATCATTGATGAGCATAAGTGTAATGAGAAGCCTGCCTAAGCGCCCGTTTCCGTCAAGAAATGGATGGGCAGTTTCAAATTGGTAATGGACGAGTGCCGCCCGCACGATCGGGTCCATTTCGACTTGAGGCTCATTGATAAACCGTTCGAGATCCTGGAGCGTATCGCTCAAATCTTCGACATTTGGGGGGACGAACGATGCGTTTGCAATGGTGCAACCTGAGGGGCCAATCCAGTTTTGGGAGGAGCGAAGCTCGCCAGGATTTTTCTCCGTTCCGCGCACTCCGTCCAGCAGGACCGCATGAACTTGCCTAAGAAGTCTCGTGCACAAGGGCATGTCTTTGAGCAGCTCTACGCCTCGGTCGACGGCGCGAACGTAATTCACGACATCTGCGACATCTTTATGATGGAGTTGGGGTTGTGATGGACTAAGCAGGTCGTCAAACGTGCACTGGGTTCCTTCAATTTGCGAAGAGAGGAGGGCTTCTTTGCGAACGTACATTGTCAGATACATGTCGGCATTGGGAACAAAGTAAAGCATGCCTTCGAGCTCTCCGAGTTTTCGCGAGCATGCGGAAAGCGTGCGATAGGTTTTCTCGGTGAGGTTCAGCTGTCTCAATGATTGCAAGGGCGTCGGCAAAAACGAATAGTACGCCAGTTTTCCCGATAGATTATTGCGGAGCGTCCCCTGCCCGTTCTCCTCAATTTGCATCGCGCCCTCCATATCTTTAGTGCCGGAAACTCGTTATTAGGCTTATCATATCAATTCTAATAACGAGTTTAAGGCGTAAATAGTTATTAGAATTGGTATGAGTAATCTAATGACGAGAAGTCGTGCTTACAGGAGCTACAGGGGCGCCGGAAAAACGTGCCGTCCAAAACGAGCGTGGATAATCTCCCGTTTTTGGCCTATGTGTGGGCTCAAAGTGGGAGATTATCCACGCTCGTGATTTGAATGTCCAAAAATCCACGCTCGTTCGGTCGGTGCATGTCTACGCAGCGTAGGTTGTCGAGCCTGGCCTTCAAATGGATACTGACTGTCGAACCGGTTCGCTCCATTTCTTCAATCTGATTGGACATCTCATGAACCAGACACCGCAAAGCAATGTCCCCCAAACTTTTTTGGCCGCGTCTGCCATCAAGCGGCTGCGTGAAGAGCGCGGCCTCACTCAGCGCGCCTTGGCGGAAAGCCTTGGCGTGACCGATAAAGCTGTCAGTAAGTGGGAGTCCGGCCGTGGTCTCCCCGACATTTCCCTCGTTGAGCCTTTGGCCCAGAGGCTCGGTATAAGCGTGGCCGAGCTTTTGGCTGGTGACATTCGGGCTAATGCCAATCGCGCGGGCAACATGCTCAAAGGCGTGTTTTATGTTTGTCCTATCTGCGGAAACGTGGTACATGCGCTCGGGGAAGGCAGCTTTAGCTGCTGCGGTTCAACGATGTTTCCCCAGGAGGCCGAAGAGCCGGATGCGGACCATGCCTTTTCCATCGAGCGCGTCGAGGACGATTGGTATGTCACGCTCGATCATCCCATGACCAAGGACCACTACATTAGCTTTGTAGCCTATACGACCATGGACGGCATCTGCCTCAAAAAGCTCTATCCCGAGCAATTGGTGCAGCCGCGATTTCATATCACAGGGCGCGGCAGAATGTATCTTTACTGCAACCAGCACGGACTCTTTGTTTTGCCGACGCCTCGCAAGTAAAAGCCCGCTGTCCGCCCGATGCCCCCGCACCAACGAGTTGCGGTGGAATAGTTCCTGAAAGTGCTGGTCTAGGGCCTAAACAGGAACTATTCCACCGCAATTTAGGGGGGCGCTCGGAGGCGCGGTGGGGCCGGATTGTTATTTGAGGCCCGGGAGACGGGTGTAGGGGAATGAGCGCTCTAGGAACTCGGCGCAGCGGGCGTAGTCTTTGGCGAAGTAGCTGCTGTAGAGCGAATCGAGCACGTATTGCACGGCGATGTGGCTGGCGAACTGCGTGATACGGTGCGTCATGCTTTCGTGGTCGCTCACCGTGAGGTAAGCGGCAAAGCCGGGGTGGATGCGCGCGCAATAGGGCGTGCCGATGACAATGACGGGAACATGCCGGCTGCTGAGGATCGGCAAGATTTCCTTGAGGTTGGGTGCAAGGCCGCTGTAGGAGATGACGATGGCCACATGGCCGGAATCCGAGGCGAGCGCCGTGCGCACCTGGGCCTCGATGCTGCCGTAGCACGTGGCGCTTTTGCCGGCCGAAAGCAGGCGGTCGCGGAACATCCCCGCTGGATAGAGGTTGTGCGAGCCGGTGTAGATGTCGACCTGCCGTGCCTTCACGATCAGTTTGGCGGCGTGGTCGAGCTGCATGGGGTCGAGCATCTCCTGTGTCTCGGCCAGCGTGGTCTGGTAGAGCCCTTCCATGCGTTCCATAACCTGTGCAGGCGTGGATGTGGCATCGAAGGGAAAGTTGATATCCACGTCGCGGCGGTTGCCCGCCTCGGTCGCCAGGCGGATGAGCTCGACCTTGAGGTCCTTAAAGCCCTCGAGGCCGAGCTTTTTGCAAAAGCGGTGCACGCTCGCGACCGAAACGTTGGTGCGGGCAGCAAACTCCTTAATGGACAGTCCACGGATTTCCTCGCCCATGGCAAGGGCCGAGATGCCGAGCTGCTGCTCGGTAGGGGTTAGGCCCTGCGCCTCGGTAATCTTGCGTTTGATATCCATTCGAACTCCCGCACTCGCCAAACCTGCCAAAAAGGGACAGGTTTATTTTGGCAGGTTTTGTCCGCGAAGGGTAACGGGGCCAAGGACGCCGCTGGGGGCGATGGGCTCGGTGAGGGCGAAAATGTCGGGAATCGTATGGTCGAGTGTGTTGATGGCGTCGATGGTGAGTTCGTGCGTGCCGGCGGCAAGCGCGCACGTCGCAAAGCGATAGGGCGGGCAGATGCGCGTGCCGAGCGAGTGCCCGTCGAGCGTGAGCGTTGCAGTTTCGTAGACATCTCCCAGGTCAATCGTGGCGTCGGCAAGGTTGTCCGCCAGCTCGAACGACGTGCGGTAGCGGTATGTGCCGCAGGTGCCGGCGAACTGCTCGGCCGTGAGGTCGCACAGGT
Organism: uncultured Collinsella sp.; assembly: GCA_902464495.1. GTDB lineage: Bacteria > Actinomycetota > Coriobacteriia > Coriobacteriales > Coriobacteriaceae > Collinsella. The sequence continues at coordinate 21,648 of CABQJK010000003.1, read as the reverse complement.
GCTCGAGCTTTTGCGGCTCGCCAAAGGCCCCGTCGCCTCCGGCGGGGGAGAGGACGACGGTCCAGGGACCGTCGATATCGAGGATGAGCGCACTATCCGCGCCCGCGCTCGTGTCCGCGCAGCTATTGGATTCGACTTCGCCGTTTGTCCCCAGAACGACAACGCAGCTCTCGAAGGGCTCCAGCTCCAGCGCACTGTCAAACGCAACAGGATCAGTACCGTTCAGCAGGTCGAGACGCGTGCCGCGCAGGCGCTCGCCTCGAGCAAGTGCAACCGTGCAGCGAATGCTCTCACGCGGATGCTCGTTGACTAGCATCACATAGGTCTCCCCGGCGCGCTCGTAGCGCAGTGCGCGCAACCAGGGCTGGGGCGTATCGGTCACAACGGTCTGCAGTCCCGCGGCTGCCAGCACGTCCGCCACGCCGGCAAGCGGCGTCGCCGTAAGCCCGTCCAGCTCGGCCGCGCCATCCGCGTCATAGAGCGCACCGGGCACCTCGTCGACGGCAAGCACCATTACGCCCGCGGCCATCATGCGACCCACGGCATGCGCCGTCGGGGCGCCAATAAACGAAGCCCCGGGCAGAACAAACGCCTGATAACGGCAGCCGTTAACGGCAAACGTCCCATCGGCAATCGAAACCTCGTAACGGTCCTCATCCTCAAAAGCCTCGGCGGGCACAAAATCAAAGTCGATCTGCGCGCGCGTGAGCTCGGCAGCCACGCGCTCGATAGGCATGGCGCTGCCGGCCCACTCGGCATCGGCGTGGTACAGGATGGCGACGGGACGCGCGGCGCTGCCTCCCGAAAGCAGCGTTGCCGTACGGTTCATATAGCTCATGAGCTGGCCAAAGTGCGGCCATTGCGGATTGTTTCCGTGTGCGTAAAAGTGCGGCGGACAGTCCCAATCGGGGAAGGGCGCCATGCTAAATGCGTGCGGCGTAAACCAGTTAATACCGCGGACGAGCATGTGGTCGGCGATCCATTTCATCTCGCGCAGGCCCTCGTGCCAGCCGAAGGCGCCAAAGACCTCGGCCATGCAGCGCCCCTGCTTTTTTGGGTCGAGACGCGCGGCCGAAGAGCCCAGCTTGGCAAGCGCGTAGGTAAAGAACTCCATGTTCCACGCGCCGCGGAAGTAGCTGTAGCGCTCGTGGTCGATGCCGGGGGCGAGCTGGTTGATGACAACGTCGATGCCCGCCATATCCTGCCCGGCGACCGCGCGGAAGTAGTGTCCGGCGCCCTGGCCCAGGCGCGTGTGGCAACTCTTGTCCTCAATCACATGTCCGATATGCATGACGCCGTGCTCGCGGCACCAGTCGCCAATCTGCTCGTCAAAGCATGCACGGTAGAGTTGCGTGGCAATGTCCATGTAGGTGTGACGGACTCGGGCGCCATCTGCCTCGCGTGTCCAAAGGCCGTGTAGCTTGGTGAGCCAGTCCTCGCCAAGTGCATTGCGCAGGCGGCTGGCAAGCTCGTCCGACCAGGGCAGTGCCATGTCGCCGCGTCCGATAAGGCTGCTGGTAGAAGCATCGTCGAGAGCCGTGCCCTTCTCGTTCATAAATCCGGGCTCATCGGTAAAGAAGCCCAGGATGGTGCGGCCGAACTCGTCGCCCAGATGCGCAAACGTGGGCTCGTAGACGGCGTCGATGAGCATGCGGCACGAGGCGGCGTCGACCATGTTGATGTACTCATCGCGAAAGCCAGTTTTTTGGCTGGTGACGTAGAGCTCGACGGTGGCGATGCCGTCGGAGGCGTCAAAACGCAGGCGGGCGGGGGTGCCGTCGGTCTGCTCAAGAGTGATCTCAAGATTGAGCGGTGCGCCGGCGGCGTCGAAAGTCGCCGCGCCCACAAAGCGCTCCGTGGGATCCATAAGATTGCCGAGCTTAATGACCGTGGACGGCTGGGGACCAACGACCGTAACCGTGCGATGTTTGAGCACGGTCTTCTTAAGCGCGGGGTCGACGTTCTCGCCCGCAAGCGCGCCGTTGGCATAGCCCGTGGGGAAATGGGCGTCGTCGAGCAGCCAGATCTTCAACCCCAAGCGCTTGCACTCGCCGATGATAAAACGCAGGTCAGCCCACCAGCCGTTGCGACAAAACTCGGGATGCGTGCGCGATTCGAGGCAGACCTCGCGGATGTCCGCACCGGCGATCTGCTCCAAGTATTCGGTAATCGTCTCGTGCGCCTCGCCCTTGAGCCACAAGAACGGAAGCACATGGTTGTCGTATGCCGCCATATCCACTCCTCTAAAACCAACCTTTTAAATCGATTGAAGTCAGAGTACGCCGAGCGCGCCGTCCTGCTAATATCAAAACCACAGCAGAATATGACCGAATCAACGATTGTGATGCCATGGATCTTACGCATTTAGACAGCCTTCTGCTCGAGCTGACCGACAGCGAGCGTGCTTACCACGCGGGCGCCCGCTATGACTGGAATGATGCGTTCAGCTTGGGCTATCAGCAGAATATCGGTGAAAAACATATCCATAAAATCGGTGACCCGACGCGAGCCTTGCACCAAGAAGGCATGCCCGAGGGCCTATCAATCGTGCGCAACTCGCGCTTCAACCCTGTACCGGAGCATGTGCACGATTATGTCGAAATCAGCTATGTCTATCGTGGGCATGCGCCGCAGACCGTCAACGGCGAACAGCTTACGCTTGCCCAAAATGAGGTGCTCTTGCTCGACGCCGCCTGTCCACATGCCGTAGGTGAGCTCGGCGAGCATGACATTATGCTGAGCATCGTCATCTCGCGGCCGATGTTGCACCGCAGCCTAGAGCAGAGCCTCTCGCCGTCAAGCACTGTCTCGCAGTTCCTCATTAATGCCCTCAATGACGAAACCGACCACCGCGGTCATGTGCATTTCCGCACGGGCAACAGCCGCCGCGTGCACCGATACATGCAGGAGATGCTGTGCGAGCTTCTGGAGCCGACGGCGGCGAGTCCCCAGATCGTGTCGAGGCTGTTTGAGTTGCTGCTGGTCGAACTTATGCAAAGCTATGAGACATCGCTGCTGCAGGCGGACATGCCCAGACTGCCTTCGGCGCAGGTCGCGGCCGCCGTGGGCTACATCGAGCGCCATGCCTGCGATTGCACGCTCGAGGATGTAGCTCGTCACCTGCATCTGAGTCCCAACTACGCAAGCGCGCTGCTCAAACGGCAGACGGGGCGCACGTTTATGCAGCTCGTGCAGGAGAGCCGCCTGGCACGCGCGACAACACTGCTCGACGCCGGCTCCACTGCGGAAGCCGCGGCGCGCGAGGCCGGCTACGCCAACATGAGCTTCTTCTACAAAAAGTTTGCCGAGCGCTATGGCTGCACGCCGGCGGCATATCGCCAGCGTTTGCCCAGATGAAACCGACCAAAATAAACCTGTCCCTTTTTGGCAGGTATCAGGAAGTGTCAGGGGCGGGGTGGCGGCGGGGTGCCGCTGCGAAAAGAAGTGTCGGGTTTGGCACCCCTGCCCCTGCCTGTCGCGTGCGTGGGCGATACTCGGCTTATCGACCCACGATGCAAAGGAGATGCTCATGGCAAACATCAAGTTCCCCGAGGGTTTCTATTGGGGTGGCGCCACCGCCGCCAACCAGTTTGAGGGCGCTTGGAACGTGGACGGCCGCGGCGCTTCCGTCGACGACCACTTCCTGGGCGGCAGCTACAAGGAGCCGCGCCAGATCACGATCGATATCGACCCCAACCGCTTCTATCCCAACCATGACGGCATCGACTTCTACCATCACTACGAGGAGGACATCGCGCTGTTCGCCGAGATGGGCTTCAACATGTTCCGCATGTCCATCTCCTGGAGCCGTATCTTCCCCAACGGCGACGACGCCGAGCCCAACGAGGCCGGCCTCGCCTTCTACGACCGCGTTTTCGACTGCCTGCGCGCTCACAACATCGAGCCGCTCGTGACCCTCTCACACTACGAGATGCCCTATCACCTGGTCGAGAAGTACAACGGCTGGGCAAGCCGCGAGCTCATCGGCTTCTTCGAGAAGTACTGCCAGACCGTCTTTGACCGCTACCAGGACAAGGTTAAGTTCTGGCTCACCTTCAACGAGATTAACTGCGGCACCATGGACATGGGCGCCATGATGGAGACCGGCCTGATCCAGGGCTTCGAGGGCCCGGCAAGCGCCATCAAGACCACCGCTCAGCAGCGCTTCCAGGCCCTGCATCACCAGTTCGTGGCCAGCGGCCGCGTCGTGCGCTACGCCCACGAGCACTACCCGCAGTTCAAGATGGGCAACATGGACTGCTTCATCCTGTCCTATGCCGCTACCTGCGATCCGGCCGACGTCTTTGCCACGCAGCAGCAGATGAACAGCATGAACTGGTACTGCTCCGACGTGCAGGTGCGCGGCAAGTACCCGTTCTACGCCAAGCGCTTCTGGGCCGAGAACGACATCGAGCTCGTGCTGGAGGACGGCGACCTGCAGGATATCGCCGACGGCAAGGTCGACTTCTACACCTTTAGCTACTACATGTCCGGCACCGTGGGCACCCACAAGGACCACGAGATGACCGAGGGCAACATGACCTTCGGCGGCAAGAACCCCTACCTGGAGTCCACCGACTGGGGCTGGCAGATCGACCCGCTGGGCCTGCGCATCGCCCTCAACGAGATCTACGCCCGCTACGAGATTCCGCTGATGGTGGTCGAGAACGGCATGGGCGCCTACGACGAGGTCGAGGAGGACGGCTCCATCCACGATCCGTACCGCATCGCCTATCTGCAGAGCCACATCAAGGCCATGGGCGAGGCCATCGCCGACGGCGTCGACCTGATCGCCTACACCTGGTGGGGCCCCATCGACCTGGTGTCCGCCGGCACCGGCGAGATGCGCAAGCGCTACGGCTTCATCCACGTCGATAAGTACGACGACGGCACCGGCACCTACGAGCGCCGCCGCAAGGACAGCTTCTACGCCTACCAGAAGATCATCAAGTCCAACGGTGCCGAGGGCCTGGAGTAATTAGGTTCCGGCGTTCTACCGAACGCCGGACCGGCCGCCGACTACGCGGCCACCGGCGTTGACGACGATGGCATCTGGAACGCCTTCGTGCATCTGGGGCTCATCGAGGGTTAATCAACAAAACGGGTATCGATGGGACAAAGACGTCGGCGGGGTTTTCGATTCGACTCCCCACCTTAGTTTTTGGTCCATTTGGCACTATAATCACCATAGGCATGCGCACTACGTTGCGCTTAATCAAGAGGAGAAAACGTATGGGTCTGTTTGACATGTTCAAGAAGAAGGCTGAGCCCGCGGCTGCCGCTGCTCCCGCCTCCATCTCTGCTTCTGCCGGCGCCGACGTGCTGTGCTCGCCCGTCAAGGGCAAGGTCATCAAGATGGCCGACGTGCCCGATCCCGTCTTTGGTGGCGAGGTCCTGGGCAAGGGCTGCGCCGTGTGGCCCGAGGACGATCTGGTCTATGCCCCCTGCGACGGCAAGGTTACCGTCACCATGGGTCACGCTGTGGGCCTGCAGTCCGATAGCGGCATCGAGGTCTTGGTGCACGTTGGCGTCGATACCGTCAACATGAACGGCGACGGCTTCGAGGGCTTCGTCAAGGCTGATGATGTCGTGAAGGCCGGCCAGCCCATGCTCAAGATCGACCGCGCCAAGATCGCCGCTGCCGGCTACAAGGACTGCGTCGTCGTGGCCGTGTCCAACACCGCCGAGTTCGCCGATGTCGAGCTCGCCGTCGAGGCCGACTCCGCTGTCGCCGCCGGCGATGCTATCGTCAAGGTTGTTCGCAAGTAAATCGCGGCATTCACAGGATGTTTTGGGGTGGTCGGATTGTCCGGTCACCCTTTTTTATTGCACGGTACGGATGCGTTTTATTGCATGCTGAGCGGACTCGCAGACCGTTCGGACGCTAAAACGAACCGACCGCGCTTTCGTGCTGTCGGGGGTGTTCATAAGTGGATAGTATGAGCTTACTTATTACAACGTGCGCCGTGTTGGGAAGCACGGTGCCGCTTATTGGGAGGACAACATGAAAAAGAAGCTGCTGCTTGCGCCCCTCATGGCCGTCTTGGTTGCATGTGTGGTCGTGCTTTCCGGTTGCGGAGGCCCCTCGATCGAAGAACTCATCACCGAGGACCTTACGACTCAGTTCGATGAGGTCAAAAACGGTGGCGACGATTTCCTCTCTGGTCTGGAAGAGGCTTCGGGCGATGAATTCGAGCAGCTGGGCATCGATCCCAAGGAGTATGCCAAGACCTATCTCGAGGGTTTTGATTACGAGATCGGCGATGTGACGGTCGACGAGGACAAGGGCGTTGCGACCGCCGAGGTCTCCATCACCTGCAAGTCCATGAACAAGATCGTCGAGGACTTCTCCACCCAGTATCAGGAGAAGGTCGCTGCGCTTGATGCGATGCCTTCCGATGACGAGCTGTACAAGATGGCTGGCGAGGTGATGGTCGATGTGACCAAGGCCACCGAGCCCAGGAAGACCACGGTTATCTTCAAGTACACCTGCAACGACGACGGCGAGTGGTCTGCTGACGACTCCGTCAACTCCGAGATGATGGATGCGATGCTGAGCTAGGGGAGTTACGCGGTTCTACGAACCGCGTAACCAGTTGACGCTGCGCGCCGCCCAGGACGACAATTTGTCATTCAAAAGGCGAGGCATGACCAGAAGGTCTATGCCTCGCCTTTTTCATGCCAACTTGTTCGTCCTGGACGGCGCTCGCTGTCCGTCCTCTACCTGCGGCGTTGCCATGGTAGTCATTGGGGCGGTACTTGGGGACGTTCCTTTTCTGCCGGCAGTCGGGGACACTCTTTGGGCGCGGTTGGTGCATTGGCGTCGCATCGGGTGGTCGGGAAAATGCGACCCGGTTTTTGGCCGAATAGTGGGTCGCGGTTTCCGGATGGGGTGGGTTGCGGAAAGCGCGACCCGGAATATTGCTCTGAAACGGGATGCCGTTTCCCGACAAGGCTCAACCGGAAAGCGCATCCCGGAATCTGGCGCTAAAACGGGATACACTTTCCGCGCGGCAGAATCGCTACAGCCGCGTTGAGCAACGGCCCTGCTACTCGCCAAGCACCAGCGCCGCGAGCTCTTCCTGCGTATCCACCACGTAGTCGGCGCCAGCGGCTTCCAGCTCCGCGCGGCCGCGGAAGCCCCAGCTGACACCGGCGCTCTTGAGGCCGGCATTGTGACCGGTCAGGACGTCGACATTGGAATCGCCTACATAGAGTGTGGTTGCCGGGTCGGCGCCTAGCTCTTTCATCACATGCAGCGTAACAGGCGCCTCGGGCTTGGGGGGAAACGCATCGACGCGGCCCTGCACCAGCGCAAAGCGCTCGGAACCAAAATACTTCTCGATAAGCGGAGCCGCCGAGACGTGGTCCTTGTTAGTGAGCACGGCAAGCTGCACGCCCGCGGCACGCAGGCGGTCGAGCACCTCGATCGTGCCATCGTAGGGAGCGGTGTGGTCTTCCTTGTGCTCGCCGTAATAGGCCCTAAACTCGGCAAGCGTCTGCTCAAACATTCGACCGTCGCCCGCGTACTCGGCGGGCATAAAGCGCTCGACCAGCTTAAGCATGCCGTTTCCCACCTTGTAGCGGTATTCGTCCACGGCAAATGTGGGCCAGTCGTGCATCTCGCAGGTATGGTTGCCGGCGGCCGCCAGGTCCTCGAGCGTATTGAGGATGGTACCGTCCAGATCAAAGATCACATGGGAATAGGCTGCTGCCATGGGTGCTCCTGCCGTTTGAGTTGTAAAGCGCACCCCATGATACTGGGCTTGCGCGTCGGGCGTGCCTGGAATCTGAATATCTGTAGCAGCCTCGAGCTGCGCTGCGCCAGCCGCAAGTCTTTGCCGCTAGCAGATCCTGGGCAGCTGCTCTCCCACGAGCATGTCGAGGATGCGGGTGGAGCCCCAGCCGGTGCGCACGCGAACGGCGGGTCGAGCGCCTTCGGCGACCGGCAGCACGCGACCGATGATGGCGGCGTTCTCGCCGTAGCGGGCGGCACGCATGGCTGCTAGCGCCGCGTCGGCCTGCTCGGCTGGTACCACGGCGACCATCTTGCCCTCGTTTGCCACCTGCAGCACGTCGTAGCCGAGCATCTCGCAGGCGGCCTGCACGTCGGGGCGCACGGGCACGGCGTCCTCATCGATTTCCATGGCAACGTCGCTGGCCTGCGCAAACTCGTTGAGCGTGGACGCCAGGCCTCCGCGCGTGGGGTCGCGGAAGCAGCGTGTGTCGGGGGCGGCGGCCAGTACGTCGGCAATCAGGTGGTTGAGGGGCGCGGCGTCGCTCTCGATGTTGCTCGAGAACGCCAGGCCCTCGCGCTGGCTCATGATGGCGATGCCGTGGTCGCCCAGCGTGCCCGAGACCAGGATGACATCGCCGGGCTGACAGTTTGCACCGCTGAGCGCCACGCCCGCAGGCACCTCGCCCACACCGGCGGTGTTGATGTAGACGCCATCGGCCCCGCCACGCTCGACCACCTTGGTGTCGCCGGTGATGATTTTAACGCCTGCCTCGCACGCCGTCTCGGCCATGGTCTGCACAATCTGGCGCAGCTTATCCATGGGATAGCCCTCTTCGAGGATAAAACCGCACGAAAGATAGCGCACGTTGGCGCCCGAGGTCGCGACGTCGTTGACGGTTCCGCACACGGCGAGCCTGCCGATATTGCCACCGGGGAAGAACTGCGGCGTCACCACAAAGCTGTCGGTCGACATGGCGATGCGCCCGCTGCCGGGCAGGGCGGCGACGCCGGCGTCGTTGCCTTCGAGCAGCTCGGGCGACCCAAAGGCATCCAGAAAGACCTCGTCGATGATGCGTTTCATCATCTGCCCGCCGGAGCCATGGCCCAGCAGGACAGTGCTATCGGTGGCAGTACGAGACATATCGAAAACTCCAATCGGGGATGTTCGGGCTAGCCTTGGTAACGGTAGTACGCCGCACAGCTGCCTTCCGAGCTCACCATGCACGGGCCAACAGGATGCTCGGGCGTGCAGGCGTGGCCGAACAACGGGCAGTCGCTCGGTGCAATGGCCCCGCGCAGCACGTCGCCGCAACGGCATCCGCGCGGCTCGACCGTCGGTTCGATCGGCACGTCATAGCGGGCGCCGGCGTCAAAGCGCGAGAATTCGGGGCGGATGAAAAGGCCCGAGTTGGCAATCGGCCCCAGCCCGCGCCATGTGGTATCGCACGGCGCAAATACCTGCTCGACCAGCTGGCGCGCCACGGGATTGCCGTCGGCATTGACGCCGCGACGGTAGGCGTTGTCGATCGCGGGCTGCCCCTCGACAACCATCTGGACCAGCATGCAAATGCCCTGCAGAATGTCGACCGGTTCAAATCCCGTAACCACGCCCGGGGTCTTAAACTCGTCGACCAAAAAGCCAAAGGGGGCTAAGCCCGTGATAGTGGCGACGTGGCCCGGCAGGATAAAGCCGTCGATAGTGGTCTCGGGATCGTTGGCGATGGCGCGCAGCGCCGGCGGCGTGGTCTTATGGGCACAGTAGATCGAGAAGTTCTGCAGCCCGCGCGCGTCTGCCTCCAGGATGGCGGCGGCGATGGTGGGCGTCGTGGTCTCAAAGCCCACACCCATAAAGATGACCGGGCGGTCGGGGTTTTGCTCAGCGATGTCGAGTGCGTCGAGTGGTGAGTAGACAATGCGGATGTCGCGCCCTGCCGCCTTTTGCGCGGCGAGCGAGGTGGACGATCCAGGCACGCGCATCATGTCGCCAAAGGTGGTGATGATGGCGCCGTCCATCTTGGCGAGCGCGATTGCATGGTCGATATCGCGGTTGGCGGTAACGCAGACGGGGCAGCCCGGACCGCTCAGCAGCTTGAGCCCCGTCGGCATAATGGAGCGAAAGCCATAGCGACCAATGCTCACCGTGTGTGTGCCGCAGACCTCCATCAGGTTGATGGTGCGGTTGCCGACAAGCTCATGAATGCGGTCGATGAGCTCGCGAGCGAGTTTGGGATCGCGGAATGCCGAAAAATCGATACCGGAGCGAGCCGGCTGCACCGCCGCCACTAGTACGCCTCGGCCGGGTTGGTGGCGAGCTGATCCTCTTCGACCAGCTCGGTCATGGTGTTGACGAGATCGAGTGTCTCTTGAGCTTCCTGCTCGTCGACAATCTGGATACCAAAGCCGGCATGTACGAGAACATAGTCGCCTACCTGCGCCGTCGGCACGAGGCGCAACGAAACGGGGCGCTCGATGCCCATCATGTCGACGGTCGCCTTAAGGTCGTCGTCGCGTTTGACCACTTTACCGGGAACGGCAAGGCACATAATGTTCCCCTTTTATACGCTTAGCGCTGGATAGGCGCTTAATTATCCATCAGTTGATGGTAGCGCTCGCGGGGGTTGCGGGCAAACGCGTTACACCTGTGAGACGGCGGCGCATGGGCTAGCCAAACAGCCTACTGCGGTATGACCTGCGCGAGCCGAGCGCGGGCGACCGCCGCCTGGCCGTAGGCGATGCAGCCATCGTTGACGGGCACGGTGTGGGGAACCAAGACGGCAAGACCGGCGTCTTTGAGCTCGCGCGTGAGAAGCTGAAGCAAAAGTCGGTTCATGAACACGCCGCCCGAGAGCGCGACGGTGTCGATGCCTTCGCGGGCGCTGATTTCGCTTGCGATGCGGGCCGATGCGCGCGCGATGGCGATATGGAAGTCGAGCGCGAGCTTGTCGGCCGGCGCGCCGGCCTCAATTCCCTCCAAAAGCGCCTCAAAAAATGGTCTTTGGTCCAAAACGAGGGAGCTATCCGAGGCCGCCTGGACAGTTAGTTCAGATACGTATTTTTGTGATGGGCTCTGGGTGGCAAAAGCCGTCTTCGAACACCCCAAATGGGTCGATTTGGGGTGTTCGGCAGACATATTCGCCGCTAACGGGGTGTCTGGAGAGCTCTTTTTAGTCCAAATGGGGCCAAAAATGTCGGATAGGGGGTCTGTAGTTAATACGAATCTGAACAAACTGTCCAGCGATGTTGAGACGGATGCGGATACACCCGCCTGATTGCCAGTGGAATGGCTATTTTCGTCATCAAAAGCGCGCCAAGCGGCGGCCTCGAGCTCGATGGCGGGTTCGCCCTCGTAGGTTGCAGTGCCGCAGATGCCCAGGATCGCGGCCGCAGCGTCGAACAAGCGGCCCATGCTGCTGGTACGCGGGCTGTTGATGCCGCGCTCGATCATGGTGGCTGTCACGCTACGCGTTTGCTCGTCGAGGCTGTCCAAAAGCCGAGCGGCACCTGGGTACTCGAGCAGGCCGAGCTCACTGAGCAGGGCAAAGGCGTTGCGGCGGGCGTCGCGCACGGAGGCCGCCCCGCCGGGGAGCGCCCAGGTGCGCAAATGCGCGGCGCGCTCAAAGCCGCCAAGGCTGGCAACAAGAAACTCGCCGCCCCAAATGGTCCCATCGGTACCGGCGCCGGTGCCGTCAAAGGCGATGCCAAGGACGCGCGCGTCGGTTGTAAGCTGGCCCGCGGCGATAGCCTCGGCCATTGCGCTCGCGATATGCGCATGATGGTGCTGCACCTCGACGAGCGGCAGATTGTGCTCCCGTGCCTGCTCGCGCGCCCACTGGCTCGATAGATAGCTGGGATGTACATCGCAGGCTAAGGCGGCGGGCGCCAAGTCAAAGAGATCTTCCAAGCGCGTGCGCGCGGCGTTCCAGGCATCGAAGGTCCCGCCGTTTTCAACATCGCCGATATGCTGCGACACAAAACAGGTTGCCTCGCCGTTCGCCCCTTCACGTGTGAGCGCAATCGTGGCCTTTTGTTGTGGCCCACAGGCGAGCACGCAGGACGGAGTGCCGTCGAGCGCCGGCAACGGCAGCGGCTGGGGTGCATATCCGCGAGCGCGCCGCACGGGCATAACGGCGCCGTCGACCACGCGTACCACAGAGTCGTCGTAGCGCGACAGAATTGCGCGGTCGTTACCGAGCAACGCGTCGGCGATACCGGCGGCAACGAGGTGTTCCCAGGCAAGGTCGTCGTCGGTCTCGATGGGTTCTTCGCTCAGGTTTCCGCTGGTCATGACGAGTGCGTGCATACCGCAGGCTTCTGCCGCGGCAAGCAACAGATGCTGAAGCGGGGTGTAGGGGAGCATAACACCGAGCTCGGGAAGGTCGTGCGCGACGGACGGCGCGAGCGCGAGGGCGTCGGGGGAATCGCCGCTCTCGCAAACAGCACGTCGGCGCAGCAGCACAATGGGGCGAATGCTGCCGGCCAGCAAGCTGCGCTCAACGTCGCTGATATGGCACAGGCGTTCAACGTCGGCAAGGCTGCGCACCATAACGGCAAGTGGCTTGTTGCTGCGGCGTTTACGGCGGCGAAGCTCGGCTACCGCCTGCTCGTTGGAGGCGTCACAGGATAGATGGAATCCGCCCAGGCCCTTGATGGCGACGATGCCACCAACGGCCAGCAGCTCAACGCAGCGGTCGATAATGGCGTCGCTGGTCTCGCGCGTGGTGCCGACTGCCAGCGGCGCGGCGGCTTTGCCCGGCTCATCGCCCACGCTCGCTTCGCGCCACATGATATGCGGCCCGCAATCAAAGCAGGCATCGGGCTGCGCGTGAAAGCGACGGTCGAGCGGATTGGCATACTCCGCGGCACACTCAGGGCACATGGGAAAACGGTCCATCGAGGTAGCCGCTCGGTCATAAGGTAGCGATTGGATGATGGTAAAGCGTGGGCCGCAGTTAGTGCAGTTGATAAAGGGGTAGTGATAGCGTCGGTCGGCGGGATCGAACAGCTCGCGCAGGCAATCGTCGCAGGTGGCGATATCGGGCGAGACGAGCGTCGTGTGCGCGGTTTGGTCCTGCGATGCCACAATGCGAAAGCCCTGCTCATCGGCAGCGCTCCAGCCGCCAGGCTCCAAATCCGCAATATCGACTCGCTCAACGCGGGCTGCCGCAGGCGCATGCTCAGAAAGCGCGGCAACAAAAGCATCGAGCGCACTGGCCAGAGCATGCGCTTCGATATGCACGCCGTCGCCCGCGTTGAGCACCCATCCGCAAATGCCATGCGCCATGGCCTCGCGATACACAAACGGCCGCATGCCAACGCCCTGCACAATGCCCGTTACATGAATATGCACATGCCGCATGCGACACCCCTCATCAAAACCGACCAAATAGGGACAGGTGCGCTACAGCCCCAGGCTCTGCTTGGTGGCGGCGCACGTGAGCTCGCCGTGCTTAACGCCGCGCAGGCCCAGCAGACGGTCGGCTAGTTCGTAGACGCGCTCGCCGCGACCCTTGAGCGCCAGAATCTCCAAGCAGTTGTGGTGATCCAGATGCACGTGCATGGTCGATACGATCTCGTCGGTGTAGTCGTGCTGCACTTCGTCCAGACGGCACGTCAGGTCGCCGGTATGGTGGTCGTAGATCATGGTGAGCGACCCGATAACATGCTCATCGGGCGTGCGCATCTGCTCCTTGGCGATCGAGGCGCGAATCAGGTCGCGCACGGCCTCGGAGCGGTTGGCCACGTCGCCGCGGCGCGCGATCTGTTCGTCAAAACGGCGCAGCAGGTCGTCCGGTGCGGTAACCGAAAAACGGACCAGCTCGGAGCCGGAGCCACTACAGTGGCAGCCCGCGTCACCGTCCGCCCCGTGCGGATGCTCGTGCTCGTACCCGCAGCCGTGCTCGTGTTCGGCCACGTTACACCAGCTTCACGGAGCCGACGGAGTTGTGGTCGGCCTCGATGGCCTCTTCGTAGCCCTCGAGTGCGCCGTGGGCCTCGTGCAGCGCGGCCATGGCTGCCTCGAGCTTGGCGCCGATGCGCTCCATGTCAAAATTCTCGGTCGCATGCAGCAGCTGATGGCTCCACTCGTGAGCGAGCTCGATGGTGTCGTCGATCTGCTTGACGCTCATGGCAAGCTGGCTCATGTTCATTCCAACGTCATGCATGGGAAATCTCCTTTTGTATGGGGCAGTTCAGTGGTTCAGATTTTACTACGCCCACTCTGTGCGCAGCTGCATAAGAAAACGGGTGCGAGTCTGTGCGACTCGCACCCGTTCACTGGGGGCTGTTTGTGACTACCATACTATCCGTGGTCGCACGCGCCGCACCCGGCAGTCCGGCGAGCGGTGCAAAACCGCTCATGGACGGCGGGTAAGTAACAAGCGTATTACAGATGCTTCTCCAGCAGCGCCTGCAGCCTCGCCTTGGGCAGAGCGCCAACCGAACGGTCAATCTCCTCGCCGTTCTTAAACACAATCAGCGTGGGGATGCTCATGACGCCATACTTCATGGCCAGGTCCTGGTTGTCGTCGACGTTGCATTTGGCAACGGCAAGCTTGCCCGCCAGCTCATCGGCTACCTCGTCCACGATGGGCGAGAGCGATCGGCAGGGCCCGCACCAGGGCGCCCAAAAATCGACCAGCACGGGCAGGCTGTCGTTAACGATGGAATCGAAGTTCTCGGGGGTAATCTGCTTAATGTCAGCCATGGTGACCTCCATAATACGACGCGGCTCGGCCGCGTAAAACTCAGTACGACCGTGCTTATACCCAGCCGCCCGCAAAGCAACCACTCGCGGGCAGCTCTTTTATATAATGGTGGGCACGCAAACGATTGGAGAGCGCATGTCCACGTCACAAAGCCAGAAAAAAGAAGCCATCGCCCAGGCGGCCGAGCAGGAGCTCACATCGCTTGCGGTCCGTGGCGTGCGCATCGTGGGCAACGCGTGCTCGCCGATCGTGCTGGTCAAAGGCGATTTGGACGAGGCCGAGCGTTCGGGCGGCGAGCTGGCTGCCGGTCCGGACGGTGCTGCGCTGCGCAAGGCGCTTGGGGCCATCGGCTACGCGCCCGAGGATTTTTGCGTGCTGGCAAGCGTCGCCGGCGCAGGCGACGGAGCGGTCGCGGTGGGCGAGACTCTGCCGTGCGAGCTGTTCCGCGAGGCGCTTGAGGCTCTGGATCCCGAGGCGGTGCTGCTGCTCGATAACAGCGCGGCCGATGTCATGCGCGAAACCTACGCCGATATGCTCGTGGCGATTGATGACTTCGACACCGCCATGCTCAAGCCCGGCCTGGTCGCCCATGTGCAGGGCCGTCGCGTGCTCGCGCTCGATGGCTTTGAGGCGGCGCTGACCGACAAAGCGGCCAAGCAGCGCATGTGGGCCTACATCAAGCAGCTGACCCCGGCGGTCGCTCCACTGTAGCGGATCGGCACCGGCGAGCGATTGCCTGGCGGGCGAGGCGCGCCGCGAGATCGGCGCCGTACTTCTACATCACAGCGCGCAGCTCAAACCGATCGCCGTTAATGCGGAACTGGCAGTTGCCGTTCATGCGCTCCACGGCAAGTTTGATGCTCTTGGTTCCAAAGCCGTGGCCCGCATGCCGGGTCACGGGCATGCCGTCGACCATGCGCGGCGCGCGGTCAAACGTGTTGGAAACTAACAGCAACAGCTGGCCGTCCTCAAGTCGCAGGTCAAGGTCGACGAATCGCTTTCCTTGGGGTGCGGCGCTTGCGGCGGTGATAGCGTTTTCCAAGGCATTTGAGAGCACGCTAAACAGGTCGGCGTCACCTACGTGGACGGTTTCGGGTACGGCGGCGCGCAGGTTGGCGGTAATGCCGTTTCTATTGATATCTGAGTTGAATGACGAAAGCGCGATGTTTACGGTCTCGTTGGCGCAGAAGCGGCGTACGGCGGTGCGGTCGCCGGCTTCGCAGAGCTCATCGATGCGTTTGAGCGCCTCGTCGGTGTGGCCCTCCTCAATTAAAGTGGCCAGGCCGCGTAGGAAGTGGCGCATATCGTGGCGAAGAATCGACAGCTCGCGCCCAGATTGACGCCAAGCCTCGAGCTCTTTGATGGCGGCGCTGTCGCGGGTTTCGAGCATCCAACGCTCTCGCTCGGCGGTTTCCTTTTCTTCGTATTCGCGCAGGTAAACGGCAAGAAACATAAGATAGAAGGCACAGAGCGCAAATGCCAAAAACTCAACTGTCACCACCGAGCCCGAGTGGAACAGCGTGGTGTAGACGTTGGTGGCGTAGTCAAAGATGTAATAGACGAGCGGCAGGATTAAAAGGATGCCCAGCTCGGTGGGGCTTTTAATCGCCAGGCGGGGTCCAGTGTCGCCGGCCCAATGCAGCAGGACGGCAAAGACGCCGAGCGTGGTAGCGATGCGTGCCAGATAGTACGCGATCTGAGAATCGGTTGCGGCAAATGCGGCGATGCCCATCCAGTTGCTGAACTGGCAGCTCAGATAGGCGCTGGTGACGCCCAACGTCGCGAGTAGCGGACTCAAGTGGTAGCGCGCGCATAGGTAGACGGTAAGCGGCAAGTGCACGACGAGCGGATAGACCTGACGGGCAAAAAGCTCTCCGCCAACGACATTGGCGATCGAAAAGGCAGCGCCGGTTGCGGCTCCGACCCCCACCAACTCGAGTGCATGGCGTCGATTGATTTCGATACCGCACAGCGCCGCCGAGGCAAAGACGCCAAAGAGCAGCGTCGTGGCGTGGTGGATTGCCCAAAGGACCATTTCGACCGAGGAGATCATCAGCGCCTCCCGCCCTCAAAGCGCACCGCAAAGTAGGCGTCTTGGAACCCCTGCTTGCTGCTGCGCGACAGCGGAATGCACGCGCCCGAGCGCATGACGATGTCTGTGCGATCGAAGTGGTCGATGTTGCGCAAGTTGACCTGGTAGCTACGGTGGCATTTAAAGAAGGTGGCATTTTGCGCCAAACGGTCCTCGACACTGCGGAACGACTCGAGTGCCTCGATATCGCGTCCGTCGCGCAGATGGAAGACCACGTGCTTGTTGCGCGCCTCGGCATATTCGATGTCGGACAGGCGCAGGGCGTGGTAGCCAAAGGACGTTTTGATCACGAGCTCGTCGGTTGCCGCCGGGCGCATGCTCGAAAGTTCGTCGAGTAACTGCGCCAGGCGTTCGTAAGTCACGGGCTTGAGCAGATAGTCGAAGGCGCGGACCTCGTAGGACTCCAGTGCAAACTCGGGCGACGAGGTGAGGAACACCAGGCGCACGGCGGTGTCGGCCTGGCGCAATTCGCGTGCGGTGTCCATGCCGTTGACGAGCGGCATGATCATGTCGAGCAGGATGATGTCGGCGCGCGACGCGGCATGGCGCGCCAGCAGGTCCTCGCCGCGCGTAACGAGCGCAACATCGACCGCCGTGCCCGTCTCGATCGACCAACGGTCGATCATCCGGTGCAGTCTATCTAGAAAAGCGACGTCATCGTCGCAGGCAATAATCTTGAGCATTCTGAGCCCCCTTAGTAGTTCGATTTTGCCACATTGGGCGCGGACCACTCGCGGGGGAGCGCCCGTTCGTGCCTCACGGTGCGCAACTCGCGCCGAGCGGTATTGCGGTGGCGAAAGATGCCTCCGGCGCTATCGAGAGCTCGGCTATCCTCAGCTTGCCAGTTCGAAAATGGACCTGCCGCATGATTGAATCTTTATTTCAACTTTACACCTAGGTTTACAGCTGTCTTGTCAGCTGTAAACCTAGGTGTCATACTAAAGCCCCAAGATTCGCCAAAAGAGAGGGGCCTTGATGGCACAGAGCGCGAACATGGATGCGTCGGAGCTTGCACGCGATATCGCGGCCGGCCTGGCATCGGCAACGACGGCAACGGAGCGCGCGGCATTGGTGCCCGCAGAGCTCGTCGAGGCCATTCAGCAACTTAAAACCCAGCGCGACGCGGTGATCCTGGCGCACTATTACGTGGCGCCCGAGGTCCAGGCTGTGGCCGATTACGTCGGCGACAGCTTCTACCTGGCTAAGCTCGCCAAGAGCCTGCCGCAGCAGACCATCGTGCTGTGCGGCGTGGAGTTTATGGGCGAGAGCGCCAAGCTGCTCAACCCCACCAAGACCGTGCTGCTGCCCGAGCCGGGCGCGGACTGCCCCATGGCTCATATGGTCAAGCGCGAGACGGTCGACGCGGCGCGCGCCGAGTACGGCGACGACCTGGCCGTGGTCTGCTACGTCAACTCCACGGTCGAGATCAAGAGCTGGAGCGACGTGTGCGTCACCAGCTCCAACGCCGTCAAGATCGTGTCCGAGCTGCCGCAGCAGCATATCCTGTTCATTCCCGACCAAAACCTCGGCCGCTTCGTAGCCGAGCAGGTGCCGCAAAAGCACGTCATTCTCAACAACGGCTACTGCCCGCGCCATCACATCATCACCGTCGAGCGGATCGTCGACGCGACGGAGGCCCACCCCGACGCGCTCGTGCTGGCGCACCCCGAGTGCAAGGCCGACGTCCTGGCCGAGGCCGACTACATCGGCTCCACCGCCGGCATCATCAAGTATGCCGAGGGGTCCGACGCGAGCGAGTTCATTATCGTGACGGTTCGCGGCGTGCTCTACGAGCTCGAGCGCCGCTGCCAGGGCACCGGCAAGAAGTTCTACTTCCCCGCGGTGCAGCCCACCTGCGTCAACATGGACCTCATCACGCTCGAAAAGCTCGTGCGCTGCCTGGAGACGGGCGAGGGCGAGGTGCAGATCGGCGTCTCGGACGAGGCGGCAGACCAGGCCAAGCTCACGCTCGACCGCATGCTCGAGTACGCAGCACGCTAGAACAATGCGGCATGAGGGACGGTCCCTTATGTCACATTCAAGGGAGAGGATTCCTGTGGAAACCAAGCAATACCCCGATATGGAGTGCGACGTCGTCATTGCCGGCTGCGGCGTAGCGGGCCTGTACGCGGCGCTCAACCTGCCGACGAGTACGCGCGTGATCATGCTCTCCAAGGGCGCGGTCGACGAGTGCGATTCGATGCTCGCGCAGGGCGGCATCTGCGTGCTGCCCGAGGGCTCGGACTACGATGCCTTCTTTGAGGACACCATGCACGCCGGCCATTACGAGAACCGCCGCGAGAGCGTCGACATCATGATCCGCTCGAGCCGCTCGGTCATCAACGACCTGCTAGCGATGGGCGTGGATTTTGAGCGCAAGGCCGATGGCGGCCTCGACTTTACCCGCGAGGGCGCGCACAGCCGTCCGCGCATTGCCTTCCATGCCGACATTACGGGCAAGGAGATTACGACCAAGCTGCTTCAGGCCGTCCGCAAGCTGGACAACGTGCAGATTCTCGAACACGTTGCCATGACCGACATCCTGACGGCCGAGCGCGATGGGGCCACGGTGTGCACTGGTGTCGTCGCTGTTGCCGTGGACGAGGACGATTCAGCTCGCCCCGCCGACGAGCTGGCAAATGCCGCTGAGGGCGTGCATGTCGGTAAGCCGTTTAAGATCCATGCCCGCCATACGCTGTGGGCGACGGGCGGCATCGGTGGCGTATACGACCATTCGACCAACTACCCGCAGCTCACGGGCGACGCCTGCTACATCGCGCAGGAGCACGGCATTAAGATGGAGCACCTGGACTACGTGCAGATCCATCCCACGGGCCTGTCCTCGCCGCAGCCAGGCCGTACGTTCCTGATCAGCGAGAGCTGCCGCGGTGAGGGCGCGATTCTGCTCAATGCCGCCGGCGAGCGTTTTACCGACGAGTTGCAGCCGCGCGACGTTGTCGCTGCCGCCATCCGCGAGCAGATGAAGCAGGACGGCACCGAGCACGAGTGGCTGAGCTTTGCCCCCGTCGAGCGCGACGTGGTGACTGGGCACTTTGCCAACATTCGCGCGCGCTGCCTTGAGGACGGCCGCGACATCTTGGACGAGCCCATCCCCGTTACGCCCACGCAGCACTACTTTATGGGCGGCGTATGGGTCGATAAGGACGGCCGCACTTCGATGCCCGAGCTCTACGCCGCGGGCGAGACGGCTTGCAACGGCGTTCACGGCAAGAATCGCCTTGCATCAAATAGTCTGCTCGAGGCGCTGGTCTGGGGTCGTCGCGCCGCGTGGTACATGCGCACCGGCGAGTCGCTCGCCGTGGAGCAGGCGGGCGAGCCCGCGCTCGACGGGCGTCATCGCGCCCTGAGCGCCGACTCCCTGGCAATCGATGATTTGGCCCGTGCCGCCGGCACGCAGGCCGTGGAGGAGTAGACCATGAATCCCATTACCATGAAGCTCGTCGTCGATGATCTGATTCTGCAGGCTCTACGCGAGGACATTACGTTTGAGGATGTGAGCACGGCGAGCGTGTGCCCCACGGCGCGCCCCGCCACGGTGGAGCTTATCGCCAAGGCCGATGGCATCATCGCCGGTCTGGACGTGTTCGCTCGCACCTTTGAGCTGCTGGATTCGCAGAGCTCGGTGCTGTTTGATGTTGCTGACGGTGACGAGGTGCACGCCGGCGACCATGTGGGTCAGGTGCGCGGCGATGCGCGCGTGCTGCTTTCGGGCGAGCGCGTGGCGCTCAACTACCTGCAGCGCATGAGCGGCATCGCTACTTACACGCATCGGATGGCGGCTGCGCTCGAGGGCACCAAGACCGTGCTTGTCGACACGCGCAAGACCATGCCGGGCATGCGCGTCTTCGAGAAGGCCGCGGTCGAGATCGGCGGCGGCAGCAACCACCGCTACAACCTGTCGACGGCCGTCATGCTCAAGGACAACCATATCGACGCCGCCGGTGGCGTGACGCGCGCGATCGAGATGGCGCGCGCCCACGCGTCGTTTACCACGACGGTCGAGATTGAGTGCGAGAACCTGGACATGGTACGCGAAGCCGTGGAGGCCGGTGCCGACATTATCATGTTCGACAACATGACCCATGACGACATGGCCGCCGCCATCGAGCTTATCGCCGGTCGCGCCAAGACCGAGTGCTCGGGCAATGTGGACGCCGACAACATTCGCGCCCTGGCTGATCTGGGCGTCGATTACATTAGCTCGGGCGCCCTGACGCACTCCGCGCCGATCCTCGACCTCTCGCTTAAGCACCTGCGTCTGCTGGACGGTAAATAATGAACGCCCGCGAGCGTCGCCGTGCCATCATGGCCGTGCTCGAGGGAGCCAAGGGGCCCGTTTCGGGCAGCGCGCTTGCCCGCGAGCTTGGCGTGAGCCGTCAGGTCGTGGTTCAGGATATTGCCCTGTTGCGTGCCGATGGGCACGATGTCGTGGCAACCAACCGTGGTTATGTGCTGCAGGAGGCCCCCAGCAGCCCCGCCGTGCCCACGCGCTTGGTCAAGGTTCGCCACAGCGTGGAGCAGGCAGGCGATGAGCTCACGAGTATCGTCGACGCCGGCGGCGCCGTGCTCAACGTGATCGTCAATCACCGCGTGTACGGTAAGATCACGGCCGACTTGGACATCCGCAATCGTCGCGATGTTGAGCGCTACCTGCACGATATTGAGAGCGGCAAGAGCTTTCCACTACTAACGGTGACGAGCGGCTATCACTTCCATCGCATTGCGGCAGAGGACGAGCAAACCCTCGACGAGATCGAGGCTATGCTCAAGGAGAAAGGCTACCTTGCCGATTTAATGCCTTACGAGGACGATCTATCGTAGCCGACGCTGCAAACGCCCCTAAGCGGCAATCTGCAGCGGTGCCAAATTAGTTATCCGCACAAACAAAAAAAGGAGGCCTCCGCGGCGATGCGGAGGCCTCCTTTTGTGCACGGTGTACTTTTGAGTGTGCAGGTGGGGGAGTTGTTACTCCTCGACGATCTCGGTGATCGCGCCAGCGGGGCAAGCGTCCTGGCAAGCGCCACAGGCGACGCAGGAGTCCTCGTCAGCGACGGTAGCGACGTCCTGGAGCTCCAGAACGCCAGCGGGGCAGG
>CABQJK010000002.1 GCA_902464495.1 uncultured Collinsella sp. | reverse complement strand
GACGCCGCCCTCTCAAGGCGGAGATCACCAGTTCGAATCTGGTACGGGCTACCACTTCTTTTCTGCCGAGGCTTATGGCCCGTTCGTCTAGCGGTTTAGGACGCCGCCCTCTCAAGGCGGAGATCACCAGTTCGAATCTGGTACGGGCTACCACGCATCTAATACCCGGTCTTTCCACGGAAGGCCGGGTTTTTTATTATCCAACAACTGTCTGTCATTCCCGTTTGAACAAGAGCTTTGCGTTCTGCTTATGGCCCTTACGGGTACAATAACCAAGATATTTTGACTGTAAGAAGGAGTCTCATGACGGAGTCCTCTCAGCATACGTCCAAGCCCCAGGTCGAGGTTGAGGCCTCGGGCGGCGATGACAATAAGAGCGCACGCCGCGGCGCAATCTTTATCGGCGTTGTGCTGGTGGGTTATATCGTCTATCTGGTGGTAACCGGGCAGATGGGGCAGTTCTGGGCTGCTATGTCGAGCGTTCAGGCGCCCTGGCTCGTTGTCGCGTGTCTTTGCATGTTCATGTATCTGTTCTTTGGCATTGTGGCCTATGCGATCGCCGTCTGGCTCGACCCTAATTCACCCGTCGGTATCCGCGACCTCATTTCGGTCGAGGCGAGCGGTATTTTCTTTGGCAACCTGACGCCCATGATGATGGGCTCTACGCCTGCCCAGATCTACCGCCTGACCAAAGCGGGCCAAAACGTGGGCGAAGCGGGTGCCACGCAGTTCACCCGATTTATTGTGTATCAGTTTGGCCTCGTTGCCTGGGGCGCTATCCTATTGCTTGCTCGCATGCCGTTTTTTGCCGAGCGCTATGGCGACATGACGCTGCTGTGCGTCTTTAGTTTTGGCGGTCACTGCTGCATCCTGCTCGGCATCTTCGCCGTCGCGCTCATGCCTAAGACCGTCACGCGCGTCGCCCATTGCATCATCAATTGGCTCGAGCGCATAGGTGTCTCGGCCACTAAGATCGATGGATGGCGCTCGTTTGTCGATGGCGAGATCTACTCCTTCTCCGAGAAGTTCAAGCTTTCGGCCGGACATTTTTCTTCCATGCTGCTCACCGTGTTTATCACCATGCTGCAGCTCGCGTTTTTCTATCTGGTGCCGTATTTTCTGATGCTCGCCTTTGGCTACCACGAGGTCGACTTTTTCTCGGTCATGGCCGCGAGCGCCTTTGTCCAGCTGCTGAGCTCTGCGGTTCCCTTGCCCGGTGGAACTGGTGGCGCTGAGGGCGGCTTTGCTTTGTTCTTGGGTCATTTCTTTGGGTCGGCTTCGACCGCCGGCTATCTGCTGTGGCGTCTCATTACGTTTATCGCGCCGACCATTTTGGCTGCGCCCCTGCTGGGCCTTAAGAGCGCCCACAACGAGAGCATCCATGCGCGCTGGGATCGCGTGATGCGCAAGCTCGGCCGCGAGCCTCAGACGCCCTCTGCGCCCACTAAGCCGCACCCCACGAATGCTGTTACCGTTGATCCCAGGAAGCACGCTCAGAAGGCTTCTGGGACCGCTAAGCCGGCTCATAAAGCCTATGTGCGCCAGACGGGCGACGGTATCCGCGTATCTCCGTCGGCGCTCAATAAGAAGAAGCACCCTAAGTCGCGGTAGGGCAGTCGTGCGTTCTTCATGATGCGGGGCATATTTGAGCTGTATGGGGGATAATCCTCTTACGTAGATTATCTCTCATCTGTTGATGAATGCTCGCATATCGAAGGGACACACCCATGGCCACCAGTAAACCGCGTCTTGATCGCCGCATCGTTCGCAGCCGCAATGCCATCCTTTCCGCTTTCGAGCGCCTGCTCATGGAAAAGCCGCTGGCAGATATTACGGTGAGTGCCATCGCGCGCGAGGCCAATGTCGACCGCAAGACCTTTTACGTGCACTTTGGCACGGTTGACGGCCTGCTCGATGCCATTGCCGTCGATGTGGTGGAGATGATTGTCGACTCGGTCGAGAAAACGCTTGCCTCCATGGACGGCGACACCAACGAGCGCGCCCTGGGCGCGGCGGCGACCTTCTTTAAAACCGTTAACGAGGCACTGTGCAACAACCTGGTGCTCAATCGTCAGCTGATCGAGAACATTCCGCTCGATGATTTTATGGCTCGTCTTCGTGCGCCCCTCGAACACGAGATTGCCGAGCGCGATCTGCTGCCCCAAGGTCTCAAGGACGAGATGTTCGACTACTATCTGGCGTTTTTGCTGTCGGGTATTATCGGTATCTATCGCACGTGGGCGCTGTCTGACGGTTCGGTTCCTATCGAGCGCGTCTCTGAGGTCGCCAACGACCTGACTCTCAATGGCCTGTCGAGTCTGGAATCTCGCTTGGATTAGGCGCAGGCTCGAGTTCGTGAGGCGCTTGTCGGGGTGCAGCCCGATCGACCAGGCGACGAGCATCCCGCCGAAGCAGTCGATGACCGGGCTCAGGTAGACCTTCTCGCCGCCCGGGAGTCTGAACTCGGTGATGTCGGTGAGCCACAGCAGGTTGGGCTCGTCGGCGTGGAAATTCCTGTTCACGAGGTTCTCCGGCGCCTTGGAGACCTCGCCGGCGTAGGAGCTATAGCCTGAGGATCCTTAAATGAAAGTCCAGTTTATCCTTCCCACTCCAATTGGGAATCCTCCGATGCGCCTTCGCACGCTCGCATGACCTCGATATCATGCGAGCGTGCGAACTCGACGAGCTCTGCGTTGCGGGCGTTTATGGTGCCGAAGGCGGCGGGGCACACGATAAGGAGCGCGCAGTGGACGAGGAGCTCTTTGGCGCGGGCTATGGTTTTATCCCCGATCGGCTCGAAGGCGCGCTCGGCCACGCATTCCGTCGCCAGGTCGCGCGCGAGCTCGCAGTCGATGTCCCCTTCGTGCAGAACGCCCGCGTAGAACGCCTTGCCCTGCCGAATGAGCTGGCGAAACACAGCCGACCCCGTACCTGCGCCGGCGATGACGAACGTGTGCGCATCGCCGTGTGGGCGCCCAATTTCCACGCTGCCGAAGCGCTCGTTGAAGGTGCCATGTTGAAGGCCGTAGAGCTCGCCAATTGTCTCGCGCGTGAATATGTCCTCGGGTGCGCCGGCGCGGAAGACCCGGCCGTCCTTCACGCAAATCACCTTGTCGGCGCTTTTCTGCGCGAGCTCGAGTTCGTGGATGGACATGATGACAGCCACATTCCGCGATTTCGCAAGGTGGCGAAGTATTCGCAGCAGGTCGATCTGGTAGCGGATATCGAGATACGACGTGGGCTCGTCGAGCACGAGCACACGCGGATCCTGCGCGATGGCGCGTGCGAGCATGACGCGCTGGCGTTGCCCGTCGCTTATCTGCATGAAGTCGCGCTCGGCGAGCTCTTCCACATGTGCGGTTTTCATGGCCTCGTCGACCCGACTATGGTCGTTAGGCGAGAGTGTGCCCATTCGCCCGGTGTAGGGGTGTCTTCCCGCCTCTACGATATCGCGGCAGGTGAGGAGCTCGGTCCGGGGGCGATCTGTCAGCATAACGGCAAGGTTCCTTGCGAACTCCGCCGTCTTCCATCGGGAAATCTCTCGCCCGTCGAGCTCGACCGCGCCGGCAAGCGGTGCTAGATGGCGTGTGATGGTTTTCAAGATGGTCGACTTGCCCGAGCCGTTCGGCCCGATGAGCGCCACGACGTCGCCCGCGCGAACCTCCAGATCGACGCCTTCGACTACAACCTTCTTGTCGTAGCCCGCCGACAGGTCGCTTATGCGGAAAAGCGGCGCTCCGTCAGCCTGCGTTTCGACCGGGGTTTCGAGGTTCGACTCCGCTCGGAGGAGGCGTTCCGCGCGCAGTTCCGCACGAGCCGAAAGTGCCTTCTGGCGCTTTCGTGTGAGCTCAGGACTGTCTAAGCATGGAATGTCCCCTCTGAGCATTTTGGGCCGCGGCACGAATTCTCCCATCTACCTCACCCGCTTCTTCAACATGAGCGCGATAACCACCGGCGCGCCGAAGATGGCGGTGACTGCGCTGATGGAAAGCTCGACGGGAGAGAACAGCGTGCGCGCGATCAAATCGCAGCCCGCGCAGAAGATGGCGCCTCCCAAGAAGCACGCAGGAATCACGCGGATGGGCTTCGACGACTTTAGCGCCGACTTCACGAGATGCGGAACCGCGATGCCTACGAACGACACCGGACCAGCGAACGCGGTCACGCAGGCGGAGAGCATGCTCGCTAGAAGGACGAGCACCACGCGGAAGCGTGCGACGTTCACGCCGACGCTTTTCGCGTAGGCTTCTCCCAGCTGGAAGGCGGAAAGGGGCTTCGATATCGCGAATACGCATGCGCTCACGGTGATCACCACGACCGCGATGACCGCCACGTCGTCCCAGCTCGAACCCGAGAAGCTACCCAAAGACCAGTTGTGCAGGTTCACGATGGACTGGTCGTCGGCGAAGGCGATGAGGAAGTTCGTCGCCGCCGAGCAGATGTATCCCACCATGACACCCGCCACGATGAGCATGGCCATGGAACTTATGCGCCGTGCGATGAGGAGCACGAAGCCGATGGTGATAAGCGAGCCCAGAAACGCTGCGGCCACCATGGCCGGCGAGGACATGGCCTGGTTCGCGCCTAGAAGTACGATCATTGTAAGCGCGACGACGAACTTTGCGCCCGAGGAGACGCCCAAGATGAACGGGTCGGCGATGGGGTTGTTGAAAAACGTCTGCAGCAGGAACCCGGAGAGCGAAAGTGCCCCGCCGAGAAGCACGGCTGAAAGCACGCGCGGCAGGCGAATCTCCCAGATGACCTGGCTTTCCATGGAATTGGCCGCGCCGCCCGAAAGGATGCCGGGGATGTGGTCTGCGGGCACGAGCACGCTCCCGATGCACAGGTTGGCCCCGACGAGCACGATGAGGGCAACAGCGAGCAGCGCCGTCACGACGCGACACCGCGCGGCGCGCCCCGATTCGTCGTATGCCATGGAAATCCGGCTTCTCATGGCGCTAGCCGAGCTTCCTCAGATAATGGAAGTCGCTCGCGTCATCGCCGGTGAACGCCCCGTGCAGCTCGTCGATAATGTCGGCGGTGGAAGTCATCTGCTGGTACATGTCGGCGTTTGTGACCCAGACGTTGCCGTTCTTCACGGCTTTGAACTGCGACAATAGCGCGTTTTTGCCTACGAAGTCGTTCAAGGTGGCAACCGATTCGTCGATGGTGCCGTTGTAGACGATGATGTCGGCATCCTTCGCCGTCGCGTAGAAGCGCTCCATTTCGAGCGTTACTGACGAACCTGACGTCGACGCCGTCTGCGCGTCATCGAGCGCATAGCTGCCGCCTGCAAGCTCGATCATCTGCGCCACGTAGTCGCCCGCCCGCCGCGTGACGGCGGCCCCGTTCGAGTTAATGTAGAAATACGCCACGGTTTTACCTGACGACGCGAGCCCCGACGTTTGCTCGACGCGGGCCTTCTGCTCGTTGAACAGGTGCGCGGCCTCGTCTTCCTTGTCGAATAGGACGCCGAAAAGCTTAATCCACTCGACGCGCCCGAGTGCTTCGGGCTCGCTCGACGACTGTTCGGTGAGCACGACGAGCCCGAGCTTCTGCAGCTTTTTCTTCACATCGGGCGTGTGGTTGATCATGGTGTTCTCGATGGCGAGCGTGCAGCCCGAGGCCGATATTCGCTCGTAGTCGGGCGCGCTGTACTTGCCGCCGTAGGCGATCGCCCCACTTTCGAGTGCGCTTTTGAAGCCCGCGACCGAGCAATCGTCGGCCTTCGTGCCCGACATGATGATATTGTCGTTCGCATCGAGCGCGTCGACCAGGCACATCGTCGCCGACGACACGAGGTACACCTTGTCGGCGGGGCGCCTTATGACCGCGATGTCGGAGCTCAACCCATCAGGTACCTTCGCATCTTGCGGCACCACGAGGAAACGTTCCCCATTCGAAACGCAGATAAGCCGCAGGCCGCCTTCGAACTCGTCGACAGTGAAGTGCTCGGCGTATTCAAGGTGAAGCGCCCCCGTCGGCTCCCAGCCACAGCCCAAATCGGCGTTGTGGAAGTCGGCCGCGGCGCTTGAAGCCGTTCCTGCAGGGGAGCCGCCGCTTGCTTCGTCGCCCGATTTCTCCTTCATGGTGGATGAGTCGAAGTGGATCGTGTAGTCGATGGTGTGCGGCGTCGACATGGCGACGGTCTCGGCCGACACGGCGATGTCCTCGTCGAGCGTGACGGGTATCTCGAACGTGGAGTTTCCGCCGTCGTTTACGGGCACGTAGTCCACGCCGTCGGCGGTCATCTTGTCGTAGTTCGAACTCGACCAGGTGATGGTCGCGGTGTAGGTGTCACCATCCTTCACAATTGTGGTGGGCGAGGCGATGCTTGCGCGCCCTGACCCGCCGGAAAGCGAAACACTCACAGTGTATTCCTGAGAGCCCGCCGTGCCACCGGTCGCGTTCGGGCTCGCACTGCACCCCGCGAAGGGAAGCGCGAGCAGGGCGACGAGAACGCAGGCGATCGCGCGCGCCGCGATGCCGTGGCGCTTCCTGTTTTCCCCCTTGGGAAGAATCGACCGCATGGCGTTACTTCAGTGCGTCGGCGCGCAGATCGACGCCGGCGGATTCGAACACAAGCGTGCGGTCGTACCACTGCTCTTTTCTAATACTCCACGCGGCACAGGCGGTGTCCTCGTCGAGCGCATCAACGGGCACGTCGTAGGTGTACTTGCCTTCCGCGTTTTCCACATAGGGGATGAAGTCGGCCTCGCTCGCGGCGGCAGCCTCGTCGCCCGTGCCCATGAAGAGCTTGCCGTAGCCCGTGCCGGAAAGCGTCATCACGCAGTGCATGGAGCCGTTTTCCACGATGAGCTGGGCGTCCACAATTCTGAACATGTTCGAGCTGGAATCTACGGTGATCGGATAGGTGCCGTCAGCTACCTTGTCGGCGGTAATGGGGGCAGCGCTTGCGCCCTCGGGCGCATCGGCCGCCTGTTCGGTCTTTTCCTGGGAATCGGCATCGCTTGCCTTTGCGTTGTCGATTGAATTTCCGCCGCAGCCGGCGAGCGAGAACGCGAAAAGCGCCGCCGACAGGGCGAAGACGAGGGTTTTCTTCAACATGGAGGGGTTCCTTTCAATCGCTTCGACCGCCCGCGCCGTGCGGTGGGCGGGCGGGATGCGAATGCAACGGGCATGCGTCGTCGGGGAAAGGCACATGCCCGTTGCACGGGGACGCGACCGGCGCCCCCGTGCGCGGCGAGTTTACAGCTTGGTGATGGCGTCGTCCACGTGCGAGACGTAGATGTCGTCGACCGCGACGTTCTGTCCCAGACCCTGGAGCAGGCACGTCACTTCGAAGCCGGCGGCCACGAACTTCGCAGCCCAGCTGTCGGGGTCGGTCTCGTCTGCCATGTCGTTGTTCGCGTGGTCGCCCGCGACTACCATGAACGGCGCGAGCACGGCCTTCTTGTAGCCTGCGGCGCTCGCGGCGGCGATAACATCCTCGCAGGTCGGTTCAGCCTCGACGGTGCCGACGAAGAACTGCGTCAAGCCCTCGTTCTTGAACACTTCCTGCATCTTGGCATAGTCGGCGTTGGAATCGGCTTCGGTGCCGTGGCCCATGAGGCACAGCGCCGTCTTGCCGTCGTCGAAGGACGCCATGTTCTCCTTAATGGCTGCGGCCACCTTCTTGTAGTCATCGTCGGAGGTGAGCAGCGGGTCGCCGAGCGAGATTTTGTCGAACTTGTCGGCGTACTTGTCGAGCTCGTCTTTCACGTCGGTGTATTCCAGGCCACCCATGAGATGCGTCGGCTGTACGACGATTTCCTTCACGCCGTCTTCCACGCAGCGGTCGAGCGCCTCGGTCATGTTGTCGATTGTGATGCCGTCGCGCTTCTTCAGCTTGTCGATGATGATCTGCGCGGTGAAGGCGCGGCGGATGTCGTAGTCCTGCCAGTACTTCTCGCGGATAGCGTCTTCGATGGCGCCGATGGTGATGTGGCGCGAGTCGTTGTAGCTCGTGCCGAAGCTCGTGACGAGGATGACCGGCTTCACGGCCTTCTCCTTTTCACTCGATTTCTCGGAACTCGCGGAGGTGTTGGAGCAGCCCGCGAGCGCGACTCCGGCGAGCGCGACGGCTCCGGTTGCTGCTGCGCCCATGAAGCCGCGGCGTGACATCTGGTCGGACATGGTTTTTCCTTTCCTCGGTTTGCCGGTCCCCCGGCGACAGTTGCTTGTCGGCACAAGCGAAAGAAAAGCGCACCCCTCGGGGTTCACAAGGAGCTAACGCCACGGCGATGCCGTGAGGAAAAGGCGAAGCAGTCTGGCTTGAGGCGCGAGGCGGTTCGCCCGCGCGTCCTATACAGTAATGTCCCTTGCCCAGGATTCCCACCTGGTTCCCTCCGCAAGCCAGCGCGGGCTGTGCGGGCGCCGCGCCGGTCATTTCCTTTTATCCGATTGTCATATGCTCGTTGCCGAAACTTTTACTATGATAGTGGGCACTTGTGAACGTGTCAAAGCCAGGGCGGGCGGCATTGCGCCTCCTGCCTGCGTATTTGCGCCGATTGCCGCCGCAGGCGTCGTGTTTTGCCCGCTGCGCGAATGGCGGCGTAAACGGTTGCGATGAGAAACGGGAAGGGAAGGCTCGGATGATTCATATCGTTGGCGCAGGCTCGGGCGCCGCCGACCTTATCACGCTGCGCGGGGCGCGCCTTCTGCGTGCGGCCGACGTGGTCGTTTGGGCGGGAAGCCTTGTGAATCCCGAGCTGCTCGCTGAGTGCAAGGAATCCTGCATCGTCTACGACAGCGCGCACATGACCTTGGAGGAAGTGCTCGACGTGATGTGCGCGGCAGATGCGCGGGGCGAGGAAGTGGTGCGCCTGCACACGGGCGACCCGTGCCTGTACGGCGCCATCCAGGAGCAGATGGACGCGCTCGACGCGCGCGGCGTGGACTACGAGGTGGTGCCCGGCGTGTCGAGCTTTTGCGGTGCCGCGGCGGCGCTTCGCCAGGAATACACGCTGCCGGGAATCAGCCAGTCGGTCGTGATCACGCGGCTTTCCGGGCGCACCCCCATGCCCGCGGGCGAGGGCATGCGCACCATGGCGGAAAGCGGCTCGACTATGGTCATCTTCCTGAGCTCGGGTATGCTCGCCGAGCTTTCCGCCGAGCTTTTGGCTGCGGGCCGCAGCTCCGACGAGCCGGCGGCGCTCGTGTACAAGGCGACCTGGCCTGAGGAGCGCGTGGTGCGCTGCACAGTGGGCACGCTCGCCGATGCGGGCGCGCGAGAGGGCATCGACCGCACGGCGCTCGTGGTGGTGGGCCGCGTGCTCGGAGCTCGCGGCGGGCTTGCGCACGACGGCGTGCAAGCGGAGTCGTACGAGCGCAGCAAGCTTTACGACCCTTCGTTTGCCACGGGGTATCGGAAGGCGAGCAGCTAGCGTGGCCTTCGAGCACTACATATATACCGGGACGACCCGCCTGCGCTGCGGCTACACGACGGGGAGCTGTGCCGCGCTCGCGGCGAAGGCCGCCTGCGAGATGCTCTTGTCACGAAAGCCCGCCGGCCGCGTGTCGATCGTCACGCCCGGCGGGCTGCCCGTCGAGACGGACGTGGTCGACGCATGCATCGGCGAGGGGTGCGCCCAGTGCGCCGTGCGAAAGGACGCAGGCGACGATGCCGATGTGACCGACGGCGTGCTCGTGTACGCGCGCGTGGAACATGCGGGGTCGGGCACGGGCGCTGCGGGCAGCAAGGGCGTGCCCGCGCGCGAATCGGAAGTTTCCGTCGATGGCGGCGTGGGCGTGGGGCGCGTGACGTTGCCCGGGCTCGAGCAGCCGGTGGGGGCGGCCGCCATCAACGCGACGCCGCGCGCGATGATCACTTCGGCGGTGCGCGAGGTGTGCGCCGCGCACGGCTTTTCTGGAAATATTGCTGTGACGATTTCGGTACCCGAGGGCGTTGCCCTTGCCGAAAAGACCTTCAACCCGCACCTGGGGATAGAGGACGGCATCTCCATCCTGGGCACGACGGGCATCGTCGAGCCGCGCAGCCTCGCTGCCTTGCGCGACAGCATCGAGCTCGAGATCCGGCAGCATGCGGCTATGGGGCGGCGCGGAGTCGTGCTCACGCCCGGCAACTACGGCGCGCAGTTCATCTCGGGGCATTTCCATCTAAACGGTGCGCCGGTGGTCTTCATTTCCAACTTTGTGGGCGATGCAATTGATTGCTGCGTTCGCGAGGGATTTACCAATGTCCTTCTTGTGGGACACATCGGCAAGCTGGTGAAGGTCGCGGGCGGCATCATGGACACCCATTCGCGTACCGCCGACTGCCGTGCGGAGATTCTGGCCGCCCACGCGGCCTTGGCCGGCGCGGGCACGAAGACCGTGCGCGATATCATGTCGTCGGTCACGACCACGGCGGCGCTTGAGGTAATCGAGGCCGCCGGCGTGGGGGACGCTGCGCGCGCCTCGCTCGCTGTGGCAATCGAGGACAGGTTGCGCCGCCGCGCGGCGGGCGGATGCGACATCGCCGCGGTCGTGTTCGACGCCGAGCGCCGCGAGCTTTTCCGCACGTCGGGCGTCGATGCAGTTATCGGGGAATTGGGGGCGACGTATGAGTAAAGGCGTGCTGTACGGGGTGGGAACGGGGCCTGGCGACCCCGAGCTGCTCACGATCAAGGCCGTCCGCACAATCGAATCGTGTCCGGTCATCGCCGCACCGCAGACGGCGGACGGGGTCATGGTCGCGCTCGACATCGTGCGCGGCGCCGTCGACCTTACAGGCAAGACGGTGATCCCCGTGCGATTCTCGATGACGCGCGATCTCGAGTGCCGCGCGGCCGAGCATGCCTCGCTTGTTCGTGAGCTTGTCGCGCACCTGGATGCGGCCCGCGACGTCGCGCTGCTGAACCTGGGGGACCCGAGCATCTACGCCACCTTCCAGCGCATAGCGCCCGACGTGCGCGCCCGTGGGTTCGAGGCGCGCGCCATTCCCGGCGTGCCGAGCTTCTGCGCGGTCGCCGCGGCGCTCGAGCGCGACCTCACGCCCGAGATGTCGTCGCCTCTGCACATCGTGCCCGGCGGCTACGATGACGTGCGCCGCGCAATTGGCTGGCCGGGGACGAAGGTGGTCATGAAGGCGCGGCGCTCGCTTGCGGACACGAAGCGCATCCTTCGCGAGGAGGGCGCCTTCGACGGTGCCGAGCTCGTAGAGGACTGTGGGCTTCCGGGCGAGCGCGTGTACCGCTCGCTCGACGATGTGCCCGATCGGGGCAGCTACTTCTCGACGATGGTGGTGCGCTAGATGAGGGTTTCCTGCATAGCGTTCACTGAGAGGGGGTATGCGTTGGCGGAGCGCACCGCACGCGCGCTTTCCGATTGCGCGCAGACAGGTGAAGATGACCCTGGCTGGGACGTTTCCGTTTCGCGCGGGTTCGGCGAGGGGAAGGCCGACCTGCGCGCATGGACGGCGCTCGCGTGGGAAGCGTCGGACGCGCTTCTGTTCGTGGGCGCGGCGGGCATCGCCGTGCGGGCGATCGCGCCGCATGTCGCCTCGAAGGCAAACGATTCCGCGGTTGTGGTGATCGACGAGGCAGGG
This sequence comes from uncultured Collinsella sp., assembly GCA_902464495.1. Lineage (GTDB taxonomy): Bacteria > Actinomycetota > Coriobacteriia > Coriobacteriales > Coriobacteriaceae > Collinsella. The sequence goes on along the minus strand of CABQJK010000002.1, from coordinate 127,726 downwards.
CGCTTTGCCGTCTCGCTTTTGTCGGGGCATTTGGGCGGTGCGAACGAGCTTGCGCAAACCGTGGCCCGTGCGGCAGGGGCCATCCCCGTCATCACCACGGCGACCGACGTCCGCGGCGTGTGGGCGGTGGATACGTGGGCGCGCTGTGCGGGGCTCGCCGTTTCGAATCCCGAGGCTATCAAGCGAGTGTCGGCGCGGCTGCTTTCGGGCGGGCGCGTGACGCTCTATTCCGATATGCCGATTTCGGGACAGCCGCCTGAGGGGGTTGACATTGCGTCCGACCGCGCTCGGGCCGATATCGTCGTGTCGCCGTTTGCTGGCGCGAATGCAGGTGCGTCCGTTCGCGCGGCGGAGACAACGGGCGAGGTCGTGCCCGCCGGTGAGACGGGGAAGCCGGCGGGCGTGCGGGCGCAGGCGCCTGCACACGAGCCGCTTCGCCTTGTCGTGCCCTGCATCGTTGCGGGCATAGGGTGCCGCCGCGGTGCGTGCGCCGAAGCGATCGGGGAGGCGTTTCTTCTCGCGTGCGGGCAGGCGGGCATCTCGCCTTCGGCCGTGCGCGAGGCGGCGACGATCGACGTGAAGGCGCACGAGGAGGGTCTGCTCGCCTTCTGCCGCGCGCGCAATATCCCGCTTGCGACGTATTCCGCAGAGGAGTTGTCGCTGGTCGAAGGCAGCGTTTCGCCATCTGATTTCGTGCGCGCGACGGTGGGGGTCGACAACGTGTGCGAGCGCGCGGCGCTCGCGGACGGGGGCAAACTTATCTTCCCGAAGCTCGCTCACGGCGGCGTGACCGTTGCGTTTTCCAAGGTAACTATCGAACTTTCGTTTAAGGAGCGGTGATGGGAAAGCTCTTCGTGGTGGGGATCGGCCCGGGCGGCCCCGGCGGCATGACGATTGCGGCTCGGCGCGCGCTCGAGGCGGCCGACATCGTTGTGGGGTACACGAAATACGTGGAGCTCGCGCTCGCCGCCGTGCCCGACGCGGCGCATCTCGCGACGCCGATGATGCACGAGGTCGAACGGTGCCGTCTGGCGCTTTCGCGCGCGCAGAGCGGAGAAGCCGTGGCGCTCGTGTGTAGCGGTGACGCGGGCGTGTACGGCATGGCGAGCCCCGTGCTGGAGCTTGCGGAGGACTACCCCGATGTAGACGTGGAAGTTATCGCCGGGGCCACCGCGGCTCAGAGCGGGTCGGCGGTGCTCGGCGCCCCGCTTGCCCACGACTTCGCGGTCGTGTCGCTCTCCGATCTGCTCACGCCGTGGGAGGTCATCGAGCGCAGACTCGCCGCTGTGGCGAGTGCCGACTTCTGCATCTGTTTGTACAACCCGCGCAGCAGAAAGCGCGCCGACAGGCTCTCGCGCGCGGCGAAGATTATGCTCGAATGGAAGGCCCCCGACACGCTCTGCGGCTGGGTACGCAACATCGGGCGCGAGGGGCAGCAGTCGGGCATGTGCAGGCTCTCCGAGCTGGGGGAGTTCGACGCCGACATGTTCACCACCGTGTTCGTCGGCAACGCGGACACGAAGCGCGTAGGCGGTCGTATGGTCACGCCGCGCGGGTATCGGGAGATTCCATGCGAAAAGTAACGATCATCGGGGCGGGGCCCGGAAACCCCGACTTGCTCTCGCGCGCGGCGCTCGACGCGATCGACATCGCCGACGTGGTCATCGGCGCTCATCGCGCGCTTGCCGGCATCGACGTGCCGCCCGACGTGGTGAGATACGAGCTCGTGAAGACGGCGGACATCGTCGCCGCGCTCACCGATGCGGCGTCGTGGCAGCGCGCCGTGGTCGTGATGACGGGCGATGTGGGGCTGTTCAGCGGCGCGCGCCGCCTGGTGGAGGCACTCTCCGGCGACGCGCAGGTGGACGTGCACGTCATTCCCGGCATAAGCTCAGCGTCGTATCTCGCCGCGCGCCTCGCGCGTCCATGGCAGGATTGGCGCTTCGTGAGCGCTCACGGCGTGGCGTGCGACATTGTGGCCGAGGCCGAGCGCGCAGGCGAGCTCTTCCTCGCCACGTCGGGCGGGGAAGACCCCTCGCGGCTTTCGGGCGAGCTTGTGCAGGGGGGCTTCGGGGACGCGCGCGTGACGGTGGCCGAGCGCCTGTCGTACCCCGACGAGCGCATCACCTGCGCGACCGCAAGTGAAATCGCAGGTCAGACGTTCGACGACCTGAACGTGATGCTTATCGAGTTCGCAGGCTGCGCCGGGTCGCCTGCGGGCTCTAGCGCAGCCTCCGAGGCGCCGGCCGGCGCGTCTGCGCCCGCGGCGGCTTCTTCCACGGCGGACTCTGCGGGCGCATCCCGCGCCGCGATCTCCCGCTGGCCGTACGCTTCCTCGGGCATTCCCGACGAGCTCTTCATCCGCGGCGACGTTCCCATGACCAAGCAGGAGGTGCGCGCCGTCGCGCTCGCGAAGCTGCGCCTTACCGCGACCGACACCGTGTGGGACGTCGGTGCCGGCACGGGGAGCGTGTCGATCGAGGCGGCGCTCGTCGCGCGAGCGGGGTCGGTATGGGCGGTCGAGCGCAACGCGGCCGGCGTGCGGCTCATCCGAGAGAACGCGGATGCATTCGGGTGCGGCAACGTGCATGCTGTCCCCGGTGTCGCCCCCGAAGCGCTCGCGAAACTGCCCGTCCCCGACGCCGTGTTCGTCGGCGGGAGCGCGGGCGAGCTTCCCTCCATCGTGGAGGCGGCGCTCGAGAAGAACTCGCAGGTTCGCCTGTGCGTGCCATGCGTCACCGTTGAGACGCTCACCGAGGCGTGCGCGCTCCTCTCGGGTTCGCGCTTTAAGGGGTTCGAGGCGTGCCAGGTGTCGGCCGCCCGTGCCGAGGCTGTAGGCTCGCACCATCTTATGAAGGCGCAAAACCCCGTGTTCCTCGTCAGCGCACGTGGTGCAGGTGGGGAAGGCGGCGCCCGGTGAGCACGTCCATCCCGCGCTTCATGGTCGCTGCGCCCTCGAGCGGGAGCGGCAAGACGGTCGTAATGTGCGCGCTCCTGCGCGCGCTCGCGCGCCGCGGCCTTGCATGCGCGGCCTTCAAATGCGGCCCCGACTACATTGACCCGCTTTTTCATCGCCGCGTCGTGGGCGCGCGCTCGGGCAACTTAGACGGCTTCTTCACCGATGCCCCGACGCTGCGCGCCCTGCTCGCACGCGGCGCCGCGGGCGCGGATGTCGCGGTGCTCGAGGGGGTCATGGGCTTCTACGACGGCATGGCGCCCGGCGTGGCCGACGCGAGCAGCTACCAGGTTGCGCGCGACACGGAAACGCCGGTCGTTTTAGTGGTGAACGGGCGCGGGGCGTCTTTATCGCTCGCCGCCGTAATCCGCGGCATTGCCGAGTTCCTGCCTTGTGCGAACGTGCGCGGCGTCGTGCTGAACAAGACGAGCGCCGCTGCCTGCGCCTACGCGGCGCCTGCGATCGAGAAGCACACGGGCGTCGCGGTTTTGGGGAATATCCCCGCCGACGAGGCGTTCTCGCTCGAAAGCCGGCATCTGGGGCTTGTGACCGCCGACGAGGTCGAGCAGCTCTCCGCGCGCATCGACAAGATGGCCGAGCTGGTGGAAAAGAGCATCGACGTCGACCGCTTGCTCGAAATAGCGGCGACGGCACCCGATATCCGCGAGGAACCTTACCGGTTGGAGCCGATCGCGGGAGCGCGGCCCATCGTCTCCGTCGCGCGTGACGAGGCGTTCTCGTTCTATTACGAGGAGAATCTGCGCGCGCTCGAGGACCTGGGTTGCGAGCTGGCCTTTTTCAGCCCCCTGTGTGATAGCGAGTTGCCCCGGGGGACAAGCGCCCTCTATCTGGGGGGCGGCTACCCGGAGCTCCATGCGCGGCAGCTCTCCGAGAACGTGTCGATGCGCGAGGCGGTGCGGCGCGCGGTGGAATCCGGCATGCCGACGGTCGCCGAATGCGGTGGGTTTCTGTACCTGCAGCGCGAAATCGCCGATAGCGAGGGGTGGCGCTGGCCTGTTGCGGGCGCCCTTGAGGGCGCAAGCGAGAACGGGGGAAGGCTGTCCCATTTCGGGTACGTGGAGCTTACTTCCCAACGCGACGGGCTCTACGGGCCGCGCGGCACACGCATCCGCGCGCACGAGTTCCACTACTGGCAGTCCACCTGCCCGGGCGGCGACTTTTGGGCGCAGAAGCCCCGGCGCGACAAGGGCTGGCCGTGCATGACGACCACCCCGTCCCTGGTGGCGGGCTTCCCGCATGTGTACTATCCTGCGAACCCCGACGTTGCGCGCGCGTTCGCGTCTGCCGCAGCGTCGTTCGCAGAGAGGAGGCGGCATGGCTGAAGCAACCGAAACCGCGCTTGCCTGCATCCGCGAGGAAGTCGAGCGCGCGTTCTCGTCGGCGCCGGGCGCCGTGCTCGAAGCCGCGCTTTCCCGGATCGCGCCCGCAGACGAGTGCGCCCGTGCCGCCGCGTACGCCGCGTGGGACTCCATCGCGCACCCCTTGGGGGGATTGGGCGACTTTGAAGACGCCGTCGCGTGTATCGCCGCAGCTCAGGGGAGCGCCGAGGTGGCCGAGTTTCCCCGTGCGCTCGCGGTATTCTTCTCCGACAACGGGGTCGTTGCCGAAGGCGTGTCGCAAAGCGGGCAAGATGTGACGCGAGCCGTCGCGCGCAACATGTGCGAGGGGGCCGCGAGCGCCTGCCGCATGGCGGCGTTCGCGGGTGCCGAGGTCGTGCCCGTCGACGTGGGTATGGCCCGGGGCATAGAAGACGCGCGCATGGTGCGCGCGAACGTGCGGCGGGGGAGCGGCAACATCGCTCACGGCTCCGCTATGTCTCGCGATGGGGCCGTGCGCGCGATCGAGGTTGGAATCGCCGTCGCGTGCGGGCTTGCCCGCGCCGGCGTGCGCCTTCTCGCCGCGGGCGAGATGGGCATCGGCAACACGACCACCTCGGCGGCGGTGGCCGCAGTGCTCATCCGGGCGGACGCGCGGAGCCTTGTCGGGCGCGGCGCGGGGCTCTCGGACGCCTCGCTCGCGCGCAAGCGCGACGTGGTCGAGCGCGCTATCGACGCGAACTCGCCCGATCCCGCCGACCCGATCGACGTGCTCTCGAAGGTGGGCGGCTTCGACATCGCTGCGATGTGCGGCTTCTACCTGGGGGCCGCGGTCTCGAAGGCGCCGGCGCTCCTCGACGGGGTCATATCCTGCACGGCGGCCCTGTGCGCGGCGCGCCTGTGCCCCAACGCCTTGGGCTACCTCGTGGGCACCCACGCATCAAGCGAACCCGCAAGCCGGGAGCTCCTTCGCGAGCTCGGCATAAAGGCGCCCCTCGACGCAGGCATGCACTTGGGCGAGGGCGCGGGCGCCATGGCGTATCTCCCCCTTCTGGATTCGGCGCTGCGCGTGTACCGGGATGGGAAGACGTTCACGGCGACTGGCATGGCTGCTTACGAGCATTTCGAGGCCGGGAAATGACGGTGACGCTCGTCATCGGCGCCGCCGCGAGCGGCAAGAGCGCCTACGCTGAGTCCCTGTGCCTCGGGCACGACGGCTCCCGCGTGTACCTGGCAACGATGGAGCCCTTCGGGGAAGAGGGCGCCCGCCGCATCGCGCGCCATCGGGCGCTGCGCGAGGGCAAGGGGTTTTCCACCCTCGAGCGCACGCGTGACGTGGGTGCCGCAGTGCCCGGGCTTCCGCGCGGCTGCACGCTTCTTTTGGAGGACGTGGGCAACCTGGTTGCGAACGAGCTTTTCGCGGAAGGCGGCTTGTCCCCACGTGACCCAGACGCTGCGGCGCGCGAGGTGCTCGGAGGCATCGAACGGCTCGCTCAGGCCGCTGCATATACGGTGGTGGTCACCGTCGACGTGTTCGCCGATGGGATGCGCTACGATGAGGGGACCGAGGCATGGAGGCGCGCGCTCGCGCGCGTGAACGCGGGCGTGGCGGCGCTGGCCGACCACGCAGTCGAAGTGGTATGCGGGATTCCCGTGTGGATGAAAGGTGAAGGACCTACAAGGTGAAGATGGTAGAGGCAATCGGCGCGGCGTTCGGAACGTTCTCGCGCATCCCCGTCCCGAAATCGGCCTGGACCGATTTCGGGTCAACCCATGCACTTGCCGCGTTTCCCCTGGTGGGCCTTGCGGAAGGGTTCCTCATGACGGCGTGGGGACACGTTGCGAACCTGCTCGGCGTGCCCGCGACCATCGTCGCGGCCGTGCTCGTGGCGCTGCCTGTGGCGGTGACGGGAGGCATCCACCTAGACGGGCTCTGCGACACCTCCGATGCGCTTGCAAGTTGGGCCCCGCGCGAGCGAAAGCTCGAGATCATGCACGACCCGCGGGCGGGCGCCTTCGGGGTCATCGGTGTTGTTGTGTACCTTATTCTGCAGTTTTCCCTGTTCACCGCGCTGCCGCTTACGGCGGGGGCGTTCCTCGCGCTTCTGTGCTCGCTCGTGTTCTCCCGCGCGCTTTCGGGACTCGCCGTTGAATGCTGGCCTGCCGCGCGGGCGGACGGCATGGCCGCGGGGCTCTCGCCTGCGAAGAAGCGCGCGGCGATCGTCGTGCCGCTTTGCGCTTTCGCTGCGGCTTCGGCTGCAGGGATGGTCGCGTGCGCTCAGGCCGTCGGCGCCTTTATGGCGGTGGCGGGGCTTTTGGTGCTCGCGTGGTACCGCCATGTTGCCCTGTCCCGCTTCGGCGGGGTGACGGGGGATTTGGCCGGATGGTTTCTGCAATGGGCCGAGCTCGCGATGCTTGCCATGCTGGTGGTGGGGGGCATGCTCCTATGATGCTCGTGGTAGGTGGCGCGCATTCGGGGAAGAGGACCTTCGTGCGCGAAAATCTCGGGTTCGCGGCGGACGATTTCGTCGATGCGGCGCAGCTTGCGGAGGGCGGCGTGCCCGCGGCTTTTGCCGGCCGCGTCGCATACCGTGCTGAGGAACTCGTACGCGCGCTCGACGCTGACCGGGCGCTCGAGCGGCTGATCGGCTTCGACGCAGTGATTCTGCCCTTGGTCGGCTCGGGGGTCGTCCCCATGAGTGCGGAAGACGCCCAATGGCGCGAGCGCGCGGGGCGCCTGGGATGCGCGCTCGCTGCGCGCGCCGACGTCGTCGTGCGCATGACGTGCGGGATTCCCCAGGTCATCAAAGGAAACCTTGCCGATGCACCTCGAGGGACGCAGGGCGCGGGTGCGCCTTTGGAAGTCGTCTTCGTGCGCCATGGTGCCACGGCGGGCACGGAAGACCATCGCTACAGCGGGGCGGGCACCGACGAGCCCCTGTCGAGTGCGGGCGAGCGCGCTTTGCGCGACCTCGCGTGCGATCGTGACGTGTTCCGTGTTATCACGAGCGGCATGGCCCGCACCGACCAGACGGCGCGCATCCTCTTCCCGAACGCGGAGCTTATGGCGTGCCCCGGTCTGCGCGAGATGGATTTCGGCGACTTCGAGGGGCGAAGCGCCGCCGAGCTTAAAGAGGATGCGCGCTATCGCGCCTGGGTAGACTCCTGGTGCGAGACGCGCTGCCCGCATGGCGAGGGCAAGAGCGATTTCACCCGCCGCGTCATCGCGGCGTTTCGGGAGGCGTGCGAATCGGAGCGCGCCCAGGGGAGTGGGCGCGCCGTCTTCGTCGTTCACGCGGGTACCGTGAAAGCGCTGCTCTCCGAGCTAGCTGTCCCGAAAATGGGATACTTCGACGTGCATACCGAGCCGGACGGCGCATGGGCCGCCACTTGGGATGGGCGCTGCCTTCGCGACGTTCGCCCCGCTTCGGGGGGCGATGCCCGGTGATGACGATTCTTGCCGTCGCCGCCGGGTTCGCGGCCGACCTTGCCTTCGGCGACCCGCGCTGGCTTCCCCATCCCGTCGTCGCCATGGGGCGCGCGATCACGTGGGCCGAAGGCCGCCTGCGGGGCGCATTCCCGCAAACGTCCGCGGGCACGCGCGCCGCAGGGCTTGTGCTCGCCGTGGCGCTTCCGCTTGCGTGTGGGCTTTTGACCTGGGGAATCCTGCATCTTTGCGGCATGGTTCACTCCGGCTTGCGCTTCGTGGCCGAGGCATGGGCGAGCTATCAGATTCTCGCGGCATGCGAGCTGCGCCGCCAGAGCCTGGCCGTTGCCCGCGCGTTCTCGAAGGGCGGACTTGTCGCGGCGCGCGAAGCCGTCGGGCTCATCGTGGGACGCGATACGTCTGTTCTCGACGAGCAGGGCGTCGCGCGCGCCGCCGTGGAAACGGTGGCGGAGAACGCGAGCGACGGTGTCATCGCGCCGCTTTTCTACCTTATGATCGGGGGTGCGCCCTTGGGCATGGCGTACAAGGCGGCGAACACGCTCGACAGCATGGTGGGCTACAAAAACGAGCGCTACATCGACTTCGGCTGCGCCTCGGCGCGCCTCGACGATGCGGTGAACTGGATTCCCTCGCGCTTATCGGCCCTGCTCATGATCGCCGTGTGCCCGATCGTCGGGCTCGACGCGCGCGGGGCGGCGCGCATCTGGCGCCGCGACAGGCGTCGCCATGCGAGCCCGAACGCGGCGCAGACCGAGTCGGCGTGCGCGGGTGCGCTCGGACTGCGCCTGGCAGGACCCGCGGTGTATTTCGGCAAGCTCGTTGAGAAACCGACGATAGGCGACGCGTCCCACGAAATCGAGTGGGGCGACATCGCCCGGGCGACAAGGCTCATGCTCGCCGCGTCCGTATGCGCGCTCGTCGTCTTCGGCGCCGCGCGCGCGGCGGTCGTGCTCGCCGTGGGGGCGATGGCATGAGGAAAGGCCACGCCGCGCCCCGGGCTGCCGGGGGAATCCTGCGCGCCCGCACGCATGGGGGCAGCGCGCAATCGCTCGGCATCGCTTGCGAAGGGGGTGCCTCCGACCTCATTGACTTCTCGGTGAACGTGAATCCGGCAGGCCCCTCGCCGCGCGCCGTCGCCGCAGCTTGCAAGGCGCTTTCTCGAATCGACGCCTACCCCGATAGGGAAAGCCTCGCCCTCGTTCGCGCGCTAGCGCGCGACCAGGGCATTCCCGAAGATACTATCGTCTGCGGCGCGGGCGCGTCCGACATCATCTGGCGGCTCGCCGCGGCGGTGCGCCCGAAACGCATCGTCGTGTGCGCGCCGACGTTCTCTGAATATGCGGAGGCGGCATCGTACTACGGCGCATGCGTGCAGGAGTTCCCGCTCTCCGAAGCCGACGACTTCGACGTGCCCGCCTCCTTCGCCCGCGCGATCGAGGGGCCGGGAGACGTGGCGTACCTCTGCAATCCGAACAACCCGACGGGGCGCCTCGTCGACCCCAGCGTGATCGAGGCCGCGGCTTGCCGCTGCGAGCAGGTGGGCGCGCTGCTCGTCGTGGACGAGTGCTTCCTCGGATTTGCGCCCGACGCCCGCGAAAGGAGCGTGGCCGCACGCGCCGCGTGTTCGCGCCATGTGGCCGTGCTCTCCGCGTTCACCAAGCTCTACGGAATGGCGGGGTTGCGGTTGGGATATCTGATCAGCGGAAACGCCCAACTCATCGAGGGGATTCGCCGGGCGGGGCAGGCGTGGCCCGTCTCTTCGGTCGCCGAGGCCGCGGGTATCGCCGCCCTGGAAGACGTCGAATACGTCTCGCGCACGCGCGATGTATTGGAGGGCGAGCGAGCGTGGCTTTCCCACGAGCTCTCCTCGCTCGGGCTTTCCGTCGTGCCGTCGGATGCGAACTTCCTTTTAGTCCGCACGCCGGCGAAAGACATCCCCGAGCGCCTGTATGATCAGGGGGTTTTGGTCCGCACGTGCGACTCGTTTTCGGTACTGTCCCGTTTCTGGTGCCGCGTCGCGGTGCGCACGCGCAAGGAGAACGCCCGGCTTGCGATGGCGTTCGGCCGTGCGCTTCGGGCGGAAGACGCATCGGGCGAAGGCGAACCCGACGAACGGGGCGGCGCTTCTTTCAGCGGCGCTATGGCGGGCGCGGATGGCCGAGGCTTGGCGAAGGAGGTCGATACCCGTGGGTAGGGCCAAGACCATCATGATCCAGGGCACCATGTCGAACGCGGGGAAGAGCCTGCTCGCGGCGGGGCTGTGCCGCGTGCTTTCGCAGGACGGCCTGCGCGTGACTCCCTTCAAGAGCCAGAACATGGCACTCAACAGCGGTGTCACGGCCGACGGGCTCGAGATGGGGCGCGCCCAGATCATGCAGGCCGAGGCGTGCGGCATCGCGCCCGACGTGCGCATGAACCCCATCCTGCTCAAGCCCGAAAGCGGCCACCGAAGCCAGCTCATCGTGGCCGGCAAGGCGCAGGGAGCCTTCGCTGCGAGGGACTACTTCGCGCGAAAGAAGGCGCTCATGCCGCAGATTTTGGAGGCGTTCGATTCGCTCGCGGAGGAAAACGACGTCATCGTCATCGAGGGCGCCGGCAGCCCCGCCGAAATCAACCTTGCCGAAAATGACATCGTCAACATGGGGCTCGCGCGCGCCGTGTCCTCCCCCGTGCTGCTTGCGGGCGACATCGACCCGGGCGGGGTATTTGCCCAGCTCTACGGCACGGTCGCGCTCCTTGCGCCCGAGGACCGCGCGCTTTTGCGGGGGCTTGTGGTGAACAAGTTCCGCGGCGATGTGGAAATCCTGCGCCCGGGTTTGGCCCCGCTCGAGAAGATGTGCGGGGTTCCCGTCGTGGGGGTCGTGCCGTATCTTACGCTTGACCTGGACGACGAGGACTCGCTCGCGCCGCGCCTATCTGCCCGCGAGGCGCGCGGCGTCATCGACGTCGCCGTCGTGCGTCTTCCGCATCTGTCGAACTTCACCGACTTCGACCCGCTTTCGCGCGTGCCCGGCGTGGGCGTGCGCTACGTTTCCTCGACGACCGATCTGGGCCGACCCGACCTGGTGGTGCTTCCCGGCTCGAAGACTACGCTCGACGACGCGCGTTGGCTTGCGGCTAGCGGCATCGGAGCCTGTGTACGCGCGCTTTCGGGCGCGGGCACGCCGGTGCTCGGCATATGCGGAGGCTACCAGCTTTTGGGAGACGAGCTTTCCGACCCGCACGGCAGGGAAGGCGCTGGCACCGCGCGCGGGCTCGGGCTCATCCCTGCAAGTACGGTTTTCAAGGAGGAAAAGCGCCTCGCCCAGTCGGCACTGCGCATCACGGGCGCCCAAGGCGCGTTCTCGGTGTGGAACGGCATGATGGCGCGCGGGTACGAGATTCACGACGGCGAAACGACCGTCTCCTGCGCCCCTGCGGGCACGATTGGCGGCAAACCGGAAGGCGCGGCCTGCGGTAACGTGTTCGGAACCTATCTCCACGGCCTGTTCGACGAACCGGGGGTGGCGCTCGCCCTCGCGCGCTCGCTCGCGCGCATGCGCGGCCTGCCCGAGAGCGTCGTGGGTGACGCGGGCGCGGCGTCCGCGGCCGATCACCGTGCGCGTGAGTTCGACCGCCTGGCCGACGTCGTGCGCGGGGCGCTCGACATGGAGTATGTCTACCGCATTATCGAGGAGGGCGTATGATCCACGTGTATCATGGCGACGGCAAAGGCAAGACCACGGCGGCGATGGGCCTCGCCCTTCGCATGCTCGCTGCAGGCCGCCGCGTCGTCGTCGTACAGTTCCTGAAAGACGGCGAAAGCGGGGAGGTGCGCCTGCTCGCCGAGCATTTCGGCGTGCCCGTGTTCGCGGGGAAGGCGTCGGACAAGTTTACCTGGTCGATGACGTCGGAAGAACTTGCCGCGACGTGCGAGCTGCACGATGGGAACCTCGCTTCCGCGCTCGTCGAGCTCGAGTGCGCGCAAGAGGGACTGCTCGTGCTCGACGAGGCGCTCGATGCGCTTTCGAAGGGGCTTGTCGACGAGGCGCTCGTGGACCGCGCACTCGATATGTCCGCGCTCGGCGTCGAAGTAGTGCTCACCGGGCGCGCGCCTTCCCGCAAGATCGTGGAGAAGGCCGACTACATAACCGAGATGCGGTGCGAGAAACACCCCTACGAGCAGGGGATATGTGCAAGGGAAGGAGTGGAGTACTAGATGGATTCCAAGGAGATGGCGCCCGGCGACATCGAGCGGCGCAGCTTCGAGATCATCACCGAAGAGCTCGGCGGCCGCACGTTCCCGCCGCTCGAAGAGCCCGTCGTGAAGCGCGTCATCCACACCACTGCCGACTTCTCGTACGCCGATTCCCTCGTGTTCACCCATGACGCCGCGCACTGTGCGCTCGACGCACTGCGCGCAGGGGCCACGGTGCTCACCGACACGAACATGGCGCTCGCAGGCATAAGCAAGCCCGCGCTCGAGAAGCTCGGCTGCAAGGCCGTGTGCTTCATGGCCGACCCTGATGTCGCCGCGGCTGCGCGCGCCGCGGGCACGACTCGCGCCGTTGCGAGCATGGACAAAGCTTGCGGCATCGAGGGTCCGCTCATCGTGGCCGTCGGCAACGCTCCCACAGCACTTCTGCGCCTCGCCGAGCTCATGGACGCGGGGAAGATCGCGCCCGCGCTCGTCGTTGGGGTGCCGGTCGGGTTTGTGAACGTGGTCGAGGCGAAAGAGGAGCTACTCGCACGACGCGTTCCGGCCATCGTCGCGAGGGGTCGCAAGGGCGGTTCGACCGTGGCGGCCGCCATTATGAACGCGCTGCTCTACCAGATCACGCGCACAGGCGGCCCGAAGTGACGGCCCCCGCATCCGCGCTGGCGCTGCGCATCTTCGCCGGCACCACCGAGGGCCGCCTTCTGTGCGAATGGGCGAGCAGGGCGGGCATCCCCGCCCGTGCCTACACGGCAACCGAGTACGGAGGCGAGCTTTTGGGCGAGCTTCCGGGCATCGAGGTGCATGCGGGCAGGCTCGACGATGCCGACATGGAGCGCGAGCTTTCCGGCGCGTACATCGTTGTCGACGCCACGCACCCCTTCGCTACGCTCGCAAGCGGCAACATCCGGGCCGCTTCGCTCGCCGTGGGTGCACGATGCCTGCGCCTTGCGCGCCCGGTCGAGGCGCTGCCCAAAGGCGTCGTGCCGGTCGCGTCGATCGCCTGCGCGGCGCGCTTTCTCTCCGAGAACCCGGGTCGCGCGCTTCTCACGACGGGGAGCAAGGAGCTTGCTCCCTACACGCGCGTCGCCGATTTCGCGGAGCGCTTCTTCGTGCGTGTGCTCCCGCTGCCCGGTGCTATAACGAAGTGCATCGACGCGGGGTTTTCGCCGTCGCACGTCATCGGCATGCAGGGGCCCTTCACCCGCGAGCTCAACGAGGCGATGCTTCGGCAGGTGGGCGCCCAGTGGCTTGTGACTAAGGACTCGGGAACCGTAGGCGGCACGGCCGAGAAGCTCGCCGCCGCGCGCGACGTGGGAGCGCGCTGCATCGTGGTCACCCGTCCCGCCGAGGGAAGCGGGGCCCTTTCGCTTCGGGAAGTGGAAGACGCGCTCTTACGGGAGTTCGCGCGCTAGGCGCTTGCCGCGCCTGCGCGCCCTCCCGCCCGCGAGGAGGAGCGTCCCGAGCAAGCTCGACCCGTACAAGCCCGTCATCCATCAATAGCTCGAGGACGACGCCCAGAACTGGCGCAAACAGCCCTTCAATAAGTTGCGGTGAAATAGTGTCTGTTTTTGCTGCTAGATAGCATATTCAGTCCCTAATTCACCGCAACTTGTTGGTGGTGGCTTACTGGTAGCTGGTGGTGGCTTACTGGTAGCTGGTGGTGGCTTACTGGTAGCGTAGGCACTCCACCGGGTTGAGCTTTGCCGCGCGGCGAGCGGGGTAGAAGCCAAAGATTACGCCGATGCCGACGGAGACGCCGAAGGCCAGCAGCACCGTGGCGATTGAAAAGCTCGGTGTGATCTCCCCACTGGCACCGAGCTCGTTGAGAACCCCTGATCCTGCGGCAAACATCGCGAGGCCCCAGGCCAGCAGATAGCCAATCAGGACACCCAGCAGGCCACCGGTGACGCACAGCGCCGAGGACTCGGCCAAAAACTGCGCGGTGATATCGCGGCGACTGGCGCCCAAGGCACGGCGAATACCGATCTCGCGGATGCGCTCAGTCACGTTGGTAAGCATCATATTCATAATGCCGATTCCGCCGACAAGCAGTGAGATACTGGCGACAGCGCCCATGATGAGCGAGAAGGCGCCCATAAACGAGTTGAGTGCATCGATGGCGCTTTTCATGGAGGTCGCCGATACGCTGTCGTACTCATCATCCTCCGAGATGCCCTTCATCGCGCGCACCTTAGACTCGATGGTCTTGCAGAGCTCGTCCATGTCTGTGCCCTCGGCGGCAAGTGCCGTCACGCTGGGGAATGAAGGATTCTCGTCGCCAAACAGGCCGGAGATGGTTTCGCGTGGCATATACAGCGTGAGCGAGCCCATGGAGTCGCTGCCACCATTAATCACGCCTACAATCTGCACCTCGCCGTTGGACACCTTGATGGTTTTCCCCAGTGTGTCCTGTTCGTTGCCGTAAAGCTGATCGGCGCCGCCGCGGCTGATGAGCGCCACGCGCGAGCCTGATTGAGACTCTGCCTGTGAATAGACACGTCCCGCAACGAGCTTGCTGGCGCCCACGGCATCGAGCATGTCGCTATCGACGCCGTGTGCCATGACGGTATAGCTTTTATCCCCGACCTTATACTCGGAATAGGCGCTATCGACGATGCCGACCTGCTCAATCTGCGGCACCAGTTTGCGAAGCTTTTCCACATCCGAATCGGTGAGTTCTTGGGACGAATAGATCTCTACCATGCGGGCTGCATTGAGGCCCAGGCTGTTGACCAGGCTGTTTTGGATGCCGCCGATGAGCGAAGTCATGGCGATGACCGAGGCGATGCCAATGACGATGCCAAGGATGGTGAGCAGGCTGCGTCCCTTGTTGGCCTCGAGCGAGTGAAGGGCTTCTTGGACAAGATCGCGGGTGCTCATTCCTTCGCTCCCTTCGACTGATTGGTGGATGTCGAAATCGTGGGCAGGGCGTTCACGGCCCCGCGTAACGTATTCGGTGTATGCGCGACATATGCGCCGTCATGGATTCGCCCGTCACGGATGGTTACGGCTCGATCGGCCTCGGCGGCGATGCCGGGGTCATGCGTGATGAGTACGATGGTCTTGCCGCGTTTCTGGAGCTTGTGGAAGGTTTCCATGACGAGCGCCCCGGTTGTCGAGTCTAGATTTCCCGTTGGCTCGTCGGCCAAAATGATGGGCGGGTCGTTGACGAGGGCGCGCGCGATAGCGACGCGCTGCATCTGTCCGCCCGAGAGTTCCGATATGCGGTGGTCCCAATGGTCGACCGGCAGTGTGACGGCTTGCAGCGCGTGCACGGCGCGCATCTCGCGCTGGCTACGCGGCACATTGGTGTAGGACAGCGGCAGCATGACGTTTTCGATCACCGTCAGACGCGGCAGCAAGTTAAAACTCTGAAAGACAAAGCCGATGCTCAGCGCGCGCACCTCGGTGAGCTCATCATCGTCGAGCTCGGCGACGTTGAGCCCTTGCAGGAAATAATCACCCGCCGTCGGCTTGTCCAGGCAGCCCAGGATGTTCATGAGCGTCGACTTGCCCGAGCCCGAGGGGCCGGTGATTGCGACGAACTCACCGGGGTTCACCGCCAGGCTCACGTTGTGCAGGATGTGGGCGCAACCGGCTTCGCTCTCAAAGATGCGGTGCACGTTGCGGATGTCGATGACGGGACGCATTACTTGCCCTCGTCGGCAGACATATTGTCGCCGCCGTCTGCCGTCATGCCTGTGCCGGTATCCGTCACGATGGTGTCGCCGTCGCGTAGCTTGGTAATCGGGACGTCTGGGTTGATCTCGTTGCCCTGGTCGTCGCGCTTGACCTGGGTCTTGCCGACTACAGCCTCGTTGTCGTTTTGCGTCACGACGGTCACCTTCACGCGGCGCGTCTTCTTGCCTTCCGAATCGGTGGCCAGATTGACGTAATAGTGCTCGCCATCTTCGGTCATCAGCGCCATGGTCGGCACCATAACCACGTCGTCGAGCTTCTCGGTCACTACCGAGACCTCGGCAGTCATACCCGGCTTAAGGCGACTGTCGGGTGCTTCGATGAGGATGTCGACGTTAAAGGTCACGCTGCCGCCGCTACCGGAGCCGGAGTCAGAGTTTGCCACCGAGGCGATAGCCGTGACGGTGCCCTGGCTCACGATATCGGGAAACGCGGGATAGGTCACGTTGGCGCTTTGGCCCACGGCAATTTTGGCGATATCCTTTTCGCCCACCTGAACCGTCACCTTCATCTTGGACAGGTCGGCGATTTGCATGCACTGCTTGCCGCCGCTCGTGTCGCTTTCACCCATGATCATGCCGCCTGTTACCGTAGCGCCCACCTTGGCGTTGAGCTCCACGATGCTGCCCGAGCTGGGGGCCTTTACGGTGCGCTCGGCCGCCTTTGCAGTTGCCTGTTCCAGCGCTGCCTGGGCCGAGGCGAGGTTGCGCTGGGCGGTCGAGACGGCATTTGCGTTGGCGTTTGCGTCCGATGGACCGGTCGATCCGTCACTGTCCGTTGTCGGTGCGGCCTGTGCGGCCGCGAGTGCCACCTTTGCATTGTTCAGGTCTTCCTGGGCGGCCGCGACCGCGCGCTGCGCCTCGGAAACAGCGCTATCGAGCGCGTCGTTCTTAATGGTCATGAGTACGTCGCCCTCGTTGACGCTCTGTCCGGCCTGCACGTTGATCTTTTCAACCGTACCGTCGACAGAAGGGGAGACGACCGATGCCGAGATGGGCTTAAGCTGCCCCTTGGCTTCGACTGTGGTGGTAAACGTGCCTTCGGTGACCATGTCGGTCACCGGTCCGTTGGTGCCTGCGGGTTGCGCGTTGATGACCAGCGTTGCGATGATGGCAATGAGCGCGATGGCAACAACGACACCGACGGCGATACCGCGTCGGATGAGCTTTTTGCGCCGACGCTCGGCACGCTTTGCCTTGAGCTTTGCATAGGCTTCTTCATCGGAGATATCGGTCGAATCGTCGAGACTCGTTTGAGGCTGCTTGGTGTCTGCAGCGCTGATAATCGGCAGGGTCTCGGTGGCATCTTGGGGCATGCGATCGGAATCGTCAGGACCCGGATTGATCGTGGGGACCTTGGACATAGCGTCTCCTTTATCGATATGGCTCCGATAAGTATATACGCCCGTCGCGATAGGCGGGCGTATAGAAGTTGCGGATGACGGTACTGTAAGTTTTGTCGCCGTGCTGTTTACTTGTTGTAGACGTTAGCTGCGTTACGAGTGCACAACCACGCAGAGGCCGACTTTGATGCGCTCGTGGAGCGACTTGGCATCGGCCAGACGCAGGTTGATACAACCGTGGCTACCGCACCACTTGTACGATTCGGCGTTATCGAAACTCGAATCGTTTTGCCAGGTGGCGTCGTGGAATCCGACCATATTGCCCTCGAACGGCATCCAGTAGCTTACCGGGCTCTCGTATTTGGGCTTGCCGGTCTCGGGGTCCTTGGCACCGATGAGTTTGCTGGCGCCATCGTTGCTGTTGATCTGCCATACGCCCTCGGGGGTGGCGTCTTCGCCCGGTTTGCCAGAAATAAAGTTGGCCTCCCACACGATGTTGCCGCTCTCGTCGTAGTAGCGCGCATGCTGCTCGGACAGGTCGACGTCGATATAGGCCTTCCAGTCGGGCTCGCCCTTGGCGGTAAATGTGTCGGCCTTCTGGGAGTACTTGATCTCGATTTCGCCGGTCTGCTTGTTGTTGATGGCGTCCTCGACCTGCTTGGCGAGCGAGCTGCTGTCGATGGACCAACCAAAGTCGCCGCCTTCGACGGCGCACTGCTTGCCATCGGCGCGCGTCCACCAGCGAGTGGAGCCCACGGTATTAAAGCCGTTGGCGAGCTCGGCTGCCCAGCTGCTGATCTGCGACGTATCGAGCGTGGGGTTGGCCGGATCGGCAAAGCTGATCCACTGCAACACGGAGCTGCCATCAACCTTGCCGGCATCCTCGCCGTTGAGCTTGAGGGTCACGTTGACGCCCAAGAAGTTGTTGGCGGCATCGCATGCAGACTGAATCTGATCATCGGTCAGCGTTCCATTGAGCGGCTCATAGGCATCGTTGCCGAGCTTGGAAAGATCTACGGTCTCGGCCAGCGAGGCAAGCTCGAGCTCGGCATACTTAATGACATGCTCGCGGTTGAGTTTTTCGTTGGAGCGCGCCTTCTCGACGGTAAACTTGCCGGCCTGCTCGTCATAGGAGCTATTGGCCTCGAACGCGCCCGAACGCCCCTCGTTAAACTCGTCGATGGCGGCGCCCAGATCCTTCTCAAACTGCTTTTGGTCAAAGGTGTCGGAGAGCATGGACAGGTCGACGTCTTGATCAAGATCGACTTCGTTGGAGCTAGCGGTTGTTTTGGTCTTGCCGCTTAAGGATTCTACAAGGCGAACCGGCCATACAATGGCTTCGTTGCGGCTGATAATCTCTTTTGCGGCAGCTTCGCCGTCGACAATGGGCTCATCGGACTCGGGCTGATAGGTCCAGCTAAAGTCATCGCCTGTCACGGTGAGCTTATAGTGCTTCCAAGCCGAGTTGACCTTGGTGGCGGCAGACGAAGCGTTGGAGAACGAGACATCGACGCCGGCGATAGTGGTGTTGGGGTAGGCTACCTGCGAAAACGCTACGACGCCTACGATATAGACAATGACGATAAGACCCAGAACGACAAAGAGCGTCGTCTTTTTGCCCGACTTATTGTTCTCGGCGGGTTTGCGTGCGGGGCCGCGATCGCCTCGAGCGTGCGTGGGGGGCTGCTTGGGCGCATTGCCATTTGTCTGGCGCTGCTGATGCTGCTTGTTCGGACGTTGGGAAACGTTTGCCGCACCTCGCTGCTGACCGCGGCTCGGCGCGATAGGACGCGGCGATTGAACGCCGCCGGTGTGCCTGCTCGGCTGCTGCGGATCGGGAATCAGTTGAGTTCGATCGTTTTGCGACATCGTATGCATATCCTTCGAATTTCGCCTTGCGGCTCATCGTGTTTTTACTGGGCTTGCATTATAGCGATTACCTAGTTGTTTGTGGTATGGAAACGGTGGCATTCAAAAGAGGTGGGACATTTGTCCCACCTTCGAGTCTTTCTTTGTCGCTATCCGCACACACCGCATTTTGCACAGGCCGAAAGTGCGGCCGGAGCCTGCGCGATGCCACCCTTTGCCGTCTCGCGCAGCGTGGCCGGCAACGCGTGGCCCACGGAGAGCATGACGTGCGCCATCTGGTCAAACGGCACCAGGCTCTTGATACCGGCAAGTGCAAGCTGCGCCGAGCTAAAGGCGGCTGCCACGCCGATGGCGTTGCGGTTTTGGCAGGGTACCTCCACGAGGCCACCGACGGGGTCACAAACGAGGCCCAGCAAGTTACTCAGCGCGATGGAACTGGCGTCGAGCGCCTGCCCGGGCGTGCCGCCGAGCATCTGCACCAGCGCGGCGGCTGCCATGGCGGCCGCACTTCCCACCTCGGCTTGGCATCCGCCCTCGGCGCCGGCGACGCAGGCGCTCGTGGTGAGGTTGAGGCCGATGGCGGCGGCGCAGTAGAGGGCGTCCATGACCTGCTCGTCGTCGAGCTGAAGGTGATCGGCGAGCGCCAGCACGCAGCCGGGCACGACGCCTGCGGAGCCGGCCGTGGGGGCGGCGACGATCACTCCCATTGTGGCGGAGCGCTCAAGGACGGCCATGGCGCGGGCCACGGCATCGGTCTGGACGGCGCCCATCAGGCTTACGCTCAAGTCGTTGCGGCCGGTGGCATCAACGAGCTTGGCCTCGCCGCCGATAAGCCCGCCGAGCGAGCGCTGAGGATTGGCGATGGGGGCCGTGGTCTCCTCGCGCATGACGTCGAGCACGCGGCGCATGGCGGCGACGGCGTGGGCCTCGCCGGTCAGGCGCGCCTCGCGAACGGCCATGACGGCGCCGATGTTGAGGCCGAGTTCGGCGCAGGCGTCGAGCAACTGCGCACCATCGTCAAAGATTTCCTTGGCCGAAACGCCGGGGGAGAGCGACGAGGCCGAGCCCGGGAGCTCGATAAAGGTGGCGTAGTTTACATTGTCGAGCTTGCGCAGCATGGGGATGACGGTGTCGTCGGGGGCGCCATCGGTTTCAAAGACGGAGTATGCCTGGCCGCCCACCTCGGTGCGGTAGGTGCGGCAGAAAGCGATGTTCACATGGGCGTAGGCGAGCAGGTTCGTGAGCGCGGCGAGCACACCGGGGACGTCCTGGTGTGCCACGAAGAGCGTGGAATACATGCCCGAGATATCGACGCCGACGCCGTTGATGCGGCTGATGCGCATCTTGCCGCCGCCGAGGCTCTCGCCGCGGACCTGCGCCGTGGCGCCCGTATCGTCGGCCATGTCGATGTCGACGGTGTTGGGATGGATGGAGGCGTCGTCGCCCTTAATTTCAAAGTGGTAGTCGAGGCCCTGCTCGCGTGCGAGGTCGAAGGCCTGCTTGATGTTCTCGTCGTCGGTGTCGAGGCCCAGGATGCCCGCGACGAGCGCACGATCGGTGCCGTGGCCGCGGTAGGTGTGGGCAAAGGAGTTCCACAGGCCAAAGGTGACCTTAGTGATGCGGCCTTCCAGCAGGCTGGCGGCAACTTGGGCGCACCGCAGGGCGCCGGCGGTGTGCGATGAGCTGGGGCCGACCATGACGGGGCCCAAGATCTCGAATGCCGAGGTCGTAGCTAGTGTTTGCGGCTTGCCTGCCATGGGTGCTCCTTTACGTGGCTCGTCGTCCCGAGGGGCGGGGCATAAGGTCGCCTGCTCGGACAGTCCTGACTCGCACGGAGAGCACGTTAAGTGCTCTCCGGCTCGTGCGGAACTCGCGATCGACCTTATGCCCCGCCCCTCGGGACTAAGGATACATGGTAGAAGTGCGCGCGTTGCAAAATTCATTAGCCGGCGACGCAGCGTAGGCTCATATCGAAACATCTTCACTACCGGATTAATAAAAAGAAGTACCGCTTGGGGGCGGTACTTCTTTTGAAAGCGTGTGCGTGTTGTGACCTTGGTGGTTCCCAATTACAGTCCGCAGGCTGCTTTGAGTTCTTCGACTCGGTCGGTCTTCTCCCAGGTGAAGTCGGCGTCTTCGCGGCCGAAGTGACCGTAGGCTGCCGTCTTTTCGTAGATGGGGCGACGCAGGTCTAGGTCGCGGATGATTGCGCCCGGGCGTAGGTCGAAGGTCTTCTCGACGGCCTCGACGATCTTTTCCTCGGCGACCTTGGCGGTGCCGAAGGTGTCGACCATGATCGACAGCGGCTTGGAAACGCCGATGGCGTAGGCGAGCTCGACCTCGCAGCGGTCGGCCAGGCCGGCAGCGACCACGTTCTTGGCGACCCAGCGCGCGGCGTATGCGGCCGAGCGGTCGACCTTGGTGCAGTCCTTGCCGCTAAAGGCACCGCCGCCGTGACGACCGTAGCCGCCGTAGGTATCGACGATGATCTTGCGGCCGGTCAAGCCCGTGTCGCCCATGGGGCCGCCCACGACGAAGCGACCGGTGGGGTTCACGTAGATGTCGGCGTTGTCCCACGGCATGTTCTCGGCAGCCATGACCGGGGTGATGACGTGTTCGATGAGGTCGGCCTTGATCTTGCCCATGTCCTCGATCTCGGCTGCGTGCTGGGTGGAGATGACAATGGTCGTAACCTCGACGGGCTTGCCGTCCTCGTAGCGCACGGTGACCTGGGTCTTGCCGTCGGGACGCAGATAGGCGAGGGTGCCGTCGTGGCGCACGGCGGCCAGGCGCTCGGCCAGGCGGCTCGCCAGGTAGTGCGGCATGGGCATGAGGGTCTTGGTCTCATTGGAGGCATAGCCAAACATCATGCCCTGGTCGCCGGCGCCGATCAGGTCGATCGGGTCGGTGGTGGCGCCGGTCTGGGTCTCGAAGGACTCGTCGACGCCCTGGGCGATATCAGGCGACTGCTCGTGGATGAGGCTCATTACGCCGCAGGTGTCGCAGTCAAAACCGAACTTTGCGCGGTTGTAGCCAATGCGGCGGATAACGCCACGGGCAATCTCCTGCACGTCGACGTAGGCCTGGGTGCGAATCTCGCCGGCGACGATGACCGTGCCGGTGGTCACGAGGGTCTCGCAGGCGCAGCGGACGTTCTCCACGTTGGCAGGCACGCCGTTGGGGGCGATGTAGCCCTGCTCCTGGAGCTCTATTTCTTTGGCGAGGATTGCGTCGAGGACGGCGTCGCTGATCTGGTCGGCGATCTTATCGGGATGGCCTTCGGTCACCGACTCCGACGTAAATACAAAGGACCCGTGTTGGGGTGGGATGGAACGAAGTTCTTCTGGCATAATAGCCCCTTTCAAAATACGTGTCCCGGCGACCGTTACCATTCCGCCGAGCTCTATATGCAAGGACACATCATATCGCGTAAATCAAACATTCACACCCTTTCCGCACCTACTCATTGGGGACAGACTTAAATAAGTAGCCTTAAACTAAGGATGTTCCCAGCGACTGGTCATTTAAGTCTGTCCCCAATGAGTAGGTCGGTGCCCTTTGTGCGGAGGTGGGCATTGTTGCTTTATACTGGTGCGGTTAGACATCCATCCTGCAATCGAGGAGATTTCCATGGCATCAGACGTTCGCGTCCGCTTTGCACCCTCACCCACGGGCAAGCTGCACATCGGCGGCGCCCGCACCGCTATCTATAACTGGGCTTTTGCCCGCGCAAACGGCGGCACGTTCATCCTGCGCATCGACGACACCGACCCCACCCGTTCCACCGACGAGAACACGCAGATCATCTTGCGCGCCATGCGTTGGCTGGGCCTGGACTGGGACGAGGGTCCCGAGGTGGGCGGCGACTATGGCCCCTACGCTCAGACCGAGCGCCTGGACCTGTACAAGCAGGCCGCTCAGAAGCTCTGGGACGAGGGCAAGGCCTATCCCTGCTTCTGCACCAAGGAGCAGCTCGAGGCTGATCGCAAGGCCGCGCAGGAGCGCAAGGACCCCTTCCAGGGCTATCAGCGCCGCTGCCGCGATCTTGATCCCGAGGAGGCGCACCGTCGCATCGAGGCCGGCGAGCCCTACGTCCTGCGCATCAAGGTGCCCGAGGACCGCGGTGACGTCGTCATCCACGATGCCGTCCACGGCGAGGTGACCTTCGACGCCAAGGAGCTCGACGACTTTGTCATCTTCCGTTCCGACGGCACGCCCACGTACAACTTCGCTACCGTCGTCGACGATGCCATGATGAAGATCACCCACGTCATCCGCGGCGACGACCACCTGTCCAACACCCCGCGCCAGGTCATGGTCTACGAGGCCCTCGGCGCCCCCGTGCCTACGTTCGCCCACATCTCCATGATCTTGGGTGCCGACGGCAAGAAGCTCTCCAAGCGCCACGGCGCCACCTCGGTGGAGGAGTACCGCGACGCCGGCTATCTGTCCGACGCCTTCGTCAACTATCTGGCGCTGCTCGGCTGGTCGCTCGACGGCGAGACCACGATCATCCCGCGCGATGTCCTGGCCAGCAAGTTCTCGCTCGACCGCATCTCCAAGAACCCGGCGACCTTCGACCCCAAGAAGCTCGACTGGGTCAATGCCGAGTACATCAACGGCATGTCCGACGCTCAGTTTGCCGACGAGATCATGGTCCCCGAGCTGCACGAGGCAGGCCTCATCGAGGGTAACGTCGAGTACGGCGAGGACTGGATCGACGCACTCGCTGCCATCGTTAAGCCGCGCACCAAGATGCCGGCCGACGCCGTGACTGTCGCCGCTCCCATCTTCGCCACGGCCGAGACGCTCGAGTATGACGAGAAATCCGTCAACAAGGGCCTGGCCAAGGAGGGCATGGGTGCCATTCTGGACGCTGCCAAGGCCGCGCTCGAGGGCGTGGACGAGTGGACCGCCGCCAACATTGACGCCGCGCTTGAGCCGCTGCCCGATCAGATGGACCTCAAGAAGCGCGTGGTGTTCCAGGCCGTGCGCGTCGCCGTCTGCGGCAACATGGTGAGCCCTCCGCTGGGCGAGACCATGGCGCTCGTCGGCCGCGACGACTGCCTGGCGCGCATCGACCGCGCCCGTACGATGGCGCTGTAGCAGCTGCGCAAACGTATGTATCCGAGCCCCGTTCACCCGAGCGGGGCTCTTGTTTCTGTACCGATGAGTGGGTTGCTGGGACAAAATAAACAGTAGTGTTTGTCCCATGTTCGAGCGACGCAACAAGCTCGACACTCGTATCGGTCATGGGACAAACACTACTGTTTATTTTGTCCCACCCCTTTCAGGTCCGTTCGTTAGAGGTGGTGTATGGCTCAACAACTGTCGCTGTTTGGTTCGCCGGAACCGGAGGAGGCTACGGCGGCGCCGGCATTCGCTGCTGCCCCGGCCAAGCCCGAGCCTACGCCCGACCCCATCGCCGCCTACGTAAGCGTGGTCCTCGACATTCCCACTCGTGCGCTGTCCGAGCCGTTTGCCTACGGCATCCCTCAGTCTCTTGCCAACGAAGCCCAGATCGGCTCCACCGTCCTAGTTCATTTTGGCAACCGTGCGGCCGCGGGCTATATCGTCGACATTGCGCCTGAGTTGGGCGACCTGCAGGGCAACAGCGCCCTCGACCCTGCGCGCATCAAGCCCATTGAGGCCATCCTCAGCAAACCGCTCTTTACCGCCGAGGCTGCCCGCATCGCACGCTGGATGAGCCGCGAGTATGTCGCGACGCTGTCCGAGTGCCTGCGCCTGTTTTTGCCCCCGGGCGGCAGCCCGCGTGTGGTCAAGGGCGATGACGGTGTGTGGACCGTTGAGCGCCCCGCCGTCAATCCGATCCAAAACCGTTGGGTCATGCTTACGCCCGAGGGCTTCGACTATACGCCGCCCAAGACCGCGGTTCGTCAGCGTCAGCTTATCGAGGCGCTCCAGTGCGGTCCGGTCACGACGCGCGACCTCAACCTGCTCTACAACAGCATGTCCGCTACCATCAAGGCGCTCGAAAAGCGCGGCGTCGTGGTGGTTGAGGAGCGTCGTGCGTGGCGTGGCTGCAGCGAGCAGACCACGCTGTCCTCGGCAAGCGGCAAGGCGCCGGTCTCCCTTACCAACGGCCAGCAACGGGCACTCGCGCAGATTGAGCGCGCCCGTCTGGACGCTCATGGCGACGTGGTGTTGGTCGACGGTGTCACGGGCTCCGGCAAAACCGAGGTTTACCTCTCCGCTATCGAGCGCGTGCTCGCAGCCGGCCGTTCGGCCTGCGTGCTGGTACCCGAGATCTCGCTGACGGCCCAGACCGTCGGCCGCTTCCGGTCGCGCTTTGGCGAGACGGTCGCCGTGTTCCATTCGCGCCTTTCGGCCGGCGAGCGCCTGGACCAGTGGGATATGGTCTCCAGCGGTGCGGCCCGCGTGGTCGTCGGCGCCCGCTCGGCGCTCTTTTGCCCGCTCAGTGACTTGGGCCTCATCATCATCGACGAGGAACACGAGACCAGTTACAAGCAGGGCTCCAGTCCGCGCTACCACGCGCGCGAGGTGGCGGCCGAGATGGCGCGGCGCTACCGCTGCCCACTTGTGCTGGGCTCGGCCACGCCTTCTGCCGAGGCCCTCGACCGCTGCCGCCGCAGTACGTACGGCGGCGCCACCTGGACGCGCGTCGAGATGCCCGAACGCCCGGGACTCGCCGTGCTGCCCACTGTCCGCATTGCCGACCTGCGCCGTGAGTTTTCTCACGGCAGCCGCTCCATGTTCTCAAAACCCTTGATGGAGGGCTTGGAGCGTGTGGTCGAGCGCCGTGAAAAGGCCGTGTTGCTGCACAACCGCCGCGGTTTTGCGCCGTTCCTGATGTGCCGTGAGTGCGGCTGCGTCCCAACCTGCAACCACTGCTCCACCGCGCTTACGTATCACGAGCGCACGCACACACTGCAGTGCCACACCTGTGGATCGTCCTGGCGCGTGCAGCCGTATCCCGCGCCCACGAGTCGCTGTCCCAAGTGCGGGAGCCGCTACCTGGCTAAAATGGGCCTGGGAACGCAGCAGATCGAGGACGCGCTGCACCAGATGCTGCCCGACGACGTCGCCATCATTCGCATGGATGCCGATTCCACGCGCGGCAAGGACGCACATAAAAAGCTACTCGAGCAGTTCGATGCCGCCGATTGCGCGGTGCTGCTGGGCACTCAGATGATCGCCAAGGGCCTCGACTTTCCCGAGGTCACGCTCGTGGGCGTGGTCAATGCCGACTTTGCGCTGAAGCTGCCGGACTTCCGCGCAGGGGAGCGCGCCTACGACCTGCTGGAACAGGTGGCGGGCCGCGCAGGTCGCGGCGATCGCCCCGGCGAGGTCATCATCCAGACCTACCTGCCCGAGGATCCGGTCATTCGCGCCGTCGCCGAGCACGATCGTTCGATCTTTACCGACTACGACCTGGACCAGCGTCGCGACGCCCTATATCCGCCGTTCGTGCGCCTAGTCAACATTTTGGTATGGTCGGCGAACCGAGACGACGCGCAGGACTACATCGGGCGCATTGCAAAGCTTCTTAAGCGCCGCTGGCATGCCGCCGCGCCCGACTTTTTGCGGGCGGGGAACGCTGTGCCGCAGGTGCTGGGCCCGGCTTCGTGTGTAATCGAGAGAGCCAAGGACCGTTACCGCTTCCATCTGCTTGTAAAGTCGCCGGTAGGGTACCATGTCTCTGATGATATCGACGCCTGCCTCAAAGAGGTGGGCTCCGTGCGCGGCGTGAGCGTGAGCGTTGACGTCGACGCCTATGATTTGATGTAACAACCCGAAAGGATGGCCATGGAAGCCAACGGAATCGTACTGTCGCCCGACCCTCGCCTGCGTCAGGAGTGCGCCGTGATCGAGGAGATCACCCCGGCGATCGAGGCGCTTGCCGAGAAGATGAAGAAGATGATGTTCGACAACGGCGGCTGCGGCCTGGCTGCTCCGCAGATCGGCGAGCTTATTCAGCTCGTCACCATCGACTGCGACTACAGCGACAAGAACGACTACGACCCGTACGTGCTCATCAACCCTGTCATTGTTGAGCAGAGCGACCATCTGGTGCCGTTTAGCGAGGGCTGCCTTTCCATCCCGGGCATTAGCTGCGAGATCGAGCGTCCCGACCATGTCGTCGTCGAGGCGTACGACTTGGACGCAAACCTGATTCGCTATGAGGCTTCGGGCGACCTGTTCTGCGTGTGCCTGCAGCACGAGATCGATCACCTGCATGGCAACACCATGTTCGAGCGACTGAAGCCGATGCAGAGGCTCAAGGCCGTCAAGGAGTACCAGGACGCCCTGGCCCGCGGCGCTCGACCGGGCGAGACGGAGTAGGTTTGTCCGTCCCCGGGGCGCCCGCCTATATCATCCCGTGCTCAAACATTCTCGCTGCGCTGCGAAACTGCGCGCGGGACGATATAGGCGGGCGCCCCGGGGACTACGTTGACGCTGCTTGTCTCGCCCGGGTGCCGTTGGGTCAGGGATAGGCGTCTTCGCTGATAGGTGCTTTGTTGGGAGGGCTGCTTTTATGCGGCTCTTTCTTTGTTTTTGGGTATATTTGTCTTTGTTGAACTGTTCTTGCGGCTGGGTGCGTTTGCGGCCTAGAGCGCTTCTTTTGTAGCCGTCTCGGCTCGTTATTGAGAGGAGACTACCTTTTATGCGTATTGTGTTTATGGGTACGCCTGATTTTGCTGTGCCTTCGCTTACTTCGCTTGTCGAGGCTGGGAACGAGATTGTGCTTGTTATTACGCGCCCCGATGCTGTTCGTGGGCGTGGTAAGAAGCTTGAGCCTTCTCCTGTTAAGGCCAAGGCGCTTGAGCTGGGGTTGCCGGTTATTGAAGCTAATCGGATGACGCTTGAGGTTGTTGAGGCGCTCCAGGCTGCTCAGGCTGATATTTTCTGTGTGGCTGCTTATGGCTGCATTTTGCCCGATGAGGTGCTGCATATGGCGCCGCTTGGTATTGTGAATGTTCATGCGTCTTTGTTGCCTCGTTGGCGTGGGGCGGCGCCCATTCAGCGTGCCATTCTTGCTGGTGATGAGATTGCTGGCGTTTCCATTATGCGTATTGGGCATGGCGTGGATACCGGTGCTTATTGTGCTCAGGCTTCCACGTCGGTTGCCGGTAAGCATGCTGAGGCGCTGACCATGGAGCTTGGTGAGCTTGGCGGCAAGCTGCTTGCCGATACGCTTCCTTCTCTTGCCGACGGCACCGCTGTGTGGACAGAACAGGATGAGTCGCTTGTCACCCATGCTGCCAAGATTTCCAAGCAGGAGATGCGTCTGGATCCGCACATGGCGGCGCTTGATTGCGTGCGTCATGTGCTGGCCTCGTCCGATACCGCGCCTGCTCGTTGCGTGATTGCCGGCAAGACTGTGCGTGTGCTCGATGCTGCGCCGGCTGATGTGTCGCTTGGCGAGGGTCAGGTTCTCGTTCAGGCCAAACGTGTTTACCTTGGCCTATCCGATGGCTCGGTTGAGTTGCTCGAGGTTAAGCCTGATGGCAAGCGTGCTATGGCCGCTTCTGCTTGGGCTGCTGGCCTGCAGGGTGCCGATCTTTCTTGGGGTGTTTTGTCATGAGTAAACTGTCTCCCGCGCGCAAGCTTGCGCTCGATGTGCTGATGGAGGCCGATCGCCGCGGCATGTATGCGCGCGACGTGCTGTCCTCTCGCGCATCGGCCAAGGCTATTGACCAGCGCGATTCCGCTTTTGCCGCCCGCTTGGCGCTGGGTGTAGCCGCCACGCAGGGTATTTTGGACGAGCTGCTCGATCAGTTTCTCGATAAGCCCAAAAAGGTTGCGCCGCGCGTTCGCATGGCGCTTCGTATTTCTGCCTTCGAGATGCTCTACCTGCATACGCCTGGCCGCGTTGCCGTAAGTCAGGGAGTTGAGCTGGTTCGCTGCGGTGCTAAGTCCGCCGCCGGTCTGGCGAACGCCGTTCTGCATAAGGTTGCGGACAACGTCGATGATTTTGCCGCCGCGGTGGATGCCGATGAGTCCGAGCGCCGTTTGGTTCGTCTGTCTCGCCTGATGGGTCTTCCGCGCTGGCTATGCGCTCGCATTATGGCGTCGTTTGACACGCCAGAGGGTGCGCTTAACTTTGCCGGCAATCTGGCCCCCGCACCGCTGGCCCTGCATGAGAACGCCTTTGCGACTAAGCCCGATCCGTATATCTCGCAGCTCGTCGCGCCTGTTTTCCCGGGCTGCCATGCCCCGGTCGATGCTCAAGTTACCGTTGCTTCTGGTGTGTTTGAGCGCGCTGCTGCCGTGGCCTCGGATCTTAACGCCCAGCTCATCGCCACAGCTGCCACGCGCCCTGGAAGCTGCCTTGAGATTGGTGCCGGCCGCGGTACCAAGACCTATGTGATGATGTGCCAGGCTAAGCGTGCCGGTTATGAGCGTCAGCATACCGCGCTCGATCTGCACGACCGCAAGTGCGATCTGAATCTCGCTCGTCTGCATAAGGCCGGTATTCAGGGCGTTCGCACGGTTTCGGGTGATGCTTGCGAGCTTGATGAGGTGCTGACGTCGTTTGATGCCATGCTTGGCGAGCCGGTTAAGTTCGACATGGTCTTTATCGATGCGCCGTGCTCTGGCACCGGCACTATGCGCCGTCACCCTGAGATACCGTGGCGTCTGACCGAGAACGACGTTACGACTGAGCTGCCCAAGCTGCAGCTGACGATGCTCAAGGAAGCCGCTGCGCGCGTGGCTGCCGGCGGCGAGCTCATCTATGCCACCTGCTCGGTTTTTGATGAAGAGAACACGCAGGTCGTGGAAGCGTTCCTGAACTCTCCCGAGGGCGCCGGCTTTACCGTGGCGCCGCTCTCCGAGGCGCAGATTCTGCAACTCCCCGAGTTCGCCCAGGCCAAGAAGCTCGTCTCCGTACGCCAGAACGATCGAGGCCTCTTCCAAAGCGTGCCAGTAAACGCCGACTCCTACGACGGCCACTTCTGCGCCCGCCTGGTCCACAAGTAGCTACTAAGTTGCGGTGAAATAGGGATTGAATAGCGGCTTCTGCCCGCCAAACAGTCCTTATTTCACCGCAACTCATAAGGAAACCTGGGAAGCTAACGAATCAGCCCCGCGATCGGTGCCGGTCGCGGGGCTGATTGGTTTCTAGTGGCTGTGCGGGCAGTTGGCGCAGCAGCCGCTGGTGGCGCTGGTGCTGGAGCCGCCGCTGCGCTGGTCGGTGTTGTAGAAGCCGCTGCCCTCAAATTTAATACCGCTGGCCGAGAACGTCTTGGCGGCCGGAGCGCCGCAGTTGGGGCACACGACCTCGGGGGTCTCGGACATGGGATGCTCAACCTCAAACACGTTGCCGCAGCTCGAGCACTTGTAATCGTAGCGCGCCATAATACTTCCTTTTCAGCACAAAGCGGGCAGATTACTCTGCCCGCAAAAATTCAAACGTCTGTAACTGTACCCTATATCGGGCGTTTTATCACGCTTCGCCCCAGAATCTATGCGTGTTGCGCAGGAGCTGTGCGGTTTTGCCCTCAGCGGCCGCAACGTCGGCCTCGTCAGCCTGCCAGGTCCAGTTGCCCGTGGCCACGCCCGGTACGTTCATGCGCGCGTCGTCGCCCAGCCCCAGCACGTCCTGCAGCGGCATCATCACCAGGGGAGCGTCGCTTGCCAGCGCGTCGCTCATCAGCTTGGCCGCCACCTCAACACCGCTTGGTTCATCGCCGCCCGCAAAGGAACGCGTGCTCCAACCGGCCAATGTCGACGTATCGTGCGTCGAGGTGTACAGGATCTTGCCAGGCGTGGGATGCACGCCGCAACGAACGTCGTAGTCGCTAAACTCCAGCACGTCCATGCCGGGGAAGCCGCAGGTCGAGGCCATGGCGCGAACGCCGGGCGTCAAATAGCCCAGGTCCTCGGCAATAAAGTTGAGCGGACCCAGCTCGTCATAGGCGGTCTGGAACAGATCCTTGCCCGGACCCGCCAACCAGCGGCCGTCGGCGCAGGCCTTGCCCGCGGGAATGCTGAAGTAGCTGTGGAAGCCCAGGAAGTGGTCCAGGCGCACGCGGTCGTACAGCGAAAATGCGCGGCGCAGACGGTCCATCCACCAGCGATAACCGGTCTTCTTCATGTGGTCCCAGCGGAAGGTCGGGTTGCCCCACACCTGGCCCTCCGGTGCGAAATTGTCAGGCGGCGCGCCTGAAATCTCAATCGCCTTGCCGGTATCGGACAGCCAGAAGTTCTCAGGCTCGCTCCACGCGTCGGCCGAATCATCCGAGACATACATCGGAATGTCACCGATAACCTCGATGCCCTTCTTGTGCGCGTAGTTCATAAGCTCGCACCAGGCCAGGTCAAAGCGGTACTGCATGTACGCCTGCAACTCTGCCTCGTCGTGGAAACGCTTGTCGTCAATCAGATGCTCGTTGTAGCGCGCGACATCGGCCGGCCAATCGTGGCGCGACTCGCCCTCAAAGTACTTCTTAACCGCCATATAGACGCAGTACTTCTCGAGCCAATCGGCATTGCGATGTTTAAACGCTGTGTACAGCGGGTCGGCATCTTCGCCGCCGCGGGTCTTCCAGGTCTCAAAGTCGTCGGCTAGCTCCTCGTGGCTTTCGGGCAGCAGGTCGATATTGCCTGCAAAGGCTGAGGGACCGGCGTAAGGGGAGCGGAAGAAGTCCGTCGGGTTGACAGGCAGGACCTGCCAGTAGCGCATGCCCATGGCGGCCAGATGGTCGATAAAGCGACGCGTGGGCGCACCGATTGTGCCGGGCTTGCCGTCGTCAGTCGGTACCGAGGTGATGTGGCACACGACGCCCGCGCCGTAATCGAGCGGCTCCTGCAGGCGCTGCTCGGCGTGGTGATAGATGATCGACGAGCCCAGCGGATACAGATCGAGCGTGACCGTACCGTTATGGATCTCGCACTCGTGTCCGCTGATCACGTCACTCGCGCATTCGCCGAGCGCCGGAATCGTCACACGGTGCGAATTGCGCAGGCTGCGGTTGATGATGACGGTCGCGGACTCGCCGCCCTTGCCCGTGCGGTTGTAGGCCAGCACCTCGTCGTTGAGCGCGAAGGCCTTGATCTCGCCGTCGATCAAAAACGGCAGCGCACGGCGCACGGCCGAGGCGTTCTTAACGATAGCGAGCGTGTCGAAGTCGTGCAGGTCTTCCTTGGTCGGCAGGGTGCGACGGTTGCCCGGGTCGGTAAGGCCCTCCAGGCCGTACTCGTCGCCGTAGTAAATCGAAGGCACGCCGGGGAAGGTCATCTGCATGAGCGTTGCAAGCCAAAAACGGCTCTTGGCCAGGCCCATCGAGTTCTCGTCCAGACGCCATTTGCTGCGCTCGCACTCGGGCAGCTGCGACTCGTCGGGGCCGCCGCCGAGCACCGAGATGATACGCGGGCGGTCATGGCTCGACAGCAGGTTGAGCGCGCAGGACAATGCCTCGCTCGGGTAGTTCTCGCGCAGGGTTTCGATATCCTCGGCTGCTTGGTAGGCGTTCTTGTAGCCCATCAAAAAGCCGATGACCATGTCGCGGAAGGGGTAATCCATAGCAGAGTCCAGCTCGGATCCCTGCAGGTAGCGGCGCAGATGGCCGTAGCTAATTTTGTTTGAGGCGTCTTCCCAGACTTCGCCGAGCAACAGCGCATCAGGCTTTTCGGCAAGTACGGCCTTCTTGATTTCGGCCAGGAAGTCGTCGGAAAGCTCGTCAGCTACGTCCAGACGCCAGCCATGAGCGCCGGCACGTAACCATTTACGGATCACGCCGTCCTTGCCCAGGAGCCGCTCGCGTACCAGCTCGGAGCTCTCATTGATGGCGGGCATGTTGCCCACGCCCCACCAGCAGTCGTACGAGCCGTCCTCGTGGAAATAAAACGCATCGCGCCACGGCGAGTCCTCGCTCTGCCACGCGCCCACGCCAGGGTAGTTGCCGTAGCGGTTGAAGTAGATCGAATCGTCGCCCGTGTGGTTGAAGACGCCATCCAGGATGATGGAGATGCCTAGCTTCTCGGCTGCCTGGCACAGCTCGGTAAAGTCCTGCTCGGTGCCCAGGATCGGGTCGATCTTGGTGTAGTCGGCCGTGTCGTAGCGGTGGTTGCTCGCGGCTTCAAAGATGGGGTTGAGGTAGATGGCCGTAAAGCCCAGCTCCGCGATGCGGGGCAGGTCATTTTGGATACCCTTGAGCGAGCCGCCGTAGAAGTCCCAGGTCTTGATGGAGCCGTCCTCGGCGCGCTCGTACACGGGCGGCTCGTTCCAGTCCTCGACCATCCGGCGCTGAATGCCCTTGCGCGGTTTTTCGAGCTGGGCCATTGTGCGCTCGCGCCAATGCTCGTCACGGGCGTAGCGGTCGGGGAAGATCTGGTACACCATGCCGCGCTCGTACCAAGTGGGGCGCTTCTCACGATGCTTGTAGACGGTAATCTGGAAGGACGGCACCTCGGCGTAGTCGTAGGTTACGCCCTCGCCGCCGGTGCGGCCTTGCGGCGCGCCCAGGCGAACCTCGGGCTGGCCTTCGATATTGCAGGTAAAGCTGTACCACACCAGACAAGGTTCAGTGCATTTGAGCTCGCCGGTAAAAATGCCATCGCCTTCGTGCTCCATTGGAATCAGGGTCTCGCCGACTTCATCGACCCAGGTGCGCAGGGTGAGTGTTGCCTGGTTGGGATCGGCATCCTCTAAAATCACCGAGAGTGCAACGGAAGTTCCGGTGGTCACAGCGCCAAACGGAGTGCGAAACTGCGGTAGGCGGCTGTTGTGAATCAATCTCATAGTACGGTCCAGTTCTATACAGTCATGGCCAGCGGGCCATGGGCTTTACGCACAAGATGTAAGTATATCTGTTGTACACAGGGTGTATAAACAACATCCGTTTACCATCGGCGAACGGTTGTCCTAGAAAATCGTTTTACCACACAAATTATCGCGATATTCAAAAACGCCTATACCGATACTATTTGTAGCCAACCAAAAGTACCCCGGTTTACTACGATAAATTGAATGATCTCAACCACAGTCATTTTGGTGATATTAAAACCGCAGGTAGAAGGGTTGCCAATTTAGTAGATTGCTCGCCGTGGTCGGTCGGAGCCATTTTGTCGTAGTAAACCGGCCCTCTGTTTAATACAGAAGTTCAACCAAGAAGAGGGCACCTGGTTGGGGTGCCCTCTTCTGCTTTGAGGATTAAGTTTTAATCGTCCGGACTAGCGGCGCTTGCGGGTGGCCGTTGCCTTGCGTACGGAGGTCTTCTTGGTCGGAGCCTTTTCCTCGGCCGGAGCGGCGGGGGAGACCGGGGCCTCCTTGGCAGGCTCGGGCTTAGCCTCTGCCTTCGGGGCGGCCTTGACCTCAGCGACCTTCGGCGCCGGCTTGGCCTTTATCTCGGCCTTGGGCTCCCCTTTGGCAGCGGCGGGCTTAGTCTCTGCCTTGGGAGTTGCGGCCTTTGCCGTTGTCTCCTTGGTTGCCGTCGTGTGCTTTCGCGTGGTGGTCTTGGCGGCGGGCTTGGCCTCGACGGTTGCCTCGGCCTTGGTCTTGGCAGGTGTCTCCTCGACCTTGGCGGCCGGCTTTTTGGCCGCCTTGGGGGCAGCCTTCGTTGCAGTGGCCTTGGTAGCCGTCGCCTTGGTAGCCGTCGCCTTGGAAGCCGTGGCCTTCGTAGCTGTAGCCTTCTTGGCGGCAGTGGTCTTGGTCGTGCTCTTGGTCGCGGTCGTCTTCTTGGCAGCGGTCTTGGCCGGAGCCTTTGCCGCAGGCTTTGCCTCGGCGGCGGCCTCAGCCTTTACCTCGGGAGCAGCCTCGGCCTCAGCGGCCTTCTTAGCAGCGGCGGTCGTGCGCTTGCGCGTCGTCGTTGCCTTGGTAGCAGTTGTCTTTGCTGCGGCGGCCTTAGTCGTCGCAGCCTTCTTGGCCGTCGTCTTGCGCGTCGCGGTCTTCTTGGCGGCGGGCTTTGCAGCCGGCTTATCCTCGGCCTCGGGAGTTGCCTCAACCTTCACCTCAGATTTAGCCTCAACCGGCTTCTCCTCAGCCTTGTGCTCCTCAACAGCAGCGGGCGCCTCAACAACCGGCTCGGCCTTGGGCTCGGGCTCAGCAACAGCCTCGGGCTCGTCGGCAACAGCCGCCGGCCTCTCAATCTCCGGATGCATAAAGAAGTACAGGTCCAGATACTTGTCGGCCGAGCGCGTCCAGCTAAAGTCTTGGCTCATGGCCTGCGTGACCAGCTGGTTCCAGGCATCGCGGTTGTCCCAGAACAGGCGCGCCGCGCGGAACACCGCGTCGCCCATCTCGTCGCCGTTAAAGTTGCTAAACGAGAAGCCCGTGCCCTCTCCGGTAAACTCGTTGTACGGTTGCACGGTGTCCTTCAGGCCACCGGTCTCGCGCACGATGGGCAGGGTGCCGTAGCGCATGGCGATGATCTGCGACAGACCGCAGGGCTCAAACTTCGAAGGCATCAGGAACATATCGGCGGCGGCATACATACGCTGCGACAGCGCCGGATCAAACTCGATGCGCGCGGCCATGGTGCCGGGGTACTTGTCCTGGAAGTAGCGCAGTCCGTCCTCGTAGTCGCGGTCGCCGGTGCCCAGCACGGCCATCTGCACGCCGCCGGCCAAAATGCGGTCGAGCGCGTACATGACCAGGTCCATGCCCTTCTGGCGCGTCAGGCGCGTGACCATCACCATGAGCGGACGGTCGTCGCGAACCTCGAGCCCCAGCTCTTCCTGCAGCTTGGCCTTGCACACAGCCTTACCGGAACGGTCATCAACCGTGTAGTTGGCGGCAATGCGCTTGTCGGTCGCCGGGTCAAAGCCCGCCACGTCAATTCCGTTCAAAATACCCTGCAGCGCATAGGAGCGCTCGCGCAGCACACCGTCCAGGCCCTCGCCAAACTCTGGCGTCTGGATCTCGTTGGCATAGGTGGGGCTCACCGTGGTGATGGCATCGGCGTAGCGCAGCGCGCCCAGCATGTAGTTGATGCTGCAGGCGTCGCAACGCAGCTGCGAGGCGGCCGCCGGAATATGCGCCACGCCCAGGATGTCCTCCATCACGGTGTCGCTAAACTGGCCCTGGAACGCCACGTTGTGGATCGAGAACACGGTCTTGACGCGGTCGTACAGCGGCAGGCCCTGGTAGAACTCGCGCAAGAACACGGGCGCCAGCGCCGTCTGCCAGTCGTTGCAGTGCAGGATGTCGCACTCAAAGCCAGCCGGCAGGTGCTGCAGACTCTCGGTGATGGCCTTGGAGAAAAACGCGAAACGCTCGCCGTCGTCAAAGAAGCCGTACGGATAGTCGCGCGCAAAGTAGCGCTCGTTGTCGATGAACATATAGGTGACGCCGTCGTGCTCGAGCTTCTCGAGCCCGCAGTACTCGTTGCGCCAGCCCAGGCTCACGTAAAAGTCGGAGAAGTGCTCCATCTGCGCCTTGTACTCGTCCTTGATGGTGGCGTACTTGGGCACCATCACGATGACCTCGGCGCCGGCGCGCACAAGCGCTGCAGGCAGCGAGCCCGCCACGTCGCCCAGGCCACCGGTCTTTACAAACGGTGCGCACTCGGCCGAGGCAAACACGATCTGCATCTTTTTGCTGGAATCTGCCATATTGTCTCCCATGTTGCTATTCGAGAATAGCCGCCTGGCACAAACCGGGCGGCTATTCTACATGTTACGAGCGATGTTGCGGTGCCAACGTTAACGTACGATGGTGGTGTCGGAAGTTAACGGAGCCTTGCCCAGCACCAAGATGTTCTCGGGCGTGCCGCGAAGCTCGGTGTTGGTGGGAACCACGTTGTTCTTGTCTAGGATGGCATTCTCAACGCGGGCGCCGCTCTTTATGATGCAGCTCTGGTTGATGATCGAGTTGGTCACCGAAGCGCCTTCCTCGACCACGACGCCGCGCGACAGGATCGAGTTGCGCACGGTGCCCTTGATGATGCAACCGGCCGAGATGATCGAGTTGCACGCGTGGCTGCCGGTCGCATAGCGCGAAGGCGGCACGTCGTGGGCCTTGGTCAGGATCGGGCGCTCGGGGTCAAAGAGCTGGTCGGCAACGGTCTGGTCGAGCAGGTCCATGCTGCGGCGATACAGCGACTTCTCGCTAAACACGCCCACGACTTCGCCCTTGTACTCGTAGCTGCACACGTCGATGTTGCCAAAGTCGCCTTGGAGTGCCTCGAGCAGGTCCAGATAGTCGGCGGCCTGGTAGTGATCGATGATCTCGAGCAGCGTCTCGCGGTTGACAATGCAGCAGTCCATGGAGGCGTTGTCGCCGTACGCGACGCCGGCGCTCACGCCCGTCAGGCGGCCGTTCTCGTTAATCTCGAGCTTGGTCTCGTCATCGACGTTGCGCGTGGCCTTGCAGTACACCACGGTCATCTGGGCACCGGAGTTCTCGTGCGCCTCGATGATGGTGTTGAGGTCCATGTTAAAGATGATGTTGGTGCCCATCATCACAACATAGGGCTTCTCCGAGCGCTGGAACAGCGTCTTGTTGGAGATGATGTCGCGCAGCAGGAAGCGCATGCCGCCCTTGGTGGTGCCATACGCGTTGCCGGGCACCATGAACAGGCCGCCCTTCTTGCGGTCCAGGCCCCAGTCCTTACCCGAGCCCACGTGGTCGATCAGCGAACGGTAGTTACCCGGCATGACGACGCCGACGGTCTTGATGCCGGCGTTCATCATGTTGGACAGCGGAAAGTCGATCAGGCGGTAGCGGCCCAAAAACGGAACGGACGCGATGGGGCGGTCCTTGAGCAGGACACTGCCGTAAGACGAAGAGTAGTTAGCGGTGATATAACCGATGGCCTTGCGATTGATCATCGGATCATTCCCCCTTCCCGATAACGACGTCATTTCCAACGACGGCCGTATCCTTGGTGGTATCGACAGAGCCGAGCTTCACGCCCTCTTCGACCGTGGAGTTCTCGCCCAAAATAGCGCGGCAGATGTGCGCGCCGCTCTTAACGTGCGCACCCGGCAGCAGCACGGAGTCCTCGACCACGGCTCGCTCCTCGATGATGACATCGGTCGAAAGGATCGAGTGACGAGCGGTGCCGTAGATCTTGCAGCCGTTGGAGACCAGGCAGTCGTCCAGGCGGCCGTCCGGGCCAATGTAGTGCGGCGGACGCGTGGTGATGTTGGACATGATGGGGAAGTTCTTGTCAAACAGATCGAACTCGGGGTTGTTGCCCAGCAGGTCCATCGAGGTCTCGTGGAAGCTGGCGATGGTGCCGACGTCCTTCCAAAAGCCGTGGAACTCGTAGCTGTACAGGCGCTTGTTCTCGCCGAGCAGCTTGGGGATGATGTCCTTGCCGAAGTCGTGGCTCGAGCGCTGGTCCAGAGCGTCCTCCTCGAGCGCCTCAATCAGCACGTCGGCCGAGAAGATGTAGATGCCCATGGAAGCGAGGTTCGAATCGGGCTTCTCGGGCTTCTCGGTGAACTTGGTGATGCGGCCGTCCTCGGGGTCGGTGGTCAGGATGCCAAAGCGGCTGGCCTCCTCCCACGGCACGGGCATAACGCTCACCGTGAGGTCGGCGTTGTTCTCAATGTGCGTCTTGAGCATCTTGCGGTAGTCCATGCGATACAGGTGATCGCCCGAAAGAATCAGGACGTACTTGGGGTCGTTGGCCTTGATGTAGTCGAGGTTCTGCGTAATGGCGTCGGCCGTGCCCGCATACCAGGCGCCGCCGGTCTGCGTCTCGTACGGCGGCAGGATCGACACGCCGCCGTCGCGGCTGTCCAGATCCCATGCCTCGCCGGAGCCCACATAGGCATGCAGCAGGTAGGGACGGTACTGCGTCAGAACGCCCACCGTGTCGATGCCCGAGTTGGAGCAGTTGGACAGCGAAAAGTCGATAATGCGGAACTTGCCACCAAAGCTAACCGCCGGCTTGGCGATCTTTTGGGTGAGTGCCCCCAATCGGCTGCCCTGTCCTCCTGCGAGGAGCATCGCGATGCATTCTTTCTTACTCATCGATTTCTCCTTCTGTCATCGATGTTCCTAAACCCATTAGCGACGGGCGCGGCGCTCGGTCGCGCCCGTCGAGTAATGCCGTGCGGCAAAGGGAGCTCGCGCGCCTTTACGCGTGCCAGATCTCGTCGCGGTACTCGCGAATGGTGCGGTCGCTCGAGAACCAGCCGGAGGAGGCGGTGTTGAGCAGGGCCTTGCGGTTCCAGGTCTCCTGGTCGCCGTAGCTGTTCGTGAGCTTTTCCCATGCATCCACGTAGCTGCGGAAGTCGGCCATGACCAGGTCGGGGTCGTTGTTGTTCATGAGCTCGTTGTAGATGCTCTCGAAGTTGCCCGAAAGACCCGCAAAGGTGTTGTCCTTGAGCTCGTCCATCACGCGGCCCAGGCGCTCACGGTCGCCGTTGAGGGTATCCCACGCAAAGTAGCTGTTCGACGCCCAGAGCTGCTCGACCTCGGGGGCGGTCAGGCCAAAGATGGCCTCGTTCTCGCGGCCGGCCAGATCGGCGATCTCGATGTTGGCGCCGTCGAGGGTGCCCAGCGTAATGGCGCCGTTCATCATGAGCTTCATGTTGGACGTGCCCGAGGCCTCCTTGCCGGCCGTGGAGATCTGCTCCGAGATCTCGGCGGCGGGGTAGATGAGCTGGGCGTTGCTCACGCGGAAGTTGGGGATAAAGCAGACCTTCATGACCTCGTTGACGCGGGCGTCGTTGTTGATGACCTCGGCCACGGAGTTAATGAGACGGATGGTCTCCTTGGCAAAGGTGTAGCTCGAGGCAGCCTTGCCGCTAAAGATGAAGGTCGTCGGCGTCACGTGGAAGTTGGGATCGGCGATGCGACGGTTGTAGATGTCCATCACCTTCATGATGTTCATGAGCTGGCGCTTGTAGGCGTGGAAGCGCTTCACCTGAACATCAAAGACGGTGTTGGGGTCGATGACCAGACCGGTCTCGGCCTTAACATAGGCGGCAAGACGCTCCTTGTTGGCGCGCTTGGAGGCACCCACGGCCTTCAGGAACTCGGTGTCGTCCTTAAACTCCTTGAGCTTCTCCAGCTCAAAGGCGTCCTTGAGCCAGCCATCGCCAATGGCCTCGGTGACGAGCTTGGCGTAGGTGGGGTTGGCCTCGGCAAAGAAGCGACGGTGCGAGATGCCGTTGGTCTTGTTATTGAACTTCTCGGGCGTCAGGGCATAGAAGTCCTTGAGCACGATGTTCTTGATGATGTCGGAGTGGATCTTGGCCACGCCGTTGACGCTGTGGCTGCAGATCACAGACAGGTTGGCCATGCGAATCTCGCCGTCCCACAGGATGGCGGTCTGGCGCAGACGCTCCTGCCAGCCCTCCTGCGTGGTGTCGAACGACTCGTGCCAACGACGGCTGATCTCGTCGATAATCTGGTACACGCGGGGGAGGAGCTTGGAGAACGTGCCGATGGGCCACTTCTCCAGAGCCTCGGGCAGGATGGTGTGGTTGGTGTAGCTCACGACCTGCGTCACGATGTTCCAGGCGTCGTCCCACTCGAGCTTCTTCTCGTCGATGAGGATGCGCATGAGCTCGGGGCCGCACATGGCGGGGTGCGTGTCGTTGGTGTGGATGGCCACAAACTGCGGCAGCAGCTCCCAGTTCTCGCCGTGCTCCTTCTCAAAGGTGTCGAGCAGGCTGTAGATGCCGGCCGAGACAAACAGGTACTCCTGCTTCAGGCGCAGCAGACGGCCGTGCTCGCCGGCGTCGTTGGGGTAGAGGATGGCGCTGATGGCCTCGGCCTCGGCGCGCTCGGCATCGGCCAGGGCATAGTCGCCGCGGTTGAAGGCCTCCAGATCGAAGTGCTCCTCGACCGGCTCGGCGGCCCAGACGCGCAGCTTGTTGACGGTCTCGCCGGCATAGCCCACGACGGGGATGTCATAGGGGACGGCCAGGATGTCCTGCGTGTCCACCGTGCGGTAGAACGTGCGGCCGTCCTCCTCAAAGCCCTCGACGTGGCCGCCAAACTTAATGGTCACGGCCTTGTCCTGACGACGGACCTCCCAGGGATAGCCGTGGGTGAGCCACTCGTCGGTGGCCTCGACCTGGCTGCCGTTGACGATCTCCTGCTTAAACAGGCCGTAGCGGTAGCGCATGCCGTTGCCGTAGCCGGCAATGCCCTCGGCCGCCATGGAATCCAGGAAGCATGCGGCCAGACGGCCCAGGCCACCGTTGCCCAGGGCCGGATCGGGCTCCTGGTTCTCGATGACGGAAAGGTCGAAGCCCATGTCGTCGAGTGCCTCGGCGACCATGTCGCGCACGCCAAAGTTGAGCAGGTAGTTGTCGAGCAGGCGACCGATCAAAAACTCGATCGAGAAGTAGTACACGCGCTTCTTGCCCTCGGCGGTCACACGGGCGTCGCTCTTGGTGGCAACGGTGCGTGCCTTCTCGGCCACGAGCTTGGCCAGGGCGTTAAAGCGGTCGAGGTCGCTGGCGGCCTCGACGCTCTTGCCGCTAATGCTCATGAC
This sequence comes from uncultured Collinsella sp., assembly GCA_902464495.1. Taxonomy (GTDB): domain Bacteria; phylum Actinomycetota; class Coriobacteriia; order Coriobacteriales; family Coriobacteriaceae; genus Collinsella. The sequence goes on along the minus strand of CABQJK010000002.1, from coordinate 86,489 downwards.
GGCATCGCGATAGAGCTCGGTAAACTCCTGCTTGTTGTCGAAGATCTTATTCATACGTTCCTTTCCCCCGGGGATGTTTCTCCCGGAACGGTTATGACTTGTATCCTACGCCCCGTCGGGGCGGGTAATAACAGCTGTAACGGCTTTGTTACGCATCCTTGGCAGACGGCTTAACAGAAGCAGACTTGGCCTTGGTAACGGCCTTTTTGGCAGCCGACTTCTTGGCTGCGGCCTTAGCAGCGGGCTTTGCGGCAGCCTTAGCCTTGGTCTTGGTCGCGGTCGTAGCCTTCGCCTTCGCCTTAACCGGAGCCTTCTTAGCAGCCGCAGGCTTGGGCTTCACCGAGGACGCGCGCTTCTTGGGCGCAGCCTTGGGCTCCTTAACCACCGGCGGCTTGTAGCTGCTGGGACCGCGGCGCTTAAGCACCACGCCTGCCAGGCCGGGCACCTTAATCTCAATAGAGTCCATCTGCCCGTTCCAGGGGTAGGGCTCGCTCGAGCAGGTGTAGGGCTCCTCGCCGGCGTAGCCGCTGCCGCCAAACTCGGGACGGTCGGAATCAAAGATGACCTCCCAGTCACCCTCGCGCGGCACGCCCACGCGGAAGCTCTCGTAGCTCGCCGGGTCAAAGTTGATCAGGATCACCAGGTCGTCGTCGACGTCCTCGCCCTGGCGCACAAAGCTCACGATGGACTGCTTGGAGTTGTCCGCATCGATCCAGGTAAAGCCGTCATCGGTGTAGCCGCGCTCGTAGAGTGCAGGCTCGGCGGTGTACAGGTGGTTGAGCGCCTTGATAAACGCCTGATGATGCTTGTGGGTCTCGTACTCCTCGGTCAGGAACCACTGGATGGACTCGTAGTAGCGCCACTCAATAAACTGGCCGATCTCGTTGCCCATGAAGTTGAGCTTGGCACCGGGGTGCGTCATCTGATAGAAGGCCAGCGTGCGCAGGCCGGCAAACTGGCGCCACCAGTCGCCCGGCATGCGGCCGATGAGCGAGCACTTGCCGTGCACGACCTCGTCGTGGCTCAACGGGCAAATAAAGTTCTCGGTAAAGGCGTACATGATGGAGAACGTCAGCAGGCCGTGGTTGCCGGGGCGCCACGGAAAATCGGTCTGCATGTAGTGCAGGGTGTCGTTCATCCAGCCCATGTCCCACTTGTAGTGGAAGCCCAGGCCGCCGTCCTGCGGCGGATAGGTCACGAGCGGCCACGCGGTGGACTCCTCGGCCATCATCATCACGTCGGGGTAGTGCGCCTCCACAGCGCAGTTGACCTGGCGGATAAATGCGCTGGCGTCCAGGTCCTCCTCGGTACCGTACTTGTTGAACTTCTTTTGGCCCGGATCGTCGATGCCAAAGTTGAGGTACAGCATGCTGGACACGCCGTCCATGCGAATGCCGTCCACGTGGAAGTTCTCGAGCCAATAGAGCACGTTGGAGACCAGGAAAGAGCGGACCTCGCCGCGGGCGAAGTCGAACTTGTGCGTGCCCCAGTTGGGGTGAATCTCGTGCTCAAACAGCATGTGGCCGTTAAAGGTGGCAAGGCCGTGGGAGTCGGCACAAAAACCGCCGGGCACCCAGTCCATGATCACGCCGATGCCCGCCTCGTGGCACGCATCGATAAAGTGCATGAGTTGCTGCGGGTTGCCGTAGCGCGACGTGGCGGCGTAGTAGCCGGTCGTCTGGTAGCCCCAGGAGCCATCGAAGGGATGCTCCATAAGCGGCATGACCTCGATATGCGTATAGCCCATGTCGCGCACGTAGTCCACGAGCTCCACCGACAGGTCATCGTAGGTGTAGAACTCGCCGCGCTGCGCGGGGAAGGGATCCATGGGACCGGGGTAGTTGCCGTATTCGTCCGGCTCGCCCTGCGGCGCGTCGCCGTGGCGCTTCCACGAGCCAATGTGCACCTCGTAGATGTTGAGCGGCTGCGACATGTGATTGTGGTCGGCGCGGCGCTTGAGCCACGCGGCGTCGTTCCACTTGTAGCCGTCCAGGCTCCACAGCACGCTTGCCGTACCCGGAGGGCACTCGGCCTTAAAGGCGTACGGATCGGCCTTGTAGAGCTTTTCGCCCTCGTTGGTCTCGATAAGGTACTTATAGAGCTGACCCTGCTCGGCGCCAGGAATAAAGCCTTCCCAGATAGCGCTCGTGTGCACGGGCACCAGCGGGTTGGCTTCCTCATCCCAGTCGTTAAATTCGCCAATAACGTGGACACTCTTTACATCGGGCGCCCAAACGCAAAAACGCCAGCCGCGCGTGCGGTTCTGCGTATCGGGGTGCGCGCCCATCTTCTCCCAGCTGCGCTCCCACATGCCAATGCCAAACAGATAGACATCGTCCTTAGAGAGCTCCGGTGCGTGCGGAGCGGCCTTGCGGGTAGCGGGCTTTTTTGCCGTTGGCTTTAGCTTTGTATCGCTCACGTTTGATCCCATCATGACGCGGCAGCGTGTTGCCTTGGTGACTAAATGCGAAAGGTCCAGGGCTGCACGAATCGAAGGGACGGCGATAGTTCTATGATTCGTTCCACCTCGCGTGCTCGGTGGAACTTTCGGCAGAAACTACCATAACACCTGTACATTACTTTTATGGAGGAAAGTGGTTTTGCGGCGGCTTTTAATCGGTGAGCGCCATGTTTAGACCACTGACAGAATTGCGATGGTAAAACTCTTGACAGTTTTACCAATTTGGGTTTTTAGATTGTTAGTTTTACGTTTGGTAAAACGTTTTTAGCAGGATGTTTACCATTTGACATCGAAAGGTTCGTTTATGTCCCAGACCGCCGCCCCCAACGTTGCTTTTATTTTCGATTGCGACGGCACGCTGGTTAATAGCACCCCCGTTTGGGCCTATGCCCAGCCCGAGTTATTGCGCCGCCACGGCGTTGATGTGACGGTCGACGATTTTGCCCAGTTTGAGCACCTTTCGCTCGAGGACGAGTGCCAGGCCTACCATGACACGTGGGGTATTGGTAAAGATGGTGAGGAGCTGTATCGCGAGCTGAGCGAGATTCTCATCGATGGCTATTCCAAGGTGCCGCCGCGCGAGGGTCTTCTGGCATTTTTGGAGCAGGCGAAGGCGGCGGGCATTGCCATGTGCGTGGCCACGTCCACGCCGGCCGAGCTGGTGCAGTCCGCCCTTGCGGGTGCGGGCCTTGATCGCTATATGGAGTTTATTACCACGACGGGCGAGGCGGGGCGCTCCAAGCAGTTCCCCGATGTGTACGAGCTGGCGTTGCGTCGCTTGGAGGAGCGTCGCGGCTGCAAGTTCGATCATACCTGGGTGTTTGAGGACGCGGTCTTTGGCCTTAAGAGCTCTGGTGCCGCTGGATTTAAACGCGTGGGTATCTATGACCCGCATGGCCGTATGGAGCGCGACGAGGTGCGTGCCAACTGCGAGATCTTTGTCGACAGCTATGAAGAGCTGGACCTGTCCCGCGTGCTTACGTTTGAGGGGTAGGCGATAGCCGTGGCTTGCAAGGTATTAGTAGTCTGCGGCTCGCCTGTGGTGGCGAGTGCGGATTTGCTGCGCCAACTGGTGGGGGAGTGCGACCACGTTGTCGCCGTGGACCGCGGGCTCGACGCGCTGCTGGGCGCTGGCCTGAGCTGCGACGTATATGTTGGTGACGCCGATACGGTGAGCGAAGCGGGTCGTGCGTTGGTCGATGCCGCCGAAGCCTTTGAGGTGGAGCGTCACAACCCCTACAAGGACTACACCGACTTGGCACTAGCCCTAGACACCGTCCGCCGCCGCTGGCCCAACGCAGAGGTGGTCGCAACCTGCGCCACCGGAGGCCGCCCCGACATGGCCCTGTCTGTGCTGGGCCTGTTGGCGGGCTATACGGACGCCCCCGTCTGGATCGAAGAAGACGAAGTGACGGCTAGAATCCTGCACCAGAACGAGACCTGGACCATTGAGGGCGCCGAAGACAAGACCTTCTCCATCATCGCCATAGCTCCCAACACAGAGATAAGCGAACACGGCCTAGAATGGGAGCTAGACCACAGCTCCTTAGGCCTGCTAGGCGACACGGGCATCAGCAACATAGTCCGATCCACCGCAAAGATAGCCGTCCACCAAGGAACTGCAATCGGTTATTTACTCCATTAGGGTTTTATCGGGACGGTGGGTTAATTGACTGATTTTGTCGAAGTCAAAATCAGTCAATTCAGCCCCGTCCCAGGAAAACCCGTAAGTAAGACAATCAACTCAAAAAAGTCCTTGCACGCTGCGCGAACTTCCCCTATAGTATCTCCTCGTCACGGGGGCGTAGCTCAGCTGGGAGAGCGCTTGACTGGCAGTCAAGAGGTCAGGGGTTCGATCCCCCTCGTCTCCACCACCGTGAATACAAGGCCACTCAATCGAGTGGCCTTTTTATTTTGCAAAATTTTGCCGTCAGCTGCATTTTTGCATAATTTGCAAATTGCTTTCCTACTCAAGACCAGCTTACGCAAGGGGACTGGCTCCGCACTAGTTCGCTGTCAGCTGTAGTTGTCGCAAAATTTGCGACAACTACAGCCCAAAAAGTTGCGCAATTACCTTCCCGGTTTTGTACAAAGTTCGTTAGCCATACTTAATAGTTTGAGCAATTCGCGCCCTCAGCAATACAACTCAGGCAGTGCTCACCAACCTACACACCCCCATAAACCTGCGGCAATGTGTGCAAGACGGCACAATATCCTCCGTAACCACGGCAAATAAACGATATGTTGCTCAACACACCCCAAAACGTATGAGTCGCCTGCTGTGCTAGGATACTTAACGTTACATGGGTTCAACTGTGCTCACGGCTCCAGCAAGCCGCAATGCACAGGGTCGATCAGCATCCGGCCGTAACGGCGGTGCCAGAAAAACCACGAGCTCCAATAGCGTCGTCATGCGTATCGCATCGAATAACTTTGTTCTTGTCTATGTGCAAGCTGTTCTTTCGACTCGGTATTCCATGACAAATCGCAGCAGTTCTGCAGCTGTTTGCGTGCGGTCCAGTTTTGTACCCGCTTGACTGGGCTGCACGCAGCCAGCTGGGGACACGGTCATTTTTGCGATACACGTCCGCGTCTCTAGCAGCTGCGCTTATACATACCGTTCACGGTGGGGCAGAGCCACGTGCTTGTCTAACTGGGCTCAGGGTTTGAATATGGAGCGCCTTCGCGCACAAGCGCCCTGGCGAAGCCATAACCAAACCCCGTGAGCCACACGTAAGACAGCAAGGGGGTGGTGCTCGTGTGGTATGTGATCCAGGTCATTAACGGTCGCGAAGACGTAATGCGCGAGCGCATCGAGCGCGTGGTGCCGGCTGGCGCCATGCAGGAGCTCTTTTACCCCCAATTTCAAACCGAGATTAAAGTACACGGCGAATGGGTCAACACGACCAAGCCGCTCTTTCCCGGTTATCTAATCTGCGACACGGCAGATCCCCGCACCGTGCAACAGTATCTGCTGTGCATGGATGACTTTGCCCGGGTGCTATCTCAGGACGGTCAGTTTGTGCCGCTGGCAAAAGAAGAGGTCCAGCTTATTGGCAGCTTTACGCATGTGGGAGACCGCGTAGTGCCCATGAGCGAGGCCTTAAAGGACGGCGACCAGGTCGTAGTAACGGCTGGTCCGCTACTGGGCCACGAAGGCCTCATTAAAACCATTAACAGACGCAAGAGCACGGCTTATTTGGAGCTCGATCTGTGCGGCCGACGCGTAACCACCCGCGTTGGCCTCGCGGTGCTTTCGAACGAGCAACGTGTGATGCGCAACCTCAAAAAGGCGATCGCCTAGCTGCTGGCGGTCGCTGTACAGAACAGGGAGGATCCCCAACCCCGGGACGAAGTCTTGGAGGAGAACGTGTCGGATAAAACTCAATATACAACTGATGCGCCCGTAGGGGCGGCGCTGATTGCCCAGGCTATGGACCGGCGCGATGGCGTCGGCCGCTACAAGGCCATGCAATCCATCATGGAATGGGATCGCTCACGACTGGCCTACAGGGCCGTTAAGCGAGCGTTCGACATTGTGTTCAGCGGTGCCGTACTCGTTGTCATCGCGATCCCCAGCCTGGTGCTGGCGGCGGCAATCCGCCTGGAGAGCGAGGGTAGCCCCTTCTACAGTCAGATTCGCGTGGGACAAACCCGCCCCGACGGCAGCCTGTCCACCTTCCGCATGTGGAAGTTCCGCAGCATGTACAAAGACGCCGACGAGCGTCTCGCCGAGCTGAAGGAGCGGAACGAGATCGCCGGCGCCATGTTCAAGATGAGGGACGACCCGCGCGTAACGAAGATTGGCAGGTTCATCCGCAAGCACTCCATCGACGAGTTCCCGCAGTTCCTCAACGTGTTCCTGGGGCAGATGTCCGTCGTGGGCCCGCGCCCGCCGCTGCCGAACGAGGTGGCGGAGTACACCGAGTACGACTTGCAGCGCCTGGCCGTGAAGCCCGGGATCACCGGCTGGTGGCAGGTGACGGACCGCAACTCGACCGGCTTCGACGGCATGGTCCGACGCGACCTGGAGTACATCGCAAACCGAGGTGTCTTCACCGACCTCAAGATCGTCGTCCTCACGGTAATCGAGGTCATCACCGGCAAGGGTGCGTGCTAGATGCGTATCGCGATGATCGGACATAAGCGCTACGGCTCGCGCGAGGGCGGCGTGGAGGTCGTCGTGACCGAGCTCGCCCGCCGCATGGCGGCGCTGGGCCACGAGGTCACCTGCTACGACCGTTCGGGCAGCGATATCATGACCGGCGACGCCGCGGACGGCCGCGAGCGCATGGTCGACGGCGTGCGCGTCATGCCGGTTAAGACAATCGACAAGAAGGGCCTCGCTGCCCTCTCGTCCTCATATTTTGCTACCAAGGCGGCTATCAAGGACAGGCCCGATGTGATTCATTATCATGCCGAGGGTCCTTGCGTACCGCTTGCGCTGGCTAAGCGCGCGGGCATTCGCACCGTGGCCACCATCCACGGTCTGGACTGGCAGCGCGCCAAGTGGGGCAGGCTTGCGAGCACCTACATCAAGATGGGGGAGAAGACCGCCGCGACTAAGGCTGACGGTCTTATCGTGCTCTCTGAGGGCGTCAGGCGCTATTTCATGGAAGCCTACGGTCGTGAGGCCGTCTTTATCCCTAATGGCGTAGATGCCAAGGAAGCCCTTCCGGCGAGCATCATCAAAGAGAGGTGGAATCTCGAGAAGGATTCCTACCTTCTCTATCTTGGACGTTTAGTGCCCGAGAAGCGCCCTGAGCTGCTGATCGAAGCATTCAGAGCCCTTGATACCAATAAGCGCCTGGTCATCGCTGGCGGCAGCTCCGATACCTCGGCGTACGAGAAGGAGTTGCGCGCTGCAGCCCAGGGCGACAACCGCATAGTGTTCACCGGGTTCGTCAACGGCGAGCCCTTGGAAGAGCTGTACTCCAACTGCTATGCCTACGTGCTGCCTTCCGAAGTGGAGGGAATGCCCATGAGCCTGCTGGAGGCCATGGCATACGGTCGCTGTTGCGTGACGAGCGATATCCCCGAGTGCGCGGATGTCCTGGCTGGTGCGGGAGTGACTTTCCTTAGGGGGGATGCTGCTGCGCTTAGGGCTTCGCTTGAGAGTTTACTGGCCGATCGTGCTCGAGTTGCCGCTATGGGCGACGCTGCAAATAAGCGTGTCCTCTCTACCTATAACTGGGGTTCTGTCGTTGCGCGTACTCTCGATCTGTATAAGGAAATTCGTTAGATGAAGATTATCCTTGTTAACAAATTCCACTATCTCAAGGGTGGGTCGGAAACGTATTACTTCGGTCTCGCCGAAGGTCTCAAGGCTGCCGGTCATGAGGTTCATTTCTTTGCCATGGAGGGGGATAACAATCTCCCGTGCGAAGATGCCGACCTATTTGTTTCGGCAAAGGATTACAACGGACCGTCTTCGCTCACGCAAAAAGTCTCCGCTGCTGCCTCGCTTATCTATTCCAATGAGGCTAAAGAGAAATTCCAGGCACTGTGTGAGCGGGTACAGCCGGACGTTATCCATATGAACCTCGTTCATCGCCAGATTACCCTGTCGATCCTCGATGCCCCTTACCTTAAGGAGCATGGCGTCCCCGTGCTCTTCACAGCCCATGACTATATCCTTGTTTGTCCCAACTATCTCATGCTCGATGGTAGAGGAAGCGTCTGCGATGCCTGCCTGGGCGGCAAGTTCTCAAACTGCCTCAAGCGCAAGTGCGTTAAGGGCTCTACGGCTAAAAGTGCTATGGCCTTTGCTGAGGCTGAATATCTTAGGCTGAGCCATGCTTATAACAAGATTGATAAGATTGTCTGCCCCTCGAGCTTCATGGCGCAGAAGACCATTGAGGGCGGACTTGAGTCAAATCGTGTTTCCCATATGACTAATTTTTGTTCTGCGGAGACGCTTGAGCAGGCTCACTCTGATTTTGATGGCACCGATTACAAGAGCCCGTACCTTCTATTCTTTGGAAGGTTGTCCAAGGAGAAGGGCGTCGATCTTCTGATTGACGCTTTTGCCTCGATTGAAGACATGATTCCCGATTGGCGCCTTGTAATCGTCGGCGATGGCCCCGAACGTGAAGCGCTCGCACAGAGAGTCGAGAACTTGTCCTGCAAAGATCGAATTGAGTTTGCGGGATATCAGACCGGCGCTCCGCTCCAAAAATATGTCGAGAGGGCGTCTCTCGCCATCGCGTGCTCGCGATGTCGAGAGAACATGCCGTACTCGATCGTTGAGGCATTTGCCTCCGGCACGCCCATTGTTGGCGCGCGTATCGGAGGCATACCGGAACTTGTTCGTGAAGGTGAGACCGGGTTTGCTTGCGAGCCAGACGATTCTCATTCATTAGCCGATGCAATTATTCGTGGCGTCAAGTTCATTGGCGACAAGGATACGTACCGCGATATGCAGCAGAAATGCCGCGACTACGTTCTGAGTAATTGCGACCAGTCCAAGTATATCGAGCAGCTTACTGGACTCTACCAGGAGCTTGTTGATTTCAAGAAGAGGGGATAGACCCATGGCCGAAAAAAAACTCAACGGTACCGTCATCGTAACCTACCGCTGCAACGCGCGCTGCACCATGTGCAACCGCTACAAGGCACCCAGCCGCCCGGATGAGGAGCTGTCCATCGAGACCATCAAGAAGCTCCCCAAGATGTACTTCACCAACATCACCGGCGGCGAGCCTTTCATCCGCCAGGACCTCAAGGATATCGTGCGCGAGCTCTACAAGAAGTCCGACCGCATCGTCATCTCCACGAACGGCTTCTTCACCGACCGCATCATCGACCTGTGCGAGGAGTTCCCCAACGTCGGCATCCGCATCTCCATCGAGGGCCTGCAGCAGACCAACGACAAGATCCGCGGCCTGGATAACGGATACAACCGCGGCTACGCCACGCTCAAGAAGCTCGTCGAGCTCAAGCACCCCGACGTGGGCTTCGGCATGACGGTGCAGGACCTCAACGCGCCCGACTTGGTGCCGCTCTACAAGATCTCTGACAAGCTGGGCATGGAGTTCGCCACGGCGTCGCTGCACAACAGCTTCTACTTCGTCGAGGCCAAGAACATCATCCACGACCGCCCCATGGTGGCCAAGAACTTCGAGGACCTGGTCAACGAGCTGCTCAGGTCCAACAGCCCCAAGAAGTGGTTCCGAGCCTACTTCAACCACGGCCTGATCAACTACATCTACGGCCAGCCGCGCCTGCTGCCCTGCGACATGGCCTTCGACACCTTCTTCATCGACCCCTACGGCGACGTCATGCCCTGCAACGGCACCAAGGACAAGGAGGTCATGGGCAACCTCAACGAGGAGTCCTGGGACGAGCTGTGGAATTCAGACCAGGCGGAGAGGGTCCGCGCGAAGGTCCGCCACTGTGACCGCAACTGCTGGATGATCGGCTCGGTGAGCCCCGCCATGCACAAGTACATCTGGAAGCCCGGCTGGTGGGTGCTCAAGCACAAGGTGAAGGCCTTGTTCACCAAGAGGCCCTACGACATGCACGAGCTCAAGGTCGTCCGCGACTACGAGGAGGGCCGCGTGACCAAGGAGCAGCTCGATGCCTGCTCCACCTGCGACCTGTGCACCAAGATCAACGACGGCCTGTCAGAGGCATCGAAGGCCGATGCGCACGTGTACGAGACGCACGAGGCGCTGTAATGGTCGTTAAGAGTGTTCGTCATTCTTCAGTTTTGCCTATCGAAGGAAACCATCTTCACCCTAATAGGACGGCAGAGTATTTCCGCAATCGCGCGCGGAATATGTCCAGAGCTGACTTATTTCTCTTCGCGGTTTGTGAGCTATTTGCACTGCTGACCGAATGGATTGTTGGCCAAAAAATTAATATCAACCTTGCTGTTCTTTTTACCTACGTTTTCTTTCTCTGGGTGCTGTACGTTCGAGACAGGCGCTTTATTCTAGAGTTTTTCTGGCTTGTGACTATGGCTACACTCAATATTCTTGGGACTTTTTGTTGCGATGAGGGGCTATTTCTTGTTGAGCTGAATTACGAGAGCTGGTATCTTTGCGCAGTCGCCCCCCTGGTGGCACTGTATGTGATTCTGTTTACCGTTATTGAGATGTATAGAATCACAAAAGCTAGCAGTTGTCCTAATAGAAATATTAGTTGTAACGATGACCGCTCTAAATACAACTGGGTTTTATTGATTGGGATAGTTATTGCCCTCTACCTATTTTCACAGGTGGCGGCTAATCCTTATTTTAAAGCGGGAACCTTAAGACTTGACTACGCCTCACAGTATATGAATTCTTTTAGCGTGAGTCTTAGAACATATCTACCCTTTTTTCTGCCAGTTGTTGTAATGGCCTGGAAGTCTGGCAGCAGGCTTGCTCCAGTCGTATTCTTATTCCTAACATTCGGCTTTTATTTTCTGGAAGGGGATAAATTCGGCGTTTATTTTTTCGCCGCGTTTATTATTTCGCTTTCCGCCTTGCCTACCTTAAACGACGAAAAAGTAAACGCAATTATTAAGGTGTTGTTTTCCTTTTTTTGGCTGCTAATTGGGGTCGTATATATACAAAGAATCCTGCTGTTCGATGATTCATTCGCTGAATTTATTGACGCAATTAATCAACGCTTGGCTCAACAAGGTGAAGTTTGGTGGTCAATTTACATGCATGGCAGGGGATCTTCGCTACCAGCAGTTGATTTCTCAGATGAAATCAATGCAATTTTAAATCCGGCGTTGCAGTCATCCTTTGATTTTGGTCAGTGGCGAATGATGCGAGTGGCTTGCGACTATTCAGCATATTCCGCATACAGGATTGAAGCCGGAAATCCATACACTGCGACAACAACTGCCTCTCTTGTAACTTATTTTGGCTATTTTGGCGCGACGATTTTTTACATGTTAGCTGGATGGGCGTATGCGTCATTGATCCGTAATGCTTCGATTGCTTTTAGTTCATGCAGGGTTTTAGAGTCCATGGTCTACGTCAAGCTCATATCAATTGCTGGGAATATCCTTTTTGCTTCAGATTTTACGTATCTCTTTTCACTCCAAGGGATCCTATATGTTGGCGCCCTAGTTGCTCTGACATTAATACGTGAGCGTACTAAAGATTCTTTGATTCAAGTTGGTCGTTAGAAGAAAGACTAAGAAATGCTGCGTTTTAATAACAACAAAAAAAATGATGTAGTTATTATTGTTGAACATTTAAACAGAGAGCTTGAGAGCGCATTGCTGCTTGAACGGGCTCTCGGTGAGCGCCAAATTACTTCGAAAATCGTTTTTAAGGGATGGAATGAAGGACCCGCAAGCTGCTTTATAAGACCAAAAGTAATTGTTACACCGTGGTGTTATGACAATAAAGATATTAAAGCCCTTTGCGGCTACCATGGCGGTTTCGCAGATGGGTCCTTTGACATTGTCGACTTGCACAGCGAACAGGTTACAACTCCAGATGGACTTTCATTTGTTCTTCCGACAGATAGGGCCAAACAAGCATTTCATATTTGTTGGGGGCAGTTTTTCAGCGATGCTTTAGCTTCTGTTGGAGTTGATGCGTGTCGTATCTGCGTTGCTGGTTCCAACAGGCTCGATTTCTTTCGAGAAGAATTTCGAGAATTCAGCCTAAGAAAAGATCAGCTTGGGAAAGAGTTTGGAATCGATCCTGCCAAACCCTGGGTCTTATTTATTGGCAATTTCTCTACAGCATTTTTTAGCGACGAGAGGGTTGCTGAGCTCGATGCGAGAGGGCTGTTTAATACTTCTGAAAACCGAGAAACGTCAAAGCGCGCTTATAAAGAAACGCTTTCGTGGATGGTTGATGCCTTGTGTGATTCCGCGTTTAAAGATGTTGAATTCATTTATCGCCCTCATCCTTCTGAGCCGGTGAGTGAGCGACTTCAGGAAATCGAAGCCGAGTTCACAAATCTTCATGTAATTAAAAAGCATGCCATTCGTGATTGGTTTTTAAACTGCGATATTGGCTTGACTTGGTGCAGCACGTCGTCCGTTGAAGCCGCTTATGCGGGCCTGCCCGTCTTTGCCTTGCGTCCGTTTGAGATTCCCGCGCATCTCCAATTTAAGCTTCTGGAAACTATCGAACAGATTGATTCGTCTCAAGAGCTTCGAAATACCATTGCTCGGGTTCTTCTCGGCAATAGTGGCCAAGTTAATGCTGAGTTTGTTAAGGCCATTTCGCTTTATTACAAACGCGGTGCCAACTCTGCAACAGACGAGATCGCTGACGCAATCGGAAAGATCATTTCCGAAAACTCTGGGCGCTTTAACTGCGAGCGGTCTCCTTTTTATTGCATTAGAAAAGTTCTGGGTTTTACCGTAAAACAAGCGGCATTCTATTCGGGTCTTATGCGAAAGAAGACCTCGTGGCGAATCCTTGCTGATGACCATATAACTCATAAGCAGCTTACTCGAAAGCGAGAACTTATAAATGGCTAATTCGCGCAACATGCTAAAAAGCTTCGCAGGCTTTTCGATTGTGCCGATAGCATCCGGTTTAATAACAATATTTGTTATTCCTGTTGTGTCACATGTATTTCCTGAAGAGGAATACGGGAAAATCAATCTTTTTTACTCCATGGGCACTTTGCTTATGACGGTCTGCATGCTTGGTTTAGATAGTTCTCAAATACGTTATTTTTTTGAGCCGCCTAGTGGACTAACAAAAGGGTCTGTTAAGTCAATTGCAATGGCTGTAGGTCTTGGTATTGACCTTGTTTTAGTCTTGCTAGCCGTTTTTGCTTTTCCTTATGAGGTCTCGAATTACTTATTTGGCGAGCTAAACCTTCCATTAATTATTTGTATGGGAGTTTTCATTGCCTCATTAGTTGTATTTCGCATAGTTAATACTGACGCTCGTATGAAAGGCAGGATTGGTCGATATAACCTCCAAGCTATTCTACAGAATGTTATTACAAAAATATCATTTGTTGCAATTGGCTTGCTGTGGACGACTCACTATAGCGCTTCAATTGTTGCCATGACATTCTTTATGGCACTTGTTTCTCTATGGTTCTTGTTCAGGGAACGCAGTAGTTTTACTTTTGAGGGGGCATGCGTCACTTCAAATAATATTGGAGTGTTGTTTTCATTCGGCATTCCTATGATGGCCACCTCCTTCGTTCTTAATTTAAATGGAATGGTAGGCAAAATCGCTCTTTCAGGATCCGGTCTTTATGCTGCTGTGGGCGTTTTCGCTATAGCAACTACTCTCTCTAATGTGTTCACTATTATTCCGACTGCTTTTACGACTTATTGGTCACCATTTATGTATGCGCACTATGAGACAGAGAAAGATACAATTAGGCGCGTTCATGATCTTGTTATGTGGGGCTCGGCTGCCCTGGTCGCCTTAATTATTTGTTTTCAGAACGTATTATTCATGATAGTTGGTGGAGGCTATGCTGCCTGTCAAGCTTACTTTATGCTTGTGATGACCAATCCCATTCAAGCTTTGATTTGTGAGACGACTTCGTATGGAATCGTGCTCAAGGAAAAGCCAATTTATAATGTAATTTCTTCGTTTCTTGGTGTAGTCATTAGTGCCATTGTGACCATTGTTCTGATGAAATCTCTCGGGGTTCTTGCTGCGGCTCTTGGAGTAGCCGCATCCTCTGCTGTCATTGGGGTTTTGCGAACTGTCATTGGTCAGCGATATTACAAGAGCATTTCGAGCCCGCTAAAAACCATGCTAAGCTCTCTCCTCATTTTAATTGCATGCTGCATAAACGGATTTATCTGCTCATCCCTGTCTCTTGAAGTGATGACTGGCATGGCATTGTTCGTCATTGTCACTATTTTGTACCGCAGCGAAGTGGCTGGTTTTCTTCGATCGCTGAGTGCTCGATAGACAGAATCACCTTTTTCACCTGGATGTATATTCGAAATTATTTAGGAGTTACAATGAATATTATTGCCGTAATTCCGGCTCGCGCTGGCTCAAAGGGCATTCCTAACAAGAACATTCGTCTCGTTGGCGGGCATCCGCTCGTTTACTACGCGATTCGCAATGCTCTTTACTCTGCTAATATCATCCACGTCGTCGTAACGACTGACTCCGATGCCGTTCGCATCATTGCTCAGCAGATGGGTGCGGAGGTCCACTGGCGCGATGCCGCGCTTTGCGCTGACGATGTAACGCTTGATGCCGTCATAGCTGACGCTGTGCCTTCCGATGTTGAATGGGACTATATTGTTACAATGCAGCCGACGTCTCCTACGTTGTCCGTGGAAACGCTCGATGCAGCAATCGATAGAGCCGTCGAGGGGGACCTGGACACGCTGATTTCTGTGGTGAATGAGCCCCGCCTTTCTTGGGGCAAGAATGAAGACGGCTCAGTTCACCCGAACTATGCCACGCGTCTCAACCGCCAATGGCTCCCGGCCGATTATGCGGAGACTGGTGCCTTCGTGGTGTCGCGTGCTTCTGTCGTGACCCCGGAGACCCGAATCGGGGAGAAAGTCGGTGTTTTCGAGGTGCCCGCCTCCGAGGGTATCGATGTCGACACGTTCGATGACCTGCGCTGCGTTGCCGCGCACCTTGACCGGGAGAAGGTCGCCATCTACGTCAACGGTAATAACAAGCGCGGTATTGGTCATATCTACCGAGCCCTTGAGATGGCCGACGAATTCTATACCAAACCCGATATCTACTACGACGTCAACCAGACCGACCCAAAGGTCTTCGGTCGGACGACTCATAATCTTATCGGCGTCGACGGGATCGCCGACCTCTTTGATCGTTGCAGGGGCAAGCGTTATACGCTGTTCATCAACGATATCCTCACCACGTCAATCGACTACATGATTGGCCTGAGATCTGTCGTCCCGGAGGCGAAGATCGTCAATTTTGAGGACGACGGCGAGGGCATCCTCAAGGCGGACCTCGTTTTCAACGCGCTTTACCACGACGACGAGCTACCGCAGGTCAAGGCAGGGGAGCGCTACTACATCTCGGCGAAGACATTCCTCTTCTACAATCCCATCGAGGTCAAGTCCGAGGTAGAGCGTGTGTTCATCTCCTTCGGCGGTGCCGACCCCCAGAACTACTCCGACAGGCTGCTCGCCATCATCGCGAGCGATCCCGAGCGCTACTCCAGGTACCACTTCACCGTCGTTCTTGGCAGGGCGAAGCTCAATGTTCCCGAGCTCCTTGCGTATAACGAGAAGCTCGACAACGTCGACGTGCTCTTCGATGTCGCGAACATGCCCGAGATCATGAGCTGCTGCGACATCGCGGTGACTTCGAGAGGGAGGACTGGCTACGAGCTAGCCATCCTGGGCATCCCGTCCATTGCGATGGCCCAGAACCGCCGCGAGGAGAAGCACGGATTCGTCTGCAACGAGAACGGCTTCACCTACCTGGGCCTCAACCCGCCCGACGAGATAATTAAATCAAACCTTGACATGTACTTGGGGCTGTCCGCGGAGGCGCGTCAGAGGTTCCAGGACATGCTTCTCTCGCACGACCTGCGCAATGGGCGCAGGCGTGTAATGAGTCTTATCAACGGCCTATAGAAAGGGGCTTTAGACAATGAGGACCACAACTCCGTATCTGATTGCCGAGATGGGTGTCAACTTCTACGACACCGCAAAGGCCGAGGGCATTACGCCTCTTGAGGCTGCCAAGCGCTATATCGACGGCGCCGCCGAGGCGGGCTGTGACTGCGCCAAGTTCCAGTCCTACAAGGCCGGCACGATCGTCTCCAAGAACTCTCCCGCCTACTGGGACCTCACCAAGGAGCCGACCAAGACGCAGTACGACCTGTTCAAGAAGCACGACTCCTTCGGGGAGGCGGAGTTCGCCGAGCTCTGCGAGTACACCCATTCGAGGGGCATGGATTTCACCTCGACCCCCTTCGACTACGCGAGCGCTGACTATCTGGAGCGGTACGTCGATTTCTACAAGATCTCTTCCTCGGATGCGTCGAACCTGCCCTTCATCGAGCATATCGGCGCCAAGGGCAAGCCGGTCGTGATCAGCGTCGGCGCGAGCTATCTCTCCGAAGCAGATGAGGCTATTCGAGCTTTGAAGCGCTCGGGCTGCAAAGACATCACCGTCCTGCACTGCGTACTTAGCTATCCCACCTGCCCCGATGACGCTAACCTTCACGTCATCGAGACGCTGAAACGCACGTTCCCCGACCTCAAGGTCGGCTATTCGGATCACGTCGCGCCCGACGCCTCGATGCAGACCCTCTCGACGGCATACCTTCTCGGTGCCGAGGTCATCGAGAAGCACTTCACGCTGGACAAGACGCTCCCTGGAAACGACCACTACCACTCCGGCGATGTCGAGGACTTCAGGCGCGCCGTTGAGAACTTCCGCTTCATCGATAGGATTTTGGGTTCCTCCGAGAAAACTGTGCTCTCCTGTGAGGAGACGCCCCGACGCGAGGCGAGGCGCTCGCTCGTGCTTACGCGAGACATGAAGGCTGGCGAGGTCATCGCCAAGGAGGATCTGATGCCCAAGCGCCCCGGTACCGGCATCGCACCGACCTATGCTGGCGTTGTCATCGGGCGTACCGTCAAGTCCGATTTACCAGAGGATACAATTCTCACTTGGGACATGATTTAACGATGGCATAAAGTAATAATTATATGAGGGGGTCGAGATGAGTACTGCGGCTTGGAAACACCATAATGTATCTGACAATGTTCACGACATAATACGTCTTACTGATCTTGAACATGACATTATGAACGGGCCCTTATTTAACCGTCTACATTTCGTTTACCAAGATTCGACATCATTCTTTACTTGGCCCTCTATGCGTATCCAACGTTTCGAGCATTCTCTTGGTTGCATGCATCTTGCTGGTCAGATGTTTTTTAATGCAATTGAAAATGCTGAGAAAGATGTAATTATTTCGTTTGGCCGCCAGATGCATGAAGCTCTTTGCAATCTGCTCGATCAACCAAGATATCGCGACGCGTTTAGGCCCACTAAACCCGGCGTTTACTTAAGGAAGATTATTGAGGATGATAAGGAGTTTCTCGAAAAGTGCCAGAGCTCCGATGTTGACCCTGATGCAATTGATGCTTTTAGTTTTCTTATCCCTTCCAGAACCCCTCGTGAGGTAAGTCTAACGATTATGTGTCTCGCTGAAGGCGTTAGGCTTGCTGGAATGCTTCATGATTTGGGGCATCCCCCGTTTAGTCATGTTTGTGAGCACGTCCTCACTAGTATTTATGGCGTTGCTAGAAGTGAAAAATATGCAGGCAACCGAAGCGCCAACAACTTCACTGCCAATATTGATACCTATCTTGAACAAAAAGGTATAGATGAGATTGCCCTACATGAAGCGATAGGCAACAGGCTTTCTGATCTGGCGATTTCTCAAGCACTATATAGCGGCAATCTTGAAAGCGATTCTTTCTATTTTTCATTTACCGCTGGTCTTGTGGCAAAGGCTATTCTCAACGACGATGGCGTTTTCGGTCAATTGCACGCGATCGTTTGCGGCACCGTCGACGCCGATCGTCTTGATTTTGTTCAAAGGGATAGCAAGGCGTCGGGTGTCGGATCGGATGCAATGCAGTATGGACGTCTTATTGAGGGTCTTCGACTTATGAAGATGGATGAGAAATCCTATGTATTTGCTCTACCGACAAAAGCATTACCAACAGCAGAGGATTTTCTTAGGAAGCGCCTTTCGAACTATAAAACTATTGTATTTCATCATCGTGTAGTCAAATCCGAGGTTCTTCTTGAAGGGTCTTTGCATCGCCTTGCTTTGCGGTATTTCAATACTTATCCTCATGGTAAGAAGCATAGCGGTAAAGAATGCTCTTCATTGTATATACTTCCGAATAATGTTTCGGGATTATGGAGCCCTCTAGCGGAAAGCCTCTCTAACGAGGCGGACGTGGTGCTCACCTTCTCTCAGTGGAATGATTCTTGGCTGCTAACGATGCTTCGTGATGAATACACCAAACTTAAAATTGATGGACCAAACGATTCTGAAAACATACTTCTAAGAGCCCAGTTGGCCGAACTGCTTTACTCTGAGAAATCTTACCAGACGGTTGTAAAGCGGTCGGATGATTGTCTTGTATTCAGGCAGACCCTCAGGAAGAAGATAGCTTCGTCTAGGGAGGAACTCACTACTTTTCTCGATGAATGTGAAAGCGACATCGGTAGTGATTCTTTTGAATCTGGAGAAGGTTCCGTTGATGCTCGTGGAATCGTCAAGGCTCTTCGCAAAGTTGTTGGATTGGATGAATCCTCCAATATCCTGAGATCCATTGATGAGAATTTCTCAGCATTTAAAATGGCTGTAGGTTCCTCAAGGGGAAAAGATACCGAAACCTTTTCGGATCAATTTCGAAATATGGTAAAAGAATCTTTAAATAGGAACGGATGCTCCTACAGTGATGTGATTGTGACGAGAAATCATATAAAAACAGGTATTGGCGGTGATTCTGCGCAAGCGTATTTCTATACTGGGGACGATTCTCCTCGTTGTTTGAGAGATATCAGTGCTGTTGGCAGCGTGCTTGATCGCGAGGTGTCTGATTTACCCGCTTTCTTTATCTATGTTTTATGCCCAGAGGAACAATCTGACCTTTGTAGAAATGAAGATTTTTTCATTGACTTGGCTACTAGAGTTTTTGATTTTATTTATGACTGTGTTTGCAATGCTGCCGATTTCATTTGCTAAAACCGACTGAAAGGTATTTTTCAGATGTGTACACTTCCAGAGAATACTGTAGACAATAATCCAGAGCTTGCGTTATATGGAGTTGTTTTTAATCCAGATCGGGCTGGTTCTTTCACGAAAGAATCGATAGAGCAAGAAATTAGCGCCTTGGATGCCGGCGACAGCATGAAGGCCGTGCTCGGAAAGTGCTTTCGTAATTGGCTTGATAGCGAGCTGATTTATCGAAGCTACGATGGATATCGGATTTCTTAGGTATTTGTTCGTGCGTCTGGCACCCCTTTTCATTCAGGACTTTTATCCAACTTCGTGTGTAGAGAAGCCTGTCTGCAAGGAGAATTAGCGACGTAAATAACCAGGTCTGATTCCTCTAATTCAGTTAAGTGGTTATTTGCCATTATTAATTTGACTAATTGAAAATTGCCCGCACGGATTTTGAAGCTCCCTTTGAGTTGCAAATCCCTTCGTTGACGTTGATCTTTCTGTTATCTTGACCGATGTATTTGATGGAGATTCCATGTCCGATTTCGAACAATATCCAGGACAATGGAATATTCCAGGAATGGATGATCCCGTTGAAGGCTGCCTCCTTGTCGATGGAGAATGCCGGGCGGTTGAACTAGTTCTTCAGCTCGACTTCAACCGCTGCGGCTATCGACCCCGCCTTATCGAAGATGATTTCTGCGATGTTCTTGATGGAAGATTGTTTTCCGGCGCCAAGGTCGCATTGTATCGTTGCGAAACTGTTAGCCGGCATACTTACAATAGCCTCCTGCTTACTGAGCACGTTACAGTCAAATATGTTTTTTGGGGTTTAACTGAGCCAAATTTGACGCTTCAGCTCTTTCGAGGGGCGACTTTTGAGCTCAAAGACGCAATTGAGTGGACGGGGCTCAGTCATTATGATTGGAATTTAGGCGAGGAAGAGTTTGGGCACTCGCTAGTTTGGGTGCATCGGGAGCCCATATCCCTATGCTTGTCTGGCGGAATCGATTTTTCCGTTAGTCCAACTCAAGGGCCGCTTAAGTTCAGGATTTACGACACGAATGTTGAGGCAGAGCAGCACGCAGTCTTTAAACTTCTGTACGGGCAAGACGTTGATTGGGACAAAGTCGTCGAGGATATTAACTGGTTCAGATCGTTTGCCGAACTCGGAGCTAGTACTGGCATGTCCGTGGACTCTGTTCATTATCTGCACGATCAAGTTCGTATCGATATTCCTGGACTTGATCAGACAGCTGACGAATCCCTGCGACCGTTGGAGGTGATTCTTGGAACCCGGTCGAGCAAGAGGGTCAAGAGAACTCAGTTGTCGCTATATAGCTCCTTTTCTTTCCCTGAGGCAATTGAATGCGGTGCACTAAAGCGATGGTTTGATGCTAGGGAGCTCCTTGAGCCGATTGTGGGTCTGTATTCTTTGGCTTATTCCCGTGAGATGGTTTCAGCGACGTTGATGTTCCTGAGTCTCATGCAGGCTCTGGAGACACTTCACGCAAGGTTCTATGCGTCCAATGCTGTTTCATTCGTTAATAGAATTGACGCCATTATCAACGCTTCCGGAGAAGGGGCACTTCAACCGGAATGGCTAATTGATACTGGCCAGCGTCGGTCGCAGAAAATCTATCTTAGAAGCCGACTTAACGATTTACTATATGCAGAGGGCGTCTGCCCCGTTAATGTGCTCGACTCGTCGATTCTCGATTTCTCAACTAAACTTGTTGATACGCGGAATTACCTTACGCATTACGACAGGAGGCTGGAGACTAAGGCCTATGGGGTCGAGGAGCTGCGTGGGATAAATGGAAGGCTTCTCCTTTTGGCTGAATACCACATGCTTGTCTTCCTTGGATTCAATAAAGAGTTTGCGCGCGAAAGAATTGGCCGTAAAGCATGGCCGATGTTTGGGGAATCATGGAAAGACGCCGTAGATAATTAGAGTCAGTTGTTATGAAACTGCCTCACACACCTCGCTCGTCGTGTGGGAGAGGGTGAGTTATAGAACTACTTAATTTTCAAGTCGCACGGGTCTCATCCACATTGGATAGCGTGCTCTGCGAAGGTGCCGGTGGTCGACAATGAAGCCTCCTCATCGTTCATCAGCCATAAGGTTCACAACCTTAGAAGCAGGAGCTAGTGTCGAGAAGGTTGGTGTAGTGCCCGATTCGAAGCAAGTCGGGCTCGGCGTCCAACACGGCGTTCACGATCTACTCGGCGAAGCACCCTAGCAGCTCCCCCATGTCAGGCCCGATAAGGTTTCCATTGCTGTCTACGTTCTCTCCTAGAACCTGTTGTTGTGGTGATTTCAGATTCAAGGACGAAGGCCGTTTTTCGTTACATGGTCGCTAGAACGTCACTCTTACACCAGCATTTTTGACGCGATCCAGGATGTTATGATTATCTAGAAGCATTCGATCTTGGATAACCGGTTATTTAAGATCTTCAACAATCAACACACGCAGAAAGAGGGCGCATGCTTGATAAAGAGTTTCCCGCTTCTTTATGGCTCTCGGACTTAAATGATAATTTCGAGAACGCTGGTGCTATGGGGATAGCATCATTCGACTCTAAAAAGGCTGTTCGTTTAAATATACCTGTTGGATCTATTCCTTCAGATGGCGTCGGGACGCCTGTATTGAATGCGACGCGCACTTTTGATCGCATATATGGTCTTGCGCAGGACAATTCACATCTAACATTGATTGACGCCATAGGGTTTACTTCGTCAAGTTACCCCGGATTCGCTCGTGAGACCTGGACAGCATCGATGGCGCTTGTATCGAAGTCAAAGTTCTATGAATCTGACCCACAAGTTAGTTCGGCGATTGTAAAAATTGCGGGCTTATATGAGTGGTTTGAACAAAATCCTGTGAAATACAATCGCAGATATGAAAATGCCAATACGTTTGTATCTGCAGGAATTAGCGTTAATGCGGATGACCTAAATGAAACTTTAATATACAAAAACAGACACGTTGAAATCAGTCTAAAGCCAACTATAACCTTAAGCGGCGGAGAGGGATCGCGAAGAAACCAATCAATCGAAAGTGATTGCAGTCTGGTCTTTAAGTTCTCAAACTGTATGCCCACCCTAAAAGATGCAATTGAAGATCATATTGTCTAATTCCGCGATTTTCTATCCCTGTTTATTGGATTCAGGGCAGAAATACTGGCTATCACTTTCTTATCCGCTGAAAAGAGAGACAAGATTGATGCTTTCATTCCCTTCGTAGAGGCAAAACATGATGCACTAAATAAATCTGATCTCAATAACATGCCATTCACTTTTCCAACACTTGAGAACAAAATTCAGAAAATGTACGGCAAATGGTTGGAACTGCCTGATGATGGACGGCGCGCGGCAAATATCATGCTCGGCATTCTCTCCAATGAGAGAAGCCTTTACCTTGACCTAAACATGATTGCGGCTGCAAGCGCTTTTGAAGCCTTATCAAGAATCGATAATAGGACTTACGAACTTGACGAGGACACGTTCAATCACAGGCTTCAGGTTGTAAATGACAACATCCCAGATCCTAAGATCAGAAATTGGGCAATGCGCCATTTAAAGAATTCAAATTTTCAAATGGCGGGAACCCTTGCAACACAGATGCTGGAATCCCTCGAACCATTAAGCAGCTACATCGTTCCCGATTCAAAATCATTCTTAGCAAATCACCGTAAAACTAGAAATGCTTACATCCATCAAAACGATAATGTCAGCACTGACGAGATTCTTTCAGGCGAGGCACTTTATGCGCATGCCGAAGCCGTGATTCTTCTTAACTGGGGCAAATTGCTTTGCCTATTAGAGCTGAGCCCTGAAGAGATCGTTGATGCCCTACGGGAAACCAAATACAGGCAGAAATGCGTATCCAGAGCACGTGAACTCTATTCTTTAAAGGATCCAGAAACAGAGCACGGGGATAAGTGACCTGACTGCAAGGGTTCCAGTATTAGGCGACTCCTCCTTTCACCGACTGGCAAAACGATTTACACCTAATTTCGGGGTTCGATCTCAGGTTTCTTCATCGTCCCTTGCTTGATCTCGCTACACTAATAACTGCTGCTACCAGGCAATTTCCTGGAGCAGCTTCCATTGGCTCTTGCGTAGATCGGAGCGGTTATGTTTGCTGCCGCGTTCCACACCAGCCGACACTACATCATGCTTACCGTCATGGCCTGCCTATGCGCTTTGCTGAGCGGGCCTTCTTATGCCGCTGGCGCGGACAGCCTGTTCATTGCGGGCTCCACGTACTACGAGCCGGGCGTATCGGGCCCCGGATGGGCCTGGACCGATGCCGACCATCTGGAGCTGACCGGCTATGCGGGCGAGGCCATCGGCGCCGACGGCGACCTGGTGGTGACGCTGACCGGGCAGAACACTGTTGTCGAGACGAGCGCGCCCGACGTGGATATCTCGCGTTGCGGCATGGAGGTGTGGGGCGATCTGACGCTCCGCGGCACCGGGTCGCTGGTGGCCACGGGCTCGCAGTGCGGGATCTACGTGTCGGGGACGTTCGCGGTGGACGGCTGCAAGGTCGACGCGCGGGCCTACGGCGCCGGCATCGCGGATGCGCGGGTGGCCGGCGTGATCGCGGATGGTCTTGCCGTTCGCGGCGGTGGGCGCGTTGTCGCCGCGGGCGCGGGCTCCGGGACGGGCGTGCGCGCCTATGGTGTGTGTCTGCTGGGCGGGACTGCTGGCGGTGGCGCGACCGGGCAGCTTACCGTCGATGCTTCCTGGCTGGATGCGTCGGGCACCGACGGCGGTGTCGCCTGCCTGGGCGGGACGCTTGCATCCGCGCGCTTTGTGGCGCCAGCGGGCGGGGCCTTTGGCGCAGGCGGCGTGGTGGATGCTGACGGGTCCGTGGCAACGCATGTGACGATCGAGCCCGTGGATGCCACGGCGTCGGCGGGGGAGACCGGTGGGCCCGATGTACCGGGGGATGGTCCGTCTGCCCCTGGCACTGAACCCGCTACCGGCGAGCCAGCTGCGGATCCGTCGACGAATCCCACACCGAAGCCCGCGGCCGCGACTAAGACGGTGACCAAGACCACAGTGACCAACACCACGGCCGCCAAGGCCTCTAGGCCCAAGACCGCCACCGCGACGACCGACTCGCTCCCCAAGGCCGGTGATAACTGCTGGATCGCCACCTCCGTGGCGCTTTTTCTGCTTGGGACAGTGCTCCTAGTTGTCGCGCATCGCTGCTGAAAGGCAAAGCATATTCGACTACATTACGAAGCGAGAACTTGTTGGAAAAGACAATGGAATTAAATGTAACCTTCGCACTGCTGAAAACGGCCACAACACGCCTCACCTACATGCTCAATACTGGCAAAAGGAAGTTGTCCTTGATATGCCCTCAGGCAAAGTAATGACCGGAAATATCGATTCCAAAAGTTTCTAATATAGATAGGGCCTCTTGAATAGATTTCAATTTAAAGCAGATATTTGTTCAAAGCTAACAAATAATGGTTTTAAAACTATATAATTGTCCTTGTTATTAAAGGATGTCTGTGGTAAATCAACTTTTGCGAAAAGGATTCTAAAGATGATCCTCAACTTTTCTTTTAAGAACTTCCTCAGTTTTCGGGATACGCAGCAGTTCTCTTTCGAACCGATTTCAAGCAAAAAGGAACTTGGTCCTGTGCGAGTGGCTGCGATTTACGGTGCAAACGCTTCGGGCAAATCAAATTTCTTAAACGCTCTTAACTTTGTCTCTTACTTTGTTCGTACCGGTTACGCGGCAGGCGATGCGAAGTCTCAAATACCCATCGTCCCCTTTTTACTTGACTCGGAATCGCGATCAAATGACACAGAATTCTCGATAGATTTTATCGCCAGCAACTTAAAGTATGAATTTTCATTTGGTGTAAACAAAAATGAGGTTACATATGAGAATCTCACCGTGTATCGATCAAAACAGCCGTCCCTTCTCTATGACCGCTCATCGATAAACGGGGAACAGTCAATTAAATTTGGTAGCACCTTTACAGGCGCCAAAAAACAACTTTGGGATATCACGCGCAATAATTCTTTGTTCTTATCTGCCGCCGCGGCGGCTGGAAGTGATGTAATTCAACCCGCATTCGCAGCTCTTGCCAATGACATCAATCTCTATGATGCAACGCATTATCTAGCAGAGCTTGCCACCATAAAAAAGCTGTTTATCAACGATGACGCACGAGCTCAGATGCTATCTCAGCTCATTAAATATGCTGATATCGGAATTGACGGAATGGATGTCCGTCAAGCGGAGGGCGTCATGAGTTTAAAAGACTCGCTCGTTGGACTCGATGAGATTCCGGAAGAGGCACGTAATAAAATTGCAGAAGACTTTAAATGGTCGTTCGCTTATGACCTGTTCTTCCACCATAAAGGCTCGGGAGATGGCTTTTGGCTGGACTCCGCCCATGAATCGGAGGGCACAAAAGCTGCGCTGGCGTTTTTCTCGGTAGCCATACGCTCTTTAAGCAGCGGGGCCACAACAGTAATTGACGAGCTTGATTCGAGTCTTCATCCTACGCTCCTGCGCGACTTCGTCTCACTGTTCGCCGATCCCGACACAAATCCAAAGGGCGCGCAGCTCATCTTCTCAACCCATGATGTCACCTTGATGACGCGAACCAGCCCCATGGAAGAGGTGCTCGAACGTGACCAGGTCTGGTTTGTGGAAAAGGACTCTGAAGGTACTTCGCAATTAATTGCCGCGATGGAGTATTCCCCTCGTGCAAATGAGAATCTGGGGCGCAATTACTTAAACGGTGTCTATGTGCCGCTGCCCAACCCAAGTTTTCATCAACTTGTGGCCCGACTCATGAAGGAAGGCGCTGACATAAATGGCTAAGGCAGAAAGGAGAGGGCTTGCTCTTGGCCGCAAAAAGCAAACAAGAGCCAAAAGAAAGCGCTACTTAATTGTGTCCAATGGCAAGGTGACCGAAACCGAATACTTCAACCACTTAATTAGTGAGATGGATGTTCGCGCAAGTGTGCGGTATCGGCATATAGACGGAGACCCCTTGAAGGTGGCCAAGCAACTGTCGCGAGAGCTCGAGAATGATAAAAAGGCAGTTAAAACAGGTGAAATCGAAGCATTGAGTTCCGCATGGATTGTTGTCGATTCGGATGAGTTCAGGAATTTGGCCAAGGCAGAACGAGAAGCTAAGACAAAAGGAGTTAAGCTCGCGATCTCCAATCCATGCTTTGAAGTATGGCTTATCGATCATGTTTCACCATGCCCGGAAACTTTTGCATCGACTCCCCAATGTGAGAAAAGGGCGCGCAACCTTGGTGTATTAAAGACCACCGACCCCAACAGGTCGTCTGCGTCTAAGTTCAAGTCTGTAAATCTAGAAATGATTGATGGCAAAAAGGACCAGGCTTTGGCCAATGCCGCAAAGCACAATACCGATGATAAGCGCCGCGCAAGAGAAGCAAATCCGGACAACGTTGTCGCCTATCAGGTATGGACAGATTTGCCTGATCTTGTAGATGATGTATTTGGGTCGGGCCAATAGTGCGATTTATCCCGTGCTACGGCCAGTCACACTATTTCCCAAGAACCTGTAAAGGACGCAGTCATGCTTTGGAGCTACGTTCAGCTTGATGATGGCACTCAGCTTGCCTACTCAGAGATACGAGAAGATGGGGCCGTTCGCGTAGCTGTCGAGCGTCCCGTCGACTTTGGTTTTGACCATGCAGAGTGCTTTCTGCCTGCGGTCAAATGGTTTAATGTCGAAGGCTTCTCTGCGGACGATCTGGATTTCTTAACCAAGTTTGTCAGGTCAAATTCCCCATACATTTTCGAGCTTGCCGAACGCCATAAAGTTGGACCGGAGGTTTCGGCGCTGGTCCCCTGATGTTTTACTGTTGAGCGGCAATTATCCATGTTCTCGTTAACCGACATATCCACTGCGGTCTCCCGCGTGCTGGCTCGCCACGACGTCCGCGAGGCATATTTATTTGGCTCGTTTGCGCGAGGCGAGCAAACGCCCGATAGCGAGATTGACTTGCGCCTAGTCTGCGGCAACACCATGACGTTCGGCACGCTTTACGAACTCTCCCATGAGCTCGAAAAAGAACTTGGGCGAAAGATTGATATAGTCACCAACCCACCAGATCACATGCGCCCGGCCTTCCGCAAAAATCTCGAACAGGATGAGGTGCGCATCTATGAAGTGCTGTGGCAGGCTGAGGCGTTAGTGTGCTCCGGCGTTATCAGCAAGTCTTAATTTTGCCGCATACTTCCGGGCTCGGCGAGTCTTAGAAGCCAGTATTGAACTCAAACTCGGTTCCATACACCCTTTTGCTCTTTGAATACAGGTATCTCTCTAGCGATAGTTTGCTATACTATCGCTAGAGAGATACCTGTTAGGAGACTCGCGTGGAACTGTGGCATGGTTCTCAGAAAATTATTGAGACTCCCCAGCTTGGCCTGGGGAAAGTCCATAACGACTATGGACAGGGATTCTATTGCACAGAGAGCCTCGACCTTGCAAGGGAATGGGCATGTTCGCGTGATGCCGATGGCTTTGCGAATCGCTATGAACTCGATATGGCCAATCTCAAGGATCTCGACCTGCTATCGCCGCAATATTCAGTTCTGCATTGGATAGCGTTGCTTGTAGAACATCGTTCTTTTCGCAAGGACACCGCTATTGCCGTGGGGGCGTGCGAATATCTCCACGATCATTTTCTACCTGACACTAGCACTTGCGACGTAATAAGGGGATGGCGCGCGGACGACTCGTACTTTAGCTATGCCAGAGCTTTTGTGAACAATACGATTACCGTCGATCAGCTTGGTCGATCTATGAGGCTCGGCAGCTTGGGAGAGCAGATTGTGCTCAAAAGCGAGCGCGCGTTTAAGAGCATTCGTTTTGCTGGATTTGAACGTGCGCCGCAAGCTTTGTATGGTCCATTGGCCAAGGAGCGAGATAAAGCGGCAAGGGCACAGTATCGGGAGCTACTTGCCGAAAATCCATTTGAGGGAATCCGTATCGTCGATATCATTCGAGAGGGGATGACGGGCGATGACCCACGCCTACAGTGAGATGTATCTCGAGGATGCCATGAGAACGCTGGGCGAGGCGGTCGATTTTGCCCTCTGTGACCAAGGGCTGACTCCAGCCGAGTTGACGGCGATACTGTCGAACGCTTTTGAGATGAAACAGTTTGAGCGCGGTATACCTCGCGTCGTCTGCGGCATGGCGGGCGACGAGCTCGCGCGCGATATTATCGCCCATGCGGGACTGACCCCCGTCGAATGCAGGGAGACCTATCCGTTCGACCGTTCGCCTCAGTACTGGGCGGGCTGGGTTTTGGCCTATGCGCAATGGATGTGCAGCCTGAGCTTTAACGAGCTACTCGAAGTTGCTCCGCTCGATTGGATCATCGGCTCGTACCATCCACTCCACGAGGCCTCCGAAGACAAATTCGCCCAGATTGTCATTGATAAATGGAACAATGCCCAGGCAGACAAAAAGGGCCTCAAAGCGGCACGAAAGGCCGCCGGCCTAACGCAAAAACAGCTCGCAGCCCAATCGGGGGTTAAACTTCGCGCCATACAACTCTACGAGCAGAACCAGCTCGACCTACGCCGCGCCTCGGTCTCCTCGGCATTGGCGCTCGCAAACACGCTCGACTGCAGTATTGAAGACCTCATCTGGCAACCGATCGTTCTGGAGTACGACTCGCAGGCTTTTCCATCTACGAAGCTATAAAGGAGACGCACATGCTTTGGAGTCATGTTCAGCCAGATGACGGCACTGGTCGCGCTACTCAAGAAGATTGCTCAGTAGCGCACGAGGCAAATTCAACATTACCGATTTCGCTCGACGGCTTTATGTCGATCGACCATGCAGTTGAGTTAACCATCGCTGCCATGCCCAACGCGCTCAGACTCTTGGAGAACTCATGATGGCGACTACGCAGCGAGGCGCGCATCCGTTAGCGCCGCTCGGGCTCGATGATGCCGGTTCGCTCGAAGCTATGGCCGCGGCCGTGATGCGCCTACACAGCACGCTGATGACGGTCGGGCGCTGCTATACAACCGACGCCACAGGCGACCGGGCCGCGCTTGAGCTTGGATGCGTCGAGTCCGTGCTTGCGGGTGCATTCTGTACGATATTCGGTCAATCGCCGGCCGATCGCTTCGCAGACATCTTTGACCAGGTCACCTACGTGGCCGAGCACATG
This sequence comes from uncultured Collinsella sp., assembly GCA_902464495.1. GTDB lineage: Bacteria > Actinomycetota > Coriobacteriia > Coriobacteriales > Coriobacteriaceae > Collinsella. Next base: position 57,165 of record CABQJK010000002.1, on the reverse strand, counting down.
GTCAAGGACCACATCTTTGAAGACGGTAACAAACGAACCAGCCTTGTCTTTGCGTTGTCCGTCTTAAGGTTCGCAGGCACTCCGGTCATGCTGTCCGACAGCCCGGAGGTAAAAGACAACCAGTACTACGCTTGGATCCAGGACCTCGTTTCCGGAAACCGCTCTCGCGCCGGCCTCGCCGAAGAGCTGCGCCGCGGTTGCGTTGCGGGCACGGGCGACCCGTCGCACGTATAGAATCTAAGCATCCGCACGCCTGCCATTATCTTGATTGGAAGCCATATGGAGATCCCCAGCACCCTGTGCAGCAATGTGTACGACTTCGCGTTTTGTCCCGAACCCTGCTATGACCGCCTGGCCGACCTTGCCGACCCCGAGGACTGGGGTCCCGGCAACCGCATCCTCAAAAACTACCTGTCGTTTTCGTTTAGTCGCGCGGTTTTCCTGACCGAGCGCGACGTGAACCAGACCGCGCCGTCCAACCTGCCGCTGGTGTTCGACGACGACCGCTGCCTGTTCAATACCGGCCTGTACACGCGCCGCTACGAGACCATCTACGGCCTGTTTGAGCCCAACACCAAGCCCGACGCGCGCCAGCGCTGGTTTTTGAAGGGCTTCTTTAAGGAAAGCGACCCCATGCTGGTCTCGTTTGAGTACCTGCCGTGCCGCGTGCGCTTTGCCGAGGACCCCTCCGAGCTGATTTTTGACTATCGACTGCCCATCCGCTCCAACATCGACCACATTCTGGGCGACGAGGAGAACCTGACGCGCATTCCCGCCAGCCTGATGGGGGAGGGTAACTCGCTGCTGCTGCGCCGCGCCTTTGAGGGTGCCGTTGCCGAGGCCGCCCGTCGCGCCGCCGCCAACTACACGCTTGCCGTGCCGCAGTTCTACGGCGGCCGGATCCAGCTGCTGCTGCCGCTGTGTCTGACCGGCGACAAGCCCGAGTTGGCGCTGACCATCCAGCGCGAGGACGGCTTTTACGCCGCGCGCACCTGCCTCACGCTCGACATGGCCTACAACAATGCGCGACTGATCTGCCGCCCCGAGACTTCGTGGATCAAGCGATAAAGGTAGGTTTAGCTGCGGTTTTGCCGATTGCTTTGGTCGCTTTGGCTTGGCTTGCACCCACGAATTTAAAATCGAGGGCAAAAAGTTCTTGGTAAACCGCGCGCGGCTATGTTAGTATCTCTTTTGCCGAAAGGCTACGGGCGATTGGCTCAGGGGTAGAGCATATCCTTCACACGGATGGGGTCACAAGTTCGAATCTTGTATCGCCCACCATCAAAAGCGCAGGTCAGAGGTGTTAAGCCTCTGGCCTTTTTATTTTTGACACCAAGGGTGACACCAAATCTGACACCAAAAACCAATTGAACTTTGCTACAACGGCATAGCCTACCTGCGGTTCTTTTGCTGGCTTCTTGCGCATTTTTAAATCGCGAATTCAGTAATTTTCCTGTTCAACCTTGTGTATGGCACGAAGAATTGTGGAGGCAGGGACCAAACGAGCAGCTTCGTTACCTGCGCGTTTCGCTATTCGCGCCAACTTTCGACATAGACCGTCCATCTTTTGGTCAGCGTTTGGTCAGCTTCCGGTACTTACCCGCATGATGCCCCAGTAGATAATCGGCGATGTCCGCAATCCGCACGGCCCGAGGCCGAAACCAGGGGAGGCGCAAATGGACGAAATCGTCTGCGCAAACACCGCATTCCGCTACTGGCGCTGCCCGCCTCAGGTGCGCGATCTCTACCCGCGCCTGCCCAACTCCGAAGACGGCTGGCGAGCCCTATCCCAAGCCCCTTTCGTAACCGAAGTCCTCAAGACGCCAGTCATCACAGCAGCATCAACACGAAGCAACCTGCATTCCGAGACAAGACGGACCATTCGATGGAACAGCGCCTATACAGAGAAGGTTTCCATCGACACGGGTATGGGCTTTAGCGTCACAGACCCTCTTAATACACTATTCACCATGACTCGTAGCGTGTCTTCATGCGACCTAGTTCTGGCTATGTACGAGTTTTGCGGATGGTTCTCGGTTTTTAAACCATCGCTCGCGGTCAACATGGCACTTGAACAGGCAAATTCAGAAGAAGAGCATTACACCACAGAGAGTCTGTTTGAACTAGACGAATCCCAGGACGAGGCCCCATGGAAGCGAGTCTATGCTCGGGCGCACCAGAAGGACGGCGAGAATAATCAAAGCGGGCAGCAGGATGATGGATCCGGAAATAAAGCTAACGGAAAGGGCACGTCGCTCTGGATGAGAAAGCCTCTTATTGAATTAGAAGAACTTCACAAATTTGCAGCTAAGGTTAAGGGCGAGATGTGGGGAAAGCAATTCTACAAAGCCGCGCAGCAGGTAATGGGTATTGCGGCATCCCCGCTAGAAGTTGCTGGAATCATGTTGCTAAGTCATCCGAGGCGTGCCGGCGGAGCGGAGTTTAAAAACATATACGTCAACGACTTAACACCGCTGTCGAATTCAGCTCGGAAAATCGCGGGTCAGAAAATCTGTTATGGCGATATCGTCATCGTAAACCCAATAACAATGAAGGCTGTGATTATCGAACTTCAAGGGGAGGTTATCCATGGATCGGGCGCCGTGCTTGACCACGATGCCACACGAATGACAGCATTGCAAAGCATGGGATACGACGTATTTCTTGTAACCCATGACATGCTCAATAATCACGATCAGCTTGATGCCATCATTCACGGCGTGTATGAGCGATTGGGGTTGCGCTACAAACCAAAAACTGAAGCGATGAGATGCGCTGAGACCAGATTGCGGGCCAACGTTCTGTGCAATTGGCTTGGTATTGGTAAGTAATAATGCCCAAATGAGCATTTCTCAATACTTTATATGCTGCCAGTAATTAAGTGCCATTTTAAAACCATGCCGGTTTACTACGTTGGATTGAGGGTGGCTGAGCACACCGAATTCGCCGCTCTTAAAACCGCAGGTAAATTGCCTGCTCGTTTTGCCAAAATAGGCGTGAGGTCGAAAATCCAGGAATCGGCGTAGTAAACCGGTCTATTTATGAAGCGACCAGCTGGGGCGAGCTTCGCACGGTTCCGTAAATTGGCCCGAAGGTGTGCTGAGGGGCTCAGGCCCCCGGAAGCAACGCGGATCGCTTTGGTCTGGCCGACGGCATCTAGGGCGACATGCCGAACCCCGGGAAGGAAGGCGGCGGGCTTGCCGCCGCCCGCGGGGCGCGCCCCGCGGGCTATTTCGGGCATCGTGTGTCTCTTCGTCCTCGTGCCTGTTCCACGCGCCGCAGAATATTTCCAAAATTGTCCTTGCATCGGCGGGGGAGTTCCCGTATAGTACTTCTTCGCACGGGGGCGTAGCTCAGCTGGGAGAGCGCTTGACTGGCAGTCAAGAGGTCAGGGGTTCGATCCCCCTCGTCTCCACCCGAGCATTGAATGAGGCTCCAACGCAAGTTGGGGCCTTTTTTCATATCTAACGATTGACGCTATGTGTTGGTTGGGTAGCATCTTGACGACATTCCCATTGTTAATTACGAATATGAATGTTAATAACTTTACGTCTCTGGATGGCAAAGCTAGTTTGCAGCGCTAATAACAAAGAGGCCGGGCGTAATGCCCGGCCTCAAAATACTCTGGTGGGCCCTCCGGGATTCGAACCCAGAACCCAGGGATTATGAGTCCCCTGCGCTAACCGTTGCGCCAAGAGCCCTTATGAACGGTGAATGCAATTCTAATAAAGGCATCTAAGGCCTAATTTCTTCGCTTCACGTCGTGAAATACTACCATGCACGAGCAAGTCGCACAACGCAAGATCAAGTCCAATGCTAAACAACAACCAATCTAGGCGCGTCGCAGAAAAGACGTGTTTTAGAAAAAGTTAAGGCCATTAATTCAGGGCTCCAACACATTTAACCGCGAAATCAAGCTGATGCCATTTCAAAACACCGCCAGTTTACTACGACTGACCAGTGACTCCCGAGCACCGCGTGTTCCCCGTTTGCAAAACCGCAGGTAGGGAGCCCGACGGTTGCGTGAAAAGGCGTGCGTGGTCGAACATTCCTGACTCATCGTAGTAAACCGGCATAGTTCTGAGGCGCAGAGGAGGGGCGGTTCGCAATCGGGCCCGATAATGGGACTGGCGGGGCACGGGAAACGCGGTTGAGCGGGCGGGTCGTGTTTCGCCCGCGCCGGCGCGGGCGAAAGTTTTTCCAAAATTGTCCTTGCATCGGCGGGGGAGTTCCCGTATAGTACTTCTTCGCACGGGGGCGTAGCTCAGCTGGGAGAGCGCTTGACTGGCAGTCAAGAGGTCAGGGGTTCGATCCCCCTCGTCTCCACCCGAGCATTGAATGAGGCTCCAACGCAAGTTGGGGCCTTTTTTCATATAGGCACACAAGGTCAAAGGCGGCACCATGATCCTCCTGGTCGACAAGATCGAAAAAAGCTTCGGCGCGCGCGTCCTCTTTAGCGGCGCATCCTTCCAGATCAACCCCGGCGAGCGCTTTGCGCTCGTGGGCCCTAACGGCGCCGGCAAAACCACCATGCTCAAAATCATCATGGGCATCGACAGTCCCGACTCCGGCCAAGTCCAGTACGCAAAGGACTGCCAGGTGGGCTACCTAGAGCAGGAAACCAACCTGGAGCACAAGGACACCACCATCCTCGCCGAGGTCATGGCCGCCGCCAAGGAAATCCGCCGCATGGGCGAGCGTGCCAACGAGCTGCAGGCCCAGATCACCGAACTCTCCGAGCAGGGCAAGGACGTCGACGCCCTCCTCAACGAGTACGGCCAGGTCCAGGACCGCTTTGAGCATCTGGGCGGTTACGAGCTCGAGAGCAACGCCCGCAAGATCCTGTCCGGCCTGGGCTTTAAGGTCACTGACTTTGAGCGCCCATGCTCCGAGTTCTCGGGCGGCTGGCAGATGCGCATCGCGCTCGCCAAGCTCTTCCTGCGCCACCCCGACCTGCTGCTTCTGGACGAGCCCACTAACCACCTGGACCTCGAAAGCGTCCAGTGGCTGCGTGGCTTTATCGCCAACTACGACGGCGCCGTCCTCATCGTCAGTCACGACCGCGCCTTCATGGACGCCTGCGTCGACCACGTCGCCGCCCTCGAAAACCGCCGCGTGACCACCTATACCGGCAACTACAGTAGCTACCTCAAGCAGCGCGAGGACAACCTGGAGCAGATGCGCGCCAAGCGCGCCGCCCAGGAGCGCGACATCGCCCACATGCAGGTCTTCGTCGACAAGTTCCGCTACAAGCCCACCAAGGCAGCCCAGGCCCAGGAGCGCATCCGCAAGATCGAGCAGATCAAAAAGGAGCTTGTCATCCTACCCGAGGGCCACAAGCACATCGACTTTAAGTTCCCTGACCCACCGCACTCCGGCGACATGGCCGTGGGCCTGGAGGGCGTCTCCAAGTCCTACGGCAACAAGCACATCTACAGCGACATCGACCTCAAGCTCTACCGCGGCGAGCACGTGGCGCTCGTCGGCCCCAACGGCGCCGGCAAGTCCACGCTCATGAAGATCATCGCCGGACTGGAGCCGCCCACCACCGGCACCCGCGACCTGGGCACCAACGTGGGCGTGGCCTATTACGCCCAGCACGCGCTCGAGGGCATGACCGAGTCCAACACCGTCCTGCAAGAGATCGACACCGTCACGCCCAAGTGGACCGTGCCGCAGCAGCGCAGCCTACTGGGCGCCTTCCTGTTTAGCGACAACGATTCCATCGAGAAGCAGGTCCGCGTCCTCTCCGGCGGCGAAAAGGCGCGTCTGGCCCTAGCCAAGATGCTCGTGGCGCCCGAGGCGCTCCTATGCCTGGACGAGCCCACCAACCACCTGGACATCGACTCGGTGGATATGCTCGAGAACGCCCTGCAAAACTTCCCCGGCACCATCGTGCTGATCAGCCATGACGAGCACCTAGTGCGCGCCGTAGCCAACCGTGTGATCGACATCCGCGATGGCAAGGTTACGGTCTATGACGGCGACTACGACTACTACCTCTACAAGCGCGAGGACCTCGCAGCCCGCGCCGCCGCCGAGTCGGCAGGGGAGAGTGCGCCGGCCACGGCCAAGTCCATCAAAGCCAGCGCCGCCCAGGCAGACACCCCCGCCGCGGCGCCTAAACCGGTCGAGGGTAAAAAGACCAAGGAGCAAAAGCGCGCCGAGGCCCAGGCCCGTGCTGCGCTCAACAAAAAGCTCAAGGGCGTGCGCAACCAGCTCAAGAAGATCGAGGCCGAGCTCGACAAAAAGCGCGCCCGCTATGACGAGCTTATGGAATTGATGGCCAGCGAAGAGCTTTATGCCGATCAAGACAAGTTCAACGCCGCGCTGGGGGAATATAACGGCCTTAAGCAAGAGCTACCCAAGCTCGAGGACGAATGGCTGGAGCTTTCCACCCAGATCGAAGAGGAGACCGCGCGTGAACTCTCGTAAGGCCGCTGCCGTGGCGATGAGCATCATCGCCATCGCCTGTCGCATCTGCGGCATTTTTATGAGCGCGATGACCGTGCTGCTGTGTTTTAGCGGCCTCACCGCCAAGCTGCAGATCGTGGGCTTTGTCGTTGAGCTTTCGCGCGCGCTGCCGAGCGCCATCGCCGGCTACGGCGTCATCACGTCGCCCTTTGGCGGCGTGTTCCGCTTGGATTACGCCATCGTTGCCGTAATCCTGTTCGTAGCCGACTACCTGCTCACGCGCGCCTCGCGCCGCGTCCGCTAGGGGAGCGCTATGTCCAGCAGCTACCTCATGAACCTGCTCGCGAGCGCCGTCGCCGTCATCGTCGGCATCGTCATCCACGAGAGCGCGCACGCCGCCGCGGCCTGGGCACTCGGCGACAAGACGGCCCGTTCGCGCGGCCGCGTCTCACTCAACCCGCTCAACCACATCGACCCGTTTGGCACCATCATCCTGCCGCTGCTCATGCTCGCTGCCGGCGGCCCTGTGTTCGCCTTTGCCAAGCCCGTGCCCGTCTACCTCAACAACCTCAAGCACCCCAAGCGCGACGAGGTCCTGGTGAGCGCGGCGGGTCCCGCATCGAACATCGTGCTCGCGTGCCTGGCCGCGGCCCTCATGCACCTGACCTATGGCAACCTCTACGCCAGCATGTCCTTTGCCGTGGCGTCGCAAATCATGAACTTCGGCGCCACCTTTATCGTGGTCAACCTGTCGCTTGCGTTCTTTAACCTCATCCCGATCCCGCCGCTCGACGGCTCGTCAATCGTCGTTCCGTTCCTCAAAGGCAAGGCGCTCGACAACTATTACCGCTTGCAGCAATACGCCATGCCGATCCTCATCATCGTTCTGTACTTGCTGCCTATGTGGACCGGCATCGACGTGATCGGCCGCTATTTCGACGTTACCGTGTATCCGCTCGCTGAGCAGCTGCTCAACTTCGCAATCGCCGGCATCTAAGGTAAACTTACAGGTCGACCGTGCAAAACGGTCGTGATATGCACCCAAACCGCGCCGCGAAGGCGCCGTCAAAGGAGGTCGAAGATGTCGTATCGCGTGTCGACGCAGGTCTACAGCGGACCGTTCGACCTGCTGCTGCAGCTGGTAACCCGCCAAAAAGTAGATATCGGCGCCATCTCCATTAGCGAAGTGGCCGAGCAGTACCTTGCCGAGGCCGAGCGCATCGAGGCGCTGGACCTGGACGTGGCGAGCGACTTTTTGCTGGTCGCGGCAACCCTTTTGGACATCAAGGCCGCCTCTCTGGTGCCGCAGGAGGCCCCGAGCAAAGTCGATGACGACGATTGCGAGCTCGACGAAGACCTCGAGGAGCTCAGCACACTCGACGGCGACGCCCTGCGCGAGGTACTGATCCAGCGCCTGATTGCCTACAAGAAGTTTAAAAGCGCGGCTGCGGCCCTCGGTGCCCGCATGCAGGCCGAAAGCCGCATGCACCCGCGTGTGGCCGGCCCCGACCCCGAGTTCCTAGGCCTTATGCCCGACTACCTGGCCGGCATCACCCTGCGCGGCCTGGCCGTCATCTGTGCCGACCTGGACGGCAAGCGCCAGACCTTCTTGCTGGAGGCCGAGCACGTGGCTCCGCATCGCGTGCCGCTCGACCTGACGGTGGCCTCGGTCGACCGCTTTACCATGGCGCACCAAACCTGCACCTTCCGCGAGCTGTTGGACGGCGAAGCCACCACCGAGCAGCTCGTCGTTACCTTCCTGGCCATGCTCGAGCTCGCCAAGCGCGGCTCGCTCACGCTGAGCCAGGACGAGATCTTCGGAACCATCTGCATCAACCGAGTCGAGGGCGCCGAGGCATACGTGCCCGGCGAGGGCCCCGAGCTCACCGAATAGGAGCCGCAACCATGTCAACCCTTTCCACGCTGGAGGCAAACAGCCTCAAAGGCGCCCTCGAGGCGTTGCTGCTGGTCTCGAGCGACCCCGTGAGCGCCCCTGCGCTGGCAAACGCGCTCGACATCGCCCCCGGCGAGTGCGCATCGCTTTTGGCCGAGCTCAAGGTTGAGTACGAGGAGGCCAATCGCGGCTTTCAGCTGCGCGAGGTCGCCGGCGGCTGGCGCCTGTTTACGCACCCCGCCTACCACGACGTGGTCGAGGCCTATGTGTTGAGCTGGGACACGCAAAAGCTGTCGCAGGCGGCGCTCGAAACCCTGGCCGTCATCGCATACCACCAGCCCGTGACGCGCGAGGTGGTCAAGGGCATCCGCGGCGTCAACTCCGACGGCGTCATCGCGTCGCTCGTGGACAAGGGTCTGGTGCGCGAGCTCGGCCGCGACCCCCAGCGCGGTCAGGCCATCATCTACGGCACGACCAACGCCTTCTTGGAAAAGTTCGGCCTGCGTTCCACCCGCGACCTGCCTGATTTGGAGCAGTTTGCCCCCGACGAGCAGTCGCGCCAGTTTATCCGCGAGCGCCTGAGCGGCCGCAGCATTCAGTCCACGCTCGAGGAGCAGGCCGAGGACCTGGACGAAGAGCGCGAACTGCTCGATACCGATGTTGAAGATATTGAGGCAGTCGAGGACTTGGAGACCATGGTCGTCGACGAGACCTCGGAGGATATGCATGACGAGAACTAACGAAGCAGGGGAGACGAGCGCCATGGGCAGCGCAGTAACCGCAACCGACGCCCAGCCCGTTTACCCGCACACCATGCGCCTGCAGCGCTTTTTGGCGCGCGCGGGCGTGGCGAGCCGCCGCGGCTCGGAGGACCTGATGACTGCCGGCCGCGTGACCGTCAACGGCCAGATCGCGACCGAGCTGGGCACCAAGGTCGATGTCGACTGCGACCATATCGAGGTCGACGGCATGCCCGTCAAGCTCAATCAGGGCGCCGTGTACCTGATGCTCTACAAGCCGACCGGCTACCTCACCACCATGAGCGATCCGCAGGAGCGCCCTTGCGTGGCCGACCTGGTCCCGCGCGACCGCTTTCCGGGGCTCTTCCCGGTGGGTCGTCTGGATCGCGACACCACGGGTCTTTTGCTCTTTACCACCGACGGCGACCTGTCGCAGGACCTGTTGCACCCCAGCAAGCATGTCTATAAGACCTACCAGGCGCTCGTGGACGGCCACCTGACCGATCGCGACTTAGAACCACTCCGCCGCGGCATCGAACTCGACGACGGCCTGTGCCAGCCGGCGATCTGCCGCGTCATCAACGCGCGCGAGGCAGAGGCCGTGGCTCCGCAAGGCGTCAAGCCCGGTACCACCGCCGTGGAGGTCATAATCCGCGAGGGTCGTAAAAACCAGGTCAAGCGCATGCTGAGCAAGATCCACCATCCTGTAATCCGCCTGCATCGCTGCAACTTTGCCGGCCTGGAGCTCAAGGACGTGGCCAAGGGCTCGTGGCGCGAGCTCACCGACCGCGAGGTGCAGATCCTCAAGGACGGCGGCATCCCGCCCAAGCAGGCGAGCGCCAAGCGCGGCGGCAAGCCCCAGGACAACCCCGCGAGCCGTACCCGCCACCACGGCAGCCACGGCTCCGCACCCAAGCGCAACACCTACCGCGAGCGCTACACGGGGTAGGCAACCCGTCAGCCACGCGCAACGCCCGCGACTCATACCAGCACGTCAACCACCGAAAGGAAGCATTGCATGATCGTCGCCATCGACGGCCCCGCCGGTTCCGGCAAATCAACTATCGCCAAGGAGATCGCCCGCCAGCTGGGCTTTAACAAGCTCGACACGGGCGCCATGTATCGCGCCGTCACCTTTGCCGCGCTCGACCGCGGCATCGATCTGGATGACGAGGCGGCCATCGACGCCCTCGCCGAGCAGATCGAGATCCGCTTTACCAATGGCACCGGTGAGGACACGCGCCTGACCATTGACGGCCAGGACGCCTCGGCCGCTATCCGCACCCCGCAGGTGGACGCCAACGTCTCCAAGGTCTCGGCCTACCCGGGCGTGCGCGCCGCCATGCTCGTCCACCAGCGCCGTGCCGCCGAGGACCGCGATATCGTTGCCGAGGGCCGCGACATCGGCACCGTCGTGTTCCCCAACGCACAGGTCAAGGTCTTCCTGACCGCCGACCCGCGTGAACGCGCCCGCCGCCGCGTGCTGCAGCGCCACCAAAACGACGCCCAGCCGCTGACCGACGAGCAGCTCGAGGCCGAGGTCGACGAGACCCTCGACGCCCTCAAGCAGCGTGACAAGCTCGACAGCAGCCGCGAGGTCGCGCCGCTCGTGCCCGCCGAGGACGCCGTGCACGTTGACTCCACCGCCCACACCATCGACGAGGTCGTCCGCATCATCGAGGACCTCATCAACCAAAGGAGGTAGCCCATGCGCCTGTTTAAGCAGACGCCCGAGGACTATTACAACGCCCCCTACGCCGAGTTCCCGGCGCTCATCCGCGGCACCGTCGTCGTGGTCATGGCAATACTTTGGGTCTTCTCCAAGCTCATGTGGCGCTGGAAGGTCGAGGACGCCGACCTGCTGTTTGAGCGCCAGGAAGGCCGTGGTAGCGTAGTCATCTGCAACCACACCTCGATGGCCGAGCTCTTGGCCGTGGAGACGGCACTGTTCTTTGGCGGTCGCCGCATCCGTCCCATCTTTAAGTCTGAGTTCGCCAAGACCAAGATCGTGCGCTGGGCCTTTAGCCGCGTGGGCGGCATCCCCGTCGAGCGTGGCACCGCCGACATGAAGTGCCTGCGCGCCGCCCAGCATGCGCTGCAGCGCGGCGAGGATGTCCTGATCTTCCCCGAGGGCACGCGCATCCGCTCGCGCGAGATCAAGCCCGAGGTCCACGGCGGTTTTGCGCTCATCGCTCAGATGGGCAAGGCGCCCGTCAACCCGCTCGCCATCTGCGGCTGGTCCGACATCACGCCCAAGGGCAAAAAGCTCATGCGCCCCAAAAAGTGCTGGATCCGCGCCGGCAAGGCCGTCTCGCTTTCCGACGCGCCGGCCGGGCTCAAGCGCACGGAGCGCCTCGCCTGGTTTGAGTCCGAAGCCATGGGCCGCGTCTACACCATGCGCGACGAGCTGTGCGACGAGCATCCGGGCAGGTTCTAGCCATGGGTGAGAACGTGAAGAACACCGCCGCGACCGCCGCCGAGGACACCGTCCCCACCATCGAGATCGCCGCCCACGCCGGCACCTGCTACGGCGTGCAGCGTGCACTCGACATGGCGCTGGCCGCCGCACCGCAAGCAGGGGAGAGCGCGCAGGTCCACACCCTGGGCCCGCTCATCCACAACCCCATCGTGGTGCGCGAGCTTGCCGAGGCGGGCGTGGGCTTGGCCGAGACCCTGGACGACGCAGCAACGGGCACCGTGATTATCCGCGCCCACGGCGTGGTGCCGCAGGTGATCGACGCCGCCCGCGAGCGCGACCTTACCGTGGTCGACGCCACCTGCCCCTACGTCAAGAAAGTCCACGTGGCGGCCGAGCGCCTGGTACGCGAGGGCTACCGCGTGATCGTCGTAGGCGAGCCGGGTCATCCCGAGGTTGAGGGCATTCTGGGCCACGCAGGCGATGACGCTCAGGTCGTGAGCTGCGCCGCCGACGCCGACGAGCTACCGCTCAAGGGCAAGGTGGGCTTGGTCGTGCAGACCACTCAGACCGCGCAGAACTTGGCCGAAGTCGTGGCTGCCATCACCCCGCGCGTGCAGGAGCTGCGCGTGATCAACACCATCTGCGCTGCCACGAGCGAGCGCCAGCAGGCGGCCGCGTCACTCGCCCAGCGCTGTGACTGCATGGTCGTCGTGGGCGGCAAGAACTCGGGCAACACCCGCCGTCTGGCGCAGATTTGCGCCGACGCCTGCGAGCACACGTACCACATCGAGGAAGCATCGGAGCTCGAGGCCGCATGGTTTGCCAACGCACGCCACATCGGCATCACCGCCGGCGCTTCCACCCCTCAAGAACACATCGAACGCGCCGTCGCGCGCATCAAGGAGCTTTGCCGCTAATCATGGACCAGACCGTACCCGCATACGCCGCCGAGGTGGCCGATTACGGGCGCAGCCGCGACCCCGAGCCGGGTGAGGGCGCGCTCGTCAAGAACGTGCGTCCCGAATCGCCCGCATGGGATGTGGGTATCGAGCCGGGTATGCGCGTGCTTACGGTCAACGGCGAGCCGCTCACCGACATGATCGTGTGGCTCTGGGAGGCCGACGACGACACCGTCGAGCTGGAAGTCTTCGACCCGCGCGACGAAACCGTCACCCCGGTGGAGCTCGACCGCTTCCCGGGCGAGGACTGGGGCCTGGAGTTCGACGGCCCCATCTTCGACGGCATGCGTACCTGCGTAAACGCCTGCGTGTTCTGCTTTATGACGATGCTGCCCAAGGGTGGCCGTTCCACGCTCTATATCCGCGACGACGACTATCGCCTGAGCTTTTTGCAGGGCAACTTTGTCACGCTCACAAATCTCACCGACGAGGACGTGCAAAACGTCATCGACCGCAACATGAGCCCCATGAACGTGTCGGTCCACGCCGTGAGCCCCGACGTTCGCCGCCGCATGATGGGCCGCAACGCCCAGCGCGGCATGGACGTGCTCGAGACCATCATGGCCGCCGGCATCGAGATCCACGCGCAGATCGTTTTGTGCCCCGGCATGAACGATGGCGAGGAGCTGCAAAAGACCCTGCGCTATTGCGAGGAGCACGAGCAGATCACGAGCCTGGGTATCGTGCCACTCGGCTTCACCAAGCACCAGAATCGCTTCAGCTGGTCCTATAGCGACAAGCCTGAGCTGGCACGCGAGACCATTGCCATGATCCGGCCCTATCAGGATCGCGCCTACGAGCGCTTTGGCCGCCACACCTTCCAGATGAGCGACGAGTTCTACCTGGACGCCGGCATCGAGCCGCCCGAGGCCGATTTCTACGACGGCTACCCGCAGTACTACGATGGCATCGGCATGATTCGCTCGTATCTAGACGAGACGGACGATGTGCTTGCCGCAGATGCCGAGCGACTGGCCCGCGTCCGCGAGGCCATCGCCGCCCGCAGCCAGCACCTGCTGTGCCTCTCCGGCGCCAGCGCGCGCGACACCGTGGCGCGCTTTGTGGAGTCACCCCAGGGACTCGCCGGCACTGTCACGGCCATCAAGAACCGCTACTTTGGCGGCAACGTGGACGTGACCGGCCTCATCGTCGCGAGCGATATCCTGGAGCAGCTGCCGCAGGACCTGTCGGGGGTTATGCTCTTTGTGCCTAAGCTCATGTTCAACGCTGACGGCATGACGCTTGACGAGTATCATCGTGACGATTTACTCGCAAGCCTTACCAGTCGCGGCGCCGAGGTTCATGTGGTGTCGACCATGCCGCATGAGCTGCTCGATACCCTGGAGCGCATCCTTGGCATTGTGCCCGCAGACTCTAACACTTCCACTGACCCTACCCATTAAAGGAGAGCAGATGAAACCTATCGTCGCCGTCGTCGGACGCCCCAACGTGGGCAAGTCCACGCTCGTTAACCGCCTGGCCCAGACCTCGGACGCCATCGTCCACGAGTCCCGCGGCGTCACGCGCGACCGCTCGTACCACACGGCCGATTGGAACGGCCGCGAGTTCACCATCGTCGACACGGGCGGCATCGAGCCGCTCAAGAGCGATGACGTCTTCGCCACGTCCATTCGCGACCAGGCCCTCGCCGCCGCCGAGGAAGCCGCCGTCATCCTGTTTGTGGTCGACGGCCGCACCGGCGTCACCGAGGAGGACGAGTCGGTCGCTCGCATGCTCAAGCGCTGCGACAAGCCGGTCTTTCTGCTGGTGAACAAGCTCGACAACCCCGATCGCGAGAACGACAGCATCTGGGAGTTCTATTCGCTCGGCATCGGTGAGCCCACGCCGCTCTCGGCCCTGCATGGTCATGGCACGGGCGACCTGCTCGACGATATCGTGGCCCTGCTTCCGGAGGAAGAGGACGAGGTCGCCGATGAGTTCCCCGACGCGCTGAACGTCGCCATCATTGGCCGCCCCAACGCCGGCAAGTCCTCGCTGTTCAACCGCATCCTGGGCGCCGACCGCTCCATCGTGTCCAACATTGCCGGCACCACGCGCGATGCCATCGACACGGTCGTCGAGCGCAACGGCAAGCACTACCGCATGGTCGATACCGCGGGCATCCGCAAGAAGAGCACCGTGTACGAGAACATCGAGTACTACTCGATGGTCCGCGGCCTGCGCGCCATCGACCGCGCCGACGTGGCGCTGCTCGTCGTCGACGCCTCCGTGGGCGTCACCGAGCAGGACCAGAAGGTCATGGGCTTGGCCATCGAGCGCGGCTGCGCCATCGTTGTGCTGCTCAACAAGTGGGACCTGCTCGACGACGACCGTAAGCGCGAGGCCTGCATGGAGACCATCGACCGCCGTCTGGGCGTCATGGCTCCCTGGGCCCAGTACCTGCGCATCTCTGCCCTCACCGGCCGCAGCGTCGAGAAGATCTGGGCGATGGTCGACGCCGCCGAAAAGACGCGCTCGCAGAAGATCAGCACCTCGCGCCTCAACACGTTCCTCACCGACCTGCGCGAGTTCGGTCATACCGTGGTGGACGGCAAGCGCCGCCTGCGCATGCACTACGTGACCCAGACGGGCGTCAACCCGCCGACGTTCACGTTCTTCGTCAACCATAGCGACCTGGTAAACGACACCTACCAGCGCTACGTGGAGAATCGCATGCGCTCGACCTTCGACTTTGCCGGCACGCCCATTCGACTCTTCTTTAGGAAGAAGGAGCAAAAGGATGCATAATCCGATTCTGCTGACCGCCATCTGCGCCGTGGTCTCGTTCTTTATCGGGGCGATTCCGTTTGGCCTGATCTTGGGCCGCGTGTTCAACCACACCGACATTCGCAAGGCGGGTTCCGGCAACATCGGCACCACCAACGCCCTGCGCGTGGCCGGCCCCAAGGTGGCCGCACTCACCCTGCTGCTCGACTGCCTTAAGGGCGCCATCTGTGTCCTTATCGCCCGTCCGCTCATCGCGGGCGTGGGCTATGGCTTCCCCGTAAGCATCATGGCGCCCGGAGCCCCCGGCGATTGGATGCTCGGCGTCATTTGCCTGGCAGCGGTGTGGGGCCATATCTTCTCGCCCTACCTCAACTTCCATGGCGGCAAGGGTATCGCGGTTGGTCTGGGCGTCATCCTCGCCTGGTGCTGGCCCATTGGCCTGTCGCTGCTGGGCATGTTTATCGTGGCCGTCGCCATCACCAAGTTTGTGTCGGTGGGCTCGCTTGCCGCGGCTTTCGGTCTTCCCATCGCCGCCTGCGCGGTCTTTCCGTACAGCAGCCTGGGACTTAAGTTTTGCATGGCGCTAATCGGCATCACCGTGGTGTGGGCTCATCGTGCGAACATCAAAAAACTCATGACGGGTAAGGAGTCCAAGCTCTCGTTTACCAAGCGCGTCACCGAGCCCGACGATAAGTAGGAGAGAGTCATGAATGTTGCGCTGATTGGCTCCGGCTCCTGGGGAACCGCCGTCGCCGGCCTTGCCGCCGCGCGAACCGAGCGCGTGACCATGTGGGCCCATAGCGAGCAGACGGCCGCCGGCATCAATGGCGAGCACTGCAACCCCCGGTATCTGGTGGACTACGAGCTGCCCGGCAACGTCGTCGCCACGACGGACCTGGCGCAAGCGCTCGACGCCGCCGACGCCATCATCTTTGCCGTGCCCTCCACACACCTGCGCAGCGTATGCCATCAGGCAGCGCCCTTCATCGCCGCCGACACCCCGGTGCTCTGCCTTACCAAGGGTATTGAGCCCGAATCCGGCCTGCTCATGAGCGAGGTCATCGCCAGCGAGATCGGCAACGAGCGGCGTGTGGCGGCGCTCTCGGGCCCCAACCATGCTGAGGAAATCTGCCGCGGCGGGCTGTCTGCCGCCGTCATCGCCAGCGAAAACCAGCAGGTAGGGGAGACCTTTAAGAAATTGCTGCTGTCCACGGCCTTCCGCATCTACCTGTCGCAGGACATGACTGGCGTCGAGGTCTGCGGCGCCATGAAAAACGTCATCGCCATCGTGTGCGGCATCTCCGCCGGTTCGGGCGCGGGCGACAACACGCTCGCCCTCATCATGACGCGCGGCCTAGCCGAGATCAGCCGCCTGGTACACGCCCGCGGCGGTCAGGCCATGACCTGCATGGGACTTGCCGGCATGGGCGACCTTATCGCCACCTGCACCTCCGAGCATTCGCGCAACCGCACCTTTGGCTACGAGTTTGCCCACGGCGTTTCGCTCGACGAGTACCAGACGCGCACGCATATGGTGGTGGAGGGCGCCGTCGCAGCCCGCAGCGTCAGCGAGCTCGCCCGTTCACTGGGCGTAGACATTCCGCTCACCTTTGCCGTGGAGCAAACGCTCTACAACGGTGTTACTTTGGATAGGGCGCTCGAGATTCTTACCGATCGCGTACCCTCCCAAGAGTTCTACGGACTCACCGACTAGCGCAGAAAGGCTTCTACCATGGGTTCCATCAAAATCGCTCCGTCCGTTCTTTCGGCCGACATGGCCAACCTCAAGGGCGAGCTCGACAAGATCGCCGGTGCCGACTACGTGCACTTCGACGTTATGGACGGCCACTTTACCGGCAATCTTACCTTTGGCGTCGACATCCTCAAGGCCGTCAAGCGCTCCACCGATGTGCCGGTCGACGCGCACCTGATGGTGTCGAACCCCGACGAGACGGTCGATTGGTATGCCGACGCCGGCGCCGATATGATCACCGTGCATTACGAGGCCTCCACGCACCTACATCGCACGCTCACCCATCTGCAGCAGCGTGGCGTCAAGGCCGGCGTTGTGCTCAACCCCGCCACGCCCGTCTGCGTGCTCGAGAGCATTATCGATGTCGTCGATATGGTGCTGCTGATGAGCGTGAACCCCGGCTTTGGCGGCCAGAGCTTTATCCCTGGTACTATTGCCAAACTGCACGAGCTTACGGCCATGTGTGAGCGCCACGGCGTTTCGCCCCTGATCGAGGTCGATGGCGGTATCTCTTCCAAGAACATCGCCGAGGTCGTCAAGGCCGGCGCCAACGTGCTCGTAGCCGGTTCCGCCGTATTTAAGTCCGAAGATCCCGCCGCCGAGGTTGCGCTGCTGCAGAAGCTGGGCAATGAGGCCGCACAGGAGGCATAAACCCTTATGACCGCAGGTCAAAACCGCATACCCGTGAATCTTGACTATGCCGCCTCGACGCCCATGCGCGCCGAGGCGCTCCTTGCGCAGCGTGAGTACGACGAGAGCGAGCTTGCCGGCGTCAACCCCAACTCGCTGCACTCGCTTGGCCGCAAGGCCGCCGCACGCCTGGAAGTCGCCCGTCGCGAGATCGCCCGCAGCTTTGGCGCGCGCGTTCGCCCGTCCGAGATCATCCTTACCAACGGCGGCACCGAGGCCAACCAGCTGGCGCTGCTCGGTCTTGCCGAGGGCGCTCGTCAGCGCGATCGCAAGCGCGATCGTGTCATCGTTTCCGCCATCGAGCACGATTCGATTCTGGACAACCTGCCGCTGCTGCGTGCCGCCGGCTTTTCCGTCGACCTGGTACAGCCCTGCCGCGCGGGCTACATTGAGCCTGGCACGCTTGTCGAGCTGCTCGGCGACGACGTGGCACTCGTGAGCATTATGGTCGCCAACAACGAGACCGGCGTGGTGCAGCCCATCCGCGAGCTGGCCGCCGCCGCACATGCTGACGGCGCCTTGTTTCATACCGATGCCATCCAGGGCTACTTGCATATTCCGCTCGATGTCACCGAATTAGGCGTCGATGCTATGACCGTTGCCGCGCACAAGATCGGCGGCCCTGTGGCATCCGGCGCTCTCTACCTTAAGAACCGCACGCCGCTGCGTCCGCGCATCTTTGGCGGTGGACAGGAAGCCGGCCGTCGCGCCGGTACGCAGGATCTGCGCACGCAGCTGGCTTTTGCCGCCGCCGCTTCCGTGTTGCTTCCGAATGTGGCCCAGGAGCGCGCGACGCTGCAGGCACTTTCGGACAAGCTCTACGCCACGCTTACGGCCCATCCTCGCATTCACGCCACGATGGGCGACCACACGCTGGCAGACCGTCTGCCAGGTATGGTTTCAATCTACGTTGACGGCATGGACTCCGAAGAGCTCATCATCAAGCTCGATGCCGCCGGCTTTGAGGTTTCGGCTGGATCGGCTTGCTCGAGCGGCAGCATGGACCCGAGCCACGTGCTCAGCGCCATGGGCATTGGTCGCGAGCAGGCGCTGGGCGCACTGCGTATCTCCTTCGATGACCGCGTGAACCCTGCCGACCTAGATGAGTTCGCCCAGACGCTGCTCTCGATCGTAGGTGCCGCATGATCGTCTCCGAACTTGAACGTGCGCTGCTGGCGCGCTACCCCAAGGCGGACGCCGAGGGCTGGGATCACGTTGGGCTATCTGTGGGCGACCCTGCTGCTGAGATTACCGGTGTTGCCTGCGCACTCGACGCGACCGAGGCCAACGTTCACCGCGCTCTCGAGGCCGGCGCCAACGTGCTGCTGACGCATCATCCCATCTATATCAAGGCACCCGAAGCCTTTTGTCCGGCCGATTCCGCGCGTCCCCAGTGCAGCGCTGCACTGTACGAATCGGCTCGTTGCGGCGTGAGCATCATCTCGCTTCACACCAACCTGGACCGTTCGCACGAGGCGCGCGTTCACCTGAGCAATTTGCTGGGCGCTGAGCCCATGAGCTCACTGGAGTATGCGGACGAGCCTGAGCTCACCGGTCTGGGCGCGCTTGCAACGCTCGACGACCCGTCCACGCTGCGCGATCTCGCCAACCGTGCCGCCACGGCGTTTGGCAGCGATCCGCGCGTATGGGGCGAAGCCGAGCGCCCGTGCCGCACCGTCGCCATCTTGGGCGGCTCCTTGGGCGACTTTGGAGAGCTCGCCATTGCCGCAGGCGCAGATGTTGTCGTGACGGGCGAGGCGGGCTACCACGTGGCTCAAGATCTTGCCTTGCGCGGACTGCCGGTGATCTTGCTCGGCCACGACCGCTCCGAAGAGCCGTTCGTGGATATCTTGATGAACTCTGCAGTTGACGCCGGGATCGACCCCCGTCATACGATTAAAATACTGAACCCTTGCCAATGGTGGACTGTGACAAAAGGAGAGAACTTATGAGCGCCGGCGCTACGCTACTCAAGCTGCAACAGATCGATTTGGAGCTCGCCCGCAACAAGAGCGAACTTGCCAATATGCCGGAGCTCAAGGAGCTCGCTTCCAAGCGCAAGACCTATGTGAAGCTCAAGTCTGAGATGACCAAGCTCTATGCTCAGCGCAAGGATCTGGACATTGAGCTCGACGATCTCAACACCACCGAGATCCAGACCAATAACGCCATCGAGGCTGCCAAGAAGCGTCACGTCGATGGTTCCGACTACCGCGAGGTGCAGGACCTGGAGAACGAGCTTGCCACCCTGGCCAAGCGCCTGGACAAGATCGAGCACACCCGCAAGGATGTCGTCGTCGCCCATAAGGAAGCGCTCGACCGCGAGGCTCGCGCGCAGGCCATCATTGCCAAGTTCGAGGAGGGTGTGAAGGCCGACACGAAGGCCGCCCGCGCCAAGGCCGCCGACCTGCAGGCCCAGATCGATGCCGCCACCAAGGAGCGCACCGCCCTTGCCGCTACGCTGCCGACCGACGTGCTCACCGATTATGAGCGTCTGCTCAAGCAGTTCCGCGGCCTGGCCGTCGAGACCATCAAGGGCAACATCCCTACGGTCTGCCACACCGCGCTGCAGGCTTCGTCCATGAGCGACCTCAACCACGACGGTAGTGAGATTACGCACTGCCCGTACTGCCACCGCCTGCTGGTGCTCCCGAGCAAGGAAGCGTAAACGATGGCGGCGCCCAACAATTCAATGCAACTTGAGGGAAAAACGATCCTGCTGGGTATTACCGGCGGGATCGCCGCCTATAAGTCGTGCAATATCGTGCGCCTGCTGCAAAAGCGCGGCGCGCGCGTCAAAGTAGTCATGAGCGAGCATGCCACGGAGTTTGTGGGGCCGCTCACCTTCCGCGCGCTCACCAATGAGCCGGTCGCCGTAGGTCTGTTCGACGACCCCTCCGACCCCATCCACCACATTTCGCTCGCGCAGGAGCCCGACCTGGTGGTCGTAGCGCCCGCGACGGCTAATATCATCGCCAAGATGGCCAACGGCATTGCCGATGACCTGATTTCCACGACGCTACTCGCCACGCCGCGACCCATCGTGATCGCACCGGCCATGAACAATGGCATGTGGAAGGCGCCGGCAACCCAGGCCAATATGGCCACGTTGCGCGACCGCGGGGTGCACGTGGTTGGCCCCGGTAGTGGCTACCTTGCCTGCGGCGACGTGGACACGGGACGCATGAGCGAGCCCGAGGACATCGTCGAAGCCATCTGCGAGATGCTCAATCCCGTGCCGCAAGACCTGACGGGCAAGCGAATCGTTATCACGGCCGGCCCAACGCATGAACCGATCGATCCCGTGCGCTTTATCGGCAATCGGTCGTCGGGAAAGATGGGCATCGCCCTGGCAAGGGAGGCCGTGCGCCGCGGTGCCGAGGTCACGCTCGTGCTGGGACCGACGTCGCTCGATGTTCCTCGCGGCCTAAAGTGCGTGCGCGTGCAGACCGCCGCAGAGATGCTGCAGGCGGCGTTAAACGCCTTCCAGACGGCCGACGCTGCCATTTGCGCGGCAGCCGTCGCCGACTACACCCCCGTATCCCCTGCGGACCACAAGCTCAAAAAGGCCAACGAACGCTTGAATCGCATCGAACTGGTCGAGACGGTTGATATTTTGGCCGAGCTTTCGCGCCAAAAGGGAAAGCGGTGCGTGATCGGCTTTGCAGCCGAGACCGATAACGTTGTGGAGTACGCTGAGCGTAAATTGGCCCGCAAGGGCTGCGATGCGATCATCGCCAACGATGTTTCGCGCGCCGATTCGGGCTTTGGAACTGATACCAATAAGGCTTGGATCGTGAGCACAGCTGGGACGCAGGAACTTCCCGTGTTAACAAAACCCCAGCTCGCAGATACAGTTTTGGACTTGCTCAAAAATAATTAAAAAAGTTCTTGCACAAGTCCAAAGTTTCGGGTTATTATACTCCCTGTTGCGAGCGAGAGCAGAGCAACAAACAAATGCTTCGGGACGTGGCGCAGCTTGGTAGCGCACTTGACTGGGGGTCAAGGGGTCGCTGGTTCGAATCCAGTCGTCCCGACCAGAAGTTTGCAGGTCAGGCACCTCGTGCCTGACCTTTTTTGTTTGAAGCAATTGCTTAATTTTGATTAAGCACAGGGTGCCAAAAATCTACCTACGCGATAACCGCCTTTTGCGGCTACTTGCGCGTTTTGCACGCGCTTGAGCCGATTTATTAACGCGATATGAATCTACATACGCGTAGCTGGTATACAGCCGAGTACAGGCTGTATTTATCGCGGCGATTTACACAGATATAGCGACTATAACGAACAAGCGTGTCGCTGTATTTATTCCAGCAGTTCACTTGATCGGTGAACAAGTGGGCTGTTGCAACGAAACGCCAAGCAGGATGGGCTCTATACGAGGACGCCGCAGGGGCAATGGCGGGGGAGTGCGGCAGGCGCTCTGAGAGACGCTGTATGACCCGATGTCTCCTTAACTCGATAATTTGTGTTTCAAGCCACGAATCGGTCGAGCAATTGCCAAAAGGAAGGCCCATGCAGGATTGCACGGGCCTTACATCAGATCAAATTTGAGCTAGAAGCACCAAGCGGGGCAGACGCAACACCATCTCGTCGCGGCCTCGGCGAGCGACATATCGCAGTCGAGGTAGACATCGAGGAAGTCGTCAGATCCCGCACAGGGGGACCGCGATGGTGGCCACCGCGCCGCCCGAGGGGCTGTTGGCGAGCGAGACGGAGCCCCCGTGGGCGCTCGCGGCCTCGGAGGCGACGTGGAGGCCGAGCCCGTAGTGGCGGCCTCCGTCGCGCGAGGAGCGGGAGGAGTCGTCTGTGAAGAGGCGCTCGCAGCCGCGTTCGAGGGCGGCGGGAGAAAAGCCCGGTCCGTCGTCGGCGACCTCGATGACGAGGCGCCCTCCCGCGACGTCGCAGGAGACCGCCACGCGCGAGCGCGCGTGCTCGGCGGCGTTGGCCACGAGGTTCGCGGCGGCTCGCGCCAGGGCGGTTCGGTCGAGTAGGGCCTCGGGCGCGCCCGCGACAGCGGGGCCCGTGGCCGCGTTGAGCGTCACGCCTCGCGCCCGGGCGATCTGGGCTGCCTCGGCGAGGACCTGTTCGCAGAGCTCGGCCGGCCGCATGGGGGCCCTCTCCGCCCCGCCGGACCCGCGCGAGGCCTCGATGAGCAGGCGCACGTAGCCGTCGAGCCTTTCGACACTGCCGGCTATGTCGCGCGCGGCGGCCGCGAGGTCGGCATCTTTCTCGTCTTCCAGTTCCTCCGCTACGAAGTCGGCGTTGGCACGCAGCACGGTGAGCGGCGTCTTGAGGTCGTGGGCGAGCGACGCCATCTGCTCGCGCTGCCCCCGCTCCGCGGCCCAGCGGGCCTCGAGCGACTCAGCGAGGGAGGCTCGCATGGCGTCCATCGCTGCGAGGACGTCGTTCACCTCGCGCACGTTGGTGCTGCCAACCGCGAAGTCGAGCTCCCCCGCGCCGACGCGCCCCGCCGCCTCCGCAAGCGGAGCCATCTTGCGCGAGATCACGCGGCTCGCGCGGCGCGCCACGAGCGCGAGCGCGAGCGCGCTTCCCGCCGTGGCGCAGACGAGCATGAGGCTCTGCGGGTTGGGAAGCAGGCCGGCGAGATCGCGCGAGACCCACTGCGGCAGGTACTCGCTGACGAGTGCGCAGGCCCCGCCGCCCTTGAGCGGGAACGCGGCGTAGGTGAGGCCCGAACCCCCGCCCTCGATCTCCACTGAGCCCGGATCCGCGGCGAGTGCCGTACGGGCCATTTCCTTCGCGTCCTCGAGCCGCGTGTCCTCGAGGTCTGTCATCAGCACGTATCCGTCCTTGTTCAGGATGAGGTAGCGGTACGCCGTCGGCACGTCCTGCTGCCCGCAGACGCCGTCGCGTGCCAGGCCCTCCGCGACCTCGCGCGCATTGGCCGGCCCCCAGCTTGCCTCGTAGACGAAGCCCGCGTTGATCGCCACGGAGAGCACCATGAACGAAGCGAACCACGCCGTGGCGACCGCCGCGAACGCGTAGGCGAAGTAGCGCGCGATGACGAAGGAGAGCGGCATGCCCCCGCGACCTCGCGCCCCGATCTTCAGAGCTGCCACTTGTACCCCATCCCCCAGACGGTCGCGATCGGATCGGCGCCGGCCTCGGAGAGTTTCCTCCGGGCGCGGCTGACCTGCATGGATATGGCCGCGTCGTCGGCGTCGCTCTCCCAGCCGAGCACCGCTTCACGTATCTGCGCGCGGCTCATGACCTGGCCGGGGTGGCGCGCGAGGTACTCGCAGATGGCGTACTCGGTGGGCGTGAGCGGCACGGTCTCGCCGCCCACGGCGAGGTCGCGCGCCCCGAGGTCGATCCGCACCTCCCCGAAGGAGAGGGCGTGCGAGCGCGGCCGGCGCTCACGGCGTAGATGGGCCGCGACCTTGGCGCGCAGCTCCGCGGCCCCGAAGGGCTTGCGGACGTAGTCGTCGGCGCCCAGGCCGTAGCCGGCCACGGCATCCTCCTCGGCCACGCGCGCGGTCAGGAAGACGATGGGCCCGTCGAAGTCCGGGCGGATCTGTCGCACGAGCTCGAAGCCGTCGAGCCCCGGCATCATGACGTCGCAGAGCACCAGGTCGAAGCGCGAGAGGTCCATCCCCGGGACCGTCGTCGGGTCCGCCGCCCTGACGACCTCATGGCCGTCGCGGCCGAGGACGCGCGCGAGTGCGTCGAGGATCGCCCGTTCATCATCCACTGCCAGTATCCTCGCCATGTTTGACCTCCTGAAACTTCCGTCGGAATTGTACTAGCGCCGCGCTCAGCGGTCCAGAGCCCTGTGCGCAGCCGCGGGTGCCCGGGCCGCGTCGCACGCGCGGTAGCGCACGCCCGAGCCGCCGCGCGCCTCGATCTCGAGCCAGCCCTCGCCGTCCGACTCCCGCCCGAAGAAGATGAGCTGGAGCTCTCGGACATTGCCTCTGTCGTCCGCCGCGCCCACCAGGTAGACGTAGTTTGCCCCCGCCCCGGTGGCGTCGGCGTAGGAGCTCGCGTGACTGCCGGACTCGGGCGCGGGCGCCCACATTGCGATCTCAGGGTTGGGCAGCACGCGGTCGGCGATCGAGCGCAGCGCCGACCCCCAGCCGGCGTCGAGCAGGGCATTCCCGCCCAGAAGGAGCGCTGCGGAGAGGAGGGCGAGCATGGCGGCGAGCGGCCTCCTACGCATCTGCCCTCCCGTCCTCGAAGCGGCAGAACCAGGCGAGAAGGACGGCGTCGGCTGCCAGGGTGAGCACGAGGCCAGCGAGCGCAGTCGTGAGGAGTGGGCCCGCCGCGCGTGCGGCGTCGATGAAGGCCTCCACCCCGAGCGACCCCAGGCGCGCGGGCCAGGCGAGCGGCACCCAGCTCAGGGGCGTCGCCAGGGCACCGGTGAGCTCGCCGGTCATGAGACCGTGCGCAAGTCCGCCCACTGAGAAGAATGCGAGGAGCATCCCCGCCGCGCCGGAGCCGATGACGGCGTTGCGGCCGAGGCGCAGGGCCACGCCGAGCCCCAGCGCGTAGAGGGGCAGGCTGCCCAGCACGATGCCCGCCCAGGCGGCCGCAAGCGGAGCGGGCCCGAGCGACAGGCGCCCGACGACGGCGAGCACGGCCCCGAACACGCCGAGCGCCACGGCCAGCGCGCCCGCGCCGAGCGCCGCAAGGGCGAGCAGCTTCGCCGCGACGGCGCGCCCGCGCGAGGGGACCGCCGTGAGGTTGGCGAGGCGCCCGGCAGCGCGCTCCTCGTCCACGGCGAGCCCGCAGACGATGGCGGACATGAGCGGCATGAGGGCGCCGAGGAACTGGACGTAGGCGTCCGCGCCCAGCGCCGGGTCCCATCGGGCTACGGAGAAGTACTCGCCGCAGGCAAGACCGGCTGCCAGGCCGCAGACGAGGTGCACCGCCGTGAGCGGGGAGCGCGCCAGGCGCAGGGCCTCGGAGAGCAGGGCCCGCGAGAGAGTCATGCGCGGCGTCGGGTCGGAGAGTCGTGTCATGGCCATCACCTCTCCTCGGAGTGCGCGAACCAGGCCGCGCCCGCCGCCGTGAGCGCGGCGAATGCGAGCGCGCAGACCACAAGACCCGCCAGCGTGAGCATGCCATCCGCCGCGAGCGCCCCGCCAAGCGCCATGTCAGCCGCGAGTGGCTCGCCGCTCGGCAGCACGGGGATGAAGCTCGTCGGGATGACCATGCTCGCCGACGGCGGAAAGAGCTGCGGCAGCGGCACCAACGACCAGGCGAACCCACCCACGAGCTGCGTGGCGAGCGGGCAGAAGATGCCCGCGAGCATGCCGAGCCGCGCCGTGAGGAAGAGCCCTGCGGGGATCATCCACGCCGCAGTCACCGTGTTGACCAGCGCGCAGAGGAGCATCGTGAGCGTGCCCGCGACCGTGAGGCCCTGCGAGGAGAACGCCGATCCCGCGAGGTAGATGCCGAAGACCACGAGGTTCGAGAGCGTGCAGAGCGCGAGGCACCAGAGCGCCTTGGCCCACCAGGCGCGCCCGAGCGGGAGGCCCAGACCCATAAGCCCCCGCATCCGCGTGCGAGCGTCCGCCCGCGCGACGCACGCCACCACGAGCGAGAGACACGCGGGCAGGAAGAGCGCGTACCAGTAGTTCCACGCGCTGAAGATCTGCACGCCCCGGTAGGGCATCGCGCCGAGCAGCGGCATCGGCAGCGCCATGAGCACGGCCAGGCGAACCGGAGCCGCGTGGCGCGACTTCAGGGCCTCGGCGCGCAGGCCCGCGAGCAGGCCGCCTTTCTCGCCCGTCATGCCGCCACCTCCCCGCGCGCTCGTCGCCCTTCCCGGCAGAAGCTCATGAAGAGTTCCTCGAGGTCCTGCCCGGGCCGAAGCGCATCCTCGTAGGCGAGGCGCCCCCCGCAGATGATGCCGATGGTGTCCGCCATCTGCTGCACCTCGGAGAGGATGTGGCTCGAGACGATCACCGTCGTACCCGCCGCCGCGAAGCCGCGGATCTGGTCTCGCAGTTCCTCGATGCCGATGGGGTCGAGGCCGTTGGTGGGCTCATCGAGCACGAGCAGGCGTGGCCGGGCGATCAGCGCCAGCGCGAGCCCCAGGCGCTGCCGCATGCCCATCGAGAAGCGCCCGGCGCGCTTCTTCCCGGTGTCCGCGAGGTCCACGGCGGAGAGCACCTCATCTATGCGGCTCTCGGGAAGGCCCAGCAGCGTGGTGCGCACGCGCAGGTTCTCGCGCGCGGTGAGGTTGGGGTAGAGCGGCGCCTCCTCGATGAGGCTGCCGATTGCGTAGAGGTCTTCGCGGCGCCAGGCGTGCCCGGCAAAGAGAATCTCCCCGGCCGTCGGCCGCAGCATCCCGCAGATCATCTTGAGCGTTGTCGACTTGCCGGCGCCGTTGGGACCGAGCAGCCCGTACACCTCGCCCTCGCGTATATGAAGGCTCACGTCGGCCACGGCGTCCTGCGCCTGGTCGCCGCGGCCGAAGCGCTTGGTGAGCCCGCGCGTCTCGAGCATGTAACCCATGGGTTTATCCTTTCTCTTCCGGGCGCGCGGGCCGAGTCACCGTGCCCGCGCGCCTTACCTTTCGGGTTCACCATCCATGGTGGGGCGCGTTTCTAACGAAGCCGTAACGGCCGCTGGGTTCTTTTGGCGACAACCCTTCTCGACCCGCACATCATGATTAATTTGTTTAAGGCAAAAACTTTCCCGATCGATGTAATCACCGAATCAAGACGTGTACGTCAGCCACCAAAACCGACATTTTTCGACATCTTTGGAGGCTGACGTACACGAATGCGAGATCCCGCGCCGCCCAGAAACGCCCTCCACATGTCTGGACTCTCTATGCTTACGCTGGATAGACATCGCCAGAACGGGTATAGTATCGAAAGTTTTGTCGTTTACCAGCGGGGGAGTCCTGTGGGCATCAAGAAGAAGATCAAAAAGGAGCTTATCGGCACTTCCGATTACCCGTCGAATAAGATCTTTACGATCTCCAATTTCATCACCTTTACGCGCCTGATCCTCACGCTCGTCTTCCTGTACCTGTTTGTGACGGACAACAACCGTGTCGTCGCCATTGTCATCTATGCCATCGCGGCCTCCACCGACTGGATGGACGGTCAGATTGCCCGCATGACCAAAACGGTCTCGTGGCTCGGCAAGGTTATGGACCCCATCTGCGACCGTGCGCTGCTGTTTACCGGCGTGCTGGGTCTCGTGGTCCGCGGCGAGCTTCCCATCTGGGTCTGCGTGCTCATTATCGGCCGCGATATCTACCTGGGCATTGGCACGCTCATCGTGCGCCACTACCACCGGCGCCCCATCGACGTCGTCTTTCCCGGCAAGATTGCCACGGCGCTGCTTATGACCGGCTTCTCGCTCATGCTGCTTGGGTTCCCCGTCATCGACGGCTGGCATCTGCTGCCCGCCACGTACACGGCATTCCCGGGCCTCAATGGCAGCTCGGTTCCGCTTGGCATCTTCTTTGTATACGGCGGCGTCATCTTCTCCATGCTCACCGCTGTCATCTATTCCATTAAGGGAGGGGCGGCCATTAAACAGGCCATCGCGCATCCCGAGGACGAGGACATCGACTTTCTTAACCCCGAAATCGAAGACTAAGTCGTTGGGGTATGATTACGTACAGTACATTTTTTGCGGCACGTCCGCGATAGTTAGGGGTTGTCATGGACAACAAGGTTAACAATATGCCTCAGAACGATAAGACTGCGGACGCTACCTGCGTTTTCCGTGTTCCTTCGAGCGATGTCACCGTTCCCGACCTCATGGCCAACGTGCACATCACCGCTCCGGTTCTATCCATCGTCAAGGGTCCGCAGACCGGAGCTGCCTTTGAGCTCGAGGACGACGTGACCACCATCGGCCGCGATCCCGCGAACGGCATCTTCCTCAACGACATGACTGTCTCGCGCAGCCACGCACGCATTATTCGTGAGGGCTTGGGCGCTCGTATTGAGGATCTGGGCTCGCTCAACGGCACCTGGGTTGACGGCGCCATCGTCAACGGTGCTCCGCTACACGACGGCTCTTCCGTTCAGATCGGTACGTTCACGCTCATCTACCACGAGAGCACGCCGGAGCGCATCGAAACCGGTGAGTAGGTAATGGCCGAACGCAACTATCTGAGTATCGGCCAAGTCGTCAACCTACTTCGAGGCGCATACCCCGATCTATCGAACTCAAAAATTAGATTTCTAGAAGATGAGGGGCTCATCACCCCTCATCGTACGCCTAAGGGGTATCGCCAGTACTCCAAGGAAGACGTTGACCGTCTCGAGGTCATCCTGCACCTGCAGAAGACCCGTTACATGCCGCTCAACGTCATTAAGCAGCGCTTGGAAAACGCAACGGACCTGTCCACTTTGGCTTACGAGGTGGGCCTTCTGTCCGATGTTCCGCTGAAGACGGAGCCCAAGGAGACCAAGCAAAAGCTGCACCCCATCGAGACGATCCCCGACATGCTCGGTGTTGAGATTTCGTTTATCCGCTCCCTTGCCGAGAACGATCTTATCCGCATCATCAAGAGCCCGCAGAACCGTGAGCTCGTCGATGGCCGAGATTTCCCGATTATCCGTTACTGCTCGGAGCTGTCGCGCTTCCACATTGAGCCGCGCAACCTGCGTCAGTACGTATCGTCGGCAAACCGCGAGTCTTCGATGTTTGAGCAGGTTCTCGTGAGCATGCTCGGCATGGATACCTCCGATGACGAGCGCGACGCCAAGCTCGAGCGCGCTTTTAAGAAGCTGCACGACCTCACCGAGGGTGTGCATACCGCGCTACTTAAGAACCGCGTCTTTGAGTCGCTCAACGCCGTGGTCGAGGACGCTGACATCGATGCCCTCGATGAGGAGATCGCGCGCTCCGAATCCACCAAGGCTAAAAGCGATGGGGCAAGCGTCCCCGCGGTTGCCGCGCACGACGAGTCGCTCGTGCAGCCGTCCAAGGTCGTCGTCCCCTCGCATAACCCGTCTGCTAACACGGGTAAATAACCGCCGTCCACCCGGCAATCCATGAAAGGTCACGCCATGTACGACTTCGAATCTCATATCGTCGATATCCCCGACTATCCCGAGCCCGGAGTCGTCTTTAAAGACATCACGCCGCTCTTTGGCAATCCCGAGGCCCTGAAGGCCATGGTGGATGCCCTGGCCGAGCATTTTGCCGATATGGGCATTACCAAGGTCGTAGGACCCGAGGCCCGCGGCTTTATGGTCGGTGTGCCCGTAGCCGTCGCTCTGGGTGCCGGCTTTGTTCCCGCACGTAAGCCGGGCAAACTGCCGCGCAAGACGGTCAGCGAGAGCTACGAGCTCGAGTATGGAACGGATTCCATCGAGATCCACGCCGACGCTATCAGCTCTAAAGATACCGTGTTGATTCTGGACGACTTGGTCGCGACGGGCGGAACCGTCGAGGCAACAGGTAAACTGGTGCGAGATATGGGCGCAAAGCTTGTGGGTTACGGTTGTATCCTTGAGCTTGCGTTTCTCAACCCGAGCAAGAAGCTCACGCCTTCTAACGAGGACGTTGAGCTCTTTAGCCTGGTAACGGTGGACTAGCCGCTACCCTTAGATACCGGAAAGGAAGCTCCATGCGCACAGCAAACACGCACAAAAATATGGCACGCTGCGCTGCTACGGCAACCCTCGCTTGTGTTTTGGGCCTGGGCCTCGTGGCTCCGGCCTACGCCGATACCGCATCCGACCTTGCCGCTGCTCGTACTAAACTCGAGCAGATTGGCACGCAAACCCAGCAGATCTACGACGAGCTCGCCACTCAGACGCAGGCGCTCGACCAGACTGCCGGCGAGATCACGCAAAAGCAGCAGGAGATCGCCGATGGCCAGACAAAGCTTTCCAACTACGTTGCAGGTGAGTACAAGACCGGCGGCCTGAGCTTGCTCCAGGTCCTGACGGGCGTCGATGACCTGGGCGATATGCTCAACCGTCTGTTCTACTATGGCAAGGTTTCCGACAAGCAGGCCCAGACCATCCAAGAGGTCAAAGAGCTCAAGCAGGAACTTACCGACAAGCAGGCCGAGCAGGAGAAGAACGTCGCCGCCACGCAAAAGAAGGTCGACGAGCTCAACGCTCAGCAGGCCGAGGCTCAGAACGTTGTGAACTCTCTGGACTCGCAACTGCAAGCCGAGCTTGCCGCCGAAGCTGAGGCGAACGCCGCACTGCAGGCCGGTATCAACGCCAGCACTGCCGAGAAGGCCACGGTGAACACCGAGACCGCTGGCACGACCGAGAACACCAACAATGGTGGCGGTACGACCAACAACGGCGGCAACACGCCTGCACCCGCTCCGGCTCCTGCCCCTACGCCGCAGCCTTCGACGCCCCCTCCGGCTCCGACCCCTTCTGCGCCGAGCCAATCGGTTGACGGCGGCTCAGTTGTTTCGCGTGCCTATAGCAAGCTTGGTTGTGCTTACTCCTGGGGCGGTATTGGACCGAACAGCTTTGACTGCTCCGGCTTTGTGAGCTACTGCCTCACGGGTCGTTACTGCCGCCTGGGCACCACTGGTGACTTTATGGGCTGGGCTCGTGTGTCCGATCCACAGCCCGGCGACGTCGTAGTAAACTCTTATCACACCGGCATCTACATCGGTAACGGCCAGATGATCCATGCTTCCGACTACAGCACGGGCGTAATCATCAGCTCCGTCGCAGCCGGTATGAACAACAACTACATCTTCGTACGCTACTAATATTATTACTACAGCGAACGAACGTGGGCCTCGCGATCTTGATTCACGAGGCCCATTCTTTTTGCCCCTACAGTTTGCCTTAAGATTAGGAGGCTATCTAGTATTCAAAACTAGATAGCCGTCCAATCGATCTAAAAGATGGCTATAATTGTTGAGGAACAAATAGAAAGGACCCTCAATGAGCTGGGCACTTATCTCCGATTCGAGCTGCAATCTTCGCGATTGGCAGCCAACCGCACCTCATACCACCTTTGCATTTGCACCCCTTAAGATCCGAGTGGGGGAGCGCGAGTTTGTCGATGACATCACGCTCGACGTCCACGAGCTCAATTGCGCCGTGCAGGCGGAGTCGAGCGCTTCTTCGAGCGCCTGTCCAAGCGTAGGGGAGTGGGCCGAACTCTTTAAGCTTGCCGACAAGACGATTTGCATGCCCATCTCCGAGGGAGTCTCGGGAAGCTACAATGCCGCGGCCACCGCACGTGACATGGTGCTTGCCGAGGAGCCCAACCGTCAGATTCATTTGGTTAACTCGCGAGCCGCAGGTGGCAAAATGGACCTAATCTTCCTGCTGTTCGATCGCCATCTTGCAAGTAACCCGGACGTTTCCTTTGAGGACGCCTGCGCCTACTTCGATAGCCTCGAGCAAAACAGCAAAATCCTCTTTAGCCTGTGTCATTACGAGAACCTTGCAAAGGCCGGACGTATTCCTAAGGCGGCCGGCGTTATTGCCAACAAGCTCAATATCCGCATTTTGGGCACGGCGAGCGAAGCGGGCAAAATTGAACTCGTTGGTCACACCCGTGGCGAAAAGAAGATGCTTGGCAAGATTGTCGACACTATGGAGGCCGAGGGCTTTACCGGCGGCGAGGTCGTTATCGACCATGTCGAGAATGAGGCAGGCGCCCAGGCACTTGCCAGCCGCATTGTGGAGCGGTGGCCAGGCTCCAAGACTATCATCATGCCCTGTAACGGGCTAGATTCATACTATGCCGAGATGCACGGCCTCATTATCGGCTACGGCATGGGTGTGGCTTCGGGCCGATAATGCCCAACTAGACAAACGCACGGGCGGGATACGGGGCCAGTGGCTCTTTATCCCGCCCGTCTTATACCTCGGTTAGCTATTAAACCCATTGAACTTAAGGTAGCTCATCAGGTACGCCTTCGATACAAAGGACGATACTGCACTGCGCACGAGCAGCGATTCGCGCGTAACCTGATGTGCGGTATCGGGCACGGGAGTCTGCTCGATGGAAAACGCCGCACGAATCGATGCCTCAAGTTGATCGACTACATAATCGAAAGCCGTAGGAGCGTCGTAGCTTAAGCGCTGAATGTTAAACAGCGCCTGAACCGCAGCGATGGGCAGCACCTGCTTAAAGATACAAATGGCGATGAGACGCGCGATCTGCTCACGGCCATACTGCTTTTTAACCGGAGCAGGAACGAGGCCGACCTTCACGTAGTTATTGATCATCGATGGCGTGATAACGGGCTGCTCTACGCAAATGGACAGCGGCTCCATCCACAGCGCAACATACTCAATAACCTGGTCGCGATAGAGCGTCACATTGGGCAACTGGTCATAGCGCGGCAGACTCAACGTATTGAGTTTGCGTACGATTTCGGACTGAATAAATGCATCGGGCAGCACAGTGGGCTGAATATCCTCAGGCTTAATACTGACCGACGAATCGGACATCGGAATAACGTGTTTAACGTGGTTCATAAAGGTCCTCCGTTCATTTTCTATATTGTATTCTAGGTTATCTAGTTTTGCATACCACATAGCCGGCAAGTAAAAGTGGTTGGACAACACATTGATGCATCGTCCAACCACTTTGTTTAAAGATAGCAACCTTACATAAGATATATTATCGTACTTATACGCGTAGGAAAGCGTATGCGCTGGTTGCCGCTATGGCTCCGTCCGAAACGGCGGTCACAACCTGGCGTAAACGCTTGGAGCGGATATCGCCGGCTGCGAATAAGCCGGGCGTACGGGTGGCCATCGAATCGTCGGTAACAATACCGCCGTCGGGAGCCAGATCGACTAGATGCTCAACAAGCTCGGTATGTGGTTGCGTCCCCGTAAAGACAAAAATGCCAAATGAGCCAGGTTCAAAGGACTCAGTGTGCATTTCACCAGTCGCATTGTCCTTGAATGTGATTGTCGTGGGCATCGCTTCACCAGAAAGCTCAACAATACTAGTTTGGTACCTAACTGAAATATTGTCCTTAGCAAGAACCTTATTCACAACGCCCTCGGGTGCACGGAACTGATCGCGACGCAGCACGATGGTCACGCTGCTGGCAATGTCGGACAGGAACAGCGCCTCCTCGCACGCCGAATTGCCGCCTCCGATAACAAAGACCTGCTTGCCACGGAAGAACATGCCGTCACACGTCGCGCAATACGAAACGCCACGACCGCGATACGTATCCTCGCCAACAAAACCCGCAGGA
Source organism: uncultured Collinsella sp. (assembly GCA_902464495.1). Classification (GTDB taxonomy): domain Bacteria; phylum Actinomycetota; class Coriobacteriia; order Coriobacteriales; family Coriobacteriaceae; genus Collinsella. Next base: position 23,413 of record CABQJK010000002.1, on the reverse strand, counting down.
CGCGGCGTGGCGCCCATGCACGCAACGACGCTCTTGGCCGCTGTGTCGCCCATATCATGATGGATGGTAAATTGAGCCGCATCGGCATCGTAATCGACGCCCGTCACCATACTCCATTCAACCTGAGCCCCCAGGCCTTCAGCATGCTGTTGGAACCGCTCACCAAGTTCGACACCGCTCAGTAGCGGAATGCCAGGATAATTCTCAATCTCGTTGCTCGTGGCGATCTGTCCGCCCGACATGCCCTGCTCAAGGACAGTCGTCGTCAGGTTGGCGCGCGCCGCATAAATGGCGGCAGCATAGCCCGCGGGGCCTCCGCCGATAATCGCAACATCGATCGTCTGATCGGTAGTCATGAAGAGTCCTCTCGCCAAAACGTTGTCGTTCTTTGCGCTCATACCCAAATTAACGTGAACGTGACACTCATGCACTACAATAATAAATCCGTGTTACAACGTCGAAGGGGAGTTATCGATGGATCAGACGCAGACGAGCGACGACGCTCCCCTGCTCACGCTCAGCACTCCCCAATCGAAGCAAACCACGCTCTCGGCTCAGCAAAAACCTCTCGTGACCATCGTGCACGCCTCGGTCGGCTCGGGCCACAAGGCCGCCGCAAATGCGATTGCGCAGGCATTCGACCTCATCCGCGGCACCAATGGCATCCCGGAGGATGTTGAGATTGAAGTACTCGATATCCTTGATTTTGGACGTATTAAATTCGACGGCAATAAAACCGCGGCTTCTTTTACGGGAGCCACGCGCCCCATTTACGACCTGACCTGGCGTTATACGCTTACGGGACATCTTCTCTGGGGTGGCGGCACGGCATGGTCGCGAATTATGTTCCCCGCCTTCAACGAATATATTCGTAGCCGCAGGCCCATAGCCGTGGTCGCAACGCACATCACGGCAGCCAATGTTGCCGTGGGTGCCCGCGTAATTACGGGTATCGATTATCCGGTCATCTGCGTACCGACCGACTACGAAGTCGAGGGCTGGTGGCCCCACAAGGACACCGATTTATTCTGTGTTGCCAACGAATTTATGGCCGAAACGCTGCGTCCGCGCAAGGTGCCCGAGACAAAGATTCGCATTACCGGCATTCCTATTCGCGCCGGATTCGACACGGATTACGATCGCGAGGAAGAGCTAGCCAAGTTCAACCTCCCCACCGACAAGACCGTCGTGCTGGTAATGGCCGGTGCCAGCTTGCCTCAGCCTTACGTCCGCTTTCGCGCGGCGATGGACCACACACTCCCCTTCCTGCGCAGCTTCGAAGACATGCATTTTGTCTTTTTGCCCGGCAAAGACGTGGAGTATGCCACCCGGCTGAAGACGCTCTTCGATGCCATGAAGCTCGAGAACGTCACGGTGTTGGACTATGTCGACGACATGGCGGCCCTCATGCACGGATGCGACCTGGCAATCCTCAAATCGGGCGGACTCACGGTCACCGAGTGCCTATGCGCACATCTGCCGATGATTCTGCTGGGCAAGTCCTATGGCCAGGAAAAGGCCAACACCACCATGCTCACCGGCATGGGCGCCAGCATGCATGTCACCACCGCACGAGAGCTCATCGTTACCCTACGTCACTTGCACGACCATCCCGAATCACTCAAAGCCCTACTCATCAACGGCGAAGTACTACGCCGCCCCCACGCAGCCGAAGACATAGCCATCGCAACCATGGAGCTCGTAGGCAAACCCCAAAAGCGCAAACGAGCCTTCTGCCGCTTCTACTGGGGCGAAAAACCTGCGCATATCCGCTAGGCGTAAGTCCGCTGCTCGGCGGGAGCCGCCCATATATCATTCCATGCTCAAACATTCTCGCTTCGCTGCGAAACTGCGCGTGGAACGATATATGGGCGGCTCCCGCCGAGCAGCTACGTTTACGTACTAGCAGGTACACCAGATTCCCTACCATTAGAACCTGCTAAGGCGAAACCGAAAATCTAAATACAGTAAGCCAATGCAACAAAGGGATTGTTCCTTTGTCGCATTGGCTTACTAGAATGTAATTATTTTTTCAAGCGAGTAGCCGCCCGCCTGGCTCTCACACATATAGTTCCACGCGCAGTTTCGCAGCGAGCGAAGCGACGCGAGAATGTTTGAGCATGGAATGATATGTGTGAGAGGCGGGCGGGAGGGATAAGAGCGTCCCTAGGCGATGCCGCTGGAGCCGAAACCTCCTTTGCCTCGGTCGGTTTCGTCTAGTTCTTCTACTTCTATGAGATTGACCGTGGGGACTTCTTGGATTACAAGTTGGGCAATGCGGTCGCCTTTGTTGATTTGGATGTTGTTCGTGGGGTCTAGGTTGATGAGGATGACTTTGAGCTCTCCTCGGTAGTGGGCGTCGATGAGGCCAGGAGTGTTGACTATGGACAGGCCTTGCTTAATGGCCAGACCGCTGCGGGGCTGGACGAAGCCGGCGTAGCCATCGGGCAGGGCGATGGCCAGCCCAGTAGAGACCAGACGGCGTTCGAAGGGCTTCAGGACGCAGTCCTCGTTGGAGCGTAGATCCAAGCCGGCATCGGAGGGATGGGCGTATTTGGGAAGCTCGACGGTGGGGTCGAGACGCTTTATGTTGACGGTAATGTTAGACATGGAATCACCTTAGCTTGTCGAGCTCTTGCAGAAACTCATCGACGTCTTTGAAATCGCGGTAGACCGAGGCAAAACGGATGTACGCCACCTTGTCGATCTTGGCCAAGCGCTTGAGCACCATGTCACCCAACTCATGGGACGTGACGGCCGTCAGCGTGCGAGAGCGCAACTCGACCTCGATGTCGTCGATAATCTCATTGAGCTTCTTAGTGTCAATATCGCGCTTGATGGTGGCGCGCATCAAGCCGACGAGCAGCTTATTGCGATCAAACCGCTGCTTGGTTCCGTCTGACTTAATGACCTCGATTGGGTCTTCGCATCGCTCGAACGTTGTAAAGCGGTAGTTACACGAGCAACATTCGCGACGGCGCTTAATGGTGTTATTTGACTCCTGCATACGAGAATCAACGACGCGGGTATGTGCCTTGCCACATTTGGGACAGCGCATGGTACCTCCTCTTAAACGATAACAAGGGTACCATGCGCAGCGCGATAATGATTACGAACGAGCAGGAACCTTAAGATGCGCACCGGCGGCGAGCGAACCATGCTCCAGATGATTGACGTTACGGATCATGTCGGAAGTCTCTTGCGTGGAAAGGCCTTCGATTGGATATTCCTCGGCAAGCGACCAAAGAGAATCGCCAGGCTGAACGCGAATAGTCTCGTAGGTAATGTTGGAAACGGACTCGGCATACGCGGCGTGACGAACGCTAAAGACCGACGTAGCGAGGACAAAGAAGAGCGTAAGCGCAACGGCAACGGCGACAATCGTCGGAACCTTGAGGGCAACGCGGGCCGGCGCGACTACAGCCTGCTGATTGCGAGCAGGCTTTACGGTCAAAGACTGAATGCCGGAGCGGCCACCCTGAACAACCGTAAAAGTGGGTTCTGCAGGCGTCTCGAGCTTAAGGGCGAGGTTTCCCTGGACCATATTCGTTGCGTTCATCATGTTCTCCTCTCGCGTGTTTTGCTGAGAACAGTTTTATCAAGCCGCGCGGACAAAAATGTCTAGCGCGAGAACGAATGTTCGGTTATTATTATCTTCGAACAGTTGTTCCTGTCAAGCAAAATTCGAACATTTGTTTGACATGGGTAGAGAGGATGCCCTGATGGCTCGCAAAATTACCAAGCGTCAGCAGCAAATTTACGACTTCATCAAGGAATATCAGCAGGAGAAGGGTTATCCGCCCAGCGTGCGCGAGATGGCTTCTGCCGTGGGCCTTTCCTCCCCCAGCACCGTGCACGCCCATCTCTCTGCCCTGGAGGCGCGCGGGCTACTCAAGCGCGATGCCACCAAACCGCGCGCCCTGGAACTCTTTAACGAGGATGGTTCCTCTGTCTCAATTTCCAAATCTGACGAGCCCACCGCACCTCGCGGAACGGTCTCGCTACCGCTCGTTGGTCGCGTCGCGGCTGGGATTCCCATTCTGGCAGAGCAGAATATCGAAGACACGTTTACTATCCCGACCGAAATCGCCACTGATCAGGGTTCCTTTATCCTTGAGGTGCATGGGAGCTCAATGATCAATGTCGGCATCTTCAATGGCGATTACATCATCGTCCGTGAACAAAAAAGTGCCATGAACGGCGAAATTGTCGTGGCCATGATTGATGGTTCGGCGACCGTCAAGACGTTCTACAAGGAGCAGGGGCGTGTGCGCTTGCAGCCCGAGAACGACACCATGGAACCTATCTATGCAACGAATCCCGTTATCCTGGGCAAAGTCGTCGGCTTGATGCGCCGGTTCTCGTAATGCAAAAACGCATAACCATCTTTGATACCGTCCGCGGGTTTACGATGATTTCTATGGCAGGTTTTCACGCTTGCTATGATCTCGCCTACCTGTACGGCTGGGATATGCCTTGGTTTACCCAGACTGTCTTTCAAGACGTCTGGCGCGCCAGCATCAGCTGGGTATTTTTGTTTATCGCGGGTTGGATGTGCACGCTCTCACGCAACAATGCCAAACGAGCGGCTAAGTACGCTGCCGCAGCTTTGGTCGTCTGGATCGCAACAACGCTCGTATCGGTCGACGATTCAGTGAACTTTGGCATCATTTATTGCATGGCGGTGTGCACCGCGGTGGTTGCGTTCACCCGTCCGTTACTCCAAAAATTACCGGGCTCATGGGGCATCGCAGCGTGCCTTGTTCTTTTTGCCCTAACCTGGGGCATTCCAAAGGCGGTCTACCCACTCCCCTACCTGGCATGGCTTGGATTCCCAGGCCCGGGTTTTGTTTCGGGAGATTACTATCCGCTCATACCGTTTGTCTTTATGTACCTTACCGGCTTTTTTGCTGCCCAGGCAGCACAAGCATCAAGTCTCGAAGCGCCAGCATGGGCATACGCCAATCCTATCCCGGCGCTCGCAGTCCTGGGTCGGCATGCCTTACCGTTCTACCTGCTCCATCAGCCAGTCATTCTAGGCGTGCTAGAAATCGTTTATTCCGTACGATAGCGCTCGAGCCGCGGTGCAATACGAGCCGGCAGTTTCGCCACAATGCGAACGCCGTCCTCGAGATATTCCTCATGCAGAAGGGTTCCCTGCTCATGCACCAGCGTGATGAGAGCGCCCTCACGATACGGGATATCAGCGGAGAGCAACACATCGGTGGCAGCTGCCTCGCGAGCAATCCGGTCGACGAGATCGTCGAGCCCCTCGCCCGTTTGGGCCGAGAACAGAACGGCCTCCGGATAGCGACGACGGAAACTCAATCGATCGACGCTATCGAGAAGATCGATTTTATTGAATACGGTCAGCGTTAAACGCTCTCCGGCGCCGATCTCATCAAGCACGCGGTCGACAGCCTCCAGCTGCCGCTCATAGTCCTCGTCAGACGCATCTACGACTTTGAGAATTAGATCGGCACCCAAAACCTCGGACAGCGTCGATTTAAAGGCATCGACCAGACCATGGGGCAGCTTTTGAATAAAGCCGACGGTATCGGTAATCGTCATGCCGCGACCGCCGGGCAGACGATACGAACGCGTCGTCGGGTCGAGCGTAGCAAACAGCTTGTCCTGCGAAAGTACCGTAGAGCCGGTCAGACGATTGAGTAACGTCGATTTACCGGCATTGGTATAACCGGCTAACGCGACGCGAAACGCCGGGGACTCAATGCGACTCTTGGATTGAACATCGCGACGCTGTTCAACCTGCTTGAGCTCACGACGAAGCGCAGCGATCTTATTACGAATGAGGCGACGGTCGACCTCGAGCTGACTTTCGCCCTGACCAAAACGTGAGCCGATGCCGCCGCGCGTCTGCTCCTTAGCGAGATGGCTCCACATGCCACGCAGGCGAGGCAACAAATATTGAAGCTGTGCCAGCTGTACCTGCAGGCGTCCCTCACGCGTCTGAGCATGCAGGCCAAAGATATCCAGGATCAGTGCAGTACGATCGATAATCTTTACCGGCTCGCCCACGGCTTTCTCCAAATAGGATTGCTGCGAGGGGGTCAGGTCGTCGTCAAAAATAACGACATCGGCATCCATGCGATGCACCAGGCCGGACAGCTCTTCAACCTTACCGGAACCGATAAACGATTTAGGATACGGCTTAACCAAACGCTGCGACAAGCGTGCCACGCACCGGGCACCAGCTGTGTGGGCAAGACGCTCCAGCTCATCAAGCGAGCGATCGAGCGGCCATGCATTGTCGCGCCACTCAACACCAACTAAAATGGCACGCTCGGGCTCGGGTGCCGTGGGAACAAGGGGGAAACGGGGCATTAGGCAGCCTCAATACGATGCAGGATATCCTCAACGACCTCATCGATCGTACATTCATCCATATCAAACCACACGATACGGTCATCGCGCTTAAACCACGAAAGCTGACGCTTGGCATAACGACGCGAACGCATCTTAATGAGTTCGCGAGCCTCATCCATGCTCATCACGCCATTGAAAGCATCAATGATCTCTTTATAGCCAATTGCCTGCATCGACGTCAGGGCATCTCCCAGCCCCTGGCCCATAAGACCGCGGACCTCATCGACAAGACCCTGCTCAAACATCAGATCAACGCGCTGGTTAATGCGCTCGTAGAGCACCTCGCGATTACGCGTCAGACCAAACCATAGGGCATGATAATGCTCGTGCGGAACACTAAACTGCGACTTTTGCTGCGCATAGGAGATACCATCATCATGCATCTCGAGCGCACGAATCACACGGCGCACGTTATGGGGATGAATAACAGCAGCCGATTCTGGATCGCGCTCGGCAAGCAAGGCATGCAGTTCTTCCTCGCCAATACGCTCGGCAAGCTCCTGATAGCCCGCACGACGATCGTCCTCAAGTTCACCCGAGGGAAAGTCCATCTCATCGAGGGCGGCCTTGAGATAGAGCCCCGTACCTCCGCAAAAAACCGGCAGGCAACCCGAACCAAGGAGACGTTCAACATGCGCGCGAGCGTCGGCCTGATAAAGCGCAGCAGAATATGCCACACCCGGCTCTACAATGTCGACGAGACGCAGCGGCGCCGTGCACTCATCGGGCGCCATCTTTGCGGTACCGATGTCCATGCCGCGATAGATTTGCATCGCATCGCACGACAGCACTTCGGACGAAAGACGAGCTGCCAAACGGTCGGCAACATCACTCTTACCAACTGCCGTCGGACCGACGATCGCAACGGCGGAAAGACCTGCCCCGGGAGAAACCATTAGCGCGGCTCGCCCACAACGGAGCCGGACAAATACCAGGTCTTGGCAACGTCAACGTCAACATCAACGATCTTACCAACAAGCTGATCGATGCTGTAACCCTCGGGGATAGGCGCATGCACGGTCTGATTCTTGGGACTCTTGCCCAGCAGGACCGCGTCGTTCTTTTTACTCGTTCCCTCAATGAGCGCGGGAACCACAGTATGAAGCTCACCCTGGTTATACTCGTGTGCCGTGGTCTCGATAACCTTAACCAGGCGGTTAAAACGCTCGAGAATAACCTCATGCGGCGTAGGATCGTCAATCTCGGCGGCCGGGGTACCGGCGCGCTTGGAATAGATGAAGGTATAGGCCTGAGCATAGCGGACCGTCTCGGCAAGTGAGAGCGTCTGCTCAAAGTCTTCTTCAGTCTCGCCCGGGAAGCCAACGATAATGTCGGTCGAGAGCGCGATATCGGGCATGCGGTTGCGAATGCGATCGACCAGGCCCAGATAGTCCTCGCGTGTATAACGGCGATTCATCTCTTTGAGGATCCGCGTCGAACCTGACTGGACGGCCAAGTGCAGCTGCGGCATAACGGCAGGCGTCTCGGCCATGGCGTCGATGGTCTCGGGCAACAGGTCCTTGGGATGCGAAGACGTAAAGAAGATGCGCTCCACGCCCGTATCGCCCACGGCACGCAGCAGATCGGCAAAACGCGGCTTGCCAAACAGATCGCGACCATATGAGTTAACGTTTTGGCCCAGCAGCGTAATCTCACGCACGCCCTGGCGCACCAAACCGGTCACCTCGTCGACAATCTCCTCGAAGGGGCGGCTCTTTTCGCGACCGCGCACGTACGGCACGATGCAATAGGTGCAGAAATTATTGCAGCCCGTCATGATGGGCACCCAGGCGTGATACTGAGTCTCGCGATGCCACGGCATGCTCATGGCATCCGTATCCTCATGCTCATTGGTGCGGATATGACGCTTACCATCAAGGAACGCCTCGGCAATGAGCTCGGCCACATGTGCAATGGAATGCGTGCCAAAGATGACATTGACGTTATCGACGTTGGTGAGCAGGCCCTCGCCATCGCGCTGCGCGATGCAACCGCCAACGGCAACCACGCGCTTGCCCGAAGGCGAAGGCGGCAGGCTTTTGCAGGAATTGCACTGACCGTACAGGCGAGTATCGGCGGCCTCGCGCACGCAGCACGTCATGAAGACAACGATATCGGCATGCGCGGGATCGAGCGCCATGAGGCAGCCATACGAATCAAGCAGACCGCTCACACGCTCGGAGTCGTGCTGATTCATCTGGCAGCCAAAGGTGCGGATAAAGTAGGTTTTACCGGCAAGAATATCGCGTACGGAACGCTGGTCCATGTGCATAAGTCCTAACGATGGGGAGCGAAACGGGGCAAGCAGAAGCTATGCCACAGGCTTAACATCATCCATGACGACGTTATCCATAGCAGCTCGATTAATCTGGTGAACGTAGATAGAAAGGCGGATGGCCGTGCGCGACTCCCCGTTAATGAGGATGTCGGAGAACACGGGTGCGCAGGAAATATCAAAACCGGTTGGAATCAAAAAACCGCGCGCGATAGCAACGGCCTTAATGGCCTGGTTGACAGCACCGGCGCCGACACACTGGATGTTGACGGGTACACCATCCTTGACCATGCCGGCGATGGCGCCGGCAACGGACGCGGGCGATGATTTGCTTGATACCTTCAGGCAATCCATGAAGAAACTCCTGCATTTAAAAGTACGTTTTAACTGCAATAACTGTATCGTACCGAGTGGACTCGGTAAAGGCACTATTCCTCTTTGCCAAGATCAAAGGTCACGGTGATTCGATCACGCGAAACACGAATCTTTGGGTCACCGCAAAGGTTGAGATAGTACCGGGCAGCAAGGTCATTAAAGTCGCGCTCGACAGCACGCGAAAACTGTGCCATGTCATCCTTGGCAATACGTAGCCCGCGACGATCCTTCGCGAGATCAACAGGAGCCGGCGCATGCGAGGACGAATCGCGCTCGCGCAGCAGACGCGCGGTCACACCGCGAACGGGCTTAATCTGCCCTGCCAAAATGCGATGGGCCGTGCGCTCGGACATCTCAAGACCCAAACCCGAACAGATACGGATAAAGTCCTCGGCATCAGAAGCAAGGCCTAAACGATCGACAACCGGAAGCTCGCTCTCGTCATCAATGAACAGGAGACGAGACGTATCAAGCCGGCTTGACGCCTGAGCATAAAGGGTCGCGGCAATCTCAGACGGAGAACCAAGATAGACATCGCAACCACGCAACTCCTCGAGCGCAAACTCACAAGCAGCGCGAATAATATTATGCGGACCGCGAGCACAGACATAACGTCCGTCCTCATCCTTGACGGCCTGGGGCCAGCTGGACTGATCGGCACGCTCACTGAGGCGGTCGGCCGCGACGCTCACCTTAAAGGCTGAACCAAGATCGACACCGGACGTGACCACACGGGCCTCGTCGGTGTTCTGCTTGATCGAAAACAATGCCATGCCACGACCGTGAACGCCCCAACGGTCCATCTTCATGCTCTCGAGCTTGGAGGTAACGCGGGCATCGAAGATTCGCTCTTGCATATCCTGCGGAACGCCCGAACCGTTATCCAGAAAGACAAGCGTGCGGACGCCGTCTTCCTTGGACGTGGCGAGATAGACCTTGTCGGCGCCGGCATCGCGAGCATTACGGAGCATTTCGATGACGATATCCTCGACATGCTGAATGTCGTGCTTTGCCTGGCGCCGCTCAGCCTCCGAAACGCGGAGGCGGACATACCCCTCGCCAAGGTTCTCCTCGACGCGAAGGTTGCCCTCCCCCGACATCGACGCGATAAATGAGATGAGCTCGTTCGCGTCGCTCATGTTATTTAGCGATATCGACAGCGCGGCTCTCGCGAATCACGACGACGCGCACCTGACCGGGATACTCCATCTCTTCCTCGATCTGATGGGCGATATCGTGAGCCAGGACCGTGGACTGGGCATCGGAGATCTTGTCCGGCTGAACCATGACGTGGACCTCGCGACCAGCCTGCATGGCATAGGTACGCTCGACGCCGTCATGAGAGTTGGCGATCTCCTCGAGCTTCTCAAGACGCTTGATGTAGTTCTCGGCAGACTCGCGACGGGCACCGGGGCGAGAGGCAGAGACAGCATCGGCGGCCTGCACCAGGACATCGAGCACCGTGTTGGGGTCGACATCGGCATGGTGAGCCTCGATAGCGTGGACGATAACGGGCTTCTCGCCATAACGGCGGGCCAGCTCGGCGCCGATGACGGCATGCGGGCCCTCGACGTCATGGTCGATTGCCTTGCCCAGGTCGTGCAGCAGGCCGGCGCGCTTGGCAGTCACAACGTCCAGGCCAAGCTCGGAAGCCATCACGCCGCACAGATCAGAGACCTCGAGGGAGTGCTGAAGCACGTTCTGACCAAACGAGGTACGGTAGCGCAGGGCACCAAGGGTCTTGACGATCTCGGGGTGCAGGTCGTGGATGCCGGTATCGAAGGCAGCCTGCTCGCCAGCCTCGCGCACGCGCTGCTGAACCAGGTCGGCAGCCTTGTGATACATCTCCTCGATACGGGCAGGGTGAATGCGGCCGTCGGCGATGAGGTTCTCGAGGGCGACACGGGCGGTCTCACGACGGACCGGGTCGAAGCTCGAAAGAACGACAGTCTCGGGTGTGTCGTCGATCACGAGGTTGACGCCGGAAACCTGCTCGAAGGTCCGGATGTTGCGACCCTCGCGACCGATGATACGGCCCTTGAGGTCATCAGAGGGAATGTGCACGGAGGTAACGGTGACCTCGGCAGTGTGGTCGGCAGCGCAGCGCTGAATCGCCAGAGACAGAATCTCCTGGGCGGTCTTGTGGCACTCGGCGCGAACCTGCTGCTCGGACTCGCGAATGATCGTGGCGGCCTCGTGGGTAACCTCGCCGCGAACCTTATCGAGGAGCTCCTTGTGGGCGTCCTCGCGGGTAAGGTCGGCGATACGCTCGAGCTCGGAGGTCTGCTTTGCGCAGAGCTCCTCGAGCTCACGGGAGCGCTTCTCGACCTGACCGGCCTGGCTGGACAGCTGATGCTCGCGCTTGTCGAGAGCGTCGTTGCGGCGATCGAGGGATTCCTCGCGCTGCATCACGCGGTTCTCGAGCGTACGAATCTCGTTCTTACGCTGCTTGTCCTCGGCCTCGGCGGCCTGCTTGTTCTTGATGATCTCCTCTTTAGCCTCGAGCAGAGCCTCTTTTTTGAGGGTCTCGGCCTGACGCTTAGCATCACCGATCAGGGACTCAGCCTGTGCGTGTGCCGACTGAATCTTTTCGTCGGCCTCGTGAAGACTACCCTGCTTGGCGGTGCGCATGTAGGCAATGGCGGCGATGGCACCCAAAACGATGCCAACGAGCGCTGCGATGATAGGCATGCTCACTCCTTTTTATGGATTCGTTACACAACAAAGCGAACCGTCCTTACGAACGGCTCGCGACATTTGAGTAATATGGGCGCAGCTTATGCGGGTCGGATACAGATAGACATATAAACAAACTCATCACAGATGAGCACATATCACAAAGCAAATGACAGTGTTTATCGTACGTTGAACCACAACAACTGTCAAATAAATGGCCCCAGCACGGCGGCTAAAACGCGGTGAACGGCAGGGCCGCAAAACGCATACGCCTAAACCGCACATTCCTTACGTTCGGCATCGAGACGTGCCTTAACGGCATCGGCGGCGATGTGATACGAGAAGCCCTTGCCCATCAAAAACCGAACCAGTTTTTCGAATCCGCGCGTCTCTGGAACACGCCGCTTGGCGAGCAGGGCTGACGCACGCGCCAAATCGTCTTCGATGGCAAAATAATCCTCGGGATAACCGGGAATGTCACCGAGCACGACATGACGGCGCTTGAGCTCGGTCTCGATTTTACGCTGTCCCCAACCGCGCCGCTTGCGTTCCTCGATAAAGTACGAGCAAAAGCGGTTCTCGTCTAAAAAGCGATACTCGGTGGCGCGCTCGACGGCGAAATCGATCGCGGACTGGTGAAAACCGTAGCGAGCCAGCTTGTCACGGACCTCACCCGTCGCATGGTCGCGGCGCGATAACATCTCGGTCACCATGGTAAGCGCACATTTACGCTCGATGAGCTGCACCGCATCACGAAAGTTATCCCAATCACAGGGAAGATCGGGGCGGTTTTTGACATACAGGCGCGCGACCCGCACGGGAATCCAAATGGACCGCTCAAAACCGCCCTCAAGCTCACAATCGATATGTGCGCAAGGCTTTTTGGACGCATACCCGCTCGAGAACGAGGAGGCCGCCTTCTTATCGGGAAAGACGACCGTGGCCTCGGTCACCGTATACGACATGAGCGTAACCGCTACTCGTCGTCGTCATCGAGCATGGCGGAACCATCGATGGCGTAAAGTTCGTCAAACTCCTCAGGCGCAGGCTGATCGGTCAGCTCGACCTCGGACGGAGCATCGTCATCAAACTCAAGCCCGCAGGCAAGGCGGACCTTATGTTCAATCTCGTCGGCGCAATCGGGGTGTTCGCGCAGGAACGCCTTGGCGGCCTCGCGACCGTTACCGAGCTTGTCCTCGCCATAGGCAAACCAGGAGCCCATCTTCTTGCAGATGCCGCACTCGACAGCCATGTCCAAGATCGAGCCCTCCTTAGAGATGCCCGTACCATACATGATGTCAAACTCAGCAGAACGGAACGGAGCTGCCACCTTGTTCTTAACGACCTTGGCGCGCACGCGGTTACCGATAACCTCGTCCTTAAGCTTAATGCTGTCGATGCGGCGAATGTCGATACGCACCGAAGAGAAGAACTTAAGGGCGCGGCCGCCCGTCGTGGTTTCGGGGTTGCCGAACATGACGCCGATCTTCTCACGCAGTTGGTTAATGAAGATGCATGTCGTGTTGGACTTGGACAGCGAGCCGGCGAGCTTGCGGAGCGCCTGACTCATCAGGCGAGCTTGCAAACCGACCGTGGTATCGCCGATCTCTCCCTCAATCTCGGCACGCGGGGTCAACGCGGCGACGGAGTCGACGACGATGGCATCGATGGCGCCGGAACGCACGAGCATGTCAACAATCTCGAGCGCCTGCTCACCCGTATCAGGCTGGGAAATCAGTACCTCGTCGATATCCACTCCAATGCGCGCGGCATACGTGGGATCGAGCGCGTGCTCGGCATCGATAAATGCCACCACGCCACCCATTGCCTGGGCCTCGGCCAGGATCTCGAGCGAAAGCGTCGTCTTACCGGAGGACTCAGGACCGTAAATCTCGACGATACGGCCGCGCGGCACACCGCCGATACCCAGAGCGGCATCGAGTGCCAGAGCGCCCGTGGGGATGGCCTCAACCTCAAGCTCGGGGCCGCCGTCACCATACCTCATGATGGAGCCTTGACCGAACTTCTTCTCGATCTCGACCTTGGTGGTGGCGATCATCTCTTCGCGCTCTTTACCCGTCGTGGGTGCATGAACGGTACGTACGGGACCTGAATTCTTGGCCATGAATAGCCCTCCTCTTAACAACCTGTATCGATAATAAACGAACGGCTGTTCGTGGTCAACCGTTCAGGCCAATCATATGCAGGCAGTCTTTCCAAAACCCAACCAAACGCCGACCAAACACTGACCAAATGCTTGAGCACATAGGGCCAAATATAAGCAAGGAAGGCGAAAATAAACCTATAACCAGCGCAAACGCTAAATTCGTCAGGGGTCCCTATCTCCACAATTAAGGGGCCCTAAGGCCCCTTAAAACACGTCTATTCCATAGAGTTGAGCACAAGGGCAATGCGTCCCAATGCCTCCGCGACCGCATGGGCACGAACACACGAACGGTCGCCCTCATAGTGGCAGCGCACAGAGTCCACGACCGGCACCTCCCCATCAGCCGCGCGATACGCCCAGCCAATATAGAAAGTGCCAGCCGGATCGTCCTCAGTGCCGCCGCCGGGGCCGGCATAACCCGTTGCGCTCACTGCAATATCGCTCTGGTACAGCTCCAGCGAACCCGCCGCCATCTCGCGCGCCGTCTGATACGACACCGCGGTATAGCGGTCGAGCGTCTCTTGCTCAACGCCCAGCACGCGATGCTTAATCTCATCGCAATAGGTCACCGCACCGCCGCGAAGCACCGCAGAAGCGCCCGGGATATCGGCAACCGTCGAGGCGATCATGCCGGCCGTCAAGGATTCGGCCGTCGAAACCGTCACGCCGCGAGCGCTCGCACGCTCGACAATATCGCGCGCAAGCTCCTCGTTGCGCGCGGCGATCTGCCCAAAAGACTCCGTCATACCTACCAGGACCTAGACCGAAAAGACGATCTTGCGGCAGTTCCAGAAGTACTGGGCACCCGAGATGACAGTCAGGATAACGGCAACGGTGTACAGGAAGCGCGAAACGCCATAGATACCAAGGGTCAGCGACACCGGGCCCAGCTGCAGGCCGGCCATCGCAAAGACGCACAGGTAACCGCAGATGGAGACCATCGTGGTCGCCGTCTTATACTTGCCGAGCTTATCGGCAGCGACGACCACGCCGGCAGCGCTCGCGACCATGCGCAGGGCGCTCACCAGCAGCTCGCGGAACAGGATGATGAATACGGACCACACAGTCACGGCGCCAAAATCCAAGAACAGCAGCAAAGCCGAGAACACGAGCAACTTATCGGCGATGGGGTCCAAGAATTTACCGAAGTCGGTAATCTCGTTGCGCGAACGAGCCAGGTAGCCATCAACCTTATCTGTGCACGACAGGATGACGTACAGAATAAAGGCGGCGGCGGCGAGCGGGCCGTCGAAGGTGCTCCAATCCGTACCGGCAACGCTCGTATGAGAAAGCGCCGACACGATCATGAACACCGGGATAAAGACGATGCGCACGCACGTCACGATGTTGGCGGGCGTCCAAACACTCGTCAGTTCCTTATTGCTCTCGTTAGCCACGACGCTCTCCTACTCCACAACATGACCGATAAGCTCATAGCAGAAGCTATCGGTAAACTCGACCGTCAGAATATCGCCCACAGATGCCTCGCTGGCATCAAGATGCACCGCGCCATCGGAATCAGGCGCCTGGAACCAGGCATGTCCGATCAGCTCGGCGCCGTCCTCGGTCTCTTCGATACCGTCGACAATCACCTGGGCGCGCTCGCCCACATGTGCGGCAGTTGCAGCAAAACCGAGCGACTCGGCCAGGTCCATGGCCTCCTGGGCGCGCTCGAGCTTGACCTCTTCGTCGACCTGGCCCTCCATCTTGGCGGCCAGGCTGCCCTCCTCCTGCGAGTAGGCAAAGACGCTCGTGTAGTCAAAGCCGACGGTGTCCATAAAGTCGATAAGGTCGCGGAACTCGTCGTCGGTCTCGGTCGGGAAGCCGACCATGGCCGTGGAACGAATCACGATGCCGGGGATGCGCTCACGCAGATCGCGGAACAGGTCCTCGAGCTCCTGGCGCGAACCGGAGCGACGCATGGCCTTAAGGATGCGTGCGTCGCAGTGCTGCACGGGGATATCGATATAGGGTAGCACCTCGGGGGTATCGCAAATCGTCTCGATAAGCTCGTCGGCCATGCCCTCGGGCTGCAGGTAGAGAACACGGACCCAGACGTTCTGCGGACGCACGGCCTCGGCTACGGCGCGCAGCAGCTGCGCCAGATTGCGCGGCGAGCCCTCGGCGACGTCACCATCCGCAAAGTCGGTGCCCCAGATGCCCGTGTCCTGGCCGATCAGCACGATCTCTCGCACGCCACCGGCAACCAAGTCGCGCACCTCGGAAATAATGCTCTCGGCATTGCGCGAATGATAACGACCGCGGATATACGGGATCATGCAGAAGCTACAGAAGCGGTTGCAGCCATCGGAAATCTTGACGTAGGCGACAGCGCCCTCGACGGTGCGCTTGACCTGCGGAATATAGGCGGCAATCTCGCGCTCGACGCCCAGCACGCCATCGATGACCGCCACGATGCCATCCTCCTCGTCGGCCTTCACAAAGGCAGCGACCTCGGGCAGCTCATCGGGCAGGTCGTCGCCATAGCGCGACGGCACACAGCCGCACATGACGATGGGGCAAGAACGAACGCCGTCCTGAACCTCGTTAGCGAGCTCGAGCGTGGTCTCGATGCTCTCGGACGTTGCGGAGGCGAGGAACGAGCATGTATTGACGATGGCGATATCGGCATCCTGCGGGTCGAAAGCCTCCTCGTAGCCTGCGGCGGTCAAAAGAGAACGCATGCGGTCGGTGTCGACCTCGTTCTTAGCGCACCCGAGGGTGATGTAGAGCACGGAGCCCAACGGTGTATCCATGTTGGAGAGCGGTCCTTTCGAATGAATTAGCGGTAGTTGGTAAACTGCAGCGGCTGGCCGTAGTCCTGATCGCGCAGGAACTGGATCACGGTCTGCAGGGCATCCTTCGAAGCAGAGGAAACGCGCAGCTTATCAGCCTCAATCGTCACCTTGACCTTAAGCTTTTGATCCTTAATGTCCTTATTGATCTTCTTGGCGGTCGCCTGGTCGATACCCTCGACGATGTGGCCGAGCACGCGCACAGTGCCGCCGGAGGCAGCCTGAGGCGCATCCCAGGACACGGCCTTAAGATCGATGCCGCGCTTGATGAGCTTAGAGCTCAGCACGTCGATGATTTGCTTGGAGACAAAGTCGGCCGGGGCGTTGATCGTAAAGAGCTTGTCGCCCTTCGAGAGCTCGATCGTGGCACCGGAATCCTTCAGGTCATAGCGCTGGGAAATCTCGCGTGTGGTCTGCTGGAAGGCGTTGTCGACCTCCTGCATATTAACCTCGGACACAACGTCGAAGCTGGAATCTTTAGCCATGATGTTTCCTTTCGCTTACGAGCGGCTTAGTAGCTGTCGTACGAATAGTCGGTAGAATCGTTAGTCGTCTGACCATCGGCGGCGGTATCAGTGCCGTCATTGGACTGGGCATTGGTGCCGTCAGCGCTGTCGGTACCATCGGTGGAATCGGCACCATCAGTACTTTCACCATTCTTGGAGTCAGTCGTCTCCTTCTTGGGAACGGTGATGGTCACGCGCGCCACGCCCGACGTCTTGGTGTCGTAACGGACCTTTTCGCCGTTCTTGGTAACGGTGACGTCGGAAGGCTTGGATGTGGTGATCTCGATTGAGGACTCGGGCGTGTACTCCTGCTCAAAGGGACCGGTCGCCTGGGCGCCATAGACCGACTTGCCGTCGACCTTGACCTCAATCCAAGCGGTCTTACCCTTGGCAACGGAGATCTTGACCTTTGTGACCTCGTTCTCTTCCTTCTTGGCCGTCGTCTTGGCGGCGTCCGAATCGGTCGACACGTCCGTCGTCTCATCGACGGTCTCGGTCTTCTTGGAAGACTTCTTAGTCGTTGTCTTGGTTGCCGCAGGCGTCACGGGCGTCGACTCGGGCGCCGAGGAGCCGCAGCCACGCAGGAGCACCACGATGAGCACAATCAGCAGCAGCGCCACGGCGCCGATACCGGCGTAGACGATACGCGGATCGAGCCCATTGTTTTGAGGAGTACGGGATCCGCCACGTCCACGACCGGAACTGCTGCAGCCGCCTCCCTGAGGCATACGACCACGATTGCTATCGGAACGGTTGCGATAGCCGCCCTGGCCCTGAAGGCTGCGCTGACCCGAGCGGGGCGCAAGTTCACCGCGGCCTTGATAGCCACGTTGGCCCGAACGCGGAGCCGAAGAGCGCTGGCCATACGGCTGTGGTTGAGAGCGGAGACGCGGCGTCACCTGCGTGGTATCGGCGTCCGCATAGCCGCCGCGAGCACGACCGGCAGAGACACCACGGTAGCCACGATCGGAATAGCCGCCATCTCCGTAGCCAGCACGAGGGTCACGCGCCACGCCGCGGGCAGCGGGAAGTGCACGATCGTCAGGCATAGGCGTACTGCGGAAACGATCGCGCTGAGAACGGATTTCCTCACTGGAACCCGTCTCGGTAATATAGCCAGCCTGCTGCGGACGCTGACCATAACGCGTTGAGCGACCGCCCTGAACCATCAAGAAGCGCCCATTATCCACCGAGGAACGCGAATTGACATAGCCGGCGGCGTCCTGAAAACGACCGCCCTGCTGCGACGTCTCGCGCTCGTATGCCATCAGCTCGTCAAAGTAGGCATTGACGACCTCGCGTGGATTGAGGCCCAAAAAGCGAGCATAGCTCGAAATCATGCCCTGCGCATAGCCGCGCGGCGGCATCGAAGCAAAGTTACCGGTCTCGAAAAACTCGATGATCTGCGGCCTGATTTTGATGGTGTTGGCGACCTGCTGAATGGAAAGGCCCATTCGGCGACGCTGCTCGAGCAGCATGTCACCAAAGCGTGCAGCCATCAGAATCCTCCAAACTCACGATCTTCACGTGCCATCTCGGCGTCGACAGATTCCAGCGCGGCAAGCCCCTCCTCGTCCAACAGGACCTCGCGCGGCTTGGAACCGTCGGGCGGGCCGACGACACCCTTTTCTTCCAGCATGTCCATAATACGCCCGGCACGCGCATAGCCAACCTTCAGACGACGTTGCAGGCCAGATGTGGAGCCAAGCTGCGATTCCACCACAATATGGGCGGCTTCCCAAATGAGCGGATCGTCGTCCTGGGGCTCGGCAACGCCGGTGCGCACGATGCCGCCGCCACCTGCCATGGACATGGAGGCAGGTGCCACGGCCGACAGAATCTCCTCATGGTAGTCGGGCTCGCTTTGCGACTTGACGAACTCGACAATCTCGTTGATCTCGTCATCCGAAACAAAACAGCCCTGGATACGGCGGGGCTTGCCCCAGTCGACCTTAGAGAACAGCATGTCACCCAAGCCGGTGAGCTTTTCGGCACCCATCTGGTCGATGATGACGCGGGAGTCGATGCCCGTTGCGACGTTAAAGGCGATACGATTGGTAATGTTTGCCTTGATGAGACCCGTCACCACGTTGGAGCTCGGACGCTGAGTCGCCACGATAAGGTGGATACCGGCGGCACGGCCCAACTGGGCGATACGCACAATCGACGCCTCGACGTCCTTGCCGGCAACCATCATCAGGTCCGAAAGCTCGTCGATGATGATGACCAGGTAGGGCATCTTTTGCGGCGGGTTATCGTAATGCTCAAACTCGCCGGCGGCCTGCTTTTCGTTATAGGTCGAGATCTTGCGCACGTTAAGGCGCTCGAAGACCTTCAGGCGGCGCTCCATCTCGGACACCGCCCACTGCAAGGCACTCGCGGCCTGCTTGGGCTCGGTCACCACGGGTACATAGAGATGCGGTAGGCCGTTATAGCCTGCGAGCTCGACGCGCTTGGGGTCGACCATGATCAAGCGAACGTCCTCGGGAAGGGCGCGCATGAGCAGGGTTGTGATGATGGAGTTGATCATGACCGACTTACCGGAACCCGTGGTACCGGCGATAAGCAGGTGGGGCATCTTGGCGAGGTCGGCGACGACCGGCGTTCCCTCTGCATCGCGGCCGATGGCAAGCTCAAGCGGACCGCCCTTAACATAGGGCAGCACGTCGCCCAAGTTGACGTTCTGACGCTTGCGATTGGGAATCTCGATACCCACGAGCGAGGTGCCGGGAATCGGCGCAAAAATACGCACGGACTGAGCAGCAAGCGACAGCGCGATGTCGTCCTCAAGGCTCGAAATCTTGCTCACGCGCTCGCCCTCGCCGGGTTGCAGCTTAAAGGTCGTCACCGTGGGGCCGGCAATCCAACCGACGACGCGAGCGCTACGGCCAAACTCAAGCAGCGTAGACTGCAGCGACTCGGCGGTTTGTTCCAGTTCCTTGTCCGAAGACGCGGCAGAAGCGGACTGAGGGTTTGCATGCAGGATTTCGAGCGGCGGAAGCTTAAGGCCGTCCTCTTCTTCGCCCTCGTTATCCGCAGGGGCAATGCCCGCTCCCCCATCGCTAGAAGTAGACGCCTCGGCAGCGCCCGCGACAGCCGCATCGGCAACCTTGGGATGCTTGAGAAACTCAGGAATTTGAGGGGCGGCCGAGACGGGATTCACGGCAAACGGAGGCTCGGATTCGTCGATCTTGTCCGGATCGTCCTCCATCGAGAGCTGGCCGGTCACCTGACCGCGCTTTGCCTGACGTCGCGGCAGCAAGGTGGTTTTAGCAGTCTCGAGCGGAGACTCGTCGTCCTCGTCATTACCCTCGGTAAGCTCAATCTCGCTCTCGGACCAAGACGGGTCGGGCTCACTCGTATTGAGCTTGGGAGCCGTCTTACCTTTCTTGGCATGACGGCGCGGCAGCAGCGTGGTCTTAGCACGCTCGGCCTCCACGGCATCGGACACGTCGACAAACGGATCCTCGTCTTCGTCGTCATCGTCCAGAACCGGGTCGGCATCGTTGCCCATGACCGTGGTCACGGCAGCATCGGATCCCTTTTGACGAAGAATGCTCAGGTGCGGCCGAGCAACGCCGGGCACCGACAGGGCTTCGTCGTCACCCCACGGACTCGCGTTGACGTCGGCACGACGGCGCTCGGCAAAATCGGCCGCACGGTCGCGGGCAGAGCGCAAAACGCCGCCCACCGAAAAGCCGATGATGACGAAGCCGACGACGGCCAGACCCAACAGGACCACCATCGCGATAGGCTTACCCAGGGCCTTCTGCAGCGCGCTCGCAATAAACGCACCGATATAGCCACCCGAGGCGGACAGGTTTTGCGGCGTGAACATAAGGTCGCACGAGTCGCTCGTACCCGGCACCATCAGCGAAAGAATGGAGACGACGGCGATAAAGACCACGGCGCCGCCCGCAACAGAGCGCACGTTGAGCGGCGAGTCCTCGCCTAAAAAGAGCGTGGCGGCAAACAGCAAAATGACGATCGGCAGCACGTAGGCACCCAGGCCAAAGCCCAGGTGGTAGAAACCGGCAACCGCAGCCGTAACGGGTGCAGTCGCCGGCGAAATCACGGCAATGAAAGACGCAATCGCCAAAACGGCAATGACCACGCCGGCGATATCGCGGTTGGCCGAAGGCTCGACCAGGGGCTCAAAATCGTCGAACTCGGCCTCGTGGCCCTTATTGGCACGAAGATGGGAACCGGCACCCTTAGCAGATGCCGGTTGGTTGTTGGCTTTATTGCCTTTGGCGTTTTGTGCAGATCCGCGCGCCAAACTAAACCTCCATGACGACCGGGATGATCATCGGACGGGTGCGCGTACGGCTCCAGATAAAGTTGGAGAGCGAGTCGCGCACGGCCTTGCGAATGGCATCGGAACCGCTGCTCGTAAAGCTGAACTTGCCCTTCTCGATCGTCTTCATGATGGACGCGGAAGCATCCTCGGAGAACTGGTCGTCGATGGCAAAGGAGACGCCGCGGCCCGAGAACTCGATGGCCTCGATCTTCTTGTGCTTGAGCGAAACGATAGCGACAGCCGTGACCATACCGTCGTTGGCAAGCTTCTGGCGATCGCGTAGAACGATGGGGTCGGTGTCGCCAATGCGCAGTCCGTCGACGTAGACGACGCCGGACTCGACGGGCGTACCGCGCTTGACGATACCGCCACGCATCTCGAGCGTATCGCCGTTGTCGAGGATAAAGATATGGTCGTCTTTAAGGCCCATCTTGCGTGCAAGTTGAGCATGGGCGCGCAGATGTACGGCCTCGCCGTGGACCGGCATAAAGTACGTAGGCTTGGCCATGGCCATCAGGAGCTTGAGCTCCTCCTGGCTGCCGTGACCCGAGACGTGAACGAGGGCGCGGTTCTTATCCCACACGTCGCAGCCAAGCTTGGCGAGGCTGTTAACGACCTGCTGAACGGCCTTCTCGTTACCGGGGACCGGCGTTGCCGAGAGGATGACGGTATCGCCCTCGTGGATGGAGAGCGTCTTGTGCTCGCCGTTGGCCATGCGCGAAAGGGCCGACAGAGGCTCGCCCTGCGAACCGGTGCACATGACGACGATCTTGTCGTCGGGCAGGTTGTCAATGTCGAAGGCATCGATGATATCGGCATCATCGATGTTGAGATAGCCCAGTTCGCGCGCCACGCGGGTGTTGGTGAGCATGGAACGACCGGTCACGACGACCTTGCGGCCGCACTTGCGGGCGGCGTCGCAGATCTGCTGCAGACGATGGATGTGGCTCGAGAACGACGCGACGAACACACGACCCGGAGCATTCTTGATGGCATGCAACAGATTGGGGCCAACCTCGGCCTCGGACTTGGTAAAGCCGGGGACCGTGGCGTTGGTGGAGTCGGACAGCAGCAGGTCGATGCCCTGCTTGGCAAAGCGGCTGATAGCGGCATAGTCGGGCGTGACGCCATCGATGGGCGTCTGGTCGAGCTTAAAGTCGCCGGTGTGCATAACGGTGCCCTGGTTGGTGCGGATGAACACGCCCAGAGCGCCCGGGATGGAGTGAGTCATCGAGAAGAAGTCGAGCGAAATGCCGCCGAGGTTGACGTGGCTGCCGCCCTTGACCTCGCGGAACTTAGGCGCACGGATACGGAACTCGGAGAGCTTGCCCTCGATGAAGCCGAGCGTCAGCTTGCTCGAGAAGATGGGCACCTTGTTGTTGAGGTCCTGCAGCAGATACGGAAGCGAACCGGTGTGGTCCTCGTGGCCGTGAGTGACGATGATGCCGCGGAGCTTTTCCTCGTTCTCCAGAACGTAGGTGTAATCCGGGAGCACCAGGTCGATACCGGGCTGCGAGTCATCGGGGAACATGAGGCCAGCGTCGACGAGCACCATGTCGTCGCCGCACTCGAAGACCGTCATATTCTTGCCGATGCCATCAAGGCCGCCGAGCGGGATGATCTTCAAGGGAGATGATTTTTTAGCTGCCATAGGTGAGTGTTGTTTCCTTTCTTCGAAACGGGTCTGGAACAACCGACGGGGCGCTTCTGGCAAACCGACCGTCGGGAACGTACAAACATGCATCACAGAGTCGATGCAATAACCACAGTATGATACCCATTTGAACCAATACAGGCCACCCATGCATTAAAGCCCCATCTGAACTGGTCTATCCCGCCGGTCTGGGGCCATCGGGGGCCGGGGCGGGTTAAGTTTGCTGCTCTACAGTCCTGCGCAAGACGGAAAGCACATTAAGTGCTTTCCTTTGCGTG
>CABQJK010000001.1 GCA_902464495.1 uncultured Collinsella sp. | reverse complement strand
AGCTGTGGGAACGGCCTATTCACTCAATGTGTTCGGCTGAGATCGGAAATCAACCCACCACACAGGAGCGGGCTTCTATCCCGATTTTCAAATATCTCAATCTATAACATCTGAGCGGGTAAATCGGCTCTACCTGTTACAGATCGAGACAAACGGCGGACGTCGGGACGAACTTCTCATTCTGTAACAGTAAGACGACTTTTAACGGTCTGGATGTTACAGATTGAGACAAACGGCTGGGATGGGTCAAAACCACCACAAAGGTACCTGTCCCCTTTGTGGTGGTGGGGTGCTAGGGGAGGAGCTTCATGGCGGCGTCGTGGGCGGCGTGCTCGTAGGCGTCGTCGAGGGGTTTGAGCGGCAACAGGGCGGCGGCCTGTGCGTCGCCACGGCGTTCGAGGGCGTGGGCGATGAGCCAGTCGGCGAGCTCGGGGTTCTTGGGCAGTGCCGGCCCGTGTAAGTACGTGCCGATGACTCCCTTGTGGATGAGGCCCTCAAAGCCATCGTCGCCGTTGTTGCCGGTGCCCACGACGACGGACGTTCCGAGCGGCGTCGCCTCTGCGTCGAGCAGGGTGCGGCCGCCGTGGTTCTCGAATCCCACAAAGGGCTCGGGTGCCAGGTCGGTCTTGACGGCGACGTTGCCGATCAGGCGGTCGGAGCCGCGCACTGTCTCGGCGGCAATGACGCCCAGACCCTCGATGCGATCCTCGCCCATATAGTACGAACGGCCGAGCAGCTGATAGCTGCCGCAGATGGCAAGCAGTGAGCCGCCATCCTCAACATAGGCCGCGACCTTGTCTTTTTGGGCGAGCAACTCGTGTGCCACGGCTAGCTGGTCGCGGTCGGAGCCGCCACCCATCATGACGATATCGGCATCAGTCAAATCAAGCGTCTCGCCCATACGGACCTCGTCTACACGCACGGGAATGCCACGCCAGGCGCAGCGGCGCTCGAGCGCGATAACATTGCCGCCGTCACCGTAGAGGTTAAGGGCATCGGGATACAGGTAGACGATGCGCAGGGGACGCGAAAGCTCGACCGGCGCGATGCCGACAGGAAGAGCGCTGCCGTCGGCACGGACTACGGCGCGGGCAGCAACCGTGGCTGCATCGGCACCCTTCAGCCCGTCGAGTTCTTTGACCAGCGGCGGGAAGGCCGTGTAGTTGGCGACGGCGTAGAAGGTGTCATCGGCGGCCTCGTCTGCCACGGCACCGATCGCCTGCGCGATGTCCGAGATAATCGCGGCATCGATGCCGGCGTACTTGAGGCGTACCTGCATGTCGTGCGCACGCGTGCCTCCGGCAAAGGCGACAAGACCCGGCGTGTCGGCGATGCGCTCGAAGTCGACATCGTAGATCCACGAGACATCGTGGCCGTCGGCATCGTTATCGTTTAGGAAGAAGGCGCAGAGCCTGCCACCTGCCGTTTTAATGGACTGGATCTGGCGATCGAAGCCCACGGGATTCTTGGCCAGGTTGGCCTCGACGGTGCGGCCGGCAATATCCCAGCGGCCCATGCGTCCGCCGGCGGGCACGTAGGCATTAAGCGTGGGCTGCAGGTGCGCCGCGTCCACGCCCAGCTCGTGCGCCGCAAAGAAGGCGGCGGCGACGTTATAGACCATGTACAGGCCGTTGTAGCGCGTGGCGATGTGCACGGCGGGCGCGTTGGCCTCGGGTCCAAAGGCCAGGTCAAAGCCGTAGCCGTCGCAGCCGAGCTCAACGCCCGTCACGCGGCGGAGCAGCGCGGGGCGACCCCAGCCGCACGAAGGGCAATGATAGGCGCCCAGCTGTCCGTACTGCACATAGTCGTATTCCAGCGGGGCGTTGCACTGCGAGCAAAAACGCGAGTCGCTAATGCGGTCGGACTCGGTGCCCGTGGCGCCGTCGATGCCAAAGGCGATGCTCGTGTTGGGGACGCGCGCGGCGATCGAGGCGCACAGCGGATCGTCGGCGTTGTAGATGAGCGTTGTCGTCGGAGAGAGCTCCAACGCATGGGCGATGACGTCTTGGGTATGGTCGATCTCGCCGTAGCGGTCCAGCTGGTCGCGGAACAGGTTGAGCAGCACAAAGTAGGTCGGCTTGAGCTTGGGCAGGACGCGCACCGTGTAGAGCTCGTCGCACTCAAAGACGCCTACGCGCTTGCTGCTGGCCGTTCGCTTAAGGTTGCCGCGCGCCTCGAGCAACGCGCCCACCACGCCCGGCTCCATGTTGTTGCCAGCGCGGTTGCACACCACGGTGGCGCCGCTGGCGGCAACGGCGTCGGCGATGAGGTTGGAGGTGGTGGTCTTGCCATTAGTGCCGGTGATCACCACGCTGCGGTCGACCAGGCTCGCGAGGTCGCTTAGCAGCTCGGGGTCGATCTTCATGGCGATGCGGCCGGGAAGTACGCCGCCCTGGCGCTTAAGGACGGAGCGCAGCCCCCAGCGGGCGATATCGCTCGAGGTGCAGGCAAGAGATGAGCGGAGATTCATGAAACCGTTCCTAACGTAAACGATATGGTCGGGTCGAGTGCGTCACTAAAAACCGTAGCGGCGCGCAAATTCCTGGGCAAGCTGCGACACGTCTTCGCAGGCATTGGCCCAGGGGGCAAAGTCTGGAGTGTCCGAGATAATGCCGTCCGCTTCCCAAACGGCCTGGTGCGAAAGATCCCAGGGATCGCGTGGCTCGGGCCGGCAGGGAAGGTACGGTGTCTGGTACATGGGATTCAGCAAGAAGAACGCGCCGCCCTCGCAGCGGTTAGCGAACTCACGCAGCGCACGCACCGCCGGACGCATCTTGTTCGTTTTGAACAATAGGATTGTGCGGGCGAGCAGGTACCAAGGAGAGTTCTCGAGTGCATCGGCTCCCGCCTGTTCCTCGAGCTGGTGCGCTAGGGCGAAAAAGCCGTCCTGGTCTTCCAGGCGAGCGAGGGCGAGCAACACGGTGCCGGCAGCTCGGGTGGGATAGCCTTCTGCCTTAAGGACGCGGCGGGCGTAGTTGGCAGCAGCGCGGTAGCGGGCGCTCGCCATGCACAGCTGCGAGATGGCCTCGAGTGTGTGAAGCCACCCGATAAGAGCCGGCTCGCTCACGGTAAGGTCTGCTGCGGTGACACCGTCGGCCAAAACATTATTGGCCCAGTAGTGCGGGGCTTCCATGTCGAACCCGGGCACGCTTTGCTGCAGGTAATCGGCCGTGGTCGCCTCGAGCTTCATCAGGTCGCCCAGGCAGGCGTCAACGGGCGTGTCGGCCAGGATGATGGCGAGCAGCTGCGCGTCGACGGCCAGCGCATCGACGCGGACGATCTTGAGCAGCTCGTCGCGCATGTCGTCGAACAGGCGGTTGCGCGTCTGCTCAAACTCCTCGTCGCTGCCCATGTCCTCGATGCGATGGAGCTCGTCGAGCAGGTGGCGATGAACGCCGGCATAGGACAGCAGTGCCTGGGCATGCTCGGCCTGCGCATACTTTTGAGGATTCGCGCTAATGTCGTTATGGACAAGCTCGCGTGCTGCATCGGTGAGCTCGGGGTGCGACGCCAGATAGGTGCGCTCCAGGTAGGCGGGGATGTAGACGCTCGGATCCATTAGAGGTCTCCTCCCTTAAACGGCAAGCCCTGCTCGGCCGCCCGCAGGATGCGCTCGTCGATCTGGGAACGCACGATATCGTTGGTGGCGACCCAGGCGGCAAAGCTGGCATTGTCGGGGGCGCCCAGGCCCTCCTGCAGTACCGGCGTCGCCTCGGACAGCGCAAGGACAAGCTCGTCGGTGGAGCCTGCACCCACGTTGACGCGGGCATAGACGCCATCGGGAAACTCGGTTTGGAAGTAGAGCGCCTCGGCTGCGTGCGGACACGAGCGCGCAAGGATGCGCAAGTAGTGCTCGGCGCCCTCGTAGTCCAGCTCGCGCCAAGCAGCGCTCATCAGCGCGATGAGCGTCCATGGGTCCAAGTCACGCTCCGCGTCTTTGGGGCGGCGGCGCAGCGGGGTATTCGCGAGGTACGGCACGGAGTGAGCGGAGCGAAAGCGCTTGAGCTCCTCAGCGGGGTATTCGAGCTTTGCCATGGCGAGCATTGCGGTGTGGCGGACGCCGGCGGGATCGTTGGGGGCAAAGTCGAGGCTGCGGTTTGCGGCTTCGAGCGACATGCGGTAGCGGCCGCTAATGAGCGCGCGCGATGCCAAGGCGGCAAGCCAGCGCAGGTAGGGACGGCGGGTCAGGTCGCCTGCGGCCTCGCGTTCGTAGGGGTCCTGCGCCGAGGCAATCTTGAGCGCCAGATCGTGCTCCACCTCGTCGCACTTGGACACCAGATATTGCACGTATTCCTCGTTGGAGTCAGCGGTGAGGGCCGTCAGCATGCGCTGCGCATCCCAGTTGGCCGGATCGAGTGCGGCGGCCTCGCGAAGCATGTTCTCGGCAGCGGCCTCTTCCTGCTCGGCTTGGGCATCGTCGGGGATAAAGGGAATGCGGTAGTCGACGGCCTCGACCACCTTGGCAATCAGATGCCCGGCGCGGTCGCGGTCGTGCACGATGAGCGGCGCGGGGTTGCGGGTGAATTGATCCATCAGACGCTCGACGGCGGGGCCGTCGGTGAGCGGGATATTGTCGCGGCGCAAGGCCTCAAGAACGAGGCGATGGCAATCCTCTTGAATGGGATCGAATGCCATGGGGCCTCCTTTGCTGCGGTTAGGGTTCAAATGTCTCTATATAAGGTTCTAGTTTACCCGCATGTGGCACACCGGGGGTGCCGCACTTGGACATGCACCTTTGCACCACGAAGACGGATGTCGCACAAATGTCGGCACCTTGGACGACTGAGTGGTATCACGGTGCCGCAAACGGTCGATTTTTGGCGGCGAACGGGGCGCATTTTGGAGGGGCACCGTCCTGCCCGGGATATGTGGTCAACCTTGATAAAACGTTTGCCCAGCTTGGGAGTATGAATGCCCCACAAGGGTCTTCAGGGATAGAAAAAACGTTTCATCATTGTCGGCTTTAGGTGAATAACTGACCAACCAGAACGGTAAAATAGTGTTTGTCTGAGCGTTGAGACGTTTAGACATCGCGCATTGTCATCGCCGGCAACGCGCAAAACGGTCCTAACGGAGCCAATCGGGTGCTCCGTTATATACGCAAGTCTAAGAGGGGCTTGTTTAGGAGGCACAGTATGGGACGTTTTACCAATCCTCGCGATCTGTACTTTGGTGAGGGCGCTCGCCACGAGGTGAAGAACCTCAAGGGCAAGAAGGCCATCATCGTTTCTGGCGGCAGCTCTATGCGCCGCGGCGGGTTCCTGCAGGACGTTGAGGCCGACCTCAAAGAGGGCGGCTTCGAGGTCAAGCTGTTCGAGGGCGTCGAGTCCGATCCGTCCATCGAGACGGTCATGAAGGGCGCCGAGGCCATGCGCGAGTTCGAGCCCGACTGGATTATCGCCATCGGCGGCGGCTCGCCCATCGATGCCGCTAAGGCCATGTGGGTCTTCTACGAGTATCCCGAGGAGTCCTTCGATAACATCATCCAGCCGTTCAGCTTCCCCGAGCTGCGTCAGAAGGCTCACTTCTGCGCCATCTCCTCTACCTCCGGTACCGCTACCGAGGTTACCGCCTTCTCCGTCATCACCGACTACGCCAAGGGCATCAAGTACCCGCTGGCCGACTTCAACATCACCCCTGATGTCGCCATCGTCGACCCCGAGCTCACCTACACCATGCCCGCCAAGCTGTGCGCTCACACCGGCATGGATGCTCTGACCCACTGCATGGAGGCCTACGTTTCTACCTTCGCCTCTATGTTCACCGACGCCAACGCCCTGCACGGCATCCGCGAGATCGTCGAGTGGCTGCCCAAGTCCTATGCTGGCGACCATGAGGCCCGTCAGCACATGCATGAGGCTCAGTGCATCGCCGGCATCGCCTTCTCCTCGGGCCTGCTGGGCATCGTTCACTCCATGGCTCACAAGACCGGTGCAGCCTTTGAGAACGGCCACATCATCCACGGTGCTGCTAACGCTATGTACCTTGGCAAGGTCATCCAGTGGAACTCCAAGGATCCCCGTGCTGCCGAGCGCTACGCTTATGTGGCCAAGGAGATCCTGCACCTTCCCGGCGAGACCAACGAGGAGCTCATCGCTGCGCTCGTCCAGAAGATCCGCGACCTCAACGACCAGCTC
The DNA here is from genome assembly GCA_902464495.1 of uncultured Collinsella sp. GTDB lineage: Bacteria > Actinomycetota > Coriobacteriia > Coriobacteriales > Coriobacteriaceae > Collinsella. Next base: position 152,716 of record CABQJK010000001.1, on the reverse strand, counting down.
AACATCCCGCAGTCCATCAAGGACTACGCCAACGGTGGCGTGAAGGTCGACGCCGAGAACCCGCAGATGGTTTCCGAGGAGGAGTTCCTCGCCAAGCTCCCCGAGATCGCCGCGAACGCCGAGCAGGACGCCTGCACGCCGGAGAACCCGCGTGAGACCAAGGCTGCCGACTTCGAGAAGATCCTCAAGGCCTGCTACTACGACACCGACATCGATTTCTAATCGACGCTCATTATCGTGATGAGGGGGCTCCGCACATAGTTGTACGGAGCCCCTTTTCTTTTTAGCTATAGAGAATGGGATAGATATGGCTGCAATTTTCAATAGCCCCAGCAAGTATATTCAGGGCCCGGACGAGCTCGCCAAGCTTGGCTCCTATGTTGAGCCGCTCGGTGGCAAAGCCCTCGTCATCGTGACGCCTTCGGGCAAGAAGCGCGTCGGTGCCAAGATCGAGGGCGGCTTTGCCGAGACCAAGGCCGAGTTGCTGTTTGAGGACTTTAACGGTGAGTGCTCCAAGGGCGAGGTTGATCGCCTGGTGGCGCTCGCACGCGACAACGGCTGCGACATCATCGTCGGCGTCGGTGGCGGCAAGATCCTCGACACCGCGAAGGCCGTTGCCTACTACCTGGAGTCTCCGGTCATCATATGCCCCACCATCGCTTCGACCGATGCCCCGTGCTCGGCGCTCTCGGTGCTCTACACCGATGACGGCCAGTTCGACAAGTACCTGTTCCTTAAGGCGAACCCCAATATCGTCCTTATGGACACCACGGTCATCGCCGCAAGCCCGGTGCGCCTGACGGTGGCGGGCATGGGTGACGCGCTCGCAACTTACTTTGAGGCTCAGGCGACGCATGATGCCGACGGCGGTACCTGTGCTGGCGGCAAGGGCGGTATGGCCGGCCTGGCGCTCGCCAAGCTCTGCTACGAGACGCTCATGGCCGATGGCGTCAAGGCCAAGGTCGCCCTGGAGAAGGGTGCTCTGACGCCTGCCGTCGAGCATATCATCGAGGCCAACACGCTGCTCTCCGGTATTGGCTTTGAGAGTTCCGGCCTTGCTGCCGCGCACGCCATTCACAACGGCCTGACGCTGCTGCCCGAGTGCCACGGCATGTACCACGGCGAGAAGGTCGCCTTTGGCACCATCGTCCAGCTGGTGCTCGAGGATGCTCCGACCGAGAAGCTCGAGGAGGTCTTGAGCTTCTGCATCGAGCTGGGTCTTCCCGTTACGATGAAGGAGCTCGGCGTTGCCGAGTTTACGCGCGAGCAGGCCATGATCGTTGCCGAGGCCGCCTGCGCACCCGAGGACACCATGTGCAACATGCCGTTTGAGGTAACGCCCGAGATGGTCGCAAACGCCATCCTGGGTGCCGACGCACTGGGTCACTACTACCTCATGGACGAGTAGTTCAGGCGAATAGTTTAATCGACGAACAAGGGGCAAGGTCGACAGCGGCTTTGCCCCCTTGTTGTATTGGTGCAAACAAACCTGACCCCCATGCACCAAGTGGTGCAAAGGGGTCAGGTTTGTTTGCACCAATCTTGTTTGTCCACTGATGACGGATATGGCGCTGGAGTTTAGACTTCTTGCCTAATGAGGGTAATTTGGGAAGCAATTTCTATCTATAGCGGATATACCAGCTCGCCGTCCATCGGTCCACAATAAGGATGGCATTCTACCGACAAAGGAGGACACGATGGCTTTAATGGACATCTTGATGAAGCGCCGCAGCGTTCGTTCGTATACGGGTGAGCCGGTGAGCCGCAAGGAGCTCGAGAAGATTCTGACTGCCGGTCTCATTGGCCCCACGGGCAAGGGCAAGAAGCCGTGGCGTTTTGTGGTCGTGACCGACCCCGAGAAGCTCGAAGAGCTCTCCGGCATGCGCAAGCCCGCTCCGGCTGCGTTTAAGACCGCCGGTGCCGCCATTGCGGTTTTCGGCGATCCAGGCGTGTCCGATACCTGGGTGGAGGACTGCTCCATCGCCATGGAGAACATGCACGTTATGGCCGATGACCTGGGTCTGGGCAGCGTGTGGATCCAGAGCCGCCTGCGCGAGGCAAACGACGGCGGTGCTTCGAGTGATTACGCGCGCCAGGTGCTCGGCGTCGAGAATGGCTACGAGCTCGAGGCGGTGCTGCTCGTGGGTCGCATCCACAGCCACCCCACCTATCACACCAAGGCCGATGTCGACTGGTCGTTTGTGACCTGGGACGAGTAGGCCTTATCGACAGCCCATCCGGGCAACTTGCAAGGACATAAAAGTGGCGGGCTCGCCGGGAAACCACCCCGACGAGCCCGCCACTTTTCGTATCGAGCATGCGTTACAGCTCGCAGACGTTCTGCGCGCGGCCCTCAACGTAGGCGACAACGTTGTCGAACTCGATCTTGGCGCGGCGCTGCATGGCCTCGTGCGTAAGGAAGCCAACATGCGGCGTAAAGATGCAGTTCTTGGCGTTGACGAGGGCGTAGTCGGCAGGGATCGGCGGCTCCATATCAAAGACGTCGATGCCGGCACCGGCGAGCTTGCCGTCGTTGAGCGCCTGGGCGAGGGCATCGTTGTCCACGATAGCGCCGCGAGCGCAGTTGATAAAGACAGTGCCGTCCTTCATCTGGGCGAACTGCTCGGTGCCAAAGCTCTTGCGCGTGGCATCGTTGTTGGGCAGGTGCAGGCTCACGATATCGGACTCGGCAAGCAGCTGCTCGAGTGAGACCTGCTCAATACCGGCTTCGGCCGCCTCGGGGTGCTCATGGCGGGCATAGCCCAGCACGCGGGCGCCAAAAGCCTTAAAGAGGCGACCCGTGGCGCAGCCGATCTTGCCGCAGCCCACGATGCCTACGGTCTTGCCGCAGATCTCGGTGCCCACAAGGCCGGCGCTCGTCTGGCCGGCGCGAACGGCGGCATCGGCGGCGCCCACCTTGCGCAGCACGTCGATAGTAAGGCCAAGGGTAAGCTCGGCGACCGAAACGTCGGAGTAGCCGGCGCAGTTGCGCACCTCAACACCGCGCTCGCGGCAGGCGGAAAGCCCCACGTGATCGATGCCGGTAAAGGCGACGGCGATCATCTTGAGTGCGTCGGCGCCGGCGACGACCTCGGCAGGGTAGGGGTTGTTGGCGATCATGACGACCTCGGCGCCCTCGCTGCGGCGGGCGAGCTCGGCCGGATCGGTGGTCTTGGTGTCAAAGTAGACAAACTCGTGGCCAGCTTCCTTGAGCGGTGCGGCGAGCTCGTCGATGGTCTGCGTGGGTACTCCCAGCGGCTCGAGCAGTGCAATTATCATAATGCGGTCCTTTCGTTGTTAGCCGAGTACTTCGGATAGGTAGGCAAGGGCGGCTTGATAGGTTTCGCGCCCTACGGGATTGGCGGTGTCGCGGTCAAAGTCGTGTTCCAGATAGTACACCTGGTGCATCTGGCGTTGTTTGGCGGCGCGCATGAGTGACTTGGACTGCTTGAGGGGAACATCGTTGTCCCCGGTGCTTGCCGTGATAAATACGGGAGGCAGGCGTTCAAGATTTTCGCGCGTCAACGACATCACGGCGACGTTGTTCTCGTCCACGCCCAGCATGCGCCCCCAAGATCCCTGCTGGCGCGCATGCACATACAGGGAAAACCTCGTGGCTTTGGGGCCCTCAAACACCAGGGAGCCAGAAGGTCCCGTGAGTGCGCTAACCGTTGCGGCACCCACGGCGGGCATGGCCGCGTAGTGGGCGCTCGGGGTACTCACAAACGGATCCTCGAGGTTCCAGTAGCCATAGAAGTCCCAGATGGCGGCAGGCTGCTGCAAATCGGGGCGTTTGGAGGCAAGCTCGGCTGCCATCTTGAGCGCTAAATAGCCTCCTGCCGAGCGGCCAAAGAGCACGTAGCGATCGCAGCCGAGTTCGGCAAGCTCGTGCTCGACCAGCTGGCAAAGTGCCTGGAACGAAAGCTCCACCGAGCACTCAAGCGGCCACTCGGGCGCGAGGGGATAGTCAGCAGCCACCAGCGTATAGCCGGCGGCGGTAATCATATCGACGTATGGCTCCGGCAGGTCGCCACGCTCGCCATACAAAAAACCGCCGCCGTGGTAATAGACGATGGCGCAGCCATTGGAAAATCCCTCAATCGCATGGACCGTCGCCGGAACCTTGATCTTGCCGGCGCAAATCTCGAGCTCCATTTAGTTCTCCTTATCGAGCAGGCGGAAGATGCGCGAGCCCAGTGCAATCTGCAGACGATCGTCGGGGTTGTGGAAGTCGAGTCCGGTCGTCTTTTGGATGCGCTCGGAGCGGTAGCGGATCGTCTTGGGGTGCATAAAGAGCTGGCGGGCCGTTTCCTGGTAGTTGAGGTTGTTCTCGCACAGGACCGAGGCCGTCTCAAAGAACTCGAAGCTGCGGTCGTGGAGCTCGCGTACGCGCGGATCGATAAAGCGCGTGAGTTCGGTGGCATCGGTTACCTGCATAAAGAGCTTGTAGATGCCCAAATCCTCAAAGCGCATGATGCGGCCGTGATACTGCTCGCCATCAAAGAAGCGCTCAATCTCGGTGACCTCGCGCATCAGGTCGGGCAGGTTCGACGACGTTCCAAGCGACGAGATGGCGCCCAGGTACGAAAACGCTGGCAGCGCCGGCACCATGGCGACATCTTTCATAATCGTCTTGATATCAGCCGAATCGTAGCGGGCCTGGGGCGATTTGACGTTATGCAAAAAGACGATCGAATCGTTCATCTCCAGGTAGGCGGTCTCGGGATAGAGCATCTTGAGGCGGCGACGCGTCATAATCAAGATATCGCCGCGACGATCGATGGCATTGGGGTCGACGAGGTTGACCTTGAGCATCAGGGCCTCGTAATGGGGGAAGGCACCAATGCCCAGCGACTGCAAGCTGTTCATGACGCGCTCGGGGTCGAGCGAAGACTCGGTGAGCAGTTCGCGCATCACATTGTTGTTCTGGAAGAAGATCTTACGGTCGAGGGCGTTTTGCTTAAGGATTTCCATCTGTAGCAGCGACACGACGTTTTCGACCGCCATGATGTCGAGCGGGGAAAGGCGCGCGACCTTAACGTGCAAGATCAAGTAGTAGATCTGGTCATCGGAGCTGGGGATGAGCACCGCAGTCGCATGGCGCGTAAGCTCGGGGTAGGTAAGCTCAGCGTCAAAATAGCGATGGCTGCGGTACTGGTTTTCGTCGAACTCCGTCAAGCGCGGCATGGTAAAGCGCGAAAGCTCTTGGCTCGTGGTGGTGCGTCGATCCTTGGTGCTGTCGAAAAACGTGATATCGGCATGAATGAGGCCGCGCAGCTTGAGCAGAATCTCGAGCACGGTAGGCTCGCGCAGGGCCAGGTCCATAGTCTGACGATGCAGGTCATAGAAGCGGTTGAGCAGTGTGAGGTTGGAGTCTAGGAAGTTGCCGAGCACGTCGAGCAGCAGGCCCTCATACTTGGTGTCGGCGGGAATCTGAATGAGCGGAAGATCGTGCTTGTCGCAAAGCTTGACGATCTGAGCCGGTGCCTCTGCCAAAAGGCGCTCGGGCTTAAAGACAATCGCCCCGATGCCGAGCTCATCTGCTTTATCAAAGAAGAAGGTGAGCCCGTCAGCGGAGAGGTTCTCAAAGGCATAGAAGCTCGTGATGAGCATCTGGCCGGATTTGCCCCACGACTCGATATCGGGGGCCTCGACGATCATGGCGGTGGAGACCTCACGATCCAGGCCCGCACGGCCGGCGATGACGGTGGCGCCCTCGAAGGAGGGAAGCAGCAGCGCATCTGATACGTTCATGAGGGCTCCTTTGCGGTCGCATGTGACTGGGAGACAGTCCCATTGTCACATCAGATGGTAGTGCAAAAGCGCCCCGTGGCGCACGCGGCGCCGCGGGGCAGGTTGAAGACGGGTAGGGCACCTCACACGTGGTTAGGAGAGAGAGGAGAGGAGTACCCCGAAACCCAGGAATGATTTAGAGGCGGACGTCGCGGTTGCAGTCCTTGCTGTAGATGTAGGCGAAGTCCTCGTCGCGGCCGATGCCGTAGGCGGCCTGCGGGCAGTAAGCGCCCATGTAGAGGTAATCACCCTTCTTGACGGGCAGCCACTGGTCCTCGAGCACATACATGCCCTCGCCGGAGAAGATGTAGGCGCCGTGCTCCTGGAAGTGGGTCTCCACGTAACCGTGGCACGCGCCCGGCTTAAAGGCCAGGATGTGGATGTTCATGTCAAAGCCAAGATCGGTGGCGCTGGGCAGGAAGTCGCAGCACTTGACGTCGGTCATGTCCTCGTAGTCGACCCACTCAAGATCGTTGGAGTTGCCGATTACGGTGTGGGCCTCGTGGCCCTCGATGCGGTCGTAGAGACGCTTGTACATAAAGCCGTGAGCGTCACCCTCGCCCTTGTTCTCAAAGAAGATCTTCTTACCCTCGGGGACGAAGATGTAGCCGCCGTCGGTCACGGTCTGGGTGGTCTCGCCATCGGAAACCTCGACGGTGCCGTCGAAGAAGTAGATGAAGAGCTCCTCGCCCGGCTGGCCCCATCCCTGAGCGTTCTTGCCGCCCTCATGCACGGTCAGCAGGTAATCGACGAAGGTGCCGCCGAGCTTGGGCGAACCCAGGATGGTGACGTCGCAGTTCTCGAAGCCGGGGATAACGTTCTTGACGCAGCCGTCGGGCTCAATGACAGCCCAGTTGCGCTTGACGACGGAGCGGTTCTGCAGAATGTCGTCGCGATAGCCAGTGTTGTTGTTACGGTAGCCCATGATTGTTTCCTTTCTTTTGGGCGTTGATAAGTAAACGAAGTTAGGCGCGGGCGCGGCTGGCGCAGATGCGGTCGATGACCAAGAAGGCCGCCGTTCCCACGAGGATGATCAAGATTGCAAGGTAGAAGCCCCAGACGCCCGAACCGAGCGAGTCGGTAAGAGAACCCGTGACGGTGGGGGCGACCACCGAGGCGCTCATGCCAAAGAAGTTGAAGACGCCAAACATGGTGGTGACAGAGCCCTTGGGGGCAAACTGTCCAAGCCAGCTGATGATGATGGGCTCGACGGTGAGTTTGCCAAAGAAACCGTAGGCGACGATGCCGGCGACAACGACGGTCTGGTTGGTGCTCTGGATCATGACCAGGGCAAAGACGCTGGCAATAAGCTCGAGGCCAACGATCAGCGGCACCTTTTTGGTGGGCATCTTGTCGGCAAGGCGGCTAAAGATGAGCGCGCCGGGAATACCGGCAAAAAAGACGAGCGAGGACACGATGCCTGTGAGGCTATCGGCAAAGCCACGCTCGGTACCCAAGAAGTTGGGGAGCCACGTGCTAATGAGGTAATACATGTAGAGCGTGGAGAAGTAGACGATATAGGCAGCAATCATCTGCGGCTTAAAGAGCTTGCCCAGACCGCTCTTTTTGGGTGCGGCCGAATCGAGCTTTTGCTCGATGGTGGCCGGTGCCGCAGCCTCCTTCTGCCCGGGCAGGGTGCGCGCAAAGACTACAGCCATGACGAGGGCGAGCACAGCGGTGGAGGCAGCGAGGGTCTGCCAGGGGAGCACGCCGGTGCTTACCAGGCAGCTGGCCGAAACCAGGCCTAGGCCGGAGCCCACGGCAGTGCCGGAGTTGACGATAGCGGTGGCAAGGCTCTTTTTATCGCCCGGCACGTACACGTTGGTGATGGTGTAGGCGATGCCAAAGAACGTGCCGCATCCAGCACCAGAGATAAGGCTGCCGGCATAGAGCATCTCGAGCGTGCCCGAAAGCGCGATGATGACGGTGCCCACGGCAAACACGATAAAGCCGGGGATGACCACGGCCTTCATGCCAAACCGATCGACCAGGATGCCCGAGGGGATCTGCATGATCACATAGCCCAAAAAGTAGAAGCTCGAGATAAGACCGAGCTGCGCGTTAGAGACGCCGCCAAAGAACTCGGAAAGCACCGAGTAAATGGGGGTGAGCATCATACGCGAGATCCAGATGACAACCCAGCCAAGGGCGAGCACCACGATGGCGCGCTTCCAGAAGGGCGTTTGAGTTGTTGCCTTGGTGGTCATGGGATGAAGCCCCTTACGGTCGATGGAACAGGTGAAGGGCCCGACACTCAAAGGTGAGCGGGCCCCGTTTTAAAGCGTGTGGGCGCTATTTGACAAACTTGCCGGGGAAGTCCTTGCAGACACCCTCGCCCTTTGCATAGGTGGTCTCACCGCGCAGGATGGTGCGGGCGACCTGGCAGCCGATGGTGCGGCCGATGTAGGGCGTGATCTTGTTCTTGTACTCAAGATCGTCGGCCTGCAGCGTGTAGGGGCTGTTGGGCTCAATCAGGCAGAAGTCGGCATCCTTGCCAACCTCAATGCGACCCTTGTCGGCCAGACCAAAGCGGTCGGCGACGTTGGTGGACATGACCTTGGCGAACAGAGCTGCGCTCATGCCGCGCTTCTGGACCATCTCGTCGTACATGACATCCATGCAGTTCTGGATGCCGGAGATGCCGCCCCAGGCGTCAAAGGCGTTCTCGGGAGCCTTGAGGTCGGGCGTGCAGGGGGAGTGGTCGGAGACGACCATGGCGATGGAACCGTCGGCGAGCAGCTTCCACAGGGCGTCCTGCTGGGCCTTGTCACGAATCGGGGGAGAGCACTTGGTGATGTTGCCGATGGCGTCGAGCTCGTCGGTCGTGAAGTACAGGTAGTGCGGGCAGGTCTCGCAGGTGATGTCGTAGCCCTCCTGCTGAGCGGCGATAACCTCGGCCACGGCCTCCTTGCAGGTGCAGTGACAGATGTTGACGCGGCAGCCGGTCTGCTTGGCGAAGAAGATCACGCGACGGACGGCCTCGGCCTCGGTGAACGGGGGACGGGTGGCAACGTAGTCGGAGACCTTACCCTTACCGGCAGCCTTGGCGAGTGCGCCGAGCTTGTTGGTGATGGGGGCGTTCTCGCAGTGAACATCGAGCACCTTGCCGGTCTTGGCGATCTGGCGCATGCCCTCCCACAGCGAGTAGTCGTCGACGTCCTCAAAGTCGCCGTTGTCGGGGATGGTGCGGTCGCCGCAGCTGGCGACGAATGCCTTGTAGCCCACGACGCCACCGTCGGCGAGCTCCTGGATGCCGCCGTCGAGGTTGTAGGGGGTCAGGCCGCCCAGAGAAGCGACGTCGACGCGGAGCTTACCAGCGCCAGCAGCCTCCTTGATAGCGAGGCGCTCGCCGTTGGTGGTGGCGGGAACCTGGTTGAGGGGCATCTCGACGATAGAGGTGATGCCGCCCTTGGCGCATGCAGCGGTGCCGGTGAGGTAGCCCTCCCAGCCGTCGCGATAGCCGCCGCCGGGGTCGGTGATGTGGGCGTGGCCGTCGATCATGCCCGGGCTCACAACGAGGCCGGTGGCATCGATGGTCTCGGTGCCCTCAAGATCGGCGCCGATAGCGGCGATCTTGCCATCGGTTACAGCAACGTCGGTTACGGTCTCGCCGTCTTCGAGGATGACGGTACCGCCTTTAATTACGAGGTCGTACATTGTTCCTCCCTTAGGTAGGGTGTCTGCATTCTTAACAGACGTTGTGGAAAGGACCTTTACAGGGACGCGCCGTTTGCGCGCCAGCAGCGCGTCCCTGGCGAGGTTGAAGATGGGGCGGAGCGTGCGCTCCTGCAGGCGAGGGCCTGCGTGGTTGCTTTACTCGGCCTTGGCCTGTGCCTTAGACGAGGAAAGCTTGTGAATGGCGAGGTAGATTACGAAGGCCGAGATGGAGCCTGCGAACCAAGAGACGCCTGAGATAAACGAGAGCGCGGGGATAAACTGGCCCGAGAGCGAGATGACGAGCGCCGCGATGGTCGCGATGTAGGCCGGAACGTTGACGCCCTGATAGGGGTTGGACTTGTCCTGGTCGTTCATGTCCATGTAGAGCGCGTCGAGGTCGATCTGGCGCTTGGCGACAAAGTAGTAGTGGGCGATCATAACGCCGGCGACGGGACCGAGCACGGCGCCGATGGTGTTCAGGAACAGGTAGATGGAGCTGGAGTTTTCCATGAGCTTCCAAGGCATGATGGCAAAGCTGATGACGCTTGCGATCACAACGCCGCTACGATAGGTAAGCTTCTTGGGGAACAGGGCTGCCAGCTGATAACCAGCCGGGATGATGTTGCCCGTGGCGTTGGTGGAGATGGTGGTGAGCAAAAAGACTCCCGTGGCGCAGACGACGAGGGGAATGGAATCCCAAGAGTCGATGACCGTGGTGATGTCCCAGTGCTGCGTGCCGGTGGCAAGCGAGGCGCCGATAAGGATGACGACGCTGCAGAAGGCAAAGACCACGTAGGCGACGAGCAGGGAGAGGGTCTGGCCGCGACGCTGGGTTGCGGTGGACGTGGCGTTCTGGGTAAAGTCGGAGACGCTGGCGCCCGGAGCTGCCCAAACGGCGATGACGGAGTTCAGGATCATCAAGAAGACGAACACGGGGTTGAAGTCCTCGGCTGCCTGGGGGCTAAAGGCAAGGATGTTGCCCAGACCGCCGGCAGCACTGATTGCCCAGACGGTCATACCGATGACGACGACGTAGATGAGCGGGGAAAGGATGGCGGTGAACTTGTTGAGGATACCGCCACCGCCCAGGCCGATTGCCACGTTGAGGACCCAAAAGATGGTAAACGAGATGAGCTGCGGAATGCCGATACCCAGGATTTGCGCACCGTCGCCGATCTCCAAGAAACCGGGGAAGATCTTGCCCAGGATAATGGTGAGGGCAAGGGAGCCGGTGTAGGTCTGAAGGCCGAACCAGGCGATAGCGGCAACGCAGCCACGCAGGAAGCCGGGCAGCTTGGCGCCCAGGTTGCCATAGGTGGAGCGCAGGTGCATGGCAAAGGGGATGCCGTACTTGGATCCTGCCTCGCCGTTGATCACCATAAAGGCTGCGACCAACAGGGCGCTAACCACAAGGGCAAACATAACGTTGATGGGGGAGAGACCTAGGAAAAGGAATCCGCCCACCGCAGCGTAGTTGGGGATGTTGTGGACGGAGCCCATCCACAGGGTGAAGTAGTTCTTGACCCCCATGTTGCGCTTTTCGGCGGTCTTGGGGAGCATGTCGTCGTTGTAGCCGCGGGCGCGGTAACGCTCGACTTCCTCGTCGGTTACCTGGTAATCGACGGATTGAGGGTTAGGCATGACGCCTCCCTTCGTAAGGGCATAGAGCCGCTAGTAGGCAAGGTTGTAGAGGGCGGCGCCGAGCATGTCGATGCCGGCCTTGAGGTCTTCGCCCTCGGTGTATTCGGCCGGGTTGTGGCTGATGCCCTTAACGCTGGGGACAAAGAGCATGCCGGTCGGAACATGCGGGGCGATAACCTGGGAGTCGTGGCCGGCGCCGGAGTGCATCATGCGGTAGTTGGCGCCGGAGTCTTTAGCGACCTGCTCGATCTTGGCGACGAGCTCGGCGTTCATGGGAACGGGGTCCTCGTCCATCCAGCGGTCGATCTCGATCTCCACACCGTGCTCGGCAGCGATACGGGCCATGTCGGCCTCGATTTCCTCGGAGAAGCGGACGAGCGTGTCCTTGTCGGTGTGACGGCAGTCCATGGTGAACATGGCATCGCCGGGAACGACGTTGACGGTGTTGGGGGTAACCTCGATGTGACCGAAGGTGAGTACCAGTGGATCGCCCTCGGCATTAGCCTTCGCGATGGACTCGGTCACAATCTGGGAGAAGACCTGGACCACGTCGTGGCGATAGCACATGCGGGTCGTGCCGGCGTGGTTAGCCTCGCCGTGCAGGCGGATGTTGTAGCGACGCTGGCCGGTGATGGCGGTGACGACGCCCACCTTCTTGCCTTCCATCTCGAGGGTGTTGCCCTGCTCGATGTGGAGCTCCAGGAATGCCTTGACGTTGTCGAGCGGGCTCGTGTGGGCGGTGCGAACGCCAAAGCCGCAGTTCTTCATAGCCTCGGTAAAGGTGACGCCGTCGTTATCGGCAACGCCTTCGAGTGCAGACTCGGGAACGGTGCCGACCATGTTCTTGCTGCCCCAGAAGACGAAGGGGAAGCGGCTGCCCTCTTCCTCGGCCATAGAGATGACGCGGAGGGACTTCTTGGGGGCGCCGTGGGTCTCGACTAGATCCTTAATGGCCAGGTAGCCACCGAAGATGCCGAGGGCGCCGTCGAGCTTGCCGCCGTGAACGACGGTGTCGACGTGGCTACCGCAGGCGATGACGTCATCGGTGCCGTCGGTGCCAGGATAGGTGCCCACGAGGTTGCCGACCTCATCGAACTCGGCAACCATGCCCATATCCTCAAACTTCTGCTTGAGGGCGAGCTGGGCGTCGAGCCATTCGGGCGTAAAGAGCAGGCGGGTCATGCCACCGGTCTTATCGGTACCGAAGGATGCGAGCCAGTCGCGAACCGATTCCACATCTTGTACGGAGGTGCTCATATCTACACTCCTTATAAATTGGTTGAGGATCGGCGAGGCGCGTGGTGCAACGTCGATTCCGTGCGTTGGCTTACACAATACTGACTAAGGAAAACACCAACAATGTCCACTGTGGATAAAGTCGAGTCCAAATCGCTAGACACTCAAGATAATGAATGGAACCTTGGTGCATGGTTTACTGTCATCAGACGCTCGTTGCCGTTACGGCCTACAGCGTGACGGTACACCCACCGAGACATATAGAAAGTCGGCGATGCAGATGCTTTATACGGTTGTAAAGCAAAACTCGTATCAGGACTCCATCAACCTGATGCTGCTCACCAATAAGATCAACGCCATGCCTGGCGTGGTCCAGAGCCAGATCATGATGGGCACCGATGCCAACAAGGACATCTATGATGCTGCAGGCCTTTTGACGCCCGAGGCCGCCGCTGCCAACCCCAGCGACATGGTGATCGTCGTCGAGGCCGATGACGAGAAGATCGTGGACGAGGTGCTCTCCGAGACCGAGGCCTTCCTCGACGACCTTTCGGTTAAGAAGGCTGCCGATGGCGGCAACACCACCGCTACCTCCTGGGAGGAGGCCGTGGCGGCGCTCCCCGACGCCAACCTGGCACTCTTTTCCATTCCCGGCGAGTATGCTGCTCCCGAGCTTGAGCGCGCACTCGACCTTGGCCTCAACGTGTTCTCCTTTACCGATAACGTTGCCCTGGAGGACGAGGTTCGTCTAAAGCAGAAGGCGCACGAGAAGGGCCTGCTCTTTATGGGCCCCGACTGCGGCACCGGCGTAATCAGCTCCGTGCCCGTGGCCTTTACCAACGTGATTAACCCCGGCAACATCGGTATCGTCGGCGCTTCGGGCACCGGCATCCAGGAAGTCACCTGCGCCATCGACCGTATGGGTGGCGGCTGCGTGCATGCCATCGGCACCGGCGGCCGCGACCTTAACGCCAAGGTCGGCGCTGTGACCGTTAAGGACGCCATCGTGGCGCTCGAGAACCATGACGCCACCGACGTTATCTGCGTTATCTCCAAGCCGCCCGCGCCCGAGGTCCGCGACGAGGTCATCGACCTGCTCGAGAAGTGCGAGAAGCCGGTCGTCGCCATCTTTATTGGCGAGAAGCCCGAGGCCCATCTGGGTCACGTGCATCTGGCCCACACCCTGGAGGAGTGCGCGCAGATTGCCGTGGATCTGGCTGCCGGCCGCGAGGTCAAGGCAAACTACTGTGAGCCCGTCGACGTTACGGTCGCCGAGCCCCTCGCCGAGGACAAGACCGTCGTGGGTCTCTACTCCGGCGGCACCCTTGCCGGCGAGGCCGCGATGATGATTACCGAGGCGCTCGAGCTCGGTCACATCATCAAAGAAGACGGCTACATGCTGCGTCACGGCGGCTATGACGTTATCGACCTGGGCGACGACGTGTACACCCAGGGCCGTCCGCACCCCATGATCGACCCCGAGGTCCGCGTCAAGATGATGCGCGAGTACGCCGCCAAGCCCACCACGGGCGTCATCGTCTTCGACTGCGTGCTCGGCTATGGTTGCCATCCCGATATGGCCGCCGAGCTTGCTCCGGTCATCACCGAGTGCATCGAGACCGCCCGTGCCGACGGCCGCGAGCTCCACTTTGTGGGCACCGTTGTGGGCACCAGCCACGATCCGCAGGATTACGACCGCTCCGTCAAGCTGCTGGCCGATGCCGGCGCCGTCATGGAGTCGAGCAATGCCCGCGCCGTTCGTGCCGCGCTTGCCTTCAAGGGTATCGACTACACCGAGGCCGACCGTCCGACCGTCGACTACGCCGTCAAGGACAACTCTCCGCTCCCCGAGCCTTCCGAGGCCGTGATGGAGCTCCTCACCACCAAGCCGCGCGTTATCAACGTCGGTGTCGAGAGCTTTGTCGATCCGCTCGTCAAGTACGGCGCCAAGGCCGTCCAGTATGCCTGGAAGCCCATGGCAGGCGGCAACAAGCGCATGATTCATCTTCTGACCGAGCTCGCCAAGCACGACGAGATCGATGAGCAGAACGGCAACATCGTCGAGCGCTTCCGCGCTTCCCAGCCCTTCCTGGTTGACGTCCGTCCGGCCAAGGACCTCATCCCCGAGATCAACGGCAAGGTCATCCTGCACGCCGGTCCTCCGATTGAGTACAGCCACATGACCGACCCCATGCAGGGCTCCTGCGTCGGTGCCGTCCTCTTTGAGGAGTGGGCCGACAACGAGGCCGACGCCCGCAAGCTGCTCGAGAGCGGCGAGGTCAAGTTCATTCCGTGCCACCACGTCCGCGCCGTGGGCCCCATGGGCGGCATCACCTCGCAGAACATGCCGCTCGTCGTGGTCGAGAACCGCGTTGACGGCACCGTGGGCTACTGCACCATGAACGAGGGCATCGGCAAGGTGCTGCGCTTTGGCGCCTACTCCGAGGAAGTCGTCAACCGCCTGCGCTGGATGCGCGACGTGCTCGGCCCCGTCCTCTCTGCGGCTCTCAAGCTCAAGGAGGATGGCATCAACCTCAACGTTCTCGTTGCCAAGGCCATTACCATGGGCGACGAGTTCCACCAGCGCAACATCGCCGCTTCCCTGTGCTTCCTTAAGGAGGTCGCACCCCTCATCACCCGCATGGAGTGGGACGCCAAGGAGAAGGAAGAGGTCATTCAGTTCCTGGCCGATACCGACCAGTTCTTCCTCAACATCATGATGGCCATGGGCAAGTCCATCGTCGACTACGTCCGCAAGGATCACGAGGGCTGCGTCGTCACCACCATGTGCCGCAACGGCGAGAACTTTGGCGTGCGCATCTCCTCGCTCGGTGACGAGTGGTTCACCGCTCCCGTCAACACGCCCAACGGCCTGTACTTTACCGGCTTTGCCCCCGAGGATGCCAACCCCGATATCGGCGACTCCGCAATCACCGAGACCGTGGGCGTGGGCGCCATGGCTATGATCGCCGCCCCCGGCGTCACCCGCTTCGTCGGTGCCGGCGGTTTTGAGGACGCTCTTGCCACCTCCAACGAGATGGAGAAGATCTGCGTCACCCACAACCCCGCCTGGACCATCCCCACGTGGGACTTCAAGGGTACCTGCCAGGCCATCGACATCCGCAAGGTTGTCGCCACCGGCATCACGCCGCTCATCAACACCGGCATTGCCCACAAGAAGGCAGGCGTCGGCCAGATCGGTGCCGGCACTGTGCGCGCCCCGCTCGGCTGCTTTGAGAAGGCACTCGAGGCCTACTGCGCAAGCTTGGGAATCGAGTAACACCATGGAACTCACGGCCGTCCAGATTTCGCCCTATGCTCTCGAGGGGCTCCGCGCTCCCTTGATGGGCCATGTGCACAGCGTGTTCAACACGAGCTTCAATATCGAGCTCGAGGACGCCCTGGTGCATGTGGGGCGCGATGCCGATGCATTCTCGTGCACGAGCATCACCATTCCCGCAGGCGAGATGTCGCTTGTGCTGGACGGCCTCAAGCCCGGTCAGGTCGTCACCGTACGCAACGGATATCTGCGCCTGTATCGCCCCGACGGCACCGTGTCGATTGATTTGCAGGGGGCGGAGCCCGTTAACTGCTCCGTCCCGGCCCTGTTCGATGTCGAATCGGCGCGATGGGCTCTTTCCTGGTTGGGGGAGCGCCGTCTGCGTGAGCGCTCGGGGCTTCCTCCCAGCACGGAAACGATGCGTGCGCTCACGGGCCTTCGCGAGGGCCCGTCGCCCAAGCGTATCGCCGATCACGTGCACTATCTGTGCGGCAGGGGTCTTGGCCTTACGCCCTCGGGAGACGACGTGCTCCTGGGCTATGCCTGCGCCCGCAGCGCTTTTGGCCAGACGGACGGGCTCGTCGATCTTCTTGCCAAGGAGTCGGTAGGACGCACCACGCCGGTTGCCTGCTCCTATGTCGCCGCGTTCTCTCGCGGCGGCGTGAACCCCGTGTACCGCGACTTGCTGCTCGCGACGCGCGATCGTGATGCTGACGCCTTTGACGATGCCGCGACGACGATCGAGCAGATCGGCAGTACGTCGGGTGTCGACGCCCTGCTGGGGCTTTCGATCGGCTTTTCCTACGTGGCAACGCACGCGGCGAGTCCCGTGCATACAGCGGCGTAGCGTATCACTGTCGTCGGATTCGTTATTTGATTTGTTTAAAACCCGAGGCAAGCGCCTAACCTTGCCTCAAGTAGACCATAGGAGGTCACCATGCTCGTCAAGCGCGAAGAACTCAAGACCCTCATGAAGAACAAGTTTATGGCTGCCGGCCTTTCGGAGGAGCATGCCGAGAAGACCGCCGAGGTGCTCACCTGGTCGTCCGAGCGCGGCCTGCACAGCCACGGCGAGGTTCGTGTCGAGTACTACACCGAGCGCATTTCCAAGGGCGGCATTACCACCGATCCCAAGTGGACCTGGACCCAGACCGGCCCCTGCACCGGCATCGTCGACGGCGACAACGGCTGCGGCTATCCCTTCGCTATCCTGGGCCTCGAGAAGGCCATGGAGCTCGCCAAGGAGAACGGCATCGGCGTCGTGGGCGTCAAGCGCGTCTCCCACACCGGCGCTCTGGGCTACTACACCGAGATGGCCGCCAAGAACGACCTGTGCTGCCTCACCATGTGCCAGTCCGACCCCATGGTCATCCCTTACGGCGGCGCTGAGCCCTTCTACGGCACCAACCCCATCGCCTTCGGTGCCCCCACGGCCGACGATCGTTTCGTGAACTTCGATATGGCCACCACCGTTCAGGCTTGGGGCAAGATCCTCGACGCCAAGAGCGCCGGTCGTTCCATCCCCGACGGCTGGGCGGTCGACGTCGACGGTAACCCCACCACCGACCCGCACCAGGTCAACGCTCTGCGCGCCATCGCCGGCCCCAAGGGCTATGGCCTCATGATGGTCGTCGACATCCTCTCCGGCATCCTGCTGGGCGTGCCGGCTGGCCAGAACGTCTCCTCCATGTACCACGACCTCTCCGAGGGCCGCGAGCTTGGTCACCTGCACATCGTCATCGACCCGAGCCGTTTCTGCGGTCTTGACGAGTTCAAGCAGCACATGTCCAAGACCCTCGACGAGCTGGGCGCCGTCAAGCCCGCTCCCGGCTACGACAAGGTGTACTACCCCGGCGAGCGCGCCCTTATCCGCAAGGCCAAGTGCGACGCTGCCGGCGGTATCGAGATCGTCGACGACATCTACGATTACCTGGTCTCCGACAAGCTGTACATCAACAGCTGGGACCACAAGAACCGCTTCGCCGAGTAGCAGGTTTCTCGGCGCGTCACCTGTACGGCGCGTCGCTTGATTTCTGGGGCCGGTCAGCTCGATCGGCCCCAGGGTTTTATTTGACATCATTTTTGAAGGAGGCCATCTATGGCTGAGCGTATCGTTATCGCTCTGGGCGGCAACGCCATCCTCACCGACGATCCCACCGCGCAGGCTCAGATGAAGGCGCTGGACGCCACGTGCGACTACATCGTGCCGCTCATCGCTGCCGGCGACGAGGTCATCATCACCCACGGCAACGGCCCGCAGGTTGGCAATCTTCTGCTGCAGCAGGAGGCCGCCAACTCCGAGAAGAACCCGGCCATGCCGCTCGACACCTGCGTTGCCATGACCCAGGGCTCCATCGGCTACTGGACCATGCTCGCCATGCGTGGCGCCCTTAAGCGCGCCGGCATCAAGAAGCTCGTCCAGGTGCTCGCCATGACGGCGACCGTGAGTCCGGACGACCCGGCGTTCAAGAATCCCACCAAGCCCATCGGCCCGTTCTATTCCGAGGGGCAGGCTCGCGAGCTTATGGCTGCCAACCCCAACGAGACCTACATCGAGGACGCCGGTCGCGGTTGGCGTCGCGTGGTGCCCTCGCCGGAGCCCATGGAGCTTCCCGGCTGCGCTGGCATCAATGCGCTTGCCGATGCCGGTATCGTGGTCATCTGCACCGGTGGCGGCGGCATCCCCGTGCTCGAGGATGACAAGGGCGTCTATGGCGTCGAGGGCGTTATCGATAAGGACCTTACGGCCGAGAAGATCGCCGAGACCGTCGATGCCGATCACCTGGTGATCTGCACGGGCGTGGACAACGTCTGCGTCGACTTTGGCAAGCCCACGCAGCGTGCGCTTTCGACGATCTCTATCGCCGAGGCCGAGCAGTACATCGAGGAGGGCCAGTTCCCCGCAGGCTCGATGCTGCCCAAGGTTCGCGGCTGCATGCGCTTTGTGCAGTCCGGCGAGGGCCGTCGCGCCACGATCACCTCGCTCGAGTGCCTGGCTAAGCTCAACGAGGGCGCCGGCACCACGATCGTGCGCTAAATACTTGGTACTTACGCAGCTCTGGGAGGCACGGGCAGCGTTGGTATAGATGGGCACCTGCGACAGGCTGACAGTCGCAGGTGCTTTTTAATAGAAAAGAGGCGAATTATGTCCCAAGAGGCAAAACGCAAGTTTACGTATAACCCGACAACGGCCATGGCTATCGCCACGGTTGCCGGTATTGTCGCGGGCGTCGTATTTGGCTCCGTAATGACAGATATTAAATTTATCGGTGATATCTTCTTTAGGCTTATCCAGATGGGCATCGTGCCGTTTGTGATGTGCCTGATCGTCGAAGCTATCGGCTCTCTGTCGCTTCGACAGCTTTCGAACATCGGTCTTAAGGCAGTCTTGCTGTTCCTTTTGACGTCTTTCCTGGCGGCCGTATTTGGCATGCTGCTCGGCGTGGTATTCCATCCCGGCGCGGGGCTTTCCAACAGCGCGCTCGTGCTCAACGCCACTACAGATGTCCAAGCGACGCAGACGAGCTGGCAGGAAACCCTCACCAACTTCTTCCCGAGCAATATCATTAGTTCCGTTGCTCAGGGCTCCGTTGTCCAGTGCATCGTCTTCTCGGTGTTCTTGGGTGTCGCCATCGTGCTTCATCGCGAGAAGACGGGCAAGGACGGTGTGGTGTACTCCTGGGTTTGCGAGTTTTCGCAGCTCTTGCTGGGAATCATCAAGATCGTGATGAACGCTGCTCCTATCGGCATCTTTGCTTACGTTTCCGCTTCAATTGGTGCACTTGGCTTTGACATGCTCATCCCTATCGCCAAGTACATTGTGGTTCTTGCATTTGGCGTCGCAGCGTTCTTGCTGGTATTCTTCTTCATCACCGCATTCATCTGCCGTCTCTCTCCGTTCAAGCTCATCAAAAAGATGGGCCGCACGATGCTGTTTGCCGCTACGACCATTTCTTCGGCCGTTACGCTTCCCATCGAAATGGAAGATTGCAAGGAAAAGGTCGGTCTCGACCGCGAGGTTGCAAATTTGGTTCTGCCCCTCGGCGTGTCCCTGAACTCCAACGGTTCTGCTCTCCATATGGCACTGACGGCCATGTTCGTTTCTCAGATGTATGGCATGGACTTCTCGGGTGCGTCGCTGATCACGGTCGTGCTCATTTCGTTCGCGCTGTCCATGGCGACTGCCGCCGCTCCCGGAGCGAGCCTTATCTCGCTTACGATGCTTATTCCGGCGCTGGGTCTTCCTTTGGATGCCATTGCAATCCTTGGCGGTCTTGAGTACCTCGTCGCCTCCACGCGCACGACGCTCAATGTCGTTGGCGATGCGCTCTGCGCGCTCATTGTCGCTAAGAGCCAAGACGGCATCGACTATGACGTCTTTAACGGTAGCGATGTAGATGCAAAGCAGCTCGATGGCGAAGTAGCTTAAGGGTTATTGCATCTGGCAGAAACAAAGAGGGCCGCGACTCGTTTGAGTCGCGGCCCTCTTTTGTGCGTATGGGAAGCGGAAAGATTACGCGGCGTAGACGGCCTCCGCGGCGGCGACACCGGCGGTGATGTCCACCTGCACGCCAGCGTCGAGCAGAGCCGAGCCCAGGGCGAGCAGGGTGGTCATGATGCAGTCCTTGCGGGCGTTGCAGCCCATGACGCCCACGCGCCAGATGCGACCCTTGAGCGGGCCGAAGGAGCTGGCGATCTCGACGGCATAGTTCTCGAGCAGCGCGGCGCGCACGGCGTCGGTTGCGCCCTCGGGGATGACGATGCCGATGACGTCGTTCATGCGCGTGGACTGGTCACCGTAGAGCTCGAGGCCCATGCCGGCAACGCCGGCGGCCATGGCGGCACCGTTCAGGCGGTGGCGCTCAATATCCTCGTCGATGCCCTCCTCACAGATGAGGCGCAGCGTCTCGTGCGCGGCGTAGAGCATGTGCGTGGCCTCGGTGTGGTGGTTGATGCGGCGCGGGCCCCAGTAATCGACGAGCTGCGGGAAGTCGAAGTAGTTGGAGCGGATGCGCTGGTCCACGGGCAGAACGTCCTCGGGGGAGTCGGCAATGCCCTCCTCGATGGACTTGCGCGCGACCATGACCTTAAATGCCTCGGGCGAGACGACGATGGGGGAGATGCCAGCCGGGCCGCCCATGCACTTCTGCATGCCAGCGGTGGCGATATCGATGCCCCACTCGGCGCAGCGCAGGTCGTTGCCGGCGAAGGAAGCCGTGGCGTCGGTCATGAGGAAGGCGCCGGCGGCGTGGCAGATGTCGCCCAGGCCCTCAAGCGGCTGCAGCATGGTGGTAGAGGTGTCGCCCGCGACGGTGCAGACGAGCTTGGGCTGCACCTTGTCGATGGCTGCCTTGATCTCGGCGAGCTCAAAGACGTGGCCCCACTCCTTGGTGATGACGGTGACGTCGCCGCCCACACGCGTGGCGATCTCGGCCAGCAGCGAGCCAAAGCGGCCGGCGGAGCAGACGAGCACCTTGTCGCCGGGGGCGATGATGGAAACCAGCGCGCACTCGATGGCGGCACGCGAGGAGCCGTCGACCATCAGGGCCTCGTAGCCGGGAGCCTTAAAGGTGTAGCGCAGCATGTCCTGCACCTCGCCCATGATCTTGAGCATATAAGGGTCGAACTGGCCCACGGTGGGCGTGGCCATCGCCGAGAGGATACGCGGGTCGACGGTGGTGGGGCCGGGCGCCATGAGCAGGCGGTGCGGCGGGTTGATGCGCTCGATATGGCGCACGTCGGTTGCGGTCTGGTCCATAATCTGTCTCCCAAGATTTAGGTATGTTGACGTCAAAAGGTTAGTGCAACACAAGGTGCAAGATACGATAAGAAGTGATGTCAAATTTTATCCAGTTGAGCCATTGACAGACGTTGATCTCGATGGGTTTAAACGACTTTCGCCTTTGGTTTCCATCAAAGGTGCTCTGCATGTAATTTGGCCGAGGTGCGAGCTGTTAGCGTATCATTATCTATCGCTTGTTTGCACTGCTCAGGGAGGGGCCGCGCATGGCGCAGGAACACGATCTGTTTGATGACATTATCGAGATCAGCAAGGGTTTCGATTTCCTTAAAAACCCGCTTGGCGGCGTGACCGACGCACTCGATCCGTCGGCGCCGCAGTGGAATCCTGCCGATTATAAGGAGCGTCCGCGCGGAAACACCATTCCGTGCCTGGCCTGCAAAAACGAGAAGAGCGGTTGCACCGCGTGCATGGACGTGTGCCCGGTCAACGCTATCGAGGTCGAGGAAGACGCTATCGAGATTCTCGACACCTGCCGCAAGTGCGGTCTGTGCGCCGCTGCCTGCCCGACCGAGGCGATTATCTCGCCGCGCCTGGCGCCCAAAAACCTCTACGACGATATTGTCTCGGCTGCCACGAGCCACGAGACCGCCTACGTTACCTGCACGCGCGCGTTGAAGCGCATGCCGCGCGAGAACGAGGTCGTCGTCGCCTGCGTAGGCGATATCACGGCCGAGACTTGGTTCTCGGTACTGGCCGACTATCCCAACGTGAGCGTCTACCTGCCGCTGGGCGTGTGCGATAAATGCCGCAACACCGGTGGCGAGGACATTCTGGGTGAGGCCATCGCCACTGCCGAGGAGTGGGCCGGTACGGGCATGGGGCTGGAGGTCGACCCCAAGAGCCTCAAATGCCATAAGCTTCGCGAGTATGAGCGCAAGGAGTACATGGAAAAGATTGCCCGCACCACGGGCCTGACCGTGACCAAGCTCAACCCGGCGACGGCGGCGTTGGCTTCGGTGACGCAAAAGCTGAAGGCTCACCGTCACCAGATTACTCAGCTCGAGCGTACGCTCAACACCATGTGTGGTACCACGACGGCCAAGCGCCGCCGTACGCTGACGCACGGCCGCCAGCTGGTGCTCTCGACGCTGCAGAGCCACCCCGAGCTTGCCCAGAATATGCAGGTGAACACGCCGGAGTGCGATTTTGACAAGTGCACGTCGTGCGGCGAGTGCGTCAACGTGTGCCCCACGTTTGCCTGCGATCTGGTGGGAAGCGGCCGCTTTGCACTGGAGTCCACGTATTGCCTAGGCTGCGGAGCCTGCGTCAAGGTGTGCCCCGAGCATGCGCTTAAGCTGGTTGAACATGATGCATCCAACCTAGTCGTCGTCGATCCCGAGGCCGAGGAAAAGGCCGCCCAGAAGGCTAAGGCCCACGAAGAAGCCCAGAAGGTCAAGGCCGAGGCAAAGGCTAAGCTCGACAAGATGCTCGATCAGGTGGAGAAACTCGCGGACTAGTCAGCGACCCCCATCTCTGCTTCATTCGTGCCGCCGTGGCGTCCGGGTTAGCCCAGATGCTGCGGCGGCGCTATACTTATGCAGTTTGAAATGCTTGTACCAAAAGGAGCTGTCGTGTCCCTTTCCATCGGTATCGTGGGCCTGCCCAACGTGGGCAAGTCGACGCTGTTCACCGCGCTTACCAAAAAGACCGGCCTTGCCGCCAACTACCCGTTTGCCACGATCGACCCCAACGTGGGTATCGTCGATGTGCCCGATAGCCGCTTGCAAAAGCTCGCCGACATCGTCAACCCGGGTCGCATTGTGCCGGCGACGGTCGAGTTCGTCGACATCGCAGGTCTGGTGAAGGGCGCTAACGAGGGCGAGGGTCTGGGCAACCAGTTCTTGGCCAACATTCGCGAGACCGATGCCATCTGCGAAGTCGTGCGCTACTTTAAGGACCCCAACGTCATGCGCGAGGTGGGCCGCACCGGCGAGTTCGTCGATCCCGCCGGCGATGCCGACACCATCATGACCGAGCTCATCCTGGCCGACATGGGCACGCTTGAGAAACAGCTGCCCAAGCTCGAGAAGGAGGCCAAGCGCGACAAGGAGCTCATGCCCAAGTTCGAGGTCGCCAAGCGCCTGCTCGCCTGGCTCAACGAGGGCAAGCGCGCTGCGTCTATGGAGATGACCGACGAGGAGCGCGCCGCTGCCAAGGGCCTGTTCCTGCTCACCATGAAGCCCATCCTGTATGTGGCCAACGTGGACGAGGACATGCTCAACGACGACCTGGCGCCCATCGATGGTGTCAAGCCACTGCCCATCTGCGCCAAGATCGAGGCCGAGCTTTCCGAGCTCGATCCCGAGGACGCCGCCGACTACCTGGAGAGCCTGGGCCTGGAGCAGCCCGGTCTGGACGTGCTCGCGCAGGCAGCCTACAAGCTGCTCGGTCTGCAGTCGTTCTTTACGGCTGGCGAGATGGAGGTCAAGGCCTGGACGGTTCGTCAGGGCGCGACCGCCCCGCAGGCCGCCGGCGTTATCCACACCGACTTTGAGCGCGGCTTTATTAAGGCCGAGGTCATTGGCTATGACGATTACATCGAGCTCGGCGGTGAGCAGGGCGCCAAGGCCGCCGGCAAGCTGCGTATTGAGGGCAAGGACTATGTCATGGCCGATGGCGACGTCGTGCACTTCCGCTTTAACGTGTAAGGACGACGCATATGTTTAAATATGGCAAAAAAGCCGGCTACATGGGTATTGCGCTGCTCGTGCTTGCGGTGATTCCGCTGGTGGTCGCAGCGTGTGTTATCCCCAACATTGGTCCCGAGGTGGCAACAAAGTTTAATGCTGCCGGCGAGGCGACGCGCTGGGGCAAGAGCTACGAGTTGCTGGCACTGCCGGTGCTCAACCTGCTGCTGAGCGTGGCGACGTACTTTACGGCAGGACGCCAGGCTAAAAACAATGATGACTCCGCCGCCATGGCGCGTATCGTGTGCGAACGCTACCTGCGCAACGGTTGCATCACGGGTGTGTTCCTCAACGTGGTTAACGTTTACTTTATGTACTCGGCGATTACCGGAACGGGCTTTGGCCTAGGCTTTTAGCTTGCGCCTTTAGGCAACGAGCCTGCACATATATTCAATGGCTGCTGCGAGGCCGCCGCTCGATCGTGGTTTAAAGACCATGTCGGCGGCGGCCTCGTTTTCGTATCCGGCGCCGCGAAGGGTGAGCGCGATACCGGCTTCCAGGAGAAGGGGCAGGCCGCGTTGGCTGGTTGCGATTACGGCAGCCTGATTGAGCGAGCAGCTATGCGTTTGGCATTGGATGGCAAGTTCACCTTGCGCCGGGCAAGGGACCAGAACGGCGGCGACGCGACTTGATAGCAATGCAAATGCTGTGCGCTCATCGGGCGAAAGGCATTCGGCTTCAACGACGACGAGCTTGGGCGGTGCGCTGTTTGTGCGAAGCATGGCTCGGTACATGCGGACCGAAGAACCCGACATAGAAAACTCCTGTGTATTCGTTTAAACGTAAACTATAGTTTACGTTTTTGTTCGGCTCCATTTCAAACTCGGCTGCATGGACGAACGTGCGAAACAGATTCTTGGCAAGCGAGTCGAGCAGACGCGCAGGGACCTTGGTATCTCCAAGGTCGATTTTTGTGTGGCAGCAGGAATCAGCCGCCCCTATCTCGACAGAATCGAAGATGGAACGGCAAATTTCACGCTCAAGGTTCTATTTAAGATCGCGCCCGCGCTCGGCATGACGGTGTCAGAGCTTCTCGAGGGTATCGAATAGGGGATACCCGTCGACAACTGAATTAGGCCATCGGGATGCGGTCGTGGTTGACTTGGCTGTAGAACAGGCGCTGGATCTCGGCGGCATCGCGTGACTGGCCGAGTGCCCACATGGTCTTGGCCACGAGCGTCTCGGTGGTCATATCGTCGCCGCGCAAAATACCCGGATGATCGGCGTAGGCACGGCCGACCTCATAAACACCCAGGTCAAGGCCCTCTTCGGGAACCTGCGTGGTCATTACGACAGTGCGACCCGAGTCGACCCAGCGGAAAATCGCCTCTTGGAACGACTCGCCCGACTCGCCAAACTCGGGAATACCGCCAATGCCAAAGGTCTCTAGGATTACAGCGTCGTAGCTATCGGCAAGGGCGTCCAGAATGCCTGGGTTCACGCCGGGCGTGAGCTTAAGGACAAATACGCGCGGGTCGATGCTGTCGTAGAAACGCACCGGGTTTTCGCCCTGATGCGTGCCGTGAAGCCCGTTGCGCACGATGCGGTCGTTGCGGATATAGGCGATGGGCGGATAGTTGACGCTAATGAACGCGTTAAAGCTCATGGTACGCTGCTTGCGGGCGCGCGTGCCGGCAATGGCGACGCCGCCAAACACAATCGAGACATCGTGCGAGTGCTCGTCGAGCGCATAGAGCAGGCTCTGGTACAGGTTGAGCTTGGCGTCGGTAAAGGGATTGCCCATGGGCTTTTGCGAGCCGGTGAGCACGATGGGCTTGGGGCTGTCCTGAATCAGGTAGGAAAGCGCTGCCGCGGTGTAGCTCATGGTATCGGTGCCGTGCAGAATCACGAAGCCGTCGTGGCCGGCATAACCCTCGACGATGACGTCGCGGATACGCATCCAGTCACTGGGGCGCATATTGGTGCTGTCGATGTTCATGGGCTGCACGACGTCGAGCTCGCAGAGGCCCGAGATCTCGGGGACGCTCTGGGCGAGCTCCTCACCGGTCAGGGCGGGGGAGAGGCCGTTGCCGTCCTCGGTCGATGCGATGGTGCCGCCCGTGGCGATGAGAAGGATGCGCTTCATGCTGGTATTCCTATCGTATTTGCCGCCGCAGAGGCGGAGTCGTTCGGCAGTATTGTGGCACAGGGCGTCCAATGTTCAAACGTATTACATCATCTGTAACGTTTGCCAACACTTCAATTGCCGTCAAATAGGGGCCCAGGTCGTGCGTTTGCCGTGCGCTGATGGCTATGACGGGCGCAGAACCGCTGGTTACGTGTACACTATGAAAGTTATTTTCGTTCATTCGCGCGGGCGGGCAGCGGCTCCCCGCCAACAAGAGGGGGAAACCATGGATCAAAAGGCTTCCGCAAAGGTCCTCGTACTCGACTTTGGTGCGCAGTACGGTCAGCTCATTGCCCGTCGCGTCCGCGACCTCAACGTGTATTCCGAGATCGTTCCCTGCGACATCTCGGCCGACGAGATTCGCGAGATGAACGCTTCTGCGCTCATCCTTTCCGGCGGCCCGGCTTCCGTGTATGCCGAGGACGCTCCCACCATCGATCCTGCCATCTTTGACTTGGGCCTTCCCGTCCTGGGCTTTTGCTACGGCCATCAGATCACGGCCGTGACGCTCGGCGGCAAGGTCGGCCACTCCGAGGTGGGCGAGTACGGCCGTGCCACCATCACGCGTACGGCCGGCGCCAAGCTCTTTAACTCCACGCCCATGGAGCAGACCGTGTGGATGAGCCACCGCGATGCCGTCTCCGAGGTGCCCGAGGGCTTTACCGTTACCGCCAGCACCGACGTGTGCCCGGTTGCCGCCATGGAGTGCGTCGAGCGCAAGATCTTCACCACGCAGTTCCACCCCGAGGTCAAGCATTCCGAGTACGGTCAGCAGCTGCTGAGCAACTTCCTGTTTGAGATCTGCGGCCTGGAGCCCAACTGGAGCATGGACAACCTGGTCGAGACCATGACGGCCGAGTTCCGCGAGAAGGTCGGCGACGACCGCGTGATTCTGGCCTTGTCCGGCGGCGTTGACTCCTCCGTCGTGGCTGCGCTGGGCGCCCGCGCCGTGGGCAAGCAGATGACCTGCGTGTTCATCAACCACGGCCTGCTGCGCAAGGGCGAGCCCGAGCAGGTGGAGGAGGTCTTCACCAAGCAGTTTGACGTCGACTTTATCCACGTCCACGCCGAGGACCGCTATGCCGAGCTTCTGGCTGGTGTGACCGAGCCCGAGGAGAAGCGCCGCATCATCGGCACGCAGTTCTGGAAAGAGTTCTTCGCCGTGGCCCAGCAGCTCGAGACCGACGGCAAGCCGGTCAAGTACCTGGCTCAGGGCACCATCTACCCCGACATCATCGAGTCCGGCGCTCGCAAGACGGGCGGCAAGACGGCCACCATCAAGAGCCACCACAACCTGATCCCGTTCCCCGAGGGCGTGCACTTCGACCTCATCGAGCCGCTCGATCACTTCTTTAAGGACGAGGTCCGCGCGCTTGGTCTGGCGCTCGGCCTGCCGGGCCACATCGTGTTTCGTCAGCCCTTCCCGGGCCCGGGCCTGGCCATCCGCATCATCGGTGCAGTCGACAAGGAGAAGCTCGAGATCCTCAAGAACGCCGACGCTATCGTGCGCGAGGAACTCGACGCCTACAACCAGCGTCTGTTTGAGCAGACCGGCGAGCGCAACTCCGAGCACAGCTGCTGGCAGTATTTCGCGGTCCTGCCCGACATCAAGTCTGTCGGCGTTATGGGTGACGAGCGCACCTACCAGCGCCCGATCATCCTGCGTGCCGTCGAGTCCAGCGATGCGATGACCGCCGACTGGGCCAAGCTGCCCTACGACGTACTGGCCCGCATCTCCGGCCGTATCGTTGCCGAGGTTCCCGGCGCCAACCGCGTGTGCTACGACATCACGTCCAAGCCGCCCGCGACGATTGAGTGGGAATAGAACAGACGTTCGATAAAATAATATAGTATCAGATAGCGGGCACGGTTTCAATTGAATCCGTGCCCGCTGCCGTATGCGTGTCCTTGCACGCCCAATATGCGCCGTAAAAGCCGTCTTCTTCGACGTCAAAGTGAATACGCTTCGTTTTTGCCTCTCAAAATCTTATTTTCACGATTTGCATTTTCATCCCGTTGTCACCGACCCTTGCGAGAAACCGGAAAAAGCCGCTGACAGAAGGGTCTCTCAAATCGTTGTAGCCCAGCATATAGCCGCGACTTGTGACCTGCAGACGGCTGTCCCACGTGCCGATTTCCTTGGCGGCATCCGAAACCGCAAAATATGCCCCCACATCCTTGATTTTTGCAGTCTTAAGCCATGTTTTTGCGATCATCTTTACCGCCGTACGATTGGCAGCATCAAAGACCAGTACACTGCCGGGGAAAGCGTTCGCCATCCCCCGCACCAGTTCCCGGACCTGCTGGGTCAGAAAGTAATAGAACACCCCGGAGGCAAAGAACACCGCCCCGCCGGAGGCATCGATCTTGTCAAACCATGCGGGGTCTTTCAGGTCGCAGGGGATGTTTTGCTCCCGCTCCCCGGCGGGCAGAAGCTGCTGCCGCAAGGCAATCACATCCGGGAAGTCCAGATTGTAGATCTTGCATCTACCGTTGTCGCAGGTTCTGCCGGTGTTGTCCAGCCCGCAGCCCAGATTGACCACCGCCGCATTGGGGTGGCCTTTCAGGTAATCCCGCACCTCGAAAGCAAGATCACTCTGCCGTGTGGCCACCTCCAGCGCACCAAAGCGCTGCATCAGGCTGCGGGAGTTTTTCTCTGCCTCTGAAAAGTCGTAGTCGATCCGGCCGAGCAGACGAACCGCTGTTTCATCCTTGTAAAGGTTCGGGTACAACTCCGTACACAGCTTCCGGGAATACAGCGGGAGGATCAGCGTCTCCTGCACGGTGTTTTTCTCAATTTTACATTTCATAGGTTTCTTCCTCAGTGAATAAAAACTGTCATAATTGCCGCCAGCACAGCCACTATGACCGGCATGCCTAACTCATGTGCAGGATGGATGCAAAAATGCCCGTGCTTGATGCCCTTACTTCCGCGCCGTGACGCAGAGCCACTTTTTCTTTTTGCGTATCTGCACCTCATGAAAACCCGCCTGCTCCAGATACGCCTTTAATTCAATGTCCTTGTAGATGGTCATGCCGCCGATGATCTGCGTCCACCTCTCGTCCTTGTCCGTATCGCCATTGCTCTCGTTGCAGATAAGAATTGTCCCGCCTGGCTTCAGCGTCCGCCAGACCCCGCGGAAGCATCGGGGCAAATCAGGCCAAAAATAGACGGTCTCAAAGGCCGTGGCGGCATCGAAGTAGCTATCCTCAAACACCATATCCGCCACACTGCCTTGCAGAACGGCGCAACGCCCCTCCTGAATTGCAATTCGGTTGAGCTTTCTAGTCTTCTCCACGCTGACGGGCGAATAGTCGATGCCCTTGACGACGCCATACGGGCATTTTTTCAGCAGCCGTTTTATGTTTGCCCCGCCGCCGCAGCCGCAATCTAGCACCTTGGCGTTTGGCGCAAGTCGTAGAAATCGAAGTCCCCACCGCGCCACAGGGCTGTGGCCCAGATTCATCATGGCAACCATAAGTTTTCCGCCGAGGCCCACGGGCTTGCGGGTGTTTTCAAAGAACGACATCTGGCCCCTCCGATTTCGTGCATTCCGCATAGGTCAACGGGAACGAGGCCTTCAGCACCGCGCTTTTCTGCACCGCCCAGCCGTTTTGACGCAGGAAACGTAGGTATTCCTCGCTTGTCCACCTGCTGTGGAGGGGGAATCCCGCCATACTCATGAAAAAGGCTTTTGCCTTGCCGGAAACCGAGTTCCCCGCGTGGGTGAAGGTTGGCGCGATGAGCACGCCGTCGTCCTTCAGCACCCGCCTGATTTCTTGCAGGGCCTTTTCCGGATGCGGCACTATGTGAAGTGCGTTGGACACGATCACCACTTCGAAGGACTTCTGTGCATAGGGCAGGCGGAACATATCTTGTACGGAAAAGTGCAGCTTTGCGGATTGATTGTCCCGCTTTGCTTCAAGGATCATCTTTGCAGAGGCGTCCGTAGCCTCGATGCGCGCCGCCGCATCCACGACGCTCTTTGCGATAAGCCCCGTGCCGGTGGCAACCTCCAGCACGGTCTTTGCTTTCACCACCGGCCGGATCAGCCCATACATCTTCTCATACGCCGCCCGGTCGTTTCGCATGAAACGGTCATACCGACCGGCGTTCTTGTCCCAGAAACCCTCGCGTTCGTGCATGGCTATCGCCCCCAAACAGTTAGAGCCATCTAACTATAACACACGAATCATGCAGTAAGATGAGGCTAACCTTCTTTTCTTGGCTAAGACGCATCTCTTCGGTTTTCGCTTATAACGGCGCGAATCAGATACTAGGCTGGAGCTGAAGAAAGAGCTTGGCGGACAGGTAGGTCGATACCGGTTCCCGGAACGGTGATCCAGCCAATTACACCAGGGCTCTAGTCATTGAGTGGGAATAGAAAATTCCTTAGTTATGGGGGGTATTAATTTGATTCCCTTTAGGATAAACCCCCATGACTATATGAATTGGCCTGCTGACTTCAATGAAGATTGGAGGGTAACGGCCAGGGGTGACGGCCCAGCGAGTGCTATTTTGCGAGCTATGCGCATTGAAAGCGACCTCTCGTGGTATAAACTACTTGCCGGAAGCCGCGGCTTTCAGAGTACGGCTTACGTGTACGTTTAATCTCCGTGGGCGACGGGGTGCCGCAAGGCGTAGAATATCGCCCACCTGTAGGGGCCCGCAGCGATGCGGGCCCCGCTTCGTATGAAGGGGGCGTAACCGATGAAGATTGTATCCATCCCCAGGACTTCTTCGGCCACGCCGAGGGCGACCGCGAGCTCATGCTTAAGCACAATCGTCCCTGCATCGTAGTGGTGAGGCTGCGTTTCCGCGGGAAGCGCAGGGACTTCGCCGTGCCGCTGCGTTCCAACATCGCCCCTAACGTGCCCAAAGACCAGTACTTTGCGTTGCCACCCCGCCCCACGACGCGCCCCAACTGCCGCCACGGCATCCACTACATCAAGATGTTCCCCATAACCAGGCCTACCAGCGCCGCTTCAGGACCGAGGGCTCGGCCTACTACGAGACGCTCCAACGCATCATCGACGGCAGCACCAAGCGCATTGTCTCAGAGTGCCAGGCATACCTCGACCGCTACGAGCAGGAGGGAAGGCCTCGCTTTGCCGTCGACATCGACCGCATCGTGGTGCTGCTGGAGGGCGAGAAGTAGGGCACCTCGGCTCAGTCTCGAGCCATACAGAGTCGCTCCGCATTTTTGAACGCCGTGTGTGCGTCCCAAATACTTGAGAAACAAGCTGTGAAGTGCGGCGGCGCGCCCGTGCCCGTGCATAGCCGTCACCATTAGCGTCTACGCGGCGTCGGCTTCAAGTGGAACTGGCCCCACTGCTGTATATGGTTTGCCTTGCTGCACATGGCGATCAATGCCCACGATGCTTCTGCTTGCGCTTCAGCTTTCGCTGCTCGAAGCGCGCCTCCGCCTCATCCGCGCGACGCTGGCTTCTTGCTTGAGCCGACTCCCGCTTCATCGCTTCCCGCTGTGCTGCGAGCGCCTGTTGCGCCCTGGTGCCCATCGCCGGCTGCTTAAGGGCCTTCGACGCCTCGCGGGCGCGGCGCTTGGGGTTCCTCGCGGGCTTGCTCGCCTCGGCGGGATCGTCACCGAAGAACGCGAGCTCCGCCCATTTGCTTGTAACGAATCGCAGGATTTCCTCATCGGACGGTTCCGCGCCGAAGACGATGCGGGCGGCGCCGTATCTGCCGTCCTCGACATGCTCCGCCAGCCCGACCCAGAATTGGCCGTCGTGATATACGGTCAGGGTGGATGACACGCTGATCTGCATGGTTGGTTCCTCCTTTATGTAGATGACCATGCAGAGAAGGGACAACCAAGGAGGCAGGTTACTGATGCGGACTCCCGCACGCCCACGACTGCCCGACGGGGACTGTGTTTTCATCTCTGGTGCCCGCATTGTAGCACGCGCGGATTTACGATGTTGATCGCCGGCGCCTAGGCGGAGATGAAGGCGGTTCGATCTAGGTCAAGCCGGTCGCTCGTTCATGAAGCGGCCGATTCCCTGAAAATAAAAGGCGCCCAGGAGGACACCTACAGGCTATCTTCGAAATACTTGGTTTGGGGCAGACGGAGGAAAAAATAGGGCAGAATCGCTCTCACGATCCCGCCCCGCAAACCCGAGGGTTTCTAACTGGCTCCATTATTCCGGGCTTCTCAGTTCTGTCATTGACCCAGGTATCACCCGTCTCCTATAGCGAGTGAATATAAAAATAGGGCAGAGTCGCTTGCGCAAGTCCGCCCCTAAAACCGTGAAGGTTTTGCTATCTGCAGGCTATTCTACCAACCCGAGCGATTCTGTCAACCTGCGAAGGAACTCGAGCGCGGAGCGAGCTGCGGCGTCGGGCCCCTTGTCGGGCAGCGCCTCGGTTTCTCCGTCGGCCCTGGCGAACATCTCGGCGAGCTCGGATGCGGCGCGCGAGCGCGAGGAGCCCTCGGGTACCAAGCCGGAGTGCGCCACGAGCACGGTCGCGACCTCCTGCATGGCCGTATTCCCCATCCACTTCCTCCTGGTCGCCTTGGGGATTCCCACGGCGGCGACCCTTCGGGAGACGCCACTGGACGCCGAGCCCCGGGCGGCGCCCCTCTCGGCGAAGCAGTTGATCAGGCACGAGCCGTGCGCGGCGCAGTTGCGGACGGACTTCACGCGCTTGAGGTCGTAGTGGGAGGCCTCGAAGCGCCTGTCGCCCCATCGCCTGGCGCAGAAGCGCACGAAGTCGATGAGGGCGCCGAACGAGGTGAGCTCAAGGAAGGCCCAGGCAGGCATGTCGCCGGAGTACTTCGCGTAGAGGCTCGAGCTGTAGGGGCTGCGGCCGCTCATCTTGAGCTCGCGCAGGCGGTACTCCCTGTTTGCAGTGGTAAGCGATGCCATGTAGTCGGCCACGATGGCGTAGCCGTCCTCTCCACGGTCCTCCATCTCGCGAAGCAGTGTCACCTTCTGGAAGTGCTCGATGTCGAGCGTCATGCCGAGCAGGGCGTGGCGTAGCTCCTGGTCGAGCGCCGCGAGCAGGCGTAGCTGGCCGAAGTCGAGGTCTACGTAGCGGCCGTCGCGCGGGCCTCCCTCGTATTTCGAGAAGAGTTTGCGGTAGGATGCGAGCTTGAAGAAGTTGCACTTGTCGCGCAGGTAGTCCGCGGCCTCTTCCTCGGAACACAGTTCGAAGGCTACGCCCTTCTGCTTGAGGTGCTCTATCTGCTGCTCGATCGTGAGGATCGGCTTCCTATCGTGGGGTTCGGCCATGCTCGGTCTCCTGTCATTGATTTGAGAATCCTATTCTACCAGCATGTTTGCCCTGAATCCTGAAGGCCCGTTCGCCAACTCATAAGCAAGCCACCTGAGACTACTCACTTTGTTCACGAATGGCGAAGACCTGCGACCTGGGGTTTTGCAAATGGCGCGCAAGCCACCCGCGTTAATTCACTTGCGATTGCGGCTGGCGGCTTGCAGGCAAAAGGGCGGTTGAGTTTCAAAACGGGCGTTTTCGGCGCCATCGAGCCTCCAAAGGCGACCCGCCGCGTACTTTGGGACAAAAACAAAAACTCAAAGCCCTGAGTTTGAAAAAAGTTTTTGAGGTTGTCCCAGCTTTTGTCCCCGAAGCCGACGAAACGCGACATCGCGTCATTCGGCGGCACGCGTTCCGTGTCGATGCCGAAAACTGGGTGTAACTGGAGTGACGGGACGGCAGAACCGACGCCATCGAGTGGGAATAGCGGGAACTGTGTTCTGAACTCGCGTTTTAGTACTGCCGAGTATCGTCTGATGCTGTTTTGACATCGCCGCAAAGCAAAGCCACCAGCGAAATAACGGGAATAATGGCCCCCGAACCCTCTGGTTCGGGGGCCTTTTCCTTGCATTCCTACCCGAAAACGACTCCTCGTCGAAGCCCTCCGAGCATCGGGCGGCACTATCGGGCGTGGGCGTTCTCGTAGGCCTCTTTAATCTCTGCCGGCAAACCGTCTGGAATCAGTGCCTTCAGCTCAGCCTCGTTGTCGCCTTGATTCAGCTGCTCGTAGTACCAGCATTTGAACTTCAGCATATCGAGCGCACGGTTCATGTTCGCGATCTCCGATTCCATGTGGGCCTTCCGCTCCTCGAACATAGCCTTGCGCTGGGGGTATGTTGATGGGCCCTCTGCGCACCATTCCATGAACAGCCGGATATCCCTGATCTCCATCCCCGCCTTCTTTAGGCATTCGATGACTCGAAGCGCCTCGAGTTCCTTGTCGCCAAATCGGCGAATGCCGGACGCCCGCTCCAATCCCGGGAACAATCCTTGCTTGTCGTAATATCGCAGCGTTGAAGCGGGCAAACCGAACATTTCCGCCACCTGTCCGATTGTGTACATGGCTCCTCCGAAACAATGTCGAATTCATTCCTTGACCTAAAGTCAGGTTTAGGTATTACCTTCATTCTCGTTAATACAAATCGGGAGCGCAAGGGGTGTTCCGTAATGGGCAAAACGGTTTTGATAGTTTCTTCAAGTCCACGAAAGAATGGCAATTCCGAGACGCTGGCGGAGGCTTTCGCCAACGGCGCGCGGGAGGCAGGTCACAGCGTTGAGACCGTGCGTCTGCGCGAGAAGCAAATGGGCTTCTGCAGGGGCTGCCTTGCCTGCTTAAAGCTGGGGCACTGCGTCATCCAAGACGATGCCGTGGAAATTGCCGCCAAGATGCACGACGCCGATGTTCTGGTGTTCGCAACGCCCGTCTATTACTACAGCGTCTGTGGTCAGCTCAAGACCATGCTGGACCGCGCCAACCCGCTTTTTGGCTCCGATTATGCATTCACCGAGGCATATCTGTTGGCGACGGCGGCGGAGAACGGGCGCTCGACCTTCGACGGCGCGAAAAAGGCAGTGCAGGGATGGGTTGACTGTTTCTCCCGCTGCACGCTCGCTGGAACGGTTTTCGCCGGCGGCGTGAACGGCGTGGGCGAAATCGCCGGGCATCCCGCTCTGGAGCAGGCGCGACGAATGGGCATGGGAATCTAGCCGGGCTGCTTGGCAGCGCGGAAGCAGATTTGTGCCTAATACCATCGACAGGAGGAAGTAAATTATGGCAATTAAGCAGACGGCGGGCAGAGACGCCCTGGGGGAGTTCGCTCCCAAATTCGCACAGCTCAACGACGACGTGCTGTTCGGCGAGGTGTGGAGCCGGGAGAGTGAGCTTTCCCTGCGCGACCGCAGCGTGGTGACGGTGGTGGCCCTAATGGCGCAGGGGCTGACGGACTCTTCGTTCAAATATCACCTGACGTCCGCAAAGAACAACGGCGTGACCAAGGCGGAGATAGCGGAGATCCTTACGCATGCAGCGTTTTATGCGGGTTGGCCCAAGGCGTGGGCTGCCTTCCGCATGGCGAAGGAGGTCTGGGCGAACGACGATGCCGTCGACGCAAAGGCTCAGCACCAAAACGAGATGGTTTTCCCCATCGGTGCCCCCAACGACGCATTCGCGAAGTACTTTATCGGTCAAAGCTACCTCGCGCCCCTTTCCACCGAGCAGGTCGGCGTCTACAACGTGACGTTCGAGCCCGGCTGCCGCAACAACTGGCACGCCCATCACGCCAAAAGCGGCGGCGGGCATATCCTCGTCTGCGTGGCTGGCCGAGGGTTTTACCAGGAATGGGGAAAGCCGGCACAGGAGCTGCGCCCCGGCGACGTGGTCAACATCGCCCCGGGGGTGAAGCATTGGCACGGAGCCGCGCCCGACAGCTGGTTCTCGCATCTCGCGTTGGAGGTTCCGGGCGAGGAGACCTCCAACGAGTGGTTGGAGCCTGTGGGTGATGAGGAATATCTCAAAGCGACTAACAAAGAGGCTTAAGCCTCGCCGCGCTACCCGTCGCGTTGCTGTGCCGCCGAGAGCAGGGCGCCCAAGTCGGCCCGGATCGCCTCCGCCTTGCTTCCGAGCTGCAACGGAGCCGAGCCGCTCGAGATGTTGACGCTCAACAGGTGCGCATCCGGCAGCTTTGCGGTCATGCTCCAGAACGGGAGCGTGATGATGCCCGGGGTCATCTCGCCCACGCCGAGCTCCAGCAACAGTACGCGGTCATTGCTGCGCTCGCGCACAAAGCGCTCGTACCGTCCGAGGCTCTCGCGCCACGCCGCGCCTTGCAGAAACGTGTCGTCGCGCACCCACGGCACAAGCTGCCAGCCGCAGTGCGGGCATCGGGGGATATCCTCGCTGCGGATCTCGAACCCCGACATGCCGGCGAGCATGCGCTCGACGTAGGGCTTCGCGTCGAAGAGCTCGTCGCAGCATGGCTGCTTGCACTGAAGGTGCGCGGCGCTTCCCTGGTAGTTGCAGATTCTCTCGGCGGGAAACGTCTTCTCGACCTGGGTGTCCACGTTGGTGCTCAGGATAAAGTAGTCCTTGTGGCCGACGAGAGAGCGCAGGTCGAGGTAGGGCTGTGAGGCCGGCTCGCTCAGCATGAAATGGATGTATCGCGCGTAGTAGGCCCATTGCTGCTCGAGGCTGGGGTAGAGGTGGTAGAAGCCGTCGAAAAGGCTCTTAAAGCCAAATGCCCGCCGCCAGTCATCCATTCCGGCACGTGTCATGCCCGCACGGTTGTAATGGTTGAACCCGGCGGCGCTCGACATGCCCGAGCCGATGCCGACGACGATGGCGTCGGCATCGTCGATAAGGCTTCGAAGCCTATCCGCTGCTCTTTCTAGAGACGGCATTGGACGACCTCCTCAAAAGCCGGTGCCATATCGCCATCAACGAGAATGGTCTCACATGAAGCATCGGGCGCCATGGCCTGGCTGTAGTTGAACACGATATAGGTGGTGTGCTCGCAGGCGTTTGCGATCTGAGCGAGCATGCGCTTTATGACGCCGTTGCGCAGTCCCACGCCAAGCTCGAGGATGGCAACCCTGCCGTTGCGATGGGCTCGCACAAGGCGCGCAAGCTCTTCGAGCTGGGCCGCGGCGATGGCGTCTGGATGAGTGAGACGCAGCTCGTCGATCGACGTGCGCGTGCTCCCCTCCGTCTCGAGCACGCGGTTCTCGTCGAACCCTGCGCGCGCAAAATGTCCGTCGATATTGCAGGTAATCACGAAAGAGTCCACATGCTCCGTAAGACGCCGCAGCGTGTTCATGAGCGGGCTGGGCTCATATTCGAGATACTCCTTTTGATGGAAGCGCTCAGCCCATCGGCGTCGCACGTTTGCATCTGGGGAGGCGAGCCCCTGCAGTATGCAGCCGATGCCGTCGGCCTGGGCGAGGTCTCCGTATGTCTCCCAAAAATGATAGTCAGCGCGAAAGAGGTTGAGCCCCTCCGCCATGTCGAGCCCGTTGCTGGCGCCGATGACGATCAGATCCGCCTCGGCAAGCGCCCGGTCGATGCGAGCTGCTTTCGCTGTTTCCACGCGCTACCTTCCCAACGTCTTGTGCACGTCGGCGAGCACGTCGGCGATGTCGGCGCGGATCGCCATGCCTCGGTCCTCGATCGCGCGGGGGAGAAACTGCGTCTGATTGTTTACGGCGATGTAGCTCGCTTGCGGCAACTGCGCCGTGAGGGCCCAGAACGGCTCCTGGATAAATGCAGGCGTGATGCGGCCCACGCCCAGCTCAAGGAAAAGAATCTTCTGATGCGCGTGCGCGTCGAGCCAGTCGGAGACCTTGCGGTACTGCTCCTCGTAGAGCTCGCCCTGCAAAAAGTTGCCGTAGCCGCGAACCCAGGGGAACGCCTCGGCCCCGCAGTGCGGGCAGCGCGGCACGAGCTCTGTTGGAACCTCTAGGCCGTCTCCCATGGCCTCGACCATGCGGGAGACCGGCTCGATTGCGTCCCATACGTCATCGGTGCAGCAGCGGGAACATTGGAAAAAGCGATGGTCGCCCTGGATCTCTGCCACCTTCTCCCACGGGTAGATCTTTACGAACTGCGTGTCCTGGTTAGTGGTGAGCACAAAGAAGTCCTTCTTAGCAAGGATAGCGTCGAGGTCCTTGTAGGGCTTGCGCAGCGGGGCGTTGAGCGTGGTGTCGAGGAAGGTGGCAAGATAGCCCCAGCGCGCCTCGGCGGTAGGCCAGCGATAGAATGAACCCTCGAAAGCACCCTTGAAGCCATAGCGCTCGGCGAACTTGCCGAAATGTCTGCGATAGGTCGCGTTGTCCTCGTAGTAGAAGTCGCCGCCGCCCGCCGCGGAGAGACCGGAGGCACCGCCCACAAGCACGCAATCGGCCTCATCGATCATGCGGACAAAGTCCTTGATCTGCTGGTCGTAGGGCTTGGGCTCGCGGTCACTCAGGTCGTAGGGCGTGCCACCGCCGCGGTAGGCTGCCTGATGGGAAAACGATCGGTTGGTGAGCTCGATAACGAGCTGCTCGTACAGAGTCACTGGATACCTTCTTTCGGCTATTATAGACAGGTGTCTATAAAAAGTATCCATGTTGATTTACGTCAGAGCAATGAACAGCTTTGAGGCACTGTCGATAAACGAGCGTTTGCTGGACATTGTCGAGCGTTGCAATTGGAGGAGCCATGGAAGTAGGGAAGATCGATCGTCGTCGGCGCTATACGCTCTCGGTCATACGGGGGGCGTTCTTCGCGCTGCTGGCCGAGGTCGGCTTCGCGAAGATGACGGTGGCGGATATCTGCCGCCGCGCCGATATCAACCGCGGCACGTTCTATCTGCACTACGAGGATAAGTTCGCGCTGCTCGACGCACTTATTGACGAGGCTTTGGCGGCCGTGCCCCCGCTCGAGGGATCGGAGGCGGATGCCCCCTGCCAGCGCCCGCCGGCAAACGATGACTATTATCTGCTCTACTCGGATGACGACGCGTACGCCCGCGTGGCGCAGCGCGTCATCGAGCGCGGCGCAGAGCAGATGGTTCCCTCGATCATGGAGAAGACTGGGCTTTCGCGCGGGGATGCTTATCTGCTCTTTGTCCACAGCGTTCAGGGAAACCTCGCGGTCAACCGCCTGCTCGGTTGGAGGCGGGGACCCGAGTTCGCCCATGCCCAGGAACTGCTCAACATCTATTCCGAAGGAGGCTTGCGAGCGGTATCGGCTCGTCACGATTTCCGTAGTTGATCTTGACTGAGGACTCCTTACAAGTCTTGCTCGAGATCGAGCGGAGACTGGGCCCTGCCGAATCGGAGCTATGGCGACCAAAAATGTTGCCAGAAGACGCCGTCGACGCTGTTTGCGATGGGGCAGAGCTCGATGGCGGTTCGGCACAGTCTGTTTCGACGGTTTCGCGGGGCGTTGATGGCGTGAAGGCGACCGTTGGAAAAAGCTCATTTCCGTGGGGAAGAAACTTCTCGGTGCGTAAAGCTCATCGGAGCGGGGATAGAGCTTTGTCTACGAGGTACGAAATGCTGGCTAGCGGTTGCGACGCCTTGTTGCAGAAATGCCAACTGCCGCAACTACAGCACCGGCAACACTCAGGGCGGCTGCCATCGCACCGTTGTCGCCCGTCGCGGGTAGGGTGGCCCCGGCTGGTTTAACCGCCGCTACTGCCTTGGTGGAAACGGGATTTGCCGTGGGCTTTTTTGCATTGGGCTGCGGTGTGGGCTCGGTCTTGGTTTCCGGTTCGGGTTTGGAACCGCTCGTATCGGTTGCAAACAAGTGCACGTCACTGTCGAAGACGTAACGGATGTAGTAATCGTGCCGCGTTTCGTGCATAATCCCTTGCCCGCTGTCGAAGTCACGGTCAACGTGTGTGCCAAGGTAGGTTGAGCTGTTGAGGTTCAGCCTGTAAGGGATTTGGTCGTCGGCGTAACTGCCTGTAAAGACTACGGTTGCTCTAACGTGATTGTCGATCATGGTCAGGGCAATAGAGACGCTGGCCTCTTTGGGGTTCTCGGTTTTTATAAGGCTTTCGGTATCGGTGTCGATCTTGAAGAGATGGACGGTGTCGTTAAGCCCGTAGATGAAGTCCTCGGGTTTGTCGGGAAAATCGTGTACAAGAGCCTCGTTCTGGACCAACTCGAAAGCAGGGGGTAGCTCCAAATCGTAGTAATGATCGACGGTGGTTGCTGTGAGGCTGCCTTCCGCGTTGACTTCGTCGCAGGTGATGGGTGTTGCGACATCGGGTTCGGGCATTTCGGTCGCCAGTGCTGCGCAGGGTAGCAAAAGCTGCCCTGCCATAAGAATGCTTACTCCGAAGGCAACGACTCTGGCGCCTGCATGAAGCTTGACGTTGCGGATAGACAGGCCAGTGCGTTTGTAATGGGTTTGCGGTGCAACATGCTGTCCATACATAAGGCGCTCCTTGTTCGTAGGCCGGTTTCCGTGGATCTATATTGCGCCTGCCCGATTCGGCCAGGCTCATACACGCGAACGCTCACGCGAGTAGGAGAAAGCTCTAGTTAATTTTCCCACAGTCGACACTTTGCGGCCAACGATTTGCTGTTCAATTCTCGGAGAGAGAATCAAGACAGTTGAGGAGTTGTCAGGCAATGAGACCGAGCGCGACAGCATGGCATCCTCGCCCAAGTTGAAAGAGGTGCGCGAGCTCGCTCGCAAGCTCGCCTAAGGGTAA
Organism: uncultured Collinsella sp.; assembly: GCA_902464495.1. Classification (GTDB taxonomy): domain Bacteria; phylum Actinomycetota; class Coriobacteriia; order Coriobacteriales; family Coriobacteriaceae; genus Collinsella. The sequence goes on along the minus strand of CABQJK010000001.1, from coordinate 111,992 downwards.
GAAGAACGCATGGCAATCGGTGTTGGTGGAAATGCTTGCTGTCCTTTTCAAGAGGAATGCTGATTGCCATGCGTCGATGCCCCAGCGGACAATTCCGGTGTGCTAAAACGCCTTCTCGCTCAATAATTCCCTGAACGCGGGGATGTCGAAGCCGACGAGGCCACGTCCACGTTTCCCGATAACGCCGTCCTCGAGGAGGCGGCGCTTGTACTGGCTTGTGTAGTTGCTGGCGACGCCCATACGCTTGGCGATCTCCGAGACCCTGCTGGATCCAGAATCAGGCAGAAGATTGTGAGTGAAAATCGGGAGTAGCACTCCCGATTTTGACCAATTAACGTTTGTACGAGATAATAGGCTCCATAACGGGAGGCGATTCTATGTACATCGAGCGCGAAATTGAACAGACGATAGATTCGATGCTGGGGCAGGGAAAAGTTGTCCTGGTGACCGGAGCGCGCCAAGTTGGGAAGACGACGGTTCTCAAGCAACATCTAGGCGACCGATTCGACTATGTTTCGATGGAGAACCCGCGGGATTATCTTCTTGCAAAAGAGGATGCCGCCCTGTTTTTCGAGTCTCATGATTTGCCGATCATCATTGATGAGATTCAGCGCGTGCCTGAGCTTTTTTCTCCGGTGAAGTGGGTTGTCGATCAATCAGAGGAGAAGGGCCGAATCGTCCTCACGGGATCCCAGACATATCACCTCATGAAAGGGGTGAGCGAATCTTTGGCGGGGAGGATTAGAATTCTGGAGATGCCCTCTTTAAGCTTGCGAGAGCTTGTTGGTGGTTCCCAGGGCCCTCGTCCGTATATCCCCAAAAAGGTTTCCTTGGCCTCTAAGATGTCTTCGGGAAATATTTGGAACATCATCCATAGGGGTTCGATGCCCGAACTGCAAGACCCAAATATCGATTGGGACTCCTATTATTCCGACTACGTTGCCGCATATCTCGAACGCGATGTTCGCGATCTTGTAAACGTGAAGGATGAGGCGAAGTTCTACAGCTTTATGGTCGCGTGCGCAGCGAGAACGGGGCAACTGTTAAATGCCACCGATATTGGAAACACCGTTGACGTCGACCGTAAGACGGTGAAGGCTTGGCTCTCGGTTTTGCAGGCGTCGAACATCGTTCGGATTGTCGAGCCCTTTTGGCCTAATGTCGATAAGCGTCTGACCAAGACCCCTAAAATATTCTTTATGGATACAGGTCTTGTTTGTCATCTAACGAGGTGGATAACGCCGGAGCAATTGCGCAACGGGGCCGCGGCGGGGCATATATTTGAGACGTTCGTTGTCTCGGAAATTTTGAAGAGCTTTATGAACGCGGGGAAGAGCCTTCGCGACGTATGGTTCTATCGAGACCAAAAGAAGCGCGAAATTGATTTGCTCATCCAAGAGGGCCATATTCTCCATCCCGTCGAGGTGAAGATGTCAGCCACGGTGGGCAAAGATGCAGTAAAGAATTTTTCCTGTCTCGAGGGCCTGACCGGCTATGAAATTGGGTTTGGACACGTTGTCTGTCAAACCCCGGATCCATACCTTATTACCAAGGATGTCCAAGCGATTCCCGTGTGGGGCATATGATATACGTTGCAGCGAGCGGGGCCCGGAGCGCGATGCTGCTGCGCTCCGGGCCCCGCTGCTTTGTATGACCATGACGGTTTGGCCACCGTCGTCCTAGTCAAACAGACTCGGCATGTCGTTTTCTTTCATGAGGGCACCGGCGGAGGGCAGGCTCTGCGCGGTGAACTTTTCGGCCGAGACGCCGGCGCCGAGGATGTCTTCGGTCGTGCCGACGGTGGTGACCGAGCGGCCCTTCTTGGCCGTGAAAGCCTGGACGCCCTGCGTGTTGGTGGTCGTCTTAGTCTTGAGCAGCGACGTGTTGAAGTTCATCAGACGGTAGTCGCTCGAGACCAGCGCAATGTCGCGATCTTCCTTGAGCACCTGGGCATACAGCAGCTTACTGCCGCCGTAGATGGCGTTCTTGAGGCGCTTGCGGTTGGTCTTGGTGACATATCCGGAAAGCGCAACGCGCACCACACGGCCGTTCTCAAAGACGAATAGCACGTCGGCCTTGTAATCCTCGGGGTCGATGACCCAGATGACGCTCTCGTCGGGTTCCATTTCAAGATCGGTCGGCAGGTACGAGCCCAGCTGGGCCGACTTGGTGTCCTCAAATGCGGCGACCTTGCACTTGTATACTTGGCTCTTGTTGGTAAAGACCAGCAGCTCGTGCGTGTTGGAGGACGGGAACTCGATAAAGGGCTTGTCGCCGTCTTTGTACTTGAGCGTGGCGGCCTTCTTGAGCACGCGATCGGTCATCTTCTTGAGGTAGCCGTCGCGCGAGAGCATGATGGTGACCGGGTACTCCTCGACCTCGGGCTCCAGGCTCACCTCGATAACCTCATGGGGCTCAATCCTGCCCGTGCGGCGCGGCATCACGTACTTCTTGTTGACGGCGGCCAGCTCGTCGCTGATGACCTTCTTGATGTTCTCTTCGCTGGAGAGGATCTCCTCAAGCTCGGCGATCTCACCTTCGAGCTTGGCGATGTCCTTGGTGCGGTTGAGGATGTACTCCTCGTTGATGTTGCGGAGCTTGAGCTCGGCGACAAACTCGGCCTGGGTCTCGTCGATGTCGAAACCCTTCATAAGGTTGGGCACGACCTCGGCCTCGAGCTTGGTGCCGCGGATGATGGCGATCGCCTTGTCGATGTCGAGCAGAATTGCCTCAAGGCCGTGCAGCAGGTGCAGGCGCTCGGACTTTTTGCCCAGGTCAAAGTTGATGCGGCGACGCGTGGACTGGATGCGCCACTTGACCCACTCGTGCAGGATCTGGCGCACGCCCATAACACGGGGATAGCCGTCGACGAGCACGTTGAAGTTGCACGAGAACGAATCCTGCAGCGTGGTCGAGCGATAGAGCTTGGCCATGAGTTTGTCGGGGTCGACGCCGCGCTTAAGGTCGATGGCGATGCGCAGGCCCGAAAGGTCGGTCTCGTCGCGAATGTCAGCGATCTCCTTGACCTTGCCCTCCTTGGAGAGCTTGACGATGCGCTCGATGATGACATCGGTTTTGGTGGTGTAGGGGATCTCGTAGACCTCGATGATGCGCTCTTCGGGAATCCAGCGCCAGCGGGAGCGGATCTGGAAGCTGCCAAGGCCGGTCTCGATTATCTTTTCCATCTCCTCGCGGCGGTAGATAATTTCGCCGCCGGTCGAGAAGTCGGGCATGGGCATGTATTCGAGCAGGTCGCAGTCGGGATCCTGCAGGTAATGCATTGTGGCGGTACAGACCTCGTTGAGGTTGAAACCGCAGATATCGGATGCCATGGCGACGCCGATGCCCTTGTTGGCCGAGACGAGGATGTTGGGGAACGTGGTGGGCAGCAGGCGTGGCTCCTTCATGGCGCCGTCGTAGCTGTCGACGAAGTCGACCGGGTCCTTGTCGATGTCCTTGAAGATCTCGGCGCTAATGGGGGAGAGCTTGGCCTCGGTATAGCGCGAGGCGGCGTAGCTCAGGTCGCCCGAATAGTACTTGCCAAAGTTGCCCTTCGACTCCACGAAGGGGGCGAGCAACGCCTCGTTGCCGGTGGCCAGGCGCACCATCGTCTCGTAGATCGCGGCGTCGCCGTGCGGGTTGAGCTTCATGGTCTGGCCCACGATGTTGGCGCTCTTCTGGCGCTCGCCCTTGAGCAGACCCATCTTGTACATGGTGTAGAGCAGCTTGCGGTGCGAGGGCTTAAAGCCGTCAATCTCGGGGAACGCACGCGAGACGTTGACGCTCATAGCGTAGGGCATGTAGTTGACCTCGAGCGTCTGCGTGATCGGCTGATCGGTGACCTCGGAGTGCAGGCCGATGACGTTCTCGGCGTTGACCTGCTTTTTCTTGGGCTGGTTCTTCGTCTTCTTCTTTGCCACGATATCCTCTTGAACTTCTTATGGGCCGTCGTTATCGATTTGCTGCTACTGCAGGTCCAGCTGGTCCAGGTATTCCTTGCCGTGCTCGGAGATGTGACGCTTGCGGCCAGCCTCGTCGTTGCCCAGCAACAGGTTGAACATGATTTCCATCTTGGTGACGTCCTCGGGCTCCACCTTGATCAGGCGGCGCGTCTCGGGGTTCATGGTGGTGAGCCACATCATGTCCGGATCGTTTTCACCAAGACCCTTGGAGCGGTTGATGGAACACTTCTGGTCGCCGATCTCCTTAAGAATGCCGTTCTTCTCGAGCTCGGTGTAGGCAAAGTAGGTCTTCTCTTTGCAGTTGATCTCGTAGAGCGGCGACTCGGCGATATACACGTAGCCCTCGTCGATAAGTGTGGGCACCAGGCGGTAGAGCATGGTGAGTACGAGCGTGCGGATGTGATAACCGTCGACGTCGGCGTCCGTACAGATGATGACCTTGTTCCAGTTGAGATTATCCAGGTCAAAGGCACCGAGGTTCTTGATGCGCTTGTCCTTGATCTCTACGCCGCAGCCCAGCACGCGCATGAGGTCCATGATGATGTCGGACTTAAAGATGCGCGGGTAGTCCTCCTTCAGGCAGTTGAGGATCTTACCGCGAACGGGCATAACGCCCTGGAACTCGGCATCGCGCGAGGTGCGGATGGCGCCTGCTGCCGAGTCGCCCTCTACGATGTAGATCTCGCGACGGTCCTTGTCCTTGGAGCGGCAGTCGATGAACTTCTGCACGCGGTTGGCCATGTCGGTCTTCTGCTGCAGATTGGTCTTGATGCTCTGGCGCGTCTTCTCGGCGTTCTCGCGCGAACGCTTGTTGATGAGCACCTGCTCCATGATCTTGTTGGCAGCGTCTTTGTTCTCGATCAAGTAGGTCGAGAGGCGCTCCTTAAAGAAGGCAGTCATGGCCTGCTGGATAAAGCGGTTGTTGATGGCCTTCTTGGTCTGGTTTTCGTAGGACGTCTGGGTGGAGAAGCAGTTAGTCACCAGAACCAGGCAGTCCTGGACGTCCTGCCATTTGATGCCGCTCTCGTTTTTGTTGTACTTGCCCTGTTGCTTGATGTAGGCATCGATGGCGCTGGTCAGAGCGCTACGGGCCGCCTTCTCGGGCGAACCGCCGTTCTCGAGCCAGGAGGAGTTGTGGTAGTACTCCTGCATCATGAAGGTGCGCGAGAAGCACATGCACGCGGTGATCTTAACGTTGTAGTCGGGCAGGTCCTCGCGGTCGCGACCGCGGCGGTCGGCCTCGATAAAGAAGGGCTCGGTGAGGTAGTCGGCACCGACCTTCTCGAGCACGTAGTCCTCGATGCCCTTGGGGTAGCAAAAGTCCTCTTCGGAAAACTCGCCATCGTCGCCCTCAATGCGCAGGCGGAAGGTCACGTTGGCGTTGACCACGGCCTGACGGCGCATGGTCTCGCGATACCAATCGTGGGGAATGCTGATCGAGGTAAAGACCTCAAGATCGGGGCGCCACTTGATGGTGGTGCCGGTGCGGTTCTCGTCGCTGGGCTCAATCTCGAGCGCCTTCTTTTTGGCGCCGACGACCTTACCCTTCTTAAAGTGCAGGGAATACTTGTTACCGTCACGCCAAACCGTGACGTCCATGTACTCGGAAGCGTACTGGGTCGCGCAGGAGCCCAGGCCGTTGGTGCCGAGCGAGAAGTCGTAGTCGCCGCCCTGGTTGTTGTTATACTTGCCGCCGGCGTAGAGCTCGCAAAAGACGAGCTCCCAGTTAAAGCGCTTCTCGGAGGGGTTCCAGTCGAGCGGGCAGCCGCGGCCGTTGTCCTCTACCTGAATGGAGCCATCGCGAAAGGCGGTAAGGGTGATGAGCTTGCCGTAGCCCTGGCGCGCCTCGTCAACGGCGTTGGACAAGATCTCGAAGGCAGCATGCGCGCAGCCATCGAGTCCGTCCGAGCCAAAGATGACGGCGGGGCGCAGGCGTACGCGCTCCTCGTCCTTGAGCTGGCGGATACTGTCATTACCATAGTTTGCGGTGTTTTTTGCCATACTCGCTCTCTCGGTGCTCCTTTGCTGCGTTTAAGTCATATAGATAGTCAAGGTAGCATAGCCCAGCCCACAGACGATTCCATCCAACATGAAATCCATCGAACAAGCGTTCGAATTAACGGGTATAGTGTTTAGTGGTAGCGCGGCATTGTTAAACAAATTTGGATACAAACGAATTTTATTTAATAGGGACCTAGTTTTACTAAACAAAATCGAACGATTATGGGTGACACGATTCAGAAATTCGATGAGTTCGCGGATGCCCAATCTTACTCGGACAAAACCGAGTCGGTTCCGCCCGAGTAAGATGGAATGACGAATCGAAACTGCTATATCCGTATACCGATGACAGATATAGTTGACATCAATTAGTCGATGCAATATATTTCTGGCATGATGCAACGCATATTTGTCCAATACGACGAAAGGAACTTTATGCCAGGTAAAAAGAACCTTCGCATGAAGGCGGCGCGCGCGGCGGCTGGCCTTTCGCAAGCCGATTTAGCCCAGGCCGTGGGCGTTACGCGCCAGACTATCGGTCTTATTGAGGCGGGCGGCTACAACCCCACGCTCAATTTGTGCGTGGCAATCTGTAAGGCGCTGCGTGTTACGTTGAACGACTTGTTTTGGGAAGACGAAACCGACGCCGACCCTAATACTCTTTAGGAGGCCACTATGAAATATGAAGATCTGAAACTCGTGCAAAAGTGGCGTGAATATGCCGGACCAAAGGATGAGCGCCTAGAGGCTGAGAACGCGAAGATCTACAAGATTGGTTTCGTACTGCTTTCGTTTGGCATGTTGATGATCTTTTTCTACCAGTTTATAGCTCGACAGGTTGCGTGGGTTCACAGCGACGCCAGTGAAATGCCGCATGGCTTTGCAACGCCGTTCGAGGCAGCCATGTATTTGTGGCTCGTTCTCGTGATGTTGATTTGCGCAGGACTGCAAACGCGGAAGGGCTATGTCGATACCAATCGTTTTGGGCAAACCGAGTATCTTCCTGTTGGATATTTCCTGCTTGTCAGCGGCCTTAGCGGCGCCGCGTTCGCGCTTGTTATTGCTGCAATGCGCTGTATCGCTGAGGCGCAGATCGTACCGCTCGAAAGCGTCTTTTGGTTGGCGAACCTGGCCACGGGCGTGTTCTGCGGTGCGACGATTTTCGCGGCCACGTTTGCTGTCCTGTGCGCATCGTTCTTCACGGCGAAAAGACGTCGCGCCAAGCTCGAGGCAGAGCTCGGCGATACCGTCGATATCTAATGCGCAAAGGGGCTGACTCTGGGTTATCAGAGCCAGCCCCTTTTGTGCTCGACGAACAGGGTCAACGCCGCTCAAAAAAGCGGCTGAGAGTTAGCGGGACCCATCCGTACCGGCTTCATCGCTGCCGCTACGCTCGAGGGCGGTGCGGCGGGCGCTGTAGGCGACGAGGCCGGCTCCGGCTGCGGCGAGTGCTGCTGCGGCAGCCGTCAGGGGGATGTTGCTGTCGCCCGTGCCAGCGAGCATGCCTGATTTACCGGAGCGCTTGTTATTGTCGTGACCCTTGCCGCTGCCAGAGCCGCTTCCGCCGGAGCTGCCTCCCGTGCCAGAACCGCCGCTGCTCGAGCCGCCATCGCTGTCCACGGTCATCGGGGCGTCGTGAAGCCCCGTCGCATCGGCGTTGCTGCTTACGCCCACCAGCACCTCCGCGCGTTCGCATGCCGCGCCGGGGATGTGGAGCTCGTGCAGCACGCCGCCCAGCGCGGAGTTTGCGCCCGTTCGAATCTCTTCGAGCGTTACGGGGTCGAGCGCCACCAGGTCACGCGCCTTTGCGTAGAGTGTGACGCGTTTGCCCACCTCGCCGCTCCAGCTCTCCGGGATGGCAAAGCTCATGCGGAACTGTGCCGTGCAGCCCGGTGCCAGCACGGCGTTGCCGTTGTCGGCTACCAGCGGGTGCGTGGCAAAGCGCTCGCCCAGTGTCTCGAGCGTGTACTTCACATGCGCTATGTCGTTGACCGATGCATCCTCGGCAAGCTCCGGATCGTAGATCGATGCCATGCGTGCGTTCGCGCCGAATCCGATGGATGCGCTGGAGAACGGTTGGTCGGAGCCCTCTCGGTACAGATCGACTGTTCCTGCGGTCAGCAGTGTGTTGCCGTCGTTTCGCGCCGTTACCGTAAACGACTCGCTTGCCGCTCCGGGTACCACGGCGCCCAGGTTGGCAATCGCGCCCAGTGGCGTGGCGCACGCCACCAGGGGCACTTCGATGCCGTGTAGTTCTGCCTTGCTTTGCTCGGCACTCACAATGTGCGTGGCGAGTGCTGAGAGCATGCCGCCCGAGGTCAAAAACGTCGTTATCTGATCGATGGGGTGCTCCAGCTCGCAGAGCACGAACGGCTCCGTGAACAGATCGTCTATCAGGGTGCTGGCGAAGATGCGGAAATGCTTGCCCATTACCGCCACCGGCTCGCCCTCTTCATCGTAGGTTTGCCCCACTTTGCCGTCGGTGTTCTCGACGTATAGGACGCACCTGCCGTTGTTGCTCACGCTAAACGACGCCGGGCCGCAGCCAGCTGCGCCTACGGGTGCCGTTGCAAACGCCGATGCGCCTCGCGTCCACGTAACATGCTGCAGCTGCTCGTTGACGGTGGCCAAAAAGCCCGTGTGCTGCGGCCACGGCACCACGCGCGGCACCGAGGCGTCCGGCAACATGACGCCCCAGCCCGCAATAGACTGACCGATCACGGCGTACGATGCGCAACCGCAGCCGTCTGCGGTTTCGTATGCAACGGGCACCACCATTTTGCCGTTGATGTTCTCGGGCGCGCCCAGCTCGATGCTCGACGGTGCCTGCGGAAAGCGGAGGACCTGACGGAACGTGAGGCTGTCGCCTGACACATCCGACCACAGGGTAAAGCACTCGAGCGCGACTTCTGCCTCGGTGCCCAACGCCTTTTCGGCGGAGGCTCCGCGGCGATGGAGATAGGCGCCCGACAGACGTCCGTCGACAAGCGTCTTGCCTACTGTGATGCGCGGACACTGTAGGCAATGGTAACCATCCTCTTGCGGGCGGCCGCGCGAGATGCTACGCCACGACGTGTGCGATATCACGCGAACTTCGCTATTACTGATGCGCAGGCGCACAACGGACAGTATGCCGGCTGTGCTTGCCGTATCGAACCGGGTTGCGTCGCCTTCGGGGCGCTCTCCCGAGACCAGCAGCACGTAGGCGTCCGTGCGCCCCGCGCCGTCTGTGTATTCAATTACGTCGAAGTCGTAATCGAATATGCCGTTGCGTTCCACGTCGCCCTCGCCAAACCCAAGGGGGAAGTCGACCGGTATAGGTGCGGACCACGCGCCGTTTGCCTTCGTGTGTACCACCAGACGCGAACGGCCATCCTCGCCGTAGCGAACCGAAGCGATGCGGAACAGACATTCCACGCCGGCGATCTCCGCAAACTTCATGTGAGCCTCGCTGAGCACGCCGGTGAAGAGCACCTTGTCGCTTGAGGGCTTTATGCCGCCTCTCTCGTCCTCCGACACGCCGGCAGAATTGGCGTTCGAGTCCGCAACGGCGTTCGTCGCCTGGCCGATGTAGGTATACTCATACATCGGTGTGGCGTTGTCATCGTTCTCTATCAGTGCATGGACGAAATGCTCGACCTGTCCCGTGTCATTGCTCTCTGCATCCGCGTCGAGCTCAATGCGCGTGACCGCTTGCTCCCAATCGCGCACGACCGGCGCGGCGTTTACGGCGGTGGCTGCAACTTCGGCGCATGCGAGCAGCTCGGCATTGGTGACGATGGTGGCCGACGCGATAAACTGCGGCACGCCGCCCGACTCGGCATTGCCAGCCGCGCCAAAGCAGGCATCCAGCGTATATGGCGTGTCTCCGTCCAGTGCCAGCTCTGAGCGCTGGAGCACATACTGGTCGCCGTTGTTGACCGACATGTTCCACGAATCGAGAAGCGTTGGCCACGACCCCGACCAGGCCTTGGTGGTCCACTTGAACATGACAAACTGGAGTATCACGTCGACATCGACGTCCGCGCCCACGCGCAGGCGCGGAAGCTGGTGGCCGTCTGCCTTCTCGTAGCCGATGAACAACGTGAGAGACGCGGCACCGCGCACGGCGGACGAAGCGACGCCTGCAACGCCGGCTCCAAAGGTGACGGCAAGCCCGATCTGGATGGTGAATGATCCCGACGTATTGGAATAGTCGAGCGAAATGTTTTTGAAGAACGCCGCGCCGCTGCCGTGTGTGTGGGCGCCTACCGCGAGCGCCAGCTTTGCCAACACCCAAGGATTGACGTTTAGGAAAAACGGCACCGGGCCCAAGGTGAACTGCTCGGTCCAGTTGAGGTCGGTTTTTACTTGGAAGAGGGCCTTAATATTGCCAAACGCCGGATCGTTGTTATCGCCCCAAGTTTTGCCTACCCAGTCGTAGGCGAGCGATCCGTACACCTGTGTTGCGATATCCATCGTGAACAGCAGCGTGCAATGATGGCGAAGGAGCTTGGTGTTCCTTGGATCGGTGCCCGAACCGGCACTCATACTCTTGTACTGATTCCACTTCCCCTCCATCTCGTCGAGGTAGCGGTTTGCCTGCTTGGCGCCCGACTCGCGTGGCGACTTCTTCCAGTATTCCGGATCCGGATTGCCCGAATCGTTCATGTAGCTGGCCGGTTTGTATCCTCCGCCAAACAACACGTACCCGGCAAACGAGAAATCGAAGAGGATCGGAAACGTGGGCATCCAGCAGGTGAACTTGTTGCCGCCGATACCGGGAAACGCCGCGGGGAAATCAAACGGAGTGATCTCTTGATCCATGGTGGTGGGGATGATGGTCGTTGAGCCCGATTCCGCCTTTGCGGACGGCGCGGTGGCAACGGCCATGGGGGAGGAGAGCGTGTAGGTTTTACCCTGGTAGTCGAGCGCAAAGCGCAGCTTGCACCCTTCTTCCAGAAGGCCCGATGCCGCATCGAGGAACTTGTCTTCGAGCGTGAACGTCGCCAGATTATCCGCACCCGACGCGCTGGCCTTGATCTGTCCGATCTGCGTGACGGTTTCGGATGAGCTGCCTGCGGCAGGCATTACTTTGTTGATGCGCAGCGTTGCCTGCCCACCCTGCGGTAGATGGACCTGTACGGTAAAAGCGTGCGTGTCGGACTGCTCGTTTGTTGGATCGTCTTTGGGCATCGCCATGAATGTGGCGTCGGCGTACTGGATGTCCCATTCGTCGAACGTAAGCTGGCGAAAGTACGGTTCACCGTCGGAGAGCGGACGCGTGGGCGCGGTAACGGCGGTACCGCCCTGGATACGCGCAAGGGGAATCTCGACATCGCGGTAGCCTGGCATGCTGATGGAGATGCCGCCGTTGAAGTCGTACGCGTCAAGGAGCGTCGCCTCGTCCACGTAGCCTTCCGAAAGCGGGGCAACCTCAAAGATGGCTGTACCCTCGTCATCGGTCGTGGCGGCGAGCTGCTTGCCTGCGGCGTAGCGCGACGTGAGCGTGACCTTGGCGCCTGCGATAGGCGTATTCTTGTTGGCGACGTCGACCACGACCACACCAAACATGGTGCGCGAGAGAACGAGCACCCTGAAGGGGTCTTTTTCGTCGGCATGGGCTTCGGTGGGCGCGAGCGGCAATATGAAGGCGTTTGTGCTTCCCGGCACGCGCGGCAACATAATGCTCGCTAACGAGGACGCTCCGGCGACAAGTAACGAACGGCGATCAAGCATCTTGGGCTCCCATCCCGCAAGTATCGGTGGAAATAATCCAATTTTGCGAGAAGGTGCCCCGTGGCGGTAGTGCCGTTCGATGGCCAAAATGTCCAAAATGATCGAGCGAAGCGCCGGGTTCCGGAATGCGTTCGATGCGCTTGGCAGTCCGGTCGCTAACGTAACATATGCGCGACCAGCTCGGCGCGTGTGCCGATGCCAAGCTTTGCGTATACGCCGGATAGTCGGTTTTTGACGGTGCCCGGCGATACTCCCATATGGCGTGCGATTTCGGCGTTGGTCCACCCACGACAGGCGAGCATGGCCATGGTGAATTCCGTGGTCGTCAGGTCGTCAGCCACGTCCTCGCCCGAATCGGGGTTATGGATGCGCCGCCAGCCGTAGCTGAAGCGGTATGTGATCTCGATGATGTGCGCGAAGTCGTCAGGGTATTGCGTTTTTAGGCACGCCTCGATGAGCCCTTGTAAAAGGCCGTGGTGCTCGCCGATGAGCTCGATGAGGCCGTCGGGGCGCGCAATGTTCCAAGCAGCTCCGAAGTGCGTTTTTGCGGCGTCGATGTCCTTGAGGCTCATGCATGCCATGGAAGCTGCCAGGTGCAGGAACAGTTCCGAGATGGGATAACTTCCCTGTTTCATGATTAGGGCGTTTTCCGCCATGCCCAGACTGCGGCCATATTCGCCGCGCAGGTACAGGGCATGCGCCATCACGTAGCTGGCGAACAGGCGCAGGCCTTCGGGCAGATGCGCCGCAAGCGGATAAAACTCTTCGGCGGAATATGGGGAAGGCAAGTGCAGCAGGACGCTCGCGGCCGAGGCGAACAGGATGTGCGTGGCGTGGACGGCGGGCGATTCCTCGTCGGCCGGCGTATCGAGGATGCCAGCAAGGCACCGGCGGGCGTCGGCGATACGGTTGAGCGACAGACTGGCATATCCGCAGATGAAGCATGCAGAATAGCGAAGTACGGGATCGGTGGCGTCAAGATAGGGGCGTGTCGTCTCGGCAGCGAGGGCGGCCTGTCCGCGAAAGTACAGCGCTTCTGCCGTGGCAATAGCGCGCGAGTCGGGATCGGAAATGCCTGCAACCGCGGCGTCAATCTGCCCCGGCACAAAAGCGGTACACATCAACGACATGGGAACGCGCGGGTAGCTATTGCAGTCCATCTTCCATCTCCCATCAGCTGACAACGATAGCAGCCATTGTACCCCGTCATTTGAAAGCTGGATGTTAGCGAATATTGCGTACGAGTGCGCCGAGCGTATAAACGACAAGTTTGGCGGCCCTGCCCCTGAGGTGATTATCGAAGCCTAGCTGACCTTGGGATATAGAAAAACTACCGCCCCTGCAAAAAGCTCCATGGGAGCGATGGGAAATGGGCCTCGTTCTGCATATAATGAGGTCATATGACGGTGCGTTTGCATATGTGCAACGCATTTCCATCGAACCGAAAAGGAGCTCTGCATGGATCCCAACAAGCGTCCCGACGACATGGTGCGTATCACCACTCCCGAACTTGCCCAGGCGTTCATCGACGAGCAGGTCACCGCAATCCGTGAGCAGATCGGTGACAAGAAGGTCCTGCTGGCCCTTTCCGGCGGCGTTGACAGCTCAGTTGTCGCGGCGTTGCTCATCAAGGCAATCGGCAAGCAGCTCATTTGCGTGCATGTGAACCACGGCCTCATGCGCAAGGGCGAGAGCGAGCAGGTTGTCGACGTCTTTAAGAACCAGATGGACGCCAACCTGGTCTACGTGGACGCTTCCGATCGCTTCCTAGACAAGCTCGTGGACGTTGAGGAGCCCGAGGCCAAGCGCAAGATTATCGGCGCCGAGTTCATTCGCGTGTTCGAGGAGGAGGCCCGCAAGGTTGGCGACGAGGTCAGTTTCCTCGCCCAGGGCACCATCTATCCCGACATTCTTGAGTCCCAAGACGGCGTGAAGGCTCACCACAACGTGGGCGGTCTGCCCGAGGACCTACAGTTTGAGCTCTGCGAGCCCGTCAAACTGCTGTACAAGGACGAGGTCCGCGTGGTCGGTCGCGAGCTCGGCCTGCCCGAGAACATGGTCGAGCGCCAGCCGTTCCCCGGTCCCGGCCTGGGCGTCCGCTGCCTTGGTGCCATCACCCGCGACCGTCTTGAGGCGCTGCGCGAAGCCGACGCGATCGTGCGCGAGGAGATCGACAAGGCGGGTCTGACCATCTGGCAGTATTTTGCCGTCGTGCCCGACTTCCGCGCCACCGGCGTGCGCGAGGGCAAGCGCGCCTACGATTGGCCCTGCATCATTCGCTGCATCAACACCGTCGATGTTATGACCGCCGAGGTGCCTGAGCTCGACTGGGCGTTGCTCAAGCGCATCACCGCTCGCGTCACCGCCGAGGTTCCCCGTATCTGCCGCGTGTGCTACGACCTCACGCCGAAGCCCGTCGGCACGGTCGAGTGGGAGTAAGCTTCTACTCTTTTGGGTGAACTGCATTGACGGAGAGGGGGCCCGCGCAAACGTGTGCGGGCCCCCTTTTGTTTTACTGTTCGGTTGACGCTGCAGATCGTTTTGGAAGGCTTACGAGCATGGTGGTCCCGTTCTCGGAACTTGCTTCGACCTCTACGGCGCCACCGTGAAGCGCTGCAATCTCCCAAACAAGCGCGAGTCCGAGTCCTGCGCCGCCGTATGCCCTGCTGCGGGATTTGTCGAGACGAAAGAACGGCTGGAAGATGCTCTCACGGTACTGCTTGGGTATTCCCGGGCCCTGGTCCTCGACTCGCAGGAACACGTGGCTGTCGCTGCCGCAGATGGACACGTTGACAGTCGAGCCGGGGCGGCTGTAACGGATGGCATTTTCGACCAGGTTAAACACCAGCCGATAGAGGAGCGTGTCGCTCCCGATTACTAAAGCGTCTCCAGCACAATTGAGGGCTATGCCCTTATTTTCGGCAAGTGGCGCAAGGTCGGTGAGGACCTCTTCGGACAAGGGACCAAGTTCAACATCGTCCTCGCAAGGAATGCTGCGGAGCTCACTCATCTCGAGCAATACCTTGGTCATCTGCGACATTCGCTCGGTTTGTTCTTGTAACAGGTCGAGCAGCTCGGCTGTTTCGGGTTGTAAACCGGAGTGTTCGGAGATGAATAGTTCAATCTGTGCTTGCATAAGGGCGAGCGGGGTGCGCAGCTCGTGTGCGGCGTTGCCGGTAAACTGACGCTGTGCAGAGAACCCTTCGCCAAGACGAGCGATCATGTCGTTGAAAGAGGCGCTGCATCGTTGTAGCTCGGTGGGCACATCTTCATTGAGTTTGATTTCGCTTAGGTTGTCAGGTTGCACACGCTCAACCTGAGCTGCAAAAGCCCGTAGCGGTTTGAGTGCACGGCCGCTCACAAAGTATGCCAGCGCGCCGCCAAGGAGTGTGACTCCAGCCGTGATGCACCAGGCTGTCGTGCCAAAAGACTCCTGTGCGTCGTTTACGACGATCGTGACCTTGTCATCGAGGGCTGCTTTCGTTGGGTCGAACGCCTGGAGCGAATCTTCGCCGGTTGCGTTAAAGGCCGAGATGTCGCTGCCGATGGCATCCATGTAGCGCATACCCGTATAGCCGACCAGGCAGTTCGTCAGCACGCACGCTGCGCACGTGAGCAGCGCCGTCATAATCGTTATGCGCCATTGCAGCGAAAGCCTTTTCATTCGCTATCCTCCATAACATAGCCCTCTCCAATCCGATTGCGAATCGGGTCGTATCCCAAAACGATGCGTAGCTTTTTGCGGAGTGACGAGATGTGAACGCGGGTTGCGTTGCTAAAGCTGTTCACGCTGCTATCCCAAACGTGCTCGATAAGCTCCTCTTGACTTACCGGCCGCCCCTGATTAAGCATCAGGTATTCCAAGATTCCCGTTTCCTTGCGCGTAAGAGATAGAGCCTCGCTGTCCACGGAAGCGATGCGCGCCTTGGTGTCAAAGCTGAGCTTTCCGCAGGTTAAAACTATGTCGCTTTGTGTAAAGCGTCTGAGGGTAAGGCTGCGAATCCTTGCCGCAAGCTCGTCCAGATGAAACGGCTTGGTGAGGTAATCGTTGGCGCCGGCATCGAGTCCGGCGACTTTATCGGATACTTCGCCACGTGCGGACAGAATCAGCACCTTGGTCTCGCAGTCGGTTTTCCTAAGTTCCCTGAGTACGGTCATGCCGTCGATACGGGGAAGGTTGAGGTCGAGTACCACGAGGTCGAAGGCCTCAACGTTCAGTAGGTCGAGCGCCTCCTGTCCGTCGTGACAGCAGTCGACGCTGTACGCCAAGTTTCGCAAACTGCGTGCGATCGTGTCGCACAGTGCTCGCTCGTCTTCGACGATCAAAATACGCATAACAGTCTCCTTGCACATTCCAAATCGCGCTTAACACGGATTTTATGGTCGATATGGTCCAATGGTTGCGTAACGAAAGGAGTGGTCAGGTTGTTCAAAGCGGTAAAACCCGTGGTACAGGTCGCTTTGTTGATCGTCGGAATTGCCATGGTGTGCTTTGGCGTTATGCGTGGCGAGGCGGATGCCGTGCTGGCCAAAGCGATTAGGCTGTGCTTGGAGTGTATCGGAATTGGATAAAAGAGAAAACACTGCGTCGCATGTTTTGGCCCGATTTCGCGGATTCATTCAGGCGGCGGCGACGCTCATCACCAACATTCACCTGCCAAACTTTGCCAAAGGCGGCATCTATCAGGGCGCGGGAAAAACAGTCTGCGTACCTGGGCTTAATTGCTATTCGTGCCCCGCGGCATCAGGTGCGTGTCCCATCGGCTCGTTTCAGTCGGTGGTGGGCTCGTCTAAGCTTAGCTTTTCGTATTACGTCACCGGAACGCTCATTCTGATCGGCGTACTGTTGGGGCGTTTTGTATGCGGCTTTTTGTGCCCGTTTGGATGGCTGCAGGAACTTCTACACAAGATTCCCGGCAAAAAGCTATCAACGAAAAAGCTCAAGCCGCTCACGTACATCAAGTATGCCGTGCTGCTGTTTGCCGTGGTGCTGCTGCCTGTCTTGGTGGTCAACGATGTGGGCATGGGCGACCCGTTCTTTTGCAAGTACATCTGCCCACAGGGCGTGCTCGAGGGTGCGATTCCGCTGTCCATCATGAATACGGGAATCCGCTCCGCGCTGGGAAAGCTCTTTACCTGGAAGCTCGCGATTCTCATTGCGGTTGCGGTGCTGAGCGTGTTGTTCTACCGCCCCTTCTGCAAATGGATCTGCCCCCTCGGCGCGTTTTATGCGCTCATGAACAAGGTGTCGTTGTTGGGGATTCAGGTTGACCAGTGCAAATGCGTTTCGTGCGGCAAGTGCGCCAAGGTGTGTCTGATGGACGTGGACGTTACGCGTACGCCCGACCATGCCGAGTGCATTCGTTGCGGCAAATGCGTGGGTGCGTGCCCCGTCGATGCCATTAGCTTTCGCTACGGGCTGGGCGTGACGGGCGACAAGACCGCGCAGTCCGCGCATGACTGCGAAAACAAATAGGTACCTATTAAGCTTCGATACAACGGAGGAACCATGAAACTGTCGAAAATTGCGGCCCTGTTGATGCTGCCCGTGCTGGCGCTGACTCTCGCGGCGTGCTCTGCCCCCAAGGGCGACGCGAAGGGTGCCACGAGCGGCGATGCGCAGATTGCCGAGCTTGTGGCACAAAAGCCGTCGAGCGCCGAGGAGGCGGCCGAGCTGTACCAGCAGCTGCTGCAAAAGGAAAACGAGATCTTTGCGAGCGATAACGCCCTATGGGAAAAGGTATTCAATGCGGCAAATAAAGACTCGGCAATGATTGAGGACGGTAGCAATTACGGCGACTTTTTGCTTGATACCATCGAGGGCGCCAAGGATCAGTTTACGGCTGACGAGCTCAAGACGCTTAAGGCCGGCGCACAGCAGGTCAAGGAGATCGAGGATAAGCTCATGACGCTGGAGAAGGAGTTTCCCGGATGCGGCAGCACGCCCGGCGAGGGGGAGAGCGTCGATGCCTCGACCGCAGGCATGACCAACGGCGAGAGCGGGGAGACGAAGTTCCCCAGCTTTAAGGGCAAGGACTTGGACGGCAACGATGTAAACAGCGACGAGCTGTTCTCCAAGAACAAGGTCACCGTCATGAACTTCTGGTTTACCACCTGCAAACCGTGCGTGGGAGAGCTGGGCGATCTGGAGAAGCTCAACAAGGAGCTTGCCGAGAAGGGCGGCCAGGTCGTGGGCGTTAATTCCTTTACGCTCGATGGCAACAAAGACGAGGTGGCCGATGCCAAGGACGTGCTTTCCAAGAAGGGCGTGACGTATAAGAACATCTGGTTTAAGTCGGACAGCGAGGCCGGAAAGTTCACCTCCAACCTGTACTCGTTCCCGACCACGTACGTGATCGACCAGAACGGTAACATTGTGGGAGAGCCGATCATGGGCGGCATCAACTCCGCCGAGCAGCGAGAGGCGCTCAACAAGCTGATCGATCAGGCGCTTGCTAAGAGCGAGCAGTAGGTTCGAATGTGGCAAAGGGACAGTCCCTTTGTCACATCATCGATGATAAGTGCGGGACGGTGCGCCACGTGGCGTGCCGTCCCGTTCGTTTTTGGGGCAGTACGTTACATTTCTCACTGGAGCAGACCAAAAATGGGGATAGAGTAGGACAAACGCGTCGAATACGAACGGCGGAGGAGAGCGGGCGGGGTGCCTGCGCAGGAGAGGTTGCCGTCCATGCTGGAGCTCAAAGGAATTTGCAAAAGGTACGTTACGCAGTCGTTTACGCAGGTGGCGCTCGACAACGTAAGCCTGTCTTTTCGCGATAACGAGTTCGTGGCCATTCTGGGTCCCTCGGGCTCGGGCAAAACTACGATGCTCAACGTTATCGGCGGACTCGACCACTTTGACTCGGGCGATCTGCTGATCGACGGCATTTCGACCAAGGACTTTCACGATCGCGATTGGGATGCCTACCGCAACAACCGCATCGGCTTTGTGTTCCAAAGCTATAACCTCATTCCGCATCAGACTGTTTTGGAAAATGTGGAGCTTGCGCTGACGCTCACGGGCGTGGGGCATGCCGAGCGCCGCCAGCGTGCACGCGAGGCGTTGGAGAAAGTCGGCCTGGGGGAGCACGTTAACAAGCGTCCGAGCCAGCTTTCGGGCGGACAGATGCAGCGCGTGGCCATCGCCCGCGCCCTAATCAACGATCCCGAGATTGTGCTGGCAGACGAGCCGACCGGCGCTTTGGACTCAACGACATCCGTGCAGGTCATGGATTTGCTGAAGGACGTTGCGCGCGACCGTCTGGTCATCATGGTCACGCACAATCCCGAGCTGGCGTACAAGTACGCCACGCGCATCGTCAACCTGGCGGACGGCAAGATTACCGACGATTCCGACCCTTTTGATGTTGCCAAGGCCGCGCGTCGCGAGGCTAAGCCTACGCGCAAAACCTCGATGAGTTTTGTGACGGCGCTGGGGCTTTCTGCTCGAAATCTCATGACCAAGAAGGGCCGTACGACCATGACTGCCTTTGCGGGCTCGATTGGCATTATCGGTATCGCGGCGATTCTGGCGCTGTCCAATGGCGTAAACGGCTACATCAAAAAGGTCGAGGAGGATACGCTCTCGAGCTACCCGCTCACCATTTCCAAGCAGGATTACGACCTGTCGTCCATGATGGGCGGGCAGGGGGCTGCGGATGATGACTCGCCTGAAAACGTGGATTCGTCCGACGACAGTGCCGGCGGCAAGGCTAAGGGAACCGATAAGATTCCTGTGGTCACGGCCGTAAAGGATATGTTTGCGAGCGTTAAGTCCAACGACATGACGAGCTTTAAGGCATGGCTCGATGCCGGTGGCGACGGTATCAATAAAGAGGTCAATGCCATCCAGTACGGCTATGGCGTGACGCCGGTTGTCTATCGTGCCGGGAAGGGCGATGAGAAGCCTGTCCGGCTGGTGCCCAACGCCATGACCGAGGCCATGAGTGGAGGCGCGAGCTCGGCGGCAACGGTGAGCATGGAATCCATGGGAACCTCGGTCTTTAACGAGATGATCGACGACCAGAGCTTGCTCGACAGTCAGTACGATGTCGTTGCCGGCCATTGGCCTACGTCCACCAACGAGGCCGTGATGGTGCTTTCGAGTCGCGGCACGGTGGGCGACTACACGCTCTACAGCATCGGCGCGCTGGATATCGATGAACTCAACGACCTGGTTAACAGCGCCATGGCGGCCGACGGCAAGGTAGAGACGCCCAAGACCGGCACCGACTTTACCTACGACGATGCGCTGTCCACGACGTTTAAGGTGTTGTCGCCGGCCGATGCCTATCGCAAAAACGAAGAGACCGGCATGTGGACTGACATGTCTGGCGATGCCGACTTTATGGCCGCCAAGGTTGCTGACGGTATTGACGTGCGCATTGTGGGCGTGGTGCGACCCAACGAGACGGCCAACGCGAGCGCATTGTCCCCGGGTATTGCCTATACGCACGCGCTGACCCGCCAGCTTATGGAACGCGCTGCCAATTCGCAGATTGTGCAAGAGCAGCTTGCCCACCCCGAGACAGATGTGTTTACCGGCAAGTCTTTCGATGAACTGCAGGGCGAGGCCAAACAGGGCGTGGATCTGGGCAGTATGTTCAGTGTGGACGAGGCGGCGCTCAAGAGCGCGTTCTCGTTCGATGCATCTGCACTCTCGGGCGCGGCGGGCGGTATCGACCTTTCTGGTATCGATTTGTCCGGGCTGAACATTGACCTTTCGGGCGTTGGTAAGGACATCGACTTCAGCGACATCATGGCCAAAGCGCCGGCCCCCGATTTCTCGGGCATCTTTGACGGTCTGGAATTCACGCCCGAGCAAATGCAGCAGGTGGGAACGCTTGCCAACCAGCTGTTTGAGGGCTTTTTGCAGTCTGATCAGTTTAGGGCACTGTCACCCGAAGATCTTAAGGACGCGTCAAAGCTCGCTGCCGCATTCTCGGCGTATCTTGAGAATGATGACGCGGCCCAGCAAATCCTGGCTCAGCTCAAGGCACTCGGTGGCGATGCCCTGGCCGAGCGCCTGCAGCAGGCGATGACCGACTATGTGCAAAAGCAGCTGGCTCCGTATCTGCAGCAGGCTATGGATCAGGTGATGAAGTCGATCAGCGATCAGATTGCGGCGACGGTGTCAGCTCAGCTCAAGGCGGGCGCGGCGGGGCTCATGGGCCAGATGGCGACGCAGATGTCTTCGAGTTTTACCAACCTGGCGAGCGCTATGCGTGTGGATGCGAGCGCCTTTGCTCGTGCCATCCATTTCAACATGGACGCCGAGGACCTGAGTTCGCTCATGATGAGCTATGCCAAGGCGTCGAAGCTCACCTACGACAACAATCTGACCACGTTGGGCTATGCGGACGAGGCAGACCCCATCTCGGTCAAGATTTTCCCGCGCGACTTTGAGGCCAAGGAGCGCGTGCTCGATCACATCGACGCGTACAACAAGCAGGTCAAAGCCGCTGGCCACGATGAGCAGGCAATCTCGTACACCGACTACATGGGCATCATCATGGGTTCGGTAACCGACATCGTGAACACCATCAGCTTGGTGCTCATCGCATTTGTGAGCATCAGCTTGGTCGTCAGCTCCATCATGATCGGCATCATCACCTACATCAGCGTGCTGGAGCGTAAAAAGGAGATTGGCATCCTGCGCGCGATCGGCGCGTCGAAGCGCAATGTGGCCAACGTGTTTAACGCCGAGACTTTCATCGAAGGCCTCATTGCTGGCGTCTTCGCCATCGTCGTCGTGGTGCTCGTGAGTTTTCCGGTCAATGCCTGGGCGCTTGCGGTCAAACAGGTCCCCAATCTGATGAGCCTGCCCGTGCAGGATGCGCTGGTGCTCATCGCGATTTCGGTGTTGTTGACGGTTGTCGCTGGCCTGCTGCCGGCCCGCAGCGCATCCAAGAAAGACCCCGTGGAGGCCCTGCGCTCGGAATAATGTGACAGAGGGACAGTCCTTTGTCACATTCATCTCCCTACACCTAGTTCGTTTTGCTCATCAGCGTAATGCGGATGGTTGGATGGGTGTACTCGTCAAACTCGTCCTTAGGATCCGTATCAAACGAGTAATACGCTTTAATGGGGTCGTCACTCGTCCTGATAGAGATTCTCTCGTAGAGCGAGCCGTTCAAAAAAGCCTGCCTAAACTCTTCGGGGAGCTTCTGCGCTGCTAGGAGCTCGGGGCTTGTGGTCTTGACGTCTATGGTTTGGACGGCAGAGGAAAGCTCGTCAAGGTCGAGCTCGATACGGGTAAGGTTGTCCTCGAGGCTCGCGCCGGGGTCGACTTCTGCCGCGTAGCTCACTTCCGTGAGCGTTCCCTTGTTGTCAAAGTCCAGATACGTATAGGTCTTCTGGGCGTCGGAGTTGCCTTCGTGCAGATAGCCGCGGACATGATAGCCGTAATCTTGATATCGCTCGTAGGGGTCATCGGCGGACACGTACTCGCATACGGGCTCTAATGCCTCGCGGGCGATGGCGATCTGCTCGGCCGCGGCCGCAGCGTTCTCCTGCATCTCGATGTTTCCCTGCGCCAGCTGCGGGATATAGGCGCCGCACACGATTGCGAGGGGCAGTGCCACAAGCGCGACGATCCACTTTTTTGCACGGGGGATAGGCACGCCACAGGCCTCTGCCATGGCCTTTGCGTTGGCAAAGCTTTCGGCAAGAACGTCTGCCGCAGTGGCGACGGCGCCTACGGCAGCGGCGACTTCTGCCGCGCCGCCCAGGTTGCGTACGGTCTCGTTGTCACTGTTCTTGAGCAGACGCGCGGCGGCCTGCGTGCCAACAACGCCTGCGATCTGTGCCGAGCGGTCTTTTTCGCTCTGCTCGACGGCAAGTCGGTGCTGCATTTCTCTCCACTGCTTGCCGCGCATGCCAAAGCGCGGCGCGAGAGTGCAATAGCAAAATATGACGAGCTCAACGACGGCGAGTGCCAGGGCGGCCATCATGCCCGTGTCTTGGAATCCTTCATGGTGGAAGACGATGTCGTCGATCATCTCGAAAGGAATGATCGATAAGGGCAGTACGAACGCCATGACGAGCGCCGCTCCGGCAACCTTGGGGCAGATGCAGTATCGCTGGATACGTTTGCGTTCTTGTTCGGAAAGTGTTGCCATGGCTGGTCCTTGGTGTCGTGGCGGTCATTACGGCGCGCGGCGCGCGGGATGTATCAGTCTGAGCTAGCGCTGGATAAGAACATAGAGCAAAATACTCAGCGCGATGAGCAAGATACCCGCGATGTTAAACATCAGCGTGGCAAAGTCGCCCACGATAGGGCGCTCGACATAGCTCTTGTCTGGGCTGCTGGGGTTGTAGTGCACAGTCATTTGGCTGCCGAGGGGCCAAAGCTGCTCTGCGAGAGTATCTAGGCGTGCGATGGGTCCTGTCTGTACGTGCAACCAGCCCTTGGCGTCTTCGTACGCCGCGCTTTGCGTGCGGACGGGGAGTCCCGACAAGCTTTTGGTCTTTACGCCGCGGAATTGTTTTCTCACGTGGTACCGCGTGCCGTCGACGGTGTACTCCAAAACGGGATACATTCTGCCTTCGCCCATAAAGCGGTGGTCAATGACCGTTCCCATGATCATAGCGGTGCAGGCCTTGGCTTTCCTGCGGGCGGCGGCTTTCATGAGCGTGCTCATTCCGATAAGCAGGATGCCGATGCCTCCAACCGAGATGAGCGCGAGCAGGGATATCTGCGACGTGGTCACGGCGTTCTCCTTTGGCGCGATACCGTCATATGTGACTCAGTATAGGGAATCCTGCCATCGATGAGTGCATGGTCATGCGGCTAAAGTGTCTTGACGGCTCGATGGGTTCGCCATTTGCGCCTTCTCCGGTCCATACAAAAAGCTGTACGTCAGCATTCAAAGATGTCAAAAAATGTTGACTTTGGATGTTGACGTACATGTTTTGGAGTGGATGAAAGGTTAGGGTGGCGACTTTGGAATAGGGCAGGCGCTCCTATATCCACTCGATGATGCCGCTTTCATCGTGCTCGCCGCGCCGCCGATTTGTCGGCTTTTGTTGCGTTAGAGGTACCTTGCCGCGAACTTTTCGAGGCTGGCGTTGCTTGCGTTGTTGAGAATGCCGCCGTCAACGATCTTTGCGCCCGGAGCGCTTGCCCTAAGGACCGACGCCGTCTTGCCCATTCCGCTCCCGCCCGAGGTGGCAAACAGGACGATTGTTTTGCCTGTCAGGTCGTAAGACTCGAGGAACGTGTTGACAATCGCCGGTGCCACGTACCACCAGATGGGGAAACCCAAAAAGATGGTGTCGTAGTCTTCGATGTGCTCGACTCTGGAGGTTATGGCAGGGCGGCAGGAGGGGTCGGCGGCCTCGCGCGTGCTGCGGCTCTGTTTGTCGCGCCAGTTAAGGTCGGCGCTTGTGTATGGATTGGCGGGCACAATGGCGAACAGGTCGCTGTCCGTCACGCGAGCCAAGTGGTTTGCAACGTCCATCGTGGTTCCCGATGCACTGAAATATGCCACAAGTGTCTTAGTCATTGGAGTCCCTTTCGTTGCTGCGGTTTAGGCTTTATGGTGAGGTGCTATTAAGTGCCGCCTCATGGCCGCGATACCGAGCGGCTTGAACAGCATCCGGTTGAGGCGCTGCGTAGCCGGTAGATGAGATAGTCAAGGCGTTCGAGCTTCTGCTGCCCCGAGTGAATTTCGTCGAGCAATTCGCGACGATGCCGTTTTAGTAGACAAATGCGCGCGCAGTCGCTGGTGGCCGAGCCGTATAGCTCGATGAGCTCTTCGCTGCAGCCGGCGTCGTGTAGGCCGTCGATGATGCTGTCGTCCATGTCGTCACTTTGCGGTTTTGACTTTGGTAGTGCCGGCAAGCGGCTTTTCGCCGGGACGGGCCTTGGGACCAACGAGTGCGTGCGGTTGATAAGGCTCCTCGAGGAAGTCGATCTCGGCGGGGGAGAGCGTTATGTCGAGCGCGGCTACGGCGTCGTCGACTCGCTCGGGCTTGGAGCAGCCCACGATGGGTGCCTCGACCCCACGCGCCCAGTGCCACGCCAGCGCAATCTGCGGCATCGGCACGTCATGATCGGCGGCAACCTTGGCCACGCGCTCAACGACGGGCATGTCGATGGCGCGGTCATGGTCGTATTTGTTGGCCATGGTCGTGTCGGTGGTGCCGCGCGTGCTCGAGCTTTCCCACGTGGGGCGGCAGAGGTGTCCCGACGCCAGGGGGCTGTATGGCGTAAGGGCCATGTCAAACTGGCGGCACACCGGAATCATCTCCCGCTCGTCCTCACGGTAGAGCAGGTTGTAGTGGCATTGCATACTCGTAAAGGGCGTCCATCCGTGGTCGCGTGCGACGATCTGCAGGTTGTGCAGCTGGTAAGCATACATAGCGCTGGCGCCGAGTGCGCGAACCTTGCCCTCGCGTACCAAGTCGTTGAGTGCTTCCATGGTCTCTTCCATGGGAACGTCGTAATCGAAGCGGTGGATGATGTAGAGGTCTAGGTAATCGGTGCCCAAGCGCTTGAGCGAGCCTTCGATCTCGCGTTCGATGGCGTCGGCGGAAAGGCCGCCTTCGTTGAAGTGAACCTTGCTGGCCAGCACGACGCTCTCGCGAGCGATTCCCAGATTGCGCAGGGCGGCGCCAATGTACTCTTCGCTCGTGCCAAAGCTGTAGCAGTTCGCGGTATCGATAAAGTTGATTCCGGTGTCGAGTGCGCGTTTGATGACGGCGCGTGTGTCGTCGGGTCCGATGGTCCACTGATGAAAGTCGGGGCTGGGCTCGCCAAAGCTCATGCCTCCCAGGCAGAGTTTAGAGACTTTGATGCCGGAATGGCCAAGGGTTGTGTACTGCATGATGCTCCTATTTCTGGTTCTCAACGTCGGGGTGCCAGGCGGCATATTGCGCAAGCTTTTCGGGCGTGCGCTCATAGAAGGGTTTCCCGCGGTCGAGGGTAGCCATGGCGGTCATGTCGCTGTCCGTGAGCTCGAAGTCGAAGACATCGATGTTGTCGGCGATGTGCGTCGGATTCTTGGAGCCTGGAATGACGATATTTCCCTCTTGGATATGCCAACGCATAATGATTTGAGCAGGCGTTTTGCCATACTTGACAGCGAGGTTGCGCACGACGGGCTCGTTCATGATGCTGCTGTTACCGCGCCCGCCGAGCGGGTACCACGCCTGCAATGCAATGTCGTGCTGGGCGAGCAGCTTCTTCAGTTCAGTCTGCGGGAAATACGGATGGCACTCGACCTGAATAAGGGATGGAACGATCTCGCAATTTGCGAGAAGCTTCTCGATTTCGTTCTCGTCGAAATTGGAGATTCCGATGGAGCGGAGCTTGCCTTCCTTGTACGCGATCTCAAGCTTCTCATAGCCCGCCAAGTAGTCGCCTGCGGGTTGGTGCAGAATCATGAGGTCGATGTAAGGTGTGTTCAGACGCTCGAGCGTTTCGTCAACCGCGGTGTCGCTGTTGTAAAAATAGGGCCAGAGCTTGGTTTCTAGAAACACTTTTTCGCGCGGCGAGTCTGATTCGCGCACGCCACGACCCACTGCTCGCTCATTCACGTATGCATTGGCAGTGTCGATGAGCTCATACCCCATGCCGAGTGCGGAGGTAACCGACGATTGGGCATCGTCGGGTTTAAGCAGATACGTGCCAAGTCCTAGCTGGGGGATTTTGATGCCGTTATTGAGCGTGATGTATTCCATGCGCTTCCTTTCTCGATGGTTCTCTTCTGTAACGATAGTTCCGAGATTTGATAATGTATATTGCCTATAGCAACTAGCTAGATATACGGATTATGTATGTGAAACGAATTGGACCGAATGAGGTTCTCCGTTGTGCACGAAGGAGCAAGCATGGAGCTGCGAACGCTGCGTTATTTTCTTGCTGTGGCCCGCGAGGAAAACATGACCGAAGCTGCTAACGTGCTACATGTAACGCAGCCCACGCTCTCGCGCCAGATAGCCGATTTGGAACGCGAGCTGGGCGTGGAGCTGTTCGAGCGCACCAATCGATCATGTGTGCTCACGAGCGATGGCATGCGCTTGCGCCAGCGTGCCGAGGAGATTGTCTTGCTGGTGGAACAGACCGAGCTAGAGTTGGCGGATCGGGAGCTCGGCATTGCGGGCGTTATCCGCATTGGCGCCGGCGAAACCAAATCGATGCGGCTGGCACTCGATGCCTTTACAGAACTGCATCGGAATTATCCCGGCGTGACGATTGAACTCTATACCGGTAACGCCGATGCGGTGGAGGAGCGTTTGGAGCGTGGCCTGCTCGACTTTGCGTTGTTGCTGGAGCCCGTTAACGTCGAGAAATACGAATGGATTCGTATGCCCGAGGCGGATCGAGTCGGTGCTGTTGTTGCCGCGAGCGGTCCATGGGGCGGCCGGGACGTGCTGGCGCCTGCGGACGTGGCGAATATGCCGCTGCTGGTGAGTTCGCGCACCTCGAATCGAGCGCTGGACCTAGAAGCGTGGTCGAGTGGCGTCCTTAGCGTTGATGAACTCAACATCGTGGGGCATTTCGACCTGATCGGCAACGCGTCGCATCTGGTGCGTTCGGGCGCTGCGTGTGCGGTTAGCATTGGAAGCTTGCTGCAGATAGATGAAGACAGCGATCTGCGTTTTGTCCCATTTGAGCCGCCGCTTACCATTGCGTCGTATCTGGTATGGAAAAAATATCGCCTGCGTTCCCGCGCCTGCGAAGAGTTTCTGAACCGTTTGAATAGGATGTGACAAGGGGGCAGTCCCTTTGCCGCATTGATCTGAGAGTAAAAGATGATGATTCTATCGTTGGCCCCTATGGAGGGGATTACCGGGCATGTGTTCCGTCGCGTGCACGCGGAGTGCTTCGGTGCGCTCGATTGCTATTACACGCCGTTCTTGCCGCCGCCACGGGTGGGAAACCGCTTTGGCGGCAAGGCGTTTAAGGAGGTCGACCCTGTCAATAACCAGGGGCTCAACGTAGTGCCTCAGCTGATGTCCAAGAACGCGGACGAGTTTGTGTGGGCGGCACAGGTGCTCGCCGACATGGGTTATCGCGAGGTCAATCTCAACTTGGGTTGTCCTTCGGGAACGGTTGTCGCCAAGGGCAAGGGTTCGGGTTTCTTGCGCAATCTCGACGAGCTCGAGGTGTTCTTGAGCGACGTGTGCGAGCACTCGCCGCTGCCGGTGTCGGTCAAGACCAGGCTGGGGTTGGAAAGCGACGACGAATACGAGCGCGTACTCGACCTGTATTGCCGCATGCCGCTGGCAGAGCTGATCGTGCATCCGCGCGTGCAAAAGGACCGCTATACGGGATCACCGCGCAAGGAGTTTTACGGCGAGACGCTGGAGCGTGCGCCGTTCCCCGTGGCCTATAACGGCGACATTTTCGATCTTGAGGATATGGACGCGCTGGTGGAGGCCTATCCCGGCACGCGCCATGTAATGCTGGGACGCGGCCTGCTTGCGAACCCCGCTCTGGCTCGCATGGCTAAGGGCGGTCCTGCTGCCACACCTGCTGAGCTGCAGCGCTTCCACGACACGCTGTTTGCGGCGTATGCAGAAGAGATTGGCGGCAGCGCGGTCTTTCGCATGAAGGAGTGGTGGTTCTACGCCAAATGCGCCTTCGCCGATCCCGCTACCGTTCACAAGATCGTGCGCAAGACCAAAAAGGTAGACGAATACCGCGCCGCCGTTGAGCGCGTCTTTCGCGAGCAGCCGCTCGCGCCCATAGCCCGCTTCGACGGCTAGCCGTTCATTGGGGACGTTCTTTAACGACTAGTCATTTAAGAACGTCCCCAACAACTACCCACAAAAAGCTGTATGCCAGCATCCAAAGATGTCGAAAATTGTCGACTTTGGATGCTGACGTACATGTTTGAGGATGGTATTGCCATCGCTATCTGACGGCATGGACGGCAAGTGCTTCTATTACGCGCTCGGCACCAGCGTCGATCAGAATGCTGCGATAGGCGATTTCTGTCGGAGCGACTGCCTCGCCAAGGTTGACGCATGCATACGTGGCGTTCTCGTTTTTGGCCGTCATCTGCCAAAACGGATACTTGATGATGACGGGCGTGTTGCCGCCTACGCCGAGTTCCAAGAACAGAACGCGCATGTTGTTGTGGCGGCGCAGAAAATCCTGGTAACGGTCGGCCGCGGCATACCAGCCCTTATCCTGCACAAACGTATCGTCGGCGCGCAGGTTCATCGTGAGCGGGGAGCCGCAATGGGGGCAACGGGGCACTAGCGCAGAAGGAATGCGCAGGTCTTCTTGGGCGGCGACCATGTAATGTACGAGCTCTTCGTTGTCCCAAGTTTCCTGACAGCAGGGCTTGCTGCACTGGAATAGACCATAATCGCCCTGCGTGTAAAAGAGTCGCTGTTTATCGAAACCGGCGCGTTGGAAGCAATGGTCTACGTTTGTGGTCAGCACAAAGTAATCTCGGTCGCGCAGCAGGCCCAAAAGCTGTTCGTAGATGGGCTTGGGTATGGGGTCATATCGGTTGCACATGATATAGCGGCTCCAAAATGCCCAGTATTCCTCGAGGGAGTCATAGGGGTAGAAACCGCCGGAGTACATGTCGGTAAAGCCGTAGCGTGCGGCGAAGTCGCCAAAGAGTTTCTCGAAGCGCTCTCCCGCGTAGGCGTAGCCAGCCGCGGTGGAAAGACCCGCGCCGGCGCCGATTACCACGGCATCAGATGCATCGAGTGCAGCTTGGAGCTTATCGATTTGTTTGGAGAAGGCTGCGGTAGATTGCCTCGTCAGACGCGAGAAAAACATTGAAGATCACCTTAAGGTCGGGGTCGTTATGGTCTAGATGATGACGAACGGTATCGATGGCTACACGCGCGGCAGCTTCCTGGGGATAGCCAAACACGCCGGTAGAGATGCAACAGAACGCGAGGGTGTCGAGTCCTTGGCACGTCGCTTCTTCCAGGCAGCTGGTGTAGCAGCGGCGTAGCAGCAATTCCTCGCGCGGGCCAGGCTTATGGCTGGGCACGATGGGGCCGACGGTGTGGAAAACGTAGCTGCTGGGCAGGTTGAACGCCGGTGTGACCTTGACACGCGCCGTTGGTTCCTCGTGCCCCTGCTCGTCCATGAGATTGGCGCACGCCAGACGTAGCTGCATGCCGGCGTAGGTGTGGATGGCGTTGTCGATGCAGCGATGTCCCGGCGCAAAGCAGCCGAGCATTTGGCTGTTGGCGGCATTGACGATGGCGTCGGCCTTAAGCAGTGTAATGTCGCCGCGCCAGATGGCAACGCGACCGCGGTAGGGGAGCGTGCCGGCATCGGTCGCTCCGCCGCGCTCAAGAAGGCGCTGCTGCAAGTAGGCGTCTTGAATGTCGAGCGTCTCGGCCGCAAACGCCTCGGGCGGGCGTACGTTCATAAGGGCTCTGAGCAAATCGCGTTGTTCGTTGGCTCCGGCAGGTACAGCAATGCTGCGCCCGTCTGGTCGCTCATCGAGCAATGCCTTGATAAGCCAAACACGGCGCTCTGCCTGATTCATGGCCGACCTCCTGTTCGATTGAGATGGTTTCATTCGACAGTAGTGTGCGGCCTAATTCGTTTCTTCAAAAGAAGGCACAAAAAGGTAAGCGCCGTGGAGCGATATGCCCCACGGCGTTCAATTTGCAGAAGCCCGTCGCTGTTAGGAGTTTCGCACGAGCTGCTGATAGTCGGTACCCCATTCCACAAGGGAATCGATGATGGGCATAAGGCTGTGGCCCAGCTCGCTGAGTGCGTATTCGGTGCGGATGGGTGTCTCGGGGATGACGGTGCGCGTGATGAGGCCCGCGGTATCCATTTCCTTAAGGTTGGACGAAAGCACCTTTTGGCTAATGCCAGGGATAGCGCGATGCAGCGCGTTGAAGCCCATGGGATGGTCTATGAGCTGTTGGATGATATAGATCTTCCACTTGTTGCCAAAGAGTTGAAAACACGTGGCAACAGGGCAGGGAGGCAGTTCTTCTTTGGTAAGCATGGAGACTCCTCAATCGTGTGGACAGCTTTCATTATCGCAGCCGCTGTCGTTTGCAGCTACTACTTACCTTTTGGTAACTGGCTAATAGATTGGTGCCTTCTTTTGGTCGTTGCGCGCTTTTTGCATGATGCATATAGACGCAAAGAGCGTCAAAAACTGGATGGCTTCGCCCGGCCATCCTCGACCGAAAGGAATTGCCATGTCCGAGAATCTTGAGAACGTCGCCGCTTTCGCCTCCTGCGGTACTGCCGATCCTGCGCCCGCTTGCGGCTCCGCCGACCCCAAGGCCGCTCCCGCTTGCGGTTCTGCCGATCCGGCTGCTGCTCCTGCCTGCGGCTCTGCTGACCCGGCTGCTGCCCCTGCCTGTGGCTCCGCTGATCCGGCTGCTGCTCCTGCCTGCGGCACCGCTTGCGGCGCTGCCGACGCTCAGTAAGCAATCGCTAGGAAGGGACTCGTAATGGATGCTCAGACTTGCCTCAAAAAGATGCAGCTTGCCGGGACGCTCTCTCTGGCAACCGTGGACGAAAGTGGCGCACCGCAAATTCGCTGCGTGAGCGCCGTCCATTACGAGCCCCGTGCTATCTACTTTCTCACGGCACGTGGCAAGGAGATGGCTCGTCAGCTTATGGCCGATGGGCGTGTCCAAACGCTCGTCCATACGCGGTTTAACGAGATGATCCGCATGTCCGGCGTTGCCGCTCCCGTCTCGGAGTCCGAGCAAGTTCACTGGCGCGATGTCATTTATGCCGAGCAACCGTATCTTGCCAACGTGTATCCCGGTGATACGCGCGAGATCAACATCATCTTTAAGGTTGAGAACATAGTGCTCGACTACTTTAACCTGGGAGTTCATCCCATCGAGCGCGCGGTCTTTACCTTGGACGAGAGCATGGCACCTGCGCCCGCCAAGGGCTTCTGCATCGATGCCGATGCGTGTATCGGTTGCGGCACCTGCCTTGAGCACTGCCCGCAGAAGTGCATCGAGCCGGGTGACTCGTATCGCATAGAGCCTGAGCACTGCTTGCACTGTGGCGCCTGTGAAGAGAATTGCCCCGTCGGCGCCGTTGAGCGCCTGTAGCCCAATACCGTCATCAATTTGAATATCGACCAAGGGAGTCCCATGATGCAAAAGCCCGCGTTTGCCTTCCAGTGGCATATTACGGATGAATGCGATCAGCGTTGCAAACATTGCTATATCTTCGCCAACGGTGCCTGCGCTGGTTTTAAGCGCATGCCGTGGGAGCAGATGGTCGAGGTCGTCGATCAGGCCCAGGCCCTCTGCGAACGCATCGGTCGTCAGCCGTACTTTTACGTTACGGGCGGTGACCCCATACTCCATCCCGATTTTTGGCGCCTTGCCAAGCTTTTGCACGAGCGGGGTTTTATGTGGTGCGTGATGGGCAATCCGTTCCATCTGACCGACGAGGTCTGCGCCCGCATGAAAGAGTTGGGATGCCGCAAATACCAGCTCTCGCTCGATGGACTCGAGAAAACGCACGATTACTTCCGTAAGCCCGGTTCGTTTGCCGAGACCTTGCGTGCGATCGGGTGCCTTAAGCGCGCAGGTATCTGGGTTGCCGTTATGAATACGGTTTCGAGCATGAATGCCGCCGAGCTGCCGCAGCTCATTGACCTTGTGGCAAGCCTTGAAGTCGACGTGTTCGCTTTTGGACGATACTGTCCTACCTCGGGCCAAAAGCGCGATGAGTTCCATCTGGAGCCGCTGGAATATCGCGACGTGCTGCTGGCCGCGCAAGAGCGTATGGAGTTTCACCAGGCTGCGGGCTGCAAAACGTTCTTCCAGCTCAAAGATCACCTGTGGACGCTTCTTTTGTGGGAGCAGGGCAAATTCACCATCCCCATGAGCGCCAAGCCCGGCATGATCTACGACGGCTGCCATTGCGGTACGGGCCATATGACGGTGCTGCCTACGGGCGACGTCTATGCGTGCCGTCGCATGGAGAGCAAGGTGGGCAACGTTGCCGAGAACTCGCTCGAGGAGCTGTTCTTTTCGCCGCAGATGGAAGCAAAGCGCGACTTTAAAAAGTTCAAGAAGTGCGCCAAGTGCGAGCTCTTTGGTTGGTGCCGCGGATGTCCTGCGGTGACGTACGGTTACACGGGTGACATGTACGATGCCGATCCCCAGTGCTGGAAAGAGATTGAGGAATAGGATTGCCATGGATACGCTTGAGCTCATCAAGACGAGGCGGTCGATCCGTAAGTATGCGGACAAGCAGGTGCCTCGCGAGGATGTCGAGAAGGTGCTCGAGGCGGGGATTTATGCCGCCAACGCCGGTGGCGGACAGCGCAGCAAGGTGGTTGCCGTGCGCAACGCCGAGCTTGCCGCACGCATCGGTCATATGAACATGGCGGGCTTTAGCCGTGCGGGCCTGGTGGGCAATTATGTGAGTCGCGATCATCCGAGCGTTATCGACGACGCATCCATCAAGAATGGTTTCTATGATGCGCCGACGGTGCTCTGCATCTTTTGCCGGGAGCGATTTTTGTTCAGCGTTGCCGATGCTTTCGCTATTGCGCAGAACATGGCGCTCGAGGCGCATGCGTTGGGGCTCGGAAGTTGTATCGTGAGCCGAGCTGAGACAACCTTTGCGAGTGACGAGGGCCAGGAGCTGCTCAAATTCTGGGGCGTGCCAGAGGGCTACATCTGCCGAGCATTCGTGACGCTCGGCTACTGCGACGGCCCCTACCCCGCCGCCAAGCCCCGCCGCGACGGCCGCACCCTCATTATCGAATAACGGAAATGATCCCTCAGGGACGGAGGAAAACGGATCATTTGCGGCGGCCCCATGTAAAAAGCTGTACGTCAGCATCCAAAGATGTCGAAAAACGACGATTTTAGATGCTGACGTACACGTTTGATTCCGGCAGGGGAGTAGGGCCTAGGCAATCATCGCGTCGAGCGTAATGAGCTCTCTGAGTCGCTCCGTGCGCGTTTGGCCATGACGTTTCGCCTTTTCGTCGAACGCCGCAAGAACCGATTCGCCCACACGTGCCGACAAAACAACGCTTGGCTCATCGGAGATTGGCGGTCTTCCCAACTTGATGGTGTGGCACTTCGGCCATTCATCCCTCTCGTATGCCTCTGCGGCTTTCTCCAGCTCTCCAGGGGCAAATCCCATCATCTTCTCGAGCTGCTTAGCATCCATTGTGCCTCCTATCGATTGGCATAATGTCGAGCGCTGGTTCGTGGTCTTTCTTTTTGTATACAGTTTCGTAGACAAAAATACAAGCAGATTATCGGGCCAATTACTTGTCTTGACTGGACTTTTCGATAGGTAATGAGCATCGATAGCTCTTTGCTTTGCAGCTTGGAATTTGAACGTTCGCTGAACTTCCGAAGAGGGAGCGATTTAAAACTATCGAGATTCTGACTAAGGGCCTTTACTGGTCTTCGATAGTGAGATCAACTTAATTCGCGACACAGTGTGTCGTGAATTGAAGTAGCCATTGGGGACGTATTAACGACTAGTCATTTAAGAACGTCAAAGTGCCGGATTTGTCATCTAGAGCCATTCTCCAACGACTATTTTGGAGGGCCGTGTTCAAAAAATGGCAAATATGAGTACTGTTGCCATTATGGTTACATTTATATTGCTCAAATAAGAGGTCACTGATGAGATTTAGTCCCATTATGAGTATCTTTTATTGAACATATGGGGAGAAATGCCGCCCTCTGTGGACGAGTGAACCGTTGAATAGTCCTTGAATTGATCAAAATCGCTGCTACTAAACAGGTAGCAGTACTCATATTTGCCATTTTTTGAACACGGCCCTCTCAGCAACTTTTTCCAGAGGCGTCAGACTGTCTCAAGCGGATAGTCATTTTAGGACGTCCCCAATGACTAGGCTGCAAAAAGCTGTACACCAGCATCCAAAGATGTCGAAATATGTCGACTTTGGATGCTGGTGTACATGTTTGGGTCGTTAGCTTTGGCGTTGGACGTGTTAGAGCAGGTTCTCCTGCACCCATGCGATGATGTCGCTCGACTCGTAGAGCGGCTTGCCGTCGATGAACAGGCAGGGAACCTGGCGCTTTCCGCCGACGGCGATGAGCGTTTGCTCGGCATCAGAATCGGTCGAGATGTTGCGCTCGGGGATGGTTACGCCGTTATCGGCCAGGAAGCGCTTGACCTTAATGCAATACGGGCAGCCGGTCATAACGTACAGCTCGAGCTTGTGATCAGTAGCCATAGGTCTCCAATCGGTTGGGGTTTCGATTGAAATACCCAAAGCCGCCGCGGTCTATGCGCGCGTCAACGACGACTCGATGGCATGGACCAGGAATGCTGTAGCTCCATCTCCGCAAGGCTTGTCGTAGTAGTCTACAAAGCGTTGGTCGGCAAGATAGCCGCGTGCGAGTCCCAGGTATGCCTCGTCTTGGGGTTCGCTGCCCCAGTTAAGACCAATCCAACGACGATGCATCGCGACAAGCTTGCGAGCCTCGTTTCCGTCCGCATCTCCGTCACTCATGGCAATCGAGAGCTGACCCAGAATAGCGCGTTCAAGTTCCTTCATGTCGTTCCATGTCTGAGGATTCATGTCCAGTAACGTTTCGTTTGCTGCATCGATAGCCTCATCGCCATAGCGCGACCGCGCCTCGGCACCGTAGCGCTCCTCGTTTTCCTGCACGGTACGCCAGCGCTCCAGCTGCGGCAGCACGGCGCCCATGAGCGAGACGGCTGCGTCGAGCGACATGCCGGTGTTTTGTGCCAGCCGCGGGGCGCAATCCTCAATCATGGCCTCCATCGTGGTCTCGTAGGTGTACTTGCCGTGGTCGTAGCACCACTTGCAGTAATGGTCGGTCGTGGCGCCGTGGGCATCGGTACCGCAGTCATCGGGCGTGAGTATCATGCCGCAGCTCTGGCAGTAGTGCTCGGGCATTTCGAGCAGGTGAGACAGGGGCTCGCCGGTCACGGCGGCAATGAGCTTCATCATGTCGATGCCCGGTGTGACCTCGCCGCGTTCCCAACGGCTGATGGCTTGGCGTGTGACGAAGAGCTTGGCGGCGAGTTGCTCTTGGGTAAGGTGATGGGCGCGACGGACAGCAATGAGCTTTTCTGCGAAGGCCATAACGGCTCCTTTCTGCTGGTTGATGGCTTAAGCATACGCGGCAGCAGGTGCCCTTCCAAGCAACCGTTGGTTGCACGACGGGGGACCGTGGCGAAGAATTGCGCGCAACGCCCCACGCCTCCATGCCGTACAATGACCGGCATGGAACCTATTGCACACATACATACCGACCTGCCGCAGAAGTTCGGCATCCCGCGCAACAGCTTTTTGGCGCCCCATCTGCAGGGACGCATCGTCTTTGAGCCGGAATTTGCCTCCAACGCAGCGGTTGAGGGCCTGGATTCCTTCTCTCACCTATGGCTGCTTTGGCGCTTCGAAAACGGCACGCCCGGCGGCACGGCTAAGGATATTGCCGCCGATGCCAAGACGCGGGACAGGTCCGGCACCAACGCAAAATGGTCGAAGACCGTGCGCCCGCCGCGTCTGGGTGGAGCCGAGCGCGTGGGCGTGTTTGCCACGCGCAGTCCGTTTCGCCCCAATCCCATCGGGCTCACCTGTGTCAAGCTCGATTGTGTCGAGCTCACTGACGATGGTCCCATCATTCATGTGCTGGGGGCCGATCTGCGCGACGGCACGCCCATCTACGACATTAAGCCCTACATTCCGTTTGCGGACTGCCACCCGGATGCGACCGGCGGCTGGATTGAGGATGCTCCGTGGCAAGAGCTCGACGTCGAGTTTCCGCAAGCGCTGCAGGATATGGTCCCGCCTACAAAGCTTTCTGGCTTGTTTGAGGTTCTTCACCAAGATCCGCGCCGCGCGGGTAGCAAGCACGAGCCAAACCGTGTTTATCACTTGGCATACGCCGGGCTCGACGTGTCTTTTACCGTTGACGGAACCAGGCTGACGGTGGTCGCCGTCACCGAGGCGCAGGACTAACCAGCCATTCGTCCGCACCCGTCAAATTAAGCGCCAAGCCCCATGCCAAAATCGCCCGCGCTGGTGGACAATAACGCCTACCAAAACAATCCGCTTTGCACGGGAGCTCAGCATGAAATACGACTTTACCTCGCTTATCGACCGCCACGGCATGGACTCCATCGCCGTTGACTCCTGGGGAGAAATACCCGACATGGCTCCGAACGCACCTGACGAGGGCTTCGACCGTATTCCCATGTGGGTGGCGGACATGAACTTTGCCGCGGTGCCCACGGTCCAGGAGCGCATCATTCAGCGCGCCCAGCACCCCATGTTTGGCTACTTCAATCCGCGCCCCGAGTACTTCGACCGCATCATCGAATGGCAGAGCCGTCGCAACGGCGTTGAGGGCTTGGCGCCGGAGCATATCGGCTACGAAAACGGCGTACTGGGCGGTGTCGTGTCGACGCTGCGCGCGTATGTCCAACCGGGCGATGCGGTGCTGGTCCATAGCCCCACCTACATCGGCTTTACCAAGTCCATCGAGGCTGCGGGCTATCGCATTGTCCACAGCCCGCTTAGGCTCGACGACCAAGGCGTGTGGCGTATGGACTTTGAGGACATGGAGCAAAAGCTCGCCCAAAACCACATCCATGCCGCGGTGTTCTGCTCGCCGCACAATCCCTGCGGCCGCGTATGGGAGCGCGACGAGATCGAACGTGCCATGGACATCTATCGTCAGCACGATTGCGTGGTGATCTCGGATGAGATTTGGTCCGATATCATCCTGCCGGGTCACAAGCATATCCCGACGCAGTCGGTGAGCGAGGATGCCCGCATGCGCACGATTGCCCTCTATGCGCCGAGCAAGACGTTCAATCTGGCGGGCCTGGTCGGCAGCTACCACATCATCTATAACGAGACGCTGTGCGACCGCGTGTGCGCCGTGTCCAACAAGACTCACTACAACGAGATGAACGTCCTCTCCATGCATGCGCTTATCGGTGCCTACCAGCCGCAAGGCTACGAGTGGGTGGACGAGCTCAACCAGGTGCTTGCCGGCAATATCGAGTACTTCTGCAATTACGTGGACGAGCATTTTGAGGGCGTGTCCTATTCGCGTCCGCAGGGCACCTACATGGTGTTTCTGGACTGCACCGAGTGGTGTCGCGAGCGTGGCCGCGATATTCAGTGGTTGCTCGACGAGGGGGCGCGCGTGGGCGTGGGGTATCAGGACGGCCGTCCGTTCCACGGGCCCTGTCACATCCGCGTGAATCTGGCACTGCCGCTTTCGCGGGTAAAGGAGGCGTGTGAGCGCCTGGACCGCTACGTTTTTGGGGTATAGGGGGCGCTCGATTCAAGTGCTGCCCCATGTGCCCACGCCGTCAAAATGCGTGGGCACATGGGGTGCAGAGGGTAGCGAGCGCGTTTTCCGCATTCGCTACTTTTCATGAATCTGCTTGCCGCAAAGATGTTCAATCGAAATCTCGTAGAGTTGGACGCCCTTTATGTCTTTGGCGATCTCCTCCTCGACTTCTTCGGCAGAAGGGTAGTACTTAAGCGCGAGCTGACGGACTTTGTCCTCGATAAACGCGGGCGCTTCATCTACCAGGCGACAACGACCAAAGACAACGGTACTCATAACGTAGGGAGCCCAGTCGCCGTCCTTGTACCACTCGTTGCCGTAAACGGTAAAGCAGACTTTATCATCATGCCTGAGTGAATCGACCTTGTGGCCAGCCTTGGCGCCATGGAAATAAATCTTGTCGTGCTCGGCGTCAAAGAAGTAGTTGACGGGAATGGCATAGGGGTAGCCATCATCGCCGTTGACGGCAAAGACGCCGCGCTTGCAGGTAGCGAGCAGTTCGCGCGCTTCCTCGTCGGTGATGGCGCGTTTCTTTCGACGTAAGGGCCTAAACATCGTTGGCTTCCTTTCTGCTGCGCATGGTGGTTGAGCACAAACTATAGCGAAACGGCCCCGTTTTTCTTGATACAGGCGAGTATGTTTTTGAGCTTGTTAAAGTCGAGCGGTTTGGGCAGATGGGCGTTCATGCCGGCGTCGTGTGCCGCCTTGGCGTCTTCGGCAAAGGCGTTGGCGGTGAGCGCGATGATGGGGATGTCGGCCGCATCGGCCTTTTCGCTCAGGCGGATCGCGCGGGCTGCCTCGTAGCCGTCCATGCCCGGCATCATGATGTCCATTAGAATCGCATCGAAGCTACCCGCGGGACGGCCAATGTATAGGTCGACCGCTTCGTTGCCGTCGGCGGCGCGAGTTACGACGATGCCCTCGCTTTCGAGCAGAGCCTGGGCAATCTCGGCATTGAGCTCGTTATCTTCTGCCAAAAGAACGTTCATGTCTGCAAGCGAGCAACTGTATGCCTGCTCGTCCGTACGTTCTTTTGCCTGAGGGTTCTTGTCGATCTCGAGCGGAATCTGGACGTTAAACGTACTTCCCACGCCAACTTCACTCGAAATCTCAATCGTGCCGCCCATCATGTCGATGAGCGATTTGACGATTGGCATGCCCATGCCGGTTCCTTGGAACTTGCTGCGCGCATCGTCACCTTCTTGGGCAAACGGCTCATAGATATGCTTTAAAAACTCGGGAGCCATGCCAATGCCGGTATCCGAAACGCTAAAGCAAAAGAGCGCGCGCCCATCATCGAGTGGCTTGGTCTGTGAGCTAAAGGTGACGGAGCCGCCGCGCTTGTTGTACTTAATGCTGTTGTCTAGCAGGTTGATTATGATCCGTCGGATATGGGTGGGACTGCCGATCATGTATGGCCCTGTGGCGTACGGCAGGCTATTGTCCTGCATGGTGATGCCGTTACCGGATGCGCGGAGCTTGCACAGCACCAGCGCATCGTCACAGAGCTCTTTGAGGTTAAAAGGAGCATGTTCCAGTGTTAGCTTGCGGTCTTCGATTTTGCCCATCTCGAGGATATCGTTGATTAGCGAGAGCAGGTGATTGGCGGCAACACGCGCCTTGGCGCGGCTTTCGCGGGCGACTTGCATATCGCCGTCTTTCAATTCCTCAATTTCGATAAGGCCCAGGATGCCGTTGAGCGGCGTGCGGATGTCGTGGCTCATGCGCGTGAGGAACGCGGTTTTGGCGGCGTTGGCGGCATCGGCTTTCTGCCGTTCCTCCTGTGCGCGGTAAAGCGACCAGACAAGGATGACGATGCCGGTGAGCAAAATGCAGATGACGACTGCCGCAATGACGATGCGGTTGCGGTAGAGAAGTCGGAACGCATCCGATTCTTGCGCCGAGTACGATGTGGGGAAATAGCTGTTTGCAGAGAGCGATTCACCTGCATTGACGATGCCCTTATTGATGATTCCCAGCAGCTCGGGCTTGCCGCGCGAAATTAAACACGATAGTTGCGCCGTGTTGGTGAGTTCCTGTGTTTCGAAATCCTCGATGTCGTAGATGTCGCGGAGAGTTTCCAGGCGCGTGCTGGGGACAATGATGCAACGTGCCTTCCCCTCATTGAGGGCTTTGAGCACCTCGCCGTCATTCGAATACTCGGTTACCGTTGCGTTCGGAAAGAGACTTTCGAGCTCAAAACGGTTAACGATTGTGCTCTTTGTACAAGCGATGTTCTTAAGGTCTCTGTTCAGGTTTTTGCCACTGTGAATGGCGGTCAGCGAAACCGTTCCCATCGAGTTTGACTGGATGACCCCTGTCTGCTCGGCGAGCCAGTAGTCGCGAAACAACGGCAGGGCGACATCGATGGTTCCGTTGGAAAGGGCTTTGATCATTTGCTTGTTGTTCGAGAGTGCGATTGTTTTGACCGTAATGCCAAACTTGTCGTGCAACGTCGTTGCAAGCGTGGCGAGCGACCCTTCCATCTCGCCGTCGTCATTTTGCGTACAGTAGGGAAGTTGGTTTTTAAGATAGCCGAGCGTGATGGTATTGCCGTTTTCTTTGAGCCAGGTGGTCTCGGTACCGGTGAGCGATGACGAGCCACTGTTTTGGGTCGAGTAACTCGATTTGACTTCCTCGTTATAGCGCGGGTTATCGCGGGCGATGGTCGACATGGCGGCGTTGATGTCGTTCATCAGGTCAGGGCGGCTTTTGGGAACGGCAAAATAGTAGTCGCTCGAGCCTACGTAGAACATGGGTGACGCATCGGGCGACGAAATGGTGTCGTTCATGATGACGGCGTCGACCTCGCCGTCTGCAAGCGCCTCAAAGAGGGCACTGCCGGTGTCGATTTCTTTATAGGTGCAGGTAACGCCTTCGTCGGCGAGCCACTGCTGGCCGACGATAGTTTGCATAACGCCAGAGTTGCAGCCGATGGTGAGGCCTTGGAGCGCCTGGGGGTCACCCTTGGCCAGGTCGTCGCGGTCGGGCCTGGCGTAGATGTAGTAGCGCTCGGTGCCCTCGGGGTTCGAGGAAAAGAGCAGCTTCTGCTCGCGTTCTGCCGAATACGAGATGTTGGGCATGAGGTCGATTTCGCCTGCCTCGAGCATGTCCATAAGCTCGGAGAAGGTGCCGCTAACGTATTCGTATTGCCAGCCCTTTGTGTAATACGAGAGGGTCTGGAGGTACTCGTAGCCCCATCCCGAGAGTCGCTCGCCCGGTATGCCTTCCTGGAAGCCTTTGTTGTTGACGAGCCAGCCAACGCGGACCGTCTTGACCTGCTGGTCGGAGTCGGCGGCAAAGGCGGGGGCGGGCATGACGGCGCTCAGTACGGCGAGCGCGGCAAGCGCGACGGCCAGGGTGCGATATAGAGTCAAATGAAGGACGGCGGAAGGTTTCACATGAAATCCTATCGAGTCGAGACAGTATCACATAAGGATACCAGCTCAACCTGCCCACTCAGCCACCGCACCGCTAAACGGTCACTCCCGGCAGTTGGGGGCAGTCCCTTTCTGCCGGCACAAAAGGAACGTCCCTGACTGCCGGTTGCCCAAGTGCCGGTTGTGGGACAATACCGAGCGAATGTGATTGGGCGTCTGGGAAAAGGGGTCGCGATGAACAAGTTGAGGACGCTTGCTGACGTGTTACGCCAGGCTGGCTTTGCGCGCATCACGGGCCTGTTCCTCGTCTTCTATCTGCTGTGCTCGACGGCCGTCTGGCTGTCCGAGCCCACGACCCTCACGTTTGGCGATGGCCTGTGGTTTAGCTTTGAAACGGTCTCGACCATCGGCTTTGGCGACATTCCGGCCGAGACGCCGGTTGCCCGCGCCATTACCGTCGTCTTGAGCGTCATCAGCATTTTCTACATCGCCATGCTCACGGGCGTGGCGGTGAACTACTGCAACACGCTCATCAAGATGCGCCAAAAGGACACCATGGCGCGCTTTATGGATGATCTTGAGCACCTGGAAGAGCTCGACCGCGATGAGCTCGCCGACCTGTCGCGCCGCGTGCGCGAGTATCGCCGACGCCAACACTAGAACGGGCGCCGCGCGTCACGACGAGGGGGACTGAATATGAATATCACGGTATACTTGGGTGCCAGCGTCGGCAATGACCCGGCGTTTCTGCCCGCGGTGCAGGGGCTGGGCGACTGGATTGGCGCTAACGGACACGCGTTGGTATACGGTGGGTCCAAGTCGGGCTTGATGGGCGCGCTTGCCGATAGCGTCCTCGATGCCGGCGGCCACGTGACGGGCGTGGAACCAAGCTTTTTTATCGAGGCCGAGTTTCAGCACGATGGCATCGACGACCTCATCGTGACGAGCGACATGGCCGAGCGCAAGGCCAAGATGATCGAGCTTGGCGATGCCTTCATTGCCTTTCCCGGCGGGACGGGTACGCTCGAGGAGATTGCCGAGGTCATGTCGGCCGTGTCGCTGGGGCATCTGAGCGCGCCGTGCATCCTGTACAACCTCGGGGGCTACTACAACGATCTTAAGGCGCTGCTCGAGCACATGATTGATAAGGGGCTTTCGAGCCCGAGGCGCCAGCAGGGGATTTACTTTGCCGACGATTTGCGCGAGATTGCCTCGATTATCAACGGATAAGTTTTGAGCCTGCCCCACTATGACTCCCAATGGTGCCGTT
Organism: uncultured Collinsella sp.; assembly: GCA_902464495.1. Lineage (GTDB taxonomy): Bacteria > Actinomycetota > Coriobacteriia > Coriobacteriales > Coriobacteriaceae > Collinsella. The sequence goes on along the minus strand of CABQJK010000001.1, from coordinate 69,396 downwards.
TGCGGCGCAGACGGTTGGCTCGTTCGGGCAACGCTCACTCTACAATAAAACGTATCTATGCCGACTTTGACCACGGGAGGCCCCGATGGATAACCTTGCAAAACCCAAAAACCGTGTGCTGTTTTTAGTTAGCGTTGCCGTGACCGGTGCGTTCGCAGGCGCCGCGGTCTGGCTGTTCTTTTTTGCGATGGAGCACGGTATCGACTATCTATGGACCGAGATTCCGCACGCGCTGGGCGTCGCATCGCCCGAGCTTGCCAGCGGCCCGTTTGGCTTTCTGCCGTACCCGTTTTTTGTCTGCTTGCTGGGCGGCCTGCTGATCGGTCTGTACGAAAAGCTTACGGGCACCAAGACCGATGACCTCAACCAGGTGATGGCTAAGGTTAAGCAAGACGGATGCTACCCGTACGACAACTTGGGCAAGCTTTCGCTCGCGGCATTGCTGCCGCTGCTGTTTGGCGGAAGCATTGGACCGGAGGCCGGCCTGACCGGCGTTATCGCGGGTCTGTGCAGCTGGGTCGGCGACCGCATGCGTCGCTTTGGCGCCGAGTTTAGGGAGCTTACGCTGCTGGGCACCCAGGCTGCCCTGACGGCGCTCTTTACCGCGCCCGTCTTTGGCTTTGTGGCGCCGCTTGCCGGTAGCGCCGACGGCGACGAGGACCCCGCATCCGATGAGATCACCATCAAGCTCCCCAAGGCGCAAAAGACGGTGGTCTACGGCATCGCGATTGCCGGCGGTCTGGGCACTTACCTGCTGCTTGGCCAGCTTGTGGGCGGCGGCATGGGCATGCCCAGGTTCGAGTCCGCCAAGGTGGGCAACCTGGAGCTTACCTGGCTCATTCCTCTGTCGCTGATCGGAACAATCTGCGGCTGGCTGTACTTTGTCTCTGAGCACGCGAGTGAAGCGTTTGCCCATGCCATAGGGGAGCGCCCTGTCGTCAAGGCAATGCTAGCCGGCCTGGCGCTCGCCATCTGCGGAACGGTCCTGCCCTACACCATGTTTGCCGGTGAGACCCAGGCCGATGTACTTATGGAGACCTACCTCGCCATTCCCGCCGGCGTGCTTATCGCGACCGGCCTTGTTAAGGCCATGCTGACGCCCGCTCTCATCAACCTTGGTTGGCGCGGCGGCCACTTCTTCCCGGTTATCTTCTCGGGCGTAAGCCTGGGCTACGGCCTTGCCATCCTCACCGGCGCAGATCCGGTCTTTTGCGTCGCCGTCTGCACCGCCTCGACGATGGGCGCCGTTATGCGTCAGCCCGTCATGGTCGTGGGCCTGCTGCTCATGTGCTTCCCGCTCAAGGGCATTGTCTGCATGATCATCGCTGCCGTTATCGCCGCCGGCATTCCGCTGCCCAAGCCGCTGCGCAAGTAGCACGGTAGCGCGCGGGCAATACAAACATCTCAAGCCCGGTGTGGGCGCTGCGTCACGGATTTGCGGGTGGACTGAATCTCGCCTGGCACCGACGCTACTTCCAAATCGCGAGCGCGGCGGTGCCCAGCACGATGAGGAAAAGGCCGATGGCGCTTCGATGCGACAGCTTTTCGTTGAAGGCCAGTCGTGCGAACAGCACCGATACGACAATCGATAATTTGTCGATTTGCACGACGACGCTCACCTGGCCTGCGGCGATGGCGTAGTAGTACAGCAGCCACGACGCGCCGGTCGCAATGCCCGATGCCGCGAGAAATGCGAGTTCGCGCGGGTCAATGCGCGCGACCTGCTCCAGCTTTCCCTTGGCAACCACGATTGCCCATGCCATAACCAGTACCACACAGGTGCGGATCGCCGTGGCCAGGTTTGACTCGACGCCTTCGATGCCGATCTTGGCGAGGACGGAGGTGAGCGCCGCGAACACGGCGGCGCCGAGGGCGTAAGCGAGCCAGGTTCGGTCTTGCTTTTGCCCTACGCCGACGGACTGCTTTTTCTCGATCATCAAAAACGTGCCGAGCGTGATGACGGCGGTTCCCACGAGCTTGACCGCTAGGTTGCCTGTCTCACCAAAAAGCACTATGGCGATAAGCACGGCGAGCACAGTGCTCATCTTATCGACGGGTACAACCTTGTTGACGTCTCCGATGCTGAGCGCCTTAAAGTAACAGATCCACGAGGCGCCGGTGGCGAGTCCCGAGAGGGTGAGGAATAGCCAGGCCTTGGCGGGAATGGCGCCGATTGCTCCGATGGATCCAGAAATGCCCGCCATTGCCCAGGCAAATACGAGCACCACGCAAGTACGGATGGCGGTTGCAACGTCGGAGTCGGTGTGCCTGATGCCGCATTTGGCCAAAATGGATGTGATGCCGGCAAAGAAAGCCGATGCAAATGCTGCTGTAACCCACGACATGGGTTGAGCGCCTCCTCATAATAGACCGCGCCAGATCTGCGGCGCATGCCCGATGATACCGCGCTTGCCTACAGGTCGCGTGCTCGATAGACCTTGGTGCTGACGATGCAGCTAAGTGCACATAGCACGAGGGCCAATACCGCGATGCCCGCACACAGGCAGCCGAGGACGGCGGGATCGGGATTCGCTCCAGCAATCGACATGAGCCAGTTGCTGATGGGGTTGGAGGAGCTCAGCATTGCCATGGTGCCGCAGCCAAGCAGGGCAAACAGGCCGACGGAAAGGCGCAGCGCCTCCATGTGTCCAAATCGGAAGAATATCGGCTGTGCAAAAAACACCATCATGAGGGAGATGAGCATCGATGCCGCCGAGGCGGTTGCGATTTCAAAGACCGTCTGGCCTGTCGAAGGGATGCCCATGTGATCAAAGAGCGGAAGGGCGAGGATGTTCAGAAGCGTAGCCGCGCATGCCATGACGGTCGAGAAGGCAATAATGCACAGGTAGCGTGCGCAGACGATGTCCTTGCGCGAAAACGGCAGCGTTGCCCGATAGCGCTCCCAACCGTTTTGGTTATCGTAGCCAGCCAGCGAGTTCATGATAATAATGGGTGACATGGCGCTGACCGCGCAGGTGCCGGCGCTCATGCCGGAATCGCCGTCTGTCGCGTTGGCAAGGGTCAGCACGACGAAAATGAACAGGCCGACGCCGGCGATGCTCGGGAGAAACGAGCGTGCGATGGCGGTCTCGGACTTAAAGGCGCGTTTCATTTGGAGGCTCCTTTCAGCGTAAGGCGCAGATAGTCATCGATGGAAATCCGGTCGCAGGGAATCTCGGGAAAGGCCTCGAGCGCTTCGCGGCGATTGGGGACCAGCACGTCAACGCTGTAGGCATGACGCGTGGCGCGGGCGCCTTCGACGCAAGCCATCAGCTCGACAGCTTGCGCCTGGGTGCAGTGGGCAATGCCGGCGCGGTCGGTAATGTCCTCGCGCGGCAGGTCGAACGCAACCGAGCCGTTATCGATGCAGACAATACGGTCGGCGGCACGTTCAAGATCGGATGTAATGTGGCTCGAGAACAATATGCTGCGCTGCCCGTCGGCGACAAAGGCGAGCAGCTCATCGAGCAGCTCCTCACGCGCCATGGGGTCGAGGCCTGCCGTGGCTTCGTCCAGGATGAGCAGCTCGGCCTTGTGGCTGAGCGCACACGCGAGCTGCAGCTTCATGCCCATGCCGCGGGAGAGGTCCTTGACCTTTGCCTTGGGATCGAGGCCAAATCGGTCGATGAGGCTGGAGAAAGTGTCGTGGCTCCAGGTGGGGTATGCCGGGCTTACGAGTGCCTCAACTTCGGTCACCTTGAGTGTGGAAGGGAAGGGGCATGTGTCCAGCACGAGGCCGACACGAGTGCGCAGGCAACGCTGCGTTTCATCGGGCGCGTCGGCGCCACAGTGCTGTCCAAACAGGTGCACCTCGCCGGCATCGAGCTTTATAAGCCCGAGCGCGGTTCGAATCGTCGTGGTTTTGCCGGCGCCGTTTGCGCCCACAAAGCCAACAATCTGGCCGGGTTCCACGGCAAGTGTGACGTCGCGCAGCGAAAAGCGGTCGCTCACACGGCGTGAGATACCTTTGAGTTCTAGCAAGTTTTGCATGGTATAGCCTTTCTTGCAGATGGCTACTGCATGGTTTCGGGGGCTACCAGGTCGAGCATTTCGTGCAGCTTCTCGCGCGTGACGCCCAGGGCTTCTGCCTGTGTCGCTGCCTGCGCAAGCAGTTCTTCGACATGGCAGAGCTGGTTTTCGCGCAAGAGCTCTTGGTTGCCCTCGGCGACAAAGCAGCCTTTGCCCTGCACGGTGCAGATAAAGCCGAGCTGCTCTAGATCGGCGTAGGCGCGCTTGGTGGTGATGACGCTCACGCCCAGGTCGCTTGCGAGCGCACGGATGCTCGGGAGTTTGGCTCCCGCGGCGAGTGCGCCCGAAAGGATCTGTGCCTTGACCTGCGAGGATATCTGCTCGTAGATGGGCTTGTCACTCGAATTGGATAGGATAATGTCCACAGCGGCTCCTTAGCTGATGGGCTACACGTGTATATAACCGGTAGCACAGTATATATACACTATGCACAGTTATGCAAGAGGAAAATCATGACGGCCGGCCACCGTTTGTCTAAATCTGTAACAACAAGACCCGAATTACCCAGCTAGTTGTTACAGATTGAGATGTTGTTTGCCCGCCGGTCCTTTTGTCTCGATCTGTAACATCTGGAGCCGTTTTGGGCGGCCAACTGTTACAGTTTGAGATTTTGCCGGCGGGCCCATCCGTTTGTCTCGATCTGTAACAGTAAGAGGGTCAAATCGGGTCTAACTGTTACAGATTGAGATTTTGGCGGCAGACCCATTCGTTTGTCTCAATCTGTAACAGGTAGAGGCTCAAAAGCCGGCTAGATGTTACAAATTGAGACAAACTGCTGCGGAGTGCTGCCGCCGACCGGCAACCAAGACCCCGACTGATGTATTTGTCCTGATAGGCGCTCTGTCGCAGCATTTCGCGGCTACAATAGACGGGTTACATCGACGTAATGCATATAGAACGCAAGAAAGGATCCGCATGGCAAGCCTGTCGGATGAAATCTCGTCGCGCCGCACATTCGCGATCATCAGCCACCCGGACGCCGGTAAGACCACGCTTACCGAGAAGCTGCTGCTCTATACCGGCAGCATCCAGACCGCCGGTTCGGTCAAGGGCAAGAGCTCGGCCAAGCACGCCGTCTCGGACTGGATGGACATCGAGAAGGAGCGCGGCATCTCCGTTACCTCCTCGGTGCTTCAGTTCACCTACAACGGCGCCTGCGTCAACATCCTCGATACCCCCGGCCACCAGGACTTCTCGGAGGATACCTACCGTACCCTTATGGCCGCCGACGCCGCGGTCATGGTCATCGACGGCGCTAAGGGTGTCGAGGCCCAGACCAAAAAGCTCTTTAAGGTCTGTACGCTGCGCCATATTCCCATCTTTACCTTTGTGAATAAGCTCGACCACGAGGCTCGTGATCCGTTTGAGCTCATGGAAGAGATCGAGAACGTCCTGGGTATCAATACGTATCCCATGAACTGGCCGATCGGCAGCGGTCGCAACTTCCGCGGCGTGTTCGATCGTCAGACCCGTCGCGTTATCGCCTTTGAGGGCGACGGTCACGCCAACGCCACCAAGAAGGTCGCCGAGGTCGAGGCCGAGCTGGGCGATCCTTCCATGGACGAGCTCATTGGTGAGGAAAACCATAAGAACCTGATGGACGACATCGAGCTGCTCGATGGCGCCGGCGACGAGCTCGACTTGGATGCCGTGGCCTGCGGCAAGCTGAGCCCGGCGTTCTTTGGCTCGGCGCTTACCAACTTTGGCGTGGAGCCTTTCCTGAAGGAGTTCCTGCGTCTGGCCCCGACGCCGCGCGCCTATACCGATACGCTCACCAGCGAGCCGGTCGATCCCTGCCGTGACGACTTTAGCGGCTTTGTCTTTAAGATCCAGGCCAACATGGACAAGAACCACCGCGACCGCATCGCCTTCGTGCGCATTTGCTCGGGCAAGTTCGAGCGCGGCATGGATGCCTTCCATGTGCAGGGAAACCGCAAGCTCAAGTTGGCGACGGGCACCTCGATGATGGCCGACGACCGCGCCATCGTGGACGAGGCATATGCCGGCGATATCGTGGGCCTGTTCGACCCCGGCATCTTTAGCATCGGCGATACCGTGTGCTCCGGCAAGCGCCACGTGCAGTATCCGCAGATCCCGACGTTTGCCCCCGAGATGTTCGCTCGCATTACGCAGGTCGACACGCTCAAGCGCAAGCAGTTTGTGAAGGGCATGGAGGAGCTTGCCCAGGAGGGCGCCATCCAGATCTTCCGCGAGCTGGGTGCCGGCATGGAGAGCGTCATCGTGGGCGTGGTCGGCGTGCTGCAGTTTGAGGTGCTCGAGCGCCGTCTGAAGGCCGAGTATCGCGTTGAGGTGCGCCGCCAGCCGCTGCCCTATACCGACATCCGCTGGATCCAGAACGACCCCGACACCATCGATATTCCGGGCCTGTCGCTTACGCGCGACACCCTACGCGTCGAGGACATGCGCGGCGGCAAGCTGCTGCTGTTCACGAGCCCGTGGAACGTGGATTGGGCAACCGACCACAATCCCGACCTGATCCTGTCGGAGTTTGGCAACGTAACGTTTTAGCGCATCGGCGCGGTGGCCTTACGGGGCTGCCGCGCCCTTTGCTTGCCTGCCGCCGGCGGAGCGGCTATCATACCCACCGTCGTCTCAAGACCGGGGCGGCCGAGCAGTTCGGGTCCGATATCCTGCTCGTTAAACCTAAAACCAAAGGAGTACATAATGATCAAGAAGGTCATGGAGGACTACAAAGTCCTGTTGCGGAGCATTCCCGCGGCAACGGTTTCGCTGTTTATCGTGAGCGTCATCATGATGAACCTGCTGGCCAACAAAGAGCTTATCAGCCTGCCGTATCTGGCACTCGACTGCGGCTTTGTCGTGAGCTGGGTCTCGTTTTTGTGCCAGGACATGATCTGCAAGCGTTTTGGCGCCAAGGCATCCATCAAAATCTCTATCCTTGCGCTGCTGGTCAACCTGGCCGTGAGCCTGTGCTTTTGGCTGTGCTCGCTCACGCCCGGCATGTGGGGCGCCTACTACGACACGGGCATGATCGAGGTCAACACCGCCCTCAACGCCACGATCGGCGGCACCTGGTACGTGGTGTTTGGCTCGTCGCTGGCCATGCTCACCTCTGCCGTGGTCAACTCCACGCTCAACCAGTCGCTCGGCCGCATGCTCAAAAAGAATAACTTTGCGAGCTTTGCCTTCCGCTCCTATGTGTCCACGGGCATTGGCCAGTTCATTGACAACCTGGTCTTCGCCATTGTGGTGAGCCATACGTTCTTTGGCTGGACCTGGGTCCAGGTGCTTATGTGCTCGCTGACCGGTGCTATCGCCGAGCTGCTGTGCGAGGTCTTCCTGAGCCCCGTGGGCTACAAGGTCGTGCGCGGCTGGGAGCGCGAGAACGTGGGTGCCGAGTATCTCGAGCGTCACGCAACTGCTTAAGGAGCCAATATGCAGGTGTTGATCACGGGCGCTTCGGGCGGCATTGGCGCCGCATGCGTGCAGCGCTTTTTGGACGAGGGTCACGAGGTCGTGGGCTTTGATCTGCTGCCGGCGGCGATCGAGCACGAGCGCTACCGCCATCTGATCGTTGATGTGCGCGAGCCGGACTCGTTTCCAGATGATCTTGAGCCTCAGGTGATCGTGAACGTTGCCGGCACGCAGGATTCGGCCGACGACATTGCCGCCAACCTGTGCGGCACCATCAACGTGACCGAGCGCTATGCCTTTGTGGGGGAGGGGCTTGCCGCAAAGCCGGCGCCGGCTATTAAATCCGTGGTCAATGTGGGGTCGGCGAGCGGACATACGGGATCGGAGTTTCCCGCCTATGCCGCCAGCAAGGGCGGCGTTATCGCCTACACCAAGAACCTTGCAAACCGTCTGGCGCCGCAGGCCATCGCCAACAGTGTGGACCCGGGCGGCGTTATCACGCCGCTCAACCGTTGCGTGATGGAAGACGAGCGCCTGTGGAGCCAGATCATGGAGCTCACGCCGCTTAAGCGCTGGGCTACCGCCCAAGAAATCGCCGAGTGGATCTACTTTGTGGCCGTGACCAACCGGTTTATGACTGGACAGAGTCTGCTCATCGATGGCGGCGAGGCCGGCCGCACCCAGTTTATCTGGCCCGAGTAACAAAACGCGCCCGATGGCAAGATTGCCGTCGGGCGCGTTTTTGCATCTTAATAGTTTACTTTGGTGGAGCATCATCTCTGAAAAGTGCTTTTGAGCTGGTAGAATGAACCCCTGAATAAAAAAGGGGGCATATTGGGGCTGTTCGGTTCACACGAGAAGCGCGACGCGGACCGAGCGCGTCGGCTGTTTGAAGAGGCGCTTGCGCAGCAAGGGCCCAACGTTGCGCTGGTCTTGCGCGCCAACGACTGTCTTCCGCTCTACATCACCCCAAATTTCGAACGCGTATTTGGCGTGTCGCCCGAGCGTATCGGCGACGACATCGAGACGCTGTACCGCTTTATCCCCGATAGCGACCGTGTTCGCATGCAGCGACAGGTGAGGGAATGGGACCATGTGACCCCGCTGAACCTCCTGTGCACCTACCATGCGCCCCACGGAGCAAAGCCGCAGCTCAGCATAAGGTTTACGATTTCGCTCATTCAGGACGGCGCGCAGTACCTGGTTTCTGCAGTCGATGTAACGGCCGAAAACGAGCGCATCGCCAAGGCGGAGGCAGAGCGCGATCGCGCCGTCGAGACCGCCAACGCGCGCACGGACTATATGAACCAGATGAGCCACGAGATCCGCACGCCGCTCAATGGCATCGAGGGCATGATTTCGCTTGCCCGCGAGCACCATGTGGATGAGCCTCGCCTGATGGACGACCTGTCTCGTGCCTCGCAGCTTTCGGCCTACCTGCTTTCGCTTATCAACGACATGCTCGATATGAGCCGTCTCAACAGCGGGCGCGTGCGCATTGACGATGCACCGTTTGATATGCGTCTGTTTGCCGACGAGATCGAGCGTATGTTTACCTCGCAGGCAGCCGACAAAGGGCTTGCGTACTCGGTTAATCTCGAGGACTGCGAAAACGTCTTTGTCGTGGGCGATCGCATGCGCCTGTCGCAGGTCGTCATCAACTTTATCTCCAACGCGGTCAAGTTTACCGAGCGGGGCGGCAGCGTTACCGTAACCCTGCGCGAGATGTACCGGACAGACGACGGCGTGAGTTATATGCTGCGCGTGCGCGACACGGGCAAGGGCATGGACCCGCGCTACATCAGCAAGATCTTTAAGCCGTTTGAGCAGGAGGACCGCACCATTGCGCGCCGCTACGGCGGAACGGGCTTGGGTATGGCCATCACGAGCGCGCTCGTCGACCTGATGGGCGGCGAGATCGTCGTCGATACCGAGCCTGGTCGCGGTTCGACGTTTTCGGCCTACATCCCGCTGCGACTTGCCACGCCGGAGCAGGTCGAGGAGCTCAAGCTTAAGGAGCAGACGCTCGAGACGGCGCCCGATTCCATGGGGTCGTCGTTTACCTACCAGTTTGAGGACAAGCGATTCCTGCTGGCGGAGGATAACGAAATCAATGCCATGATCGTGATTGAGCTGCTGGCAAGACGAGGCGCGGCGGTTGATCGCGCCGAGAACGGCCAAGCGGTCGTTGAGCGATTCCGGAGCATGCCCGTGGGCACGTACGATGCGATCCTCATGGATATTCAGATGCCCGTGCTGAACGGCTGGGAAGCGGCGGAGCGGATTCGAGGGCTCGATCGTGAGGACGCCGCTGCGATTCCCATCATCGCCCTTTCCGCCAACGACTACACCGAAGACGTTGAGCGCTCGCGCCGCGCGGGCATGAACGGACATGTGGGCAAGCCCATCGACCTGAACGTTTTGAAAGCACAGCTGGCGGCCGCGACGGCCGAGGCAGCTTACCGAGGAAATGAGTAACCGTGATCGTCGAACAGTCCAACAGCATCATCAACGAAGTGAGCCGCGCTCTGCTGGGCAAGCGCGATGTGATCGAAAAGGCCCTCATGGCCATCTATGCCGGCGGCCACATCCTGCTGGAGGATGTGCCCGGTACCGGCAAGACGACCCTGGCCCTGGCTCTTTCGCGTGCACTGGGTCTGGACTTTAAGCGCGTGCAATTTACGCCCGATACGCTGCCCTCGGACATTACGGGCTTTACGATGTTCGACCGCGACGCCGGCGTGTTTCGCTTTGTGTGGGGCGCCGTCAACTGCAACATGCTGCTGGGCGACGAGATCAACCGTACCAGCGCAAAGACGCAGTCGGCCCTGCTCGAGGTTATGGAAGAACGCGCGGTGACGATTGATGGGCAGACGCATCAGGTTCCGCGTCCCTTCGTGTGTATCGCAACCGAGAACCCGGTGGGCTCGGCGGGCACTCAGCCGCTGCCCGATAGCCAGCTCGACCGCTTTATGGTTCGCCTGTCCGTTGGCTATCCGTCGCGCCAGGACCAGATCGATATCCTCAAGGCCCGTCGCTATGCCAACCCTCTCGACGACATCAAGCCCATGGTTGCCTGCGATGACCTGCTCGATATCCAAAACTACCTGGGCGGTGTACAGGTTGCCGACACGGTGCTGGATTATATCGTGCGCCTGTGCGAGGAGACCCGCAATGACGACCTTGTTGAGCTGGGCGTGAGCCCCCGTGGCATCATCGCGCTCACTCGCATGGCGCGCGCCTGCGCATTGATTCGCGAGCGCGACTATGTGGTGCCCGAGGACGTGCGCGAGGTGTTTAAGGTCGTCTGCGTCCACCGTCTCGTTTTGCGCCCCCAGGCCCGTATCGAATCGATTACCGCCGAGGACGTTCTCGATCGCATTCTCGCCACCGTTCCCGCCCCGTCCATGGGCCAGGTCCGCGGCCGCTCGTAGCGGCTCGTTTGCCTTGCGCGCCCTACAGTACGCCCATGATTGCCAACAAGATTACCTATATCGTGTCCGTAGCGCTCCTGCTTGCCACGTTTGTGTTTACCGCCAATGCGGCTGCGCTTGCTGCTGCCGCGGCGTTGATCGCCATGCCCGTGGTCACGGTGGCGGCGTGCCGCTCGGCCGTCGCCTTGCTCAAGCTCGGCTTTGAGCTTCCCCGGTCGTGTGTCGTAAACGCGCCGCTCGTATTGCGCATCACGTTGGATCGCCCGCTTATGTTTCGCGGCCGCATGGAGCTGTCGTTTTCGGTTTACAACCAGCTGACGGGAACGCGGACGGTCCGTTCCGTAAGCCTTGCTCCCGCGATGGGCAGGCCCGCCTTGTTTGAGCTGGAGCTCGATTCGACTGTCTGTGGTGCGCACGCCATTACCCTTGACACCGCGCACCTGGTCGATGAGATGGGCTTTACGTCGCTTGCTCTGGAGGACGCCGACTTTCACGGGTTGTTTACGGTCTATCCCAAAGTGCTCGACATTCAGGTCGATCCTCACCAAAGTGCTTCTGCCGGTCTTGAGGGCACGAGCTATGATCCCCATCGAAGCGGCCAGGACGCCTCCGAGGTCTTTGACGTGAGGCCCTATCACGAGGGCGATGCAGTCAAGTCGATCCACTGGAAGCTGTCGACGCGCTTTGACGATGTGCTGGTGCGCGAGGCCTCACGTCCTCAAGATCACACGATCGCCGTCTTGTTCGGTGCGTTTGCGTGCGATTTTGAGCACTCAAGCCGCCCCGAGCTGCTTTCTGCGGTACTGAGCTTTACCGCGTCGATATCGCTGGCGCTTATGCGTCAGGGATACCATCATATGGTCGTGGCCACCCCCGAAGGCTCCCTGGCCGCCTATCCCGTCGATGACCGACGTGGTTTTAATAAGATGCTCGATGCTTTGACGGCAACGCCGCTTGGCCCTACCCATCCAACATCAAACGAGCAGTATGCCAAGCTTGTGGCGGCACGGGGCGTTAGCAAAACGGTGCTGGTGACATTGGGCGTCGATGAGCAGGTCTATATCGATTTGGGCCGTCTGACCGATCTGTCGGTGCTCCATGTGTCGGATTCGGTCGAGTCGTATAGCATCGAGCGCGGCGCCAACTACATCATCACTCATTGCCCGGTATCGAGCGATTCGGCCCGTATCAAGAGTCTGGAGCTCTAGCATGGACTTTGTGACTCTTGCTTCGACGGAGCGCATCGCTTCGAATGGTCGCGTCGTCGACGTGTTCCTGTCGGTGGCTCCCGCGGTTTTACTGTCCGCGGGTTTCATCTGCGCAATTGCCGGGTGTCTGAGTGCAACGTGCATGGGGATCATGCTTGCCGTCGCCGCTGGCGTGGCTGTTGCGCTGGGCGCTTTGGGCACCTCAATGACTTCGAAAAAGACTCCCTTCTGGATCGCCTTGGCCGCAGCGTTCGTGGCGCTTGCATGCGCACTCTTGGTTCCTTCGGCGCGCTGGGGCTTCTATGCTTGCGTCAATGCCGTAATCGCTCATATCAATTCAATCTGTGAGCTGTATATTCCTTTGGTGGCAGATGCTGGCACGCTGTGTGAAGCCGTGTCGCTGGCAGTGCTCGCCGGTGTGTTTGCCGGCTCATTTGGCTGGCTTTTTGCCAACTTGAGCGTCTCGTGGCCCACGCTCTTAATCGTCGTTATTTGCGGCGCTGATTCCATGATATTGCAGCTCGGTGATTGCACGATGTCTATGACGCTGGGCGTTGCGGGCTGGCTTGTCCAGTGCCGTGCTCGCGAGTTGCGGGGCTCTACGGTAGGTTTACCCCAGGTTCTTGTCGGCCTTGGCGGTCTATGTGCCGCATGTGGCGTTCTCTCTGCGCTGACGGTATCCCTTGTGCAGCCTCTTCCCGAGTTGTCCGCCATGTCGGCGTCTGCCGTCAAGGCAGTCCAGAGCCTCCGATTTGGGGACGATACGCTGCCCGAGGGCGACCTTTCGCAAGCGGCGGACATGAACGAAGGAGACTCCACAACGCTGTCGCTTACCGCCAACAAGACGCTTGATGACGATCTGCTCATGAAGGGTTTTGTGGGCACGACGTTTGACGGCGTATCGTGGGGGCGTGGCGACTGGATGTCCTACGAGGGCAAATGGTCCGGCATGCGTGCGTGGTTGTGCCAAAACGGATTGACGGTAGCTGAGCAACGCGCCGCGTTTGATGCCGAGGCCGAGCGTGAGGGCGGCGAGCCTGTCGAGACGGCTGAGATTGCGGTCTACGCCTCGGGCGCCAACCGCAGATACACCTATGCTCCCTATACGATGCGCTCACTGAGCGGTACCAGTGCAATGTTGACGGGCTCGACGATGCTCAGCATGGACCTGTTGCCGTCTAAGGCATATAGCCTGGTCGTCGATAACGTGTCGATGGACGACGTCATTGCGGACTCGAGCTGGCTGGCGTCCTCCGAGAGCGATTACGCAAAAAGCGAGCGGGTGTACGCCGCCTTTGTCCGCGATAAATACCTGGACGTTCGCGAGGAGGAGCGGGATGCCGTCGATGCATACCTGTTCTCGAACGACAGCTGGAATGCTCAGGCGAATGTTTCGGATACAGCCGTGATCAGTCGCGTTCGCACGATGATGGCTTCACTTGCGGGGCAGACGGATAACCCGCCAGCCTATACCGGGGCGACGTCGTTTGTCGCGTGGTTCTTGGGCTCGGCGCACGAGGGCAACTCTGCCTACTTTGCCACGGCGGCAACGCTTGCGTTTCGATCTCAGGGAATCCCCGCGCGCTATGTCGAGGGCTATCGGGCGGCTGGCAATCGGCTTGCCGCTGCCGTCGACGCGGGCGTGCCGCTGGACTTGACGGCTGCCGATGCACACGCGTGGACCGAGATCTACCTCGACGGGCAGGGATGGACGCCTGTCGAGGTCACCCCTGGGTACTATAGCCAGACGCTCGATGCCGATAAAATTATCGACGTGGGCGAGGCGTGGAGCAGCGGTGCCGACGATAAGACGCTCGATGTGGGCTCGGTCGCTGGTCGGGGCGAGGATAAGCATCGCGAGGATGTGCCGGTGTCGCACAGCATCCCTGTTGCGGCCAAAGTCGGAGTCGGTTTGACCGGCGCGGTGATTGCCGTCCTGCTCGCCCTGTTCGTCCGCATGTTCGTCTTGCGCGTTTTGCGCACGCGAGCCATCGAGAACGATGAGCAGGATATATGTGTGCCGGCACTCTATGGCTATCTTGCCCTGGTGATGAAGCAAAGCGGCGTGGACGCCTTCGACGAGACCAAGCCGCTCGATTGCCTGGATGCCTTTGCCACGGCGTTCCCCGAGATTGACCCGTGGGAATACCGCCGAGCGATTCGGCTCCATCAGGCTTATGCGTTTGGCGGCCGCGAGCTTAAGCCCAACGAGTTGCGCACGCTCCGTCGTTTTACCGAGCGCCTGCATCGAAGCATGCCGGCACCTCAAAATGTTATCGAACGCTTCCGTCGCTACATGCTGTGCGCGTTGTAGAGGGAGTAGGTTTACGTGTTTTCCAAGCATCCTCAACATATGGCTCCGCATAAGAATGCGGCGTCTGCCAAATTAAAGGGCCCGCAGAATGCGTCCGCGGATGCTCAGCATGCCGCTAAAAAAATGTATCGTGCCAAGCCTTTTGCCGCAACGCGTGTCGTGGCGGTGGCGGCTTCGGTTGCTGCGGTCGGCGTATTTGGCACGGTCGCCTTTGAGCTGGCCCAGAGTAATTTGAACTTCGATCCTTCGGGATATATCGCTGCATACAGCCACGGTGACGCGGAGTCTGGCGAGGCGTATCAGATCAGCTCGCTCTCGACGGATGCCGAGGCAAATCGTCACGACGAGCAAAGCGACAGCCGGGAAACGAGTGCACGCGAGCAGCAGGCGCCGCTCGATAGCGCTCAGGGACAGGCAAATCTGACGGGGCAAAGCGGCACGACCGCCTACAACGTTACCGGCAGGGCCGATGGAACGGGCGTGGGGGTTGCGGGCGGCACGGGCAGCGGCGCGGGCGGCTCGGGAGGCGGACAGAACGCCCCCGTTATCAATGCGGGCGGAGCGTTTGGCGGCAATGCCGGCGGCGCAGGTAACGCCGGTTCCGGCGGCAATGCTGGTTCCGGCGGCTCGGCCAACTCGACGGTCAATTCCTATAAGTATCTCTTTCAGGACCCCACGCCCCAAAAGGGTGCTCCTATGGGAGACACAACGTTCTTTACGCAGTTTAACGGTGCAGCTGGATTGGTCGATCCCAATAAGGTGCAGATTTCACCCATGGAGGATGCAATCTACGATGGACAGATGCTCGATGCCTGGACGCTGTTCTGTGCCATGGATGTCCACTGGAGTGATGACATCGGCATGTACTATCTTGCCTGCACCAAGGATGAGTTTGCCACGTTTCCGTATCTGCGCATCAACTCGTGGACCAATACCGCGGGCGAGCAGAATCCGGTGCTGTGCTCGAGCCAGCCGCTCACGGTAAGCGTCTCGCTGCGCTTGTCGCAGGATGCGGCGTGGACGACGCGCAGCGTTACCATCCAGCCGGCGCAGTCGTGCCTGTTTGTGGTCGGTCAGCCCGATTCGATGGGCAAGCGTAACGTGATCTGGAGTACGCTGAGCTCCAAGGAAAACCTGCTGAGTGTCAATACGCAAGAAGCCTTTATGAAACAGACGGGTCACGTCGATTCTGAGGGCTATCTCAATGCCCTGCTGCTGGGGTGGCGCGAGAACGAGGCGGCCGTCCCGTATTTCTACACGCTGACTCCCGGTCGCCATGTGGTGGTTCCCGGCGATGTCGTGTCCATCGACCCCGCCTACAAGGTTCGCTTTCAGGGTTATGCTCTCGACAAAAACTATCGCTTTGACGACGACCCGACCAGCCCCAATAGCTCACGCCTGCAGACGCTCGTCGATGTGGACGAGTCGGTCGTGTCGGTGGATGGCGGCACCGAGACGCTGCGTGTTCCGCAGGGCGTGCAGGCGGTCGACGCCTATACCGACAGTCGCCAGCGCGAAGGCTTTACGTGGCAGATCGACAATCTGGAGTTGCCGTCCTCGGTGTACTACGTCAACGTCAATGCGGGCTTTCAGGTGCTCGATGCCTACCGTGTGGCGTCGGATAACCCCGTCTATGCCGCAACGGACGAGGGAATTTTGACTTCTCGCGATGGCCGGGAGTATTTGGGCGTTCCCTACCATACGCGCGAACTCGATGTCCCTGCCGATATTGACCGTGTTGCCATTCCCGATCGCAATAAGCTCGACCGTATTGTTCTGCACGCGTCCAAAGGGGGTGAGTTGCCCCAGATTGACGTGAGCAATCTGCGGGACTGCACCCTTGTCGTTGACGATGCCGCACTGCTCGATTTTATTACCGAGCATGCGGGCGAGCTGGAGCGCGCCTACGGCGTTTACGTATCGCCCGCGAGTAATCCCGACGTCCGGCTCATGTACTCGCAGGGGCTGGTGTACAACATGAATTCGCAGCTCAAAAGCGATTTATGCTATGTGCTCGACACGGGTTCCAATATCGCCCTGGTGCAGATTTCCAACACCATTATGAAGGGTGCCTTTACGGGCAACACATCGGTTAACACGTTGGTGCTCATGCCATGGTTTGCCGACAACGTGACACTCGAGGACGGCAGTCTCGCAGGCGGTTCCGTGCAGACCATCGTGTGCGTAACCGACAAGCAGGTTGCGTATGTCGAGCAGCACAAGGCCGCCGCCGGTGCACCCGACGCGCGCGTGATCAAGGCGAGCCTGTCCCAAGACGGTTATTTGTATTATGTCAACGCCGGTAAGACGATTTTGCTGTCTGCTGCAGGCGATGAGAACGGCAATCTGCCCGCGACCTTCGACGGTACCTTGCTTGCGGATGGCGGCAGGCGGCTCGAAGTCGATTCCATCGCACCGTACGCTTTCTCGGGCGATGCGGGGCTCATGTTTGTCAATCTGGGCGAGCAGACGAGTGCGATCGGCCGTAACGCGTTCGAGAACTGCCAGAACCTTCAGGGCGTGTTTATCGGCACGCCCGATAGCATCGAGGTGGGAGCCGATGCTTTTAAGGGCTGCACGAGCCTGGGCTTTGTGGCGTCGCGTGCTAAAAAGGGCGTTTTTGCCACGACCGAGAATCCCAATCCGGCCGGCTGCACCTGGTATGCGCCCGATGGCGAGTTGCAGGGCTACGACAGCCGCTTTGTCACCATCGACGGCATTTCCGATTTTGGTTGCGATGCTCCAAGCGACGACGCTGTCCTTCTCTACGGCTATTTAGATGACGATGCGGAAGGCAAGCCAAGCATCTTGCTCGGTGCGCCTTCGGTGCTCAACGGAACGATTGGGCTGCTGCCGAGTACGACTGAGATCTTTGGCGGCTATTCCTTGTCCGGCGCCAAGGACCTGCCCGGCGCCTTTGAGGGAACCGGAGGCGTGTGGGATATCGATTGGACTTCGGCTCCTCATCTGGCATATATCGATCGCTATGCCTTTAGGAATTCTGGCATTGCTGGCGACCTGAACATCGACCTTCCCGATAACGATATCCACGTCGGTGTGTCGGCGTTCGATGGCTGTACGAACCTTACGTCCGTGTCTCTGCACGCGGCGACGATGGAAATCAACGACCAGGCATTCACGAATTGCCCGAGGCTCGCGAGCGCATCGTTTGTGGCGGACACCAAGGGCGACTACGACGCAGCTACGGGTACGGGCTCTCAGAACTATCTGGCGTCTTCAGTGTTTGGCAATGATGCCAACTTTAATAACCTGACAGTCGGCGCTGGTATTGCGACGCTGGGCTATCCGTCGCCGGGCGTGGGTTTCTTCTTTGACGGCGTAACCGATGCCGAGGAGGAAGCCGGCCGCATTCATCTGTCGGTGCCCAGTGGCATGGAGCAGGATTACCTCAATGCGTGGGTCTACGGGTTCGTCGGCTACGACGACTACGACACGTATTTCGAAGAAGTCTATTGGAATATGTACTTGGACTTCTATATGGGGACGGGTCCGGAGCCGACGGTCGAGGCGATCGAGGCGCAGATGGCCGCAAATCTGTTGGAGCCCGAGAATCGCTTGCGAACCATGATGGGGCTGCCGCTGGTCGAGTCTTCTACGGTTATCCCGGCGGGTGGCGATGCACCCGAGAGCGATGAATGGAAGATCGAGGACAACGGTGACGGAACCGCCACGCTGGTCTCGGCACCGTCCGATGTCGAGCGGGCCGATCTGGCGAGCGTGTTGACGGGGCCAACCGTAATCGCCTCGAACGCCTTCTCGCGCTGCTCGAACCTCACCGAGATTGCGCTGTGCGATAAGGTGACCGGCATCCAGAACGGTGCGTTTATGGGCTGTAGCGGCGTGACGGTAACGCTGCCTTCCGGCTGTCCGCTGCCAGAGCTACTAGGCGGGACGGAGAGCATGTCGTTCTCGTTTGGCAGCAACGTGGAACTCGATATTGCCGAGGCCGATCGCGAGGCGGCGCTCAAGACGTGGTCCCATCAGATGGTGGGGGTTACCACAGATGACGAGGAGGCCGACTACGTCGTGAGCAAGTGGTTCGGCAATGTCGACATGGATACGTTTGAATCGCCGACGTTCGATGTGCTTAATAGGGCCGTAAATGAGCCGATCATGGAGAGCGAGAATCACCTGCGCTCGCTGATGCGCATGGAGGCCATCGGCGATATCAGCGAGCTTACCGCGCCCATCGATATCAATAAGTACCCGGATTATTGGATTGCCGGCTAGACAGGTTATAAGGTGAGGCAGCCCCAGTCGATGGGGCTGCCGCCGTTTTGCTCGAGCAGCTCATTGGCAGCAGAGAAGGGGCGCGACCCCATAAAAGCGGGGAGTTCTGCCGTGGCGCGGTTTGCCGAAAGTGGCGAGGGGTGCGTGGAGGCTAAGCAGTACTTGCCGGTTGCCTTGCCCGCGCCAGTCGCGGCGAGCTTGCCCTCGACCATCTGCTGGGCAAAGCGGCCCCATGCCAAAAAGACGACCGGTTGGGACAGCAGGCAGCAGCGATCGATGACGTAGTCGGTCAGGGTGCTCCAGCCCAGCTTGGCATGCGAATTGGCGGCATGCTCGCGTACGGTGAGCGTGGTGTTAAGGAGCAGGACGCCCTGCTGCGCCCATGGCGTTAGGTCGCCCGTGGCGGGGATGGGGCAGCCCAGATCGGCATTGAGTTCCTTATAGATGTTGCGCAGGCTCGGCGGCAGCTTGGTTTGTGTCGCGGGAACCGAGAACGATAACCCCATGGCTTGGTTGGGCCCGTGATACGGGTCCTGACCCAAGATGACAACCTTGACCTGGTCGGCCGGCGTGTAGGCGAGGGCATTGAGAATGTCATCTTGCGCCGGGTAGATGGTCTGCTCGGCACGCAAAAGGGCGATGCGCCCGAGCAGCTGGTTCGTGGTGTTACGTACCGGCTGCGGCGCATCGCCCAACCAAGTTGCTATGTTGCGGTCGCGAGTTGCGGTGTCCATGAGGCTCCTTTACGGCAGATGCTTTGCTGGCATCTATTGTAAGGGCGTCCGATGGATGCTGGGCCGCTGTGTATAAAAGCGTCGAGCTCTAGGAGACGTGCTCGGGCGTTCCGGCCATGCGAGCATGGCTGCGGGCGCGAAGGCGCGGAAGCTCGACCGTTGCCACCATGACGCCGGTGAGGATGAGGGCGGCGCCAAAGAAGGCGATGGGGCTCAGGACCTCGCCAACCAGGAAGAACGAGAAGACGGCGGAGCAAACCGGCTCGAGCGAGAAGGCAAAGCCGGTTGTCTCGGCGGGCACGTGAGACTGCACGAGCGTCTGGGTGATAAAGCCGTAGGCAGAGCAGATGAGTGCGAGTGCGACGACAACGACGATCTCGTTGGGCGTGCTGGGAAGCGTGAAGCCGCCAAAGGTGCACGCGGCGATGCCCGAGAACAGACCGCCAAAGCCCAGCTGCCAAACACCCAGGGCCAGCGGATTGACTTCTTCGACAAAGCGCTTGGCTACGATAATGTGGCTGGCATAGATAAAGGCTGAGAGCAGCATGATGATCGCGCCGGGATTCAGGCTGGTAAAGTCGGCGCCCGAGAGCAGTAACATGCCGCCGGTGACGATAGCGGTGCCGACGAGCACCTTGCGCTCGGGGGCACGACGCAGCAGGGCCGCATTGGCAAACGGCACGATCACGACCGTCAGACTCTGCAAAAAGCCGGCGGTGGAGGCAGAGGTGAGGCTGGAGCCCAGGCACATGCAGGTGAGCTCGGTTGCCATGATGGCGCCGATAATGGCGGCGCGGACCATCAGGTCGCGGTTGATGCGGAACGCATGCTTGTGGAAGAGCAGCAGGCAGGCCACGAAGGCGATGATGCAGCGCAGCGCGACGATGCTCGTGGCGTTCATGCTGTCCATGCCGATCTTCATGAGGGGGTACGAAAAGCCCCATGCGACGGGAACGGAAAATGAGAGCGCGATTGCTTTTTTGCGATCCATGGGACTCCTTTTGTTACAGAACGGTTTCGCAAAAAGGATTCTGCGCCCAGATATGGATGTAGTAAAGCGAATGTATCTTCAGTATGATTAAGCAAAGCTAAAGTAGGTGCGAAAAGCGCTGGCAAAACGTTTTACGACTGCATCGGTGTGGAGGCACGATGGCATCGCGGTATCAGATTGTTTGCATGGTGGTCGATCGCGGCAGCCTGAAGGGCGCGGCCGATGAGCTGGGCTATACACAAAGTGCGGTGAGCCAGGCCGTTAAGGCGCTCGAGCGCGAGCTGGGCACGATGCTTATCGAGCGCGGCAAGCAGGGCGTTTCGCTTACGCGCGATGGCAAGCAGTATCTGCCGTATC
Source organism: uncultured Collinsella sp. (assembly GCA_902464495.1). Lineage (GTDB taxonomy): Bacteria > Actinomycetota > Coriobacteriia > Coriobacteriales > Coriobacteriaceae > Collinsella. The sequence goes on along the minus strand of CABQJK010000001.1, from coordinate 48,682 downwards.
TGCGCCAAATCGTAACGGCCGAGGCTGAGCTCGAGGGCAAGCGCCAGGAGTTGCTGGGCCTGTCCTCGACCGATATTCGCATTGCGACGTTTACCAACGTGAGCCGAACCGTGCTGCCGCGTGTAATCCGCGACTTTGGAACGTTGCATCCAGGCGTGCACTTTACCCTCAAGCAGGGCGATTACACGCGCAACGCCCAGTGGGTGCACGATGGCGTGGTTGACTTTTGCTTTACGGCGCGCGGATTTACCGCTGGGCTCGAGAAGCGCGTGGTCTATCACGACGAGTTGGTGGCGCTGCTGCCGACCGCGCATCCGCTGACGGCAAAGGAAAAGGTGACGCTCGCCGACCTGGCGTCCGAGCCGTTTGTGCTGCTGGACGAGGGCGAACAGAGCCTGGTGCTCGATGCATTCGCGGCACATGGGCTGTCGCCGCACGTGACGAGCGAGGTGACCGACGACTACACCATCATGGCGATGGTGGAGGAGGGCCTAGGCGTGAGCATGCTGTATCGCCGTACCGTCGAGGGCATGCAGGCCGATATTCGCGTACGTCCCATCGTGCATGCCCCCTCGCGCGACGTGGTGGCAGCCTGGCGCAGCTGGGACACCATGCCTATCGCCACGAGGCACTTTATCGACTATATGAGCTCGCATATTGTCAATTAATGACTGGCGTGACGTTGAGCGTGGCGATTAGCGGGCTGTCGCTTTGGCTTGTGCTAGACGGTAGGTGCGTGCCGGGTGGCAGAGCAATACCGCCACGACCATAAAGAACGCCGTGGTGCCCAGGCTGATGGGGTAGACCATCATGATGTTCGCAAAGGTGCGGAAGTTCGGGAACACGCAGAATACCCAGTAGAAGCGAATACCGCAGACGCAGATCATGGTGATGAGGGCGGGCATGAGCGAGATGCCAAAGCCGCGCAGGTAACCGGACATGTTTTCGTAGAACATGCTAAAGGCGTATGCCGGGAAGATCGAGCACACGCGGATATAGCCGATAGAGACGATATTGGGATCGCTGTTGAACAGCGCTAGGATCTCGCGTCCCAAGCCGACGATGATGACGATGGTGGTGAGTGCAACGATGCCGCCTTCGACCAGGCAGACCTTGAGCGTCTTAGTGCAGCGCCCGATCTGGCGCGCGCCGTGGTTTTGCCCCACAAAGGTGGTGCAAGCCTGGCTAAAGCTGTTGAGTAGGTTGTAGCACACATACTCCAGGCTCATAGCGGCGCTGGATGCCGCCATGACCTCGGTACCCAGGCTGTTGATGGCGGACTGGATGATGATGTTGGCGACGGCAAAGACGGCGCTTTGGATGCCGGCGGGCAGGCCGATCTTGACGATGCGCTTGAGGGCGACGGGATCGATTGCCAGGTCGCGCGGGGTGACGCGGACGACGGAGTCGGTCTTGAGCAGGCGGATAAAGAGCGTAGCGGCGCTGACGGTGTAGGCGATGGCTGTGGCGATGGCGACGCCCGCGACGCCCCAGTGGAGTACGGGGACAAAGATGAGGTCCAAGCCGATATTGAGGACGGTGGACACGGCGAGTGCTTGGAGCGGCATACGGGTGATACCGACGGAGCGGAAGATGGCGGCTTCGAAGTTGTAGAGCAAGATCGAGGGCATGCTCAGCAAAAAGACGCGCAGGTAGAGCGATGCGAGCGGCATAGTCTCGGCAGGGACGTTGAGCGCGGCGAGCATGGGCTCGGCAAAGACCTCGCCCAGTGCGATGACGACAAAGCCCACGAGTGCCATGAGGATCGAGGTGTGGACGGCGCGCTTGACCATGTTTTGGTCGTTGCGGCCGATAGCGTTGGCGATAACCACGTTGGAGCCAAGCGACAGGCCGATGAACAGGTTGATCATCAGGCTGGTAAGCGGAACGTTGGAACCAACTGCTGCCATGGCAAGGGTTCCCTGGTCGCCCGAGAAGTTGCCGATAATAACCGTGGCGATGAGGTTCGACAACTGCTCAAGGATGCTCGTGGCGGCCACGGGGAAGGCGAACAGGGGAATGTTGCGCCACAGCGAGCCAGTCGTCATGTCAATGTGCTTAGATACGGTATCAGCCATACGCTCTCAATCTCTAATATGCTCTTTCGTGCTTATTTGCGCAGATGATGATACTCCTAATCGACTAGTCATTTAAGAACGTCCCCAATGACTAGGTGGGGAAGGCGTGCGACAATGGTGGGCGTTGTGTTGTTTGCGCTAAGGAGTTGCCATGTTGTTGTGTCCCGTTTGCCATGAGCCGTTGGTGGACGACGAGCGCGGTGCTGCATGCGCGGGCGGACATCGGTTCGATCGTGCGCGCGAGGGCTATCTGTACCTGTTGCGCTCGTCTAAGAGCGGCGACTCCATGGGCGACCCCAAGTCGCAGGCACGCAGTCGTCGCGACTTTCTGAATCGCGACTACTATGCGCCGCTGCGCGATGCGATGGTCGAGCTGGTGCGCGAGCGCGCGGCTGAGCGCGGTGCGTCCACGGACAAACCGCTGACCCTGCTCGACATCTGCTGCGGCGAGGGCTATTACACGAGCGCCATGGGCTCGGTATCGAACGTTGATGCCTATGGTTTTGACCTGGGCAAGGAAATGGTGCGCTTGGCTGCCAAGCGTGGCGGCGCAACGTATTTCGTCGCCAACATGAAGGACATCCCCGTGGCAGATGGCGCCTTCGATATGGTGACCGAGCTCTTTGCTCCCTTTAACGAGCGCGAGTTCGCCCGCGTGCTGGCGCCCGAGGGCTCGCTCTACACCGTGGTCCCGGGTGCGCGCCATCTCTTTGGGCTCAAGGAAGTGCTCTACGACACTCCGTACCTCAACGACGAAAAACTGCCGCATACCGCCGAGCTTAAGCTGGTCGACACGCAGCGCGTGACGGCGAACATTACGTTGGCAACGCAAGCGGACATCGAGGCCGTATTCCAGATGACGCCGTACTACTATCGCACGCGCCCTGCCGACAAAGAGCGCCTGGCAAATTTGGATACCCTTCAGACCGACATCGACTTCATCATCGCCGAGTACCGCCACAGTTAACAACCTACCAAAAAGGGACAGGTTTATTTTGGCAGGTTTTATCTGGGTAAACGTAAAGGGCCGACCGCGTTGCTATGCGATCGGCCCTTTTTGGTTGCTTGGCTGCAGGGAGCTGTGGGGGGGCAGGTGCCTACAGACGATCCTTGTTCTCGGCCTTAACGTCGTGTGCCTGCTGAACAAAGAACAGGTCGTACACCACGATGACAAAGGCGCCATAGTTTATGGCGTCGCCGCCAAACGCGGGAAGCGTGAGCACCGCCTGGGCAAGCGTGGCGACTGCAGCAACGATACCGAGCTTAAACGCGCCGTCAACCTGCGAAGGCTTGTTGGCACCCTTGATGCCCGCAACGCCTGCGGCGAGATCGATGAGGCCCTTGGCGATAATCACGGCCGCGGCGAGCATGGCGTTCGATCCGTAGGTGGACTCGAGCTTACCGGTCGCGATGCCGGCGATTCCAATGACGAGACTGGCGATGCCCAGAACAAAATAAATCAGGGCAAGGATTTTGAGAGTCTTGCGAGTGAAGCTCATGGCTGGTCCTTTCGATACGAGTACGCCAACCTGGCGCACCCTTTGTGCTGCACATATGGTGAAGCACATTGTAGTTCAACGCGGCGATGCATGCGCCTGAAAGCGACTCTTGCCTGTGCGGCCCAACCTTTCAAAAAGGAAAGCTGGGCGTAAGTAAAATCGATGGCAGCGTATGCACGGCGCTGCGATGATGGGGCCATGGTAAGAGCTGGACCGAAGGAGGGGCCATGATGTACGGGGCCAAGCAAGTGCGCGAGCCGCGGTCGTTGGGAAGGCGCATGAGTGATTCTGTGATCGCTGCCGTGTGCACGGGATTGATGGCGGTGCTTTGCATTGGGATGCTGTGGACCATGTCGCGTGTGGGACAATAGCGGACGGTTGGGTGCCAACTGAGGTGGCGCTCACGTATTCGTTTTGCTTGTTAAGGAGTGTCCATGGGCGTCGTCGATCCCTTTTCTGTTGCTCGGGCAGCGGGGCTTGAGCTGACCGGGAAGTCCGAGGGCCTCACGCTCACCGACGGTACGATGGAGTTGCGCGCCGATTTTGGCCGCATGCTGCCACGACTCAAGCAGGGCCGTCTGCAGCAAGAGCTGCTGGTAAAGGCCGCGCGCACAAAAGGCATCGAGAACCCATGGGCGATTGATGCCACGGCAGGCTTTGGCGAGGACTCGCTGCTGCTGGCGGCCGCGGGCTTTACCGTCGATCTGTATGAGCAGGATTGCGTGATCGCGGCGCTCCTCAAGGATGCTTTGGATCGCGCGGCAGATGATCCGGCGCTTGCGACAGCCGTGGCGCGCATGCGCTTACATGCGGGCGAGGACAGCATTGCCGGTCTTCGCCATACGGCCGAGCTGATCGAGCGGGGCGAGCTCGCGGCTCCCGACGTGGTGTATCTGGACCCCATGTTTCCCGAGCGCACCAAGAGCGCGGCGGTGAAAAAGAAGTTCCAACTTTTGCACCATTTGGAACAGCCGTGTGCCGATGAGGAAACGCTGGTCGAAGCTGCGCTTGCGGTGCGGCCGCGCAAGGTCGTTATCAAACGGCCGGTGAAGGGGCCGCTGCTTGCCGGCGTCAAGCCGAGCTATCGGCTTGCGGGCAAGGCCGTCCGCTACGATGTTTTGGTGCCGCCGCGCCCGTAGCTTGCGTGCGATGGCTGGCGTCCCGTCAACACCGTGCCGATGCGGACCCTATTTCCAGGGGTGCGATGTCAGGTGCCACCCGCCGCAGTACTCGCATTTGTAGCAGGCTAAACCGCGTCGTCCGCGGTTTTCGCAGTCGGCCATAACGGCCTCGGCCTCGGCGCGCGTGTCGTACCGGTTTTTGCGCTCGCACGACTTATAGCGCCAAGCCTCATCGCGCTCGGCGTCCAGGGCGTCGCGGCGCTCGTCCTCGCGCGCAAACAGGTCGCTCATATCGCCGCCGGTGGCAGCGCCCAAAAACTCGCTTTTGGCCTTTGACCAGGCGGCTCGCTTTTTGCTTCCCATCCGCTCCTTGCCCTTTCCAAACGCTGGTATGATTGCTCAATCAAAGTGATACCAATAAACGTGAGGTCGCCGCGTGATGATCAGAAAAACCCTCGATACCGACATTCCCGCCGTCATGGCTATCTATGACGCGGCCCGCGCCTTTATGCGCGCGCATGGCAACGCCACGCAGTGGCCCGAGGGCACGCCTTCGGTCGAGCAGGTGGCTGCCGATATCGCCGCCGGTGGCAGCTATGTGTGCGAAGTCGACGGTCGCGTGGTGGCGACGTTTGCCTTTCTGCCGGGGCCGGACAGTTCCTACGATGCGATCGAGGGCGGTCAGTGGCGCAGCGATGCCCCGTATGCTGTGCTGCACCGCGTGGCATCCGACGGCACCACGCATGGCGTCGCGGCCGCGATGTTTGCCTTTGCCAAGGAACGCATCGACCATCTGCGTATCGACACACATCAAGACAACCTGCCTATGCAGGGCGCCATCGCCAAGGCCGGGTTTAAGCGCGCTGGTATCGTGTATGTGTCGGACGGTACGCCGCGCGTCGCGTTTGATTGGCTGCGCGAGGCGTAGGAGCCAAGGCACGTATCATCACCCAGCTCAAATAAAAAAATGGCCCCGAGTGGGGCCATTTTTGGTAAAACGCGTCGTTGTGGGACTCGCATTGTTACCGCCCCAGATGAGACCGGGCGGGCAAAAGGGGAGGTGCCGGCTTTCGCAAGGCGCGAACCTACGAAAATCGCCGCGCGGCAACGCGGGGCGATGAGCTCGGTCGGGGGATAGGGCCCGCTTCGCCCGCCGGCTCGTAAATTGTATCATCCGGTATGGAACGAGGATGCCCGTTGCCGCGTGCGATGGGCTTGTAATAAGAGGAGAGCCATGTCGAAGCAAGCGGTCGTTGGAATCTTGGCGCATGTCGATGCCGGCAAGACCACGTTGGCCGAGGCCATGCTGTTCAATGCAGGTCGCATTCGCAAGCGCGGTCGTGTGGACGATGGCGACTCGCATCTTGACACGAACGCGATCGAGCGCGAGCGCGGCATTACGATCTTCTCGTCGCAGGCCGTGCTCGACCACGGCGATACTCACGTCATGCTCGTGGATGCACCGGGGCATGTCGATTTTTCTGCCGAGGCGGAGCGCACATTGCGCGCGCTCGACTACGCGATTCTGGTGGTGGGCGCCAACGATGGCGTGCAGGGGCACACCGAAACCCTGTGGTGCCTGCTTGCACGCTATGACATCCCGACGTTCATCTTCATCAACAAGATCGATTTGGAGAATCCCGGCCGCGATGTTTTGCTGGCACAACTCGGGCAGCGTCTTTCCGAGGGCTGCCTGGATGCCAACGAGCTGCTGGCGGGCGGCGCCGTTCAGGAGGACGCTGCTGCGTTGGACGAAGCGGCGCTCGAGGAGTTTCTTGAAGCGGGTGAGCTTTCTGTCGCAACGCTGTCGCGCATGGTTGCCGAGCGCAAGCTCTTTCCCTGCTTTGCCGGCTCGGCGCTCAAGGACCAAGGCGTTGACGAGCTACTGGATGGTATATGCGCGCTGATGCGTGAGCAGGCGTGGCTCCCGGAGTTTGCCGCGCGCGTCTATCGTGTCAGCCGCGGGGATCGTGGCGAGCGCTTGGCTTGGGTTAAAGTGACCGGCGGCACGCTGCGCGCAAAACAGATGATCAGCGGGCATTCCAGTGCCGAGGCGTGGGAACAGAAGGTCGATCAGGTACGCATCTATAACGGCGAGAAGTATGAGCTTGCCCAAGAAGTTGCTGCTGGCGGTATTTGCGCCGTGACGGGTCTTGCGCACGTTCGCCCAGGGGACGCCCTGGGCACGGAGCCCGCGGGCGGTGCGCCCGTCATCGCTCCGGTCCTCACCTATACGGTGCTGCCGGGCGAACACGACGTTCATGCGGTGTTTAAAGCGCTGAGTGAGTTGGCGGACGAAGATCCCATGCTCGGCGTAAGCTGGAATACGCATCTTGAGCAGATCCATTTGCAGTTGATGGGCGCCGTGCAACTCGAGGTCGCGCAGCGGGTGTTGGCCGATCGCTTTGGCCTTTCGGTTGCGTTTGAGCCCGGCGGCATTCTCTATAAGGAGACTATTTCGCGGCCGGTCGAGGGCGTGGGCCACTTTGAGCCGCTGCGCCACTATGCCGAGGTGCATCTGCGCCTGGAGCCGTTGCCGGCGGGTTCGGGTGTGCAGTTTGGCACCGTGACTTCGACCGACGAGCTCGATCTTAACTGGCAGCGTTTGGCACTCACCAACGCTATGGAGCGCGACCACCTGGGCGTGCTGACGGGCTCGCCCATCACCGATGTGCGCATTACGCTCACGGGCGGCCGCGCTCATGCCAAACACACCGAGGGCGGCGATTTTCGCCAGGCCACGTACCGTGCGATTCGCCAGGGGCTCATGCAGGCGCGCGAGGCCGGCGCGGCGGTACTGTTGGAGCCGTGGTATCGCTTTGAGCTCGAGGTGCCGGGGGAGTGCGTGGGTCGGGCGCTCTCGGATACCACACGCATGGGTGCCGAGTACGAGCCGTCGACGATGGCGGGAGACCGAGCGAAGCTTGTGGGTCGCGTGCCGGCATCCGAGGTGCAGGATTACGCGCTGGAGGTGGCTGCCTACACGAGCGGGCGCGGTCATCTGTACCTGGAGTTCGCCGGTTATGCGGCTTGCCATGATGCCGAGCGCGTCATCGAGACGGCCGCCTATGAGCCCGAGGTCGATCTGCCCAACACGCCCGATTCGGTCTTTTGCTCTCACGGCGCCGGTTACACGGTCAAATGGTACGACGTACCCGCCGCGGCGCACGTAAAGATTGATCCCGCCACCTTCCGCCCCTGGCGAGCGGCAGACGCCGAGTTTTTCGGCCACATGTGACAAAGGGACAGTTCCTCTGTCATATGCTATTGGTATAACTCGGTATAAGTTGGTATAACTATTACCAGGGTTTGCCAATCCGAGGAGGCCGACATGAATCCAAATCCCTTTAAGCCCACAGCTGGTAAGCGGCCTCCGATACTCATCGGTCGCGAGTCGGTCATCGAAGATTTTGAGGAAGGGCTCGACAACGGCGCCGGAGCGCCGGGCAGGCTCATGCTCATTACGGGAAACCGCGGCTGTGGCAAAACGGTTCTCCTGCGGGAGCTGCAACGTCTAGCCAATGAGCGCGGATGGGCGGTTGTCTCCGATTCCGCTTCGCTTGGTTTGTGCGACCGCTTGGCCGACGCGCTTCGCTCGAATAAACCCGTTGTGACGTCAATGGAGTTTGGGCCGTCGTTTGGCCGGATGTCGGTCGAGGCGGCGCGGGCAAAAGGCGAGACATTGCGAGGGCTGGTCAACGAGCGTCTCAAGAAGCTCGGTCCGGGCAAGGGCGTCTTGTTTGCGATTGACGAGGCACAATCGGTGTCTATCGAGGAACTGGCGGCTCTTGCCGTCCTCTATCAGCAGGTGCTCGGAGACCAGGATGCCACGGGCTTGCCCGATAGCGACCAGCGCGGTCTTGCGCTGGCGTTCGCCGGCTTGCCCAGTATGGTTGACGATCTGCTCGAAGAGCCGAGCGTGACGTTTTTGCGGCGTGCCCAGCAGCGTACGTTGGGGGCAATATCTTTGCCCAAAGTGCGCGATTCGTATATCCAGACGGTCAAAGACGCTGGTCTTTACGTTGACGCGGAGACGGCGGACCTTGCGGCGCGCAAGAGCATGGGGCATCCCTATATGGTTCAGCTGGTGGGCTATTACATGTGGCGGTCTGCTGTCCGGCGTGGCTCGCAGGTCATCGAAAGGCGCGATGTCGAGAATGGCCATGCGGATGCCGTCTCCGAGTTCTACGAAGCGGTTGACGCACCTCTGTATTACGGGCTGCGCAGCCCTCAGCGCCTCTTTATCGAGGCTATGGCGGTTGACGAGGACAAGCCGACGCGCACGGCGGATATCATTGAGCGCTGCGACCGTACCCAGAGCTGGGCGAGTAAATATCGCGCAAGCCTGATTCGCGAGCGCGTCATCGAGGCCGCCGGATACGGCCTTGTGCGGTTTACCGTGCCCATGCTGGGCGAGTATATCCGCGACCGCGTTTTATGGCATGAGTAGGGTGATAAAGGTGACGGAACAGAAGATGAGCCCGCAGGCTATCGAGGTGCGCGGTGCACGTGTCCACAATCTCAAGGACATCGATATCGATATTCCGCTGGGGAGGCTCGTGGGCATTGCCGGCGTGTCGGGCTCGGGCAAGAGCTCGCTGGCGCTGGGAGTTCTTTATGCCGAGGGCTCGCGCCGTTACCTGGAGGCGCTCAGCACCTATACTCGACGTCGCCTGACGCAGGCCGAGCACGCCCAGGTGGACGAGGTATTGCACGTACCGGCGGCACTCGCGTTGCATCAGCGTCCCAGTGTGCCAGGCGTGCGCTCGACCTTTGGTACCATGACCGAGCTCAACAACAGTCTGCGTTTGCTCTTTAGCCGCTGTGCCCATCACGTGTGCCCACATTGCGGGGCGCGTGTGGAGCCGAGCCTTAACGTGGCTGCGGGCCTGTCGCTCACGTGCCCCGCATGCGGCCGCGAGTTCTACGCGCCGAGTGCCGAGGACCTTGCCTTTAACAGCGGCGGTGCGTGCCCTACCTGCGGCGGCACCGGTGTCATGCGCGAGGTGGACGAAGCGAGCCTGGTGCCCGACGAGTCAAAGACCATCAACGAAGGCGCGGTGCTTCCCTGGGGTACGCTCATGTGGGATCTGATGAAGCAGGTAGCCGGCGAGATGGGCGTGCGCACCGACGTGCCGTTTAACCAGCTCACGCCTCAAGAGCGCGACATCGTGTTCCACGGTCCGGCGGTTAAAAAGCACATTCTCTACGTTCCCAAAAACGGCGAGGGCGCCACGCCGCTCGATTTTACCTATTACAACGCTGTCTATACCGTCGAGAATGCGCTCGCCAAGGTTAAGGACGACAAGGGCCTCAAGCGCGTGGCGCGCTTTTTGCGCGAGGGGCCATGCCGTGACTGTGGCGGCACGCGTCTCTCCGAGGCTGCGCGCCATCCCCAGGTGCGCGGTATCAATCTGGCGCAGGCCGCGGCTATGACGCTGGGTGAGGCGATTGAGTGGGTGCGCGGGGTGCCCGCATCCTTGCCGGCCGAGATGCAGCCCATGGCGACGGATATCTGCGATTCGTTTTTGAGCACGGCCCGTCGACTGGTCGATCTGGGCCTCGATTACCTTTCACTCGACCGCGCCGGTGCCACGCTCTCCACGGGCGAGCGTCAGCGCGTGCAGCTCGCCCGCGTGGTGCGTAACCGATCGACGGGCGTGCTCTATGTGCTGGACGAGCCCTCGATTGGCTTGCATCCTGCCAATGTCGACGGCCTGGTAGGCGTGATGCGCGATTTGGTGGATGACGGCAACACCGTGGTCGTTGTCGACCACGACACGCGCGTACTGGCGGAAGCCGACTATCTGGTCGAGATGGGCCCCGTTGCCGGAGCAGGCGGCGGCAATGTGATCGCCGCGGGCGCGGTAGGCGAGGTCGAAGAATCGCAGGGCAGCCGCATCGCCCCATTTTTGCGCTCGGAGCCCAAGCGCTTGCGGCCGCAGGTGGCTGACGACGAAATGTTCGACCAGGGCCATATCCGCATGGCGACTGATGCCATCCATACCGTCAAGCCGCTCGAAGTCGATATCCCGCGCGGTCGCTTGGTCGCGGTGACGGGCGTTTCGGGTTCGGGTAAGACGACGTTGGTGCTCGAGACGCTCATTCCGGCGCTCAAGGCGCAGGCGGCCGGCGAGCGCCTGCCAAAACATGTGCGTTGGGTCGATGCCGAAGGCATTGCCCGCGCAAACCTGATTGACGCTACGCCTATCGGCGCCAACGTGCGCTCGACGGTGGCGACTTATGCCGACATCCATGACGAGCTGCGTCGCGCCTTCGCCCGTACGCCCGAGGCCAAGGCAGCCGGCTACAAGGCGGGCGCCTTTAGCTACAACACTGGCGCTTTGCGCTGCCCTACGTGCGATGGCACGGGCTCGATATCGCTCGACGTGCAGTTTTTGCCCGACGTCGAGATCGTCTGTCCGGTATGTCGCGGCTCACGTTATGCAGACGCGGCTTCGCATATCCATCGCGAGGGCAAGGACGGGAGCTTACTGACGTTGCCGCAGCTCATGGACATGAGTGTGGACGAGGCCCTCGACGCTACGGTGGGGCTCAAGAAAGTTCAGGCGCGCTTACAGACCCTGCACGACCTGGGCTTGGGTTATCTCACGCTCGGCGAGCCCACGCCGGCGCTCTCGGGCGGCGAGGCGCAGCGTCTTAAGCTCGCGAGTGAGATGGGCCGCGTGCAGGATGATGCCGTATTCGTGTTCGACGAACCCACAATTGGCCTGCACCCGCTCGATGTTCAGGTGCTGCTGAGTGTGTTCGACGGCCTCGTCGCCAAGGGCGCCACAGTTGTCGTGATCGAACACGACCTCGACCTTATCCGCAACGCCGATTACGTAATCGACATGGGCCCAGGTGGTGGCGATACGGGCGGGCAAATCGTCTGTGCCGGCACGCCGAGCGATGTCGCTGCCTGCTCCGCAAGCATTACTGGCCGCTACCTCTAGCCGGATGTGACAAAGGGACTGTCCCTCTGTCACATCCGATGCCTATTTCACGCATTGAGCGGCGAGATAGTCGCGGAAGAATGGCAATTCAAAAGCGACGATTCCGCGCCCGCGTTCTCCAATGATGCCGGCGTCTATCATGCGGCGTCGGTAGCGAGAGACCTGTTGCGGCGAACGCTTAAGGCGCTCGATAAGGTCGGCGGTGGTGGACTCTTCCTCGTCATCGAGCATAGCGATGAGGAACCGCTTGTCCTCTGCGGTGAGTTCCCGATAGGTTGCCGCAAGGATTCGGTCGTCCATCTCGTCGCGCGCGATTTTAATTCCCAGGTCAAAGTCGCGTGACGAGATTTCCTTCGAATCGCTTGTGAGATCCCAGGCACGGTAGCCTACGAGTTGCAATAGGAAGGGAAAACCAGAGATCGAGCGAACGGCTCTGTCGATTCCCTCTGCATCTGCCAGGCGATCGTTTTCCTGAATTGTGCGAATTAAGGCTTCGCGCACGTCATAGTCGGCAATGCGACCCAGATGGTATTGCTGCGCGCGCCGCAGGAACGAGACCGTCTTGTGGTTCAGCAACGTCGATACGTTGTTGGGAAGTCCCGCCATGAGCAGGGCGACGCGTTTCCCATCGGTCACAAAGTGTTGATACGTGGCTGCGAGCTGGATCATCTCGTCGAGCGTCGGGTCGACCTCATCAACCGTGACGAGCAGACCCGTGCCCGCCTCGTTGAGCTGGTCGATGATGTCGCTCATACGATACCGCCAGGTCGAGGCATCGTGAACGCGATTGACCTCGATACTGCCGAGCGGCGCAATTCCGAGACCGGTGACTTCGAAGTTGTTAGATGGGTCGATGAGATGGCCAGCAGCACGTTTCGCCCCGAACTCGATTTCCTCAAGCATTCCCGAGAGCGCGGTCGTCTTTACTGCTATCCAGCCGTGGGATTCCGCCCTTGTCGCGAGCGACGACATGAGAGCGGTTTTACCGGTTCCACGCGCGCCTGAGAAGATTGAGGTCAATTCCGGGCGCCTACGCTGGCTCAAGAAGGCACGGTCTAAATCCCGAATAATCTGTTGTCTGCCGGCGAGATGGGCAGGAACCTCACCAAAACTGGGGGTAAACGGGTTCTCGAGATATTCCACAAAGCTCTCCTTTCACATCGCCGTTTAACTTCATTTTATTCTAGTAAATTCTGATTAAAAGCGATGGCTCATTATTTGGCGCATCGATGTGACAAAGGGGCCGTCCCTTTGTCACATTCAAAATAAAAGCCAGCATCTGTCGGCATAGTGCTTGAATAGCTTGTGTCTGAGGGCCAAAATGACCTCAACCCATTCGCGAAATTTGCACGCCCTATAGTGAGTGGGCTCTCGTTTGAGCTGATGCTGCCAAGAGGTAGCCGATAGGGGCAATTATGGACAATCGAATCTTTGGGTATGCGCGTGTTTCTACTGCGGACCAGAACCTGGACCGCCAGTTGGACGCGCTGGGAAGGTTTCCCGTGCAGCAGAGCCAGATTTATGCTGACAAGGCAAGCGGTAAGGACTTTAGACGTCCCCAGTACCAGCGTCTTCTTCGCAGATTGCGCGCGGGTGACGTTCTCGTGATCAAAAGTATCGATCGTTTGGGTCGCAATTATCGCGAAGTCCTCGATGAATGGCGACGCATCACGGTGGATAGGAACGCTGCCATCGTGGTTCTTGATATGCCACTGCTCGATACGCGCGAGCAGCCCGATGGCATCACGGGAACGTTCATGGCAGATCTGGTCCTCCAGATCTTGAGCTACGTGGCGCAGCTAGAGCGCGAAAACATCAAGCAACGCCAGGCGGAGGGCATCGCGTCGGCGCGTTTGCGTGGCGTGAAATTTGGAAGGCCGGCATTCGAACGCCCAGATAGCTATCGCGATGTCATCAAATTATTCGAAGGGGGTGAGGTTACGAGGCGAGAGGCTGCTGCGCTTTTGAACGTCAGCGCATCGACATTCGATCGTTGGAGACGGGCGGACGCGACTAGTTTTGACCGTTCGTCGTCTGTCCGTCTTCTTTAGCTAGACATTTTGACGAGGGGAGTTTATTGAACAGAGCTCACTCCTTCCCTCGATGTTTGTCCAGTTCACGCCCTTGAGCCAAATAGTGCCACCGCGTTGCCAATTCGTCTGCTTTTTGACGAGGGGCTAGATATCGTGTTTTGTATTTAAAGGAGGACGAAATGAAAAGACGTTATGGAATGGCTCTGGTGACCGCGCTATTTGCGATGGTGTTTTGTGGGGCGCTTCTGCTGAGCGGCTGTTCGCAGTCTGAGAAGAAAAACGATGAACCTGATTATGCCGATGACCGTGCAATGGCTGTGATCGCTCAAGGTTATCAAAAGCGGTCGGATTATATCGAATCGCTTGGAGAAGATGCTGATCTAAGCTCGAATAAAGTGCGAAAAGAGATAATTAAAACCGAGATCGATAACGACAAAGAACTCAAAAAGGCGCCTTTTAAAGACACTAAGATGCAGGAAGATGTCATCGCCTATCTCAACCTGCTTGACGATCAGCTTGATGTTACCAAGAAGTATGCGGAATCTGATCCTAAGTACTACGAGGAATGGGAAAAGGCCTACGACGCACGATCCGCACAGCTTAAGAAACTGGTTGATCGATATGACTTAACAGTTGATGACGAGTATCAAGATGAGTTTGACGAGCTGATTAAGAACGGTAGGACCGTAGAGGAGAAGACGCATAACGATGAGGTTGTCAACGGTTTGCTCTCATCGGCGAACTTTGAGAAAAGTGATGATGGCTACGGTCTCTATACGTACACCGCAATCGTCGAAAATACCTCTGACATATCGTTCGAAAACGTTTTCCTAAATGTTGCTCTTTACGATGCTGATGGTGTAAGGGCGGAAGAATGCTACGCAGATACATCTGCTTGGGCACCTGGCGAGAAGGTGAAGTTTGAGGTGATGAGCGAGGTCGACGCTTCGAGGGTTGCGCCGACGGTGTCGGGTTACAGCGTCAAGGAATAGTTCGCGGGAATTGAAAAGAAAGCGCGGCCGTTTTCTTTGAACGGTCGCGCTTTGCATTGAGCCGTTGACGGAATGATTCGTGCCATCATGCTCGCGCTGGAAGATGATGGGAACGTCTGGGCAATAAAGGAAAGGTGAAACAGGATGGCAAAAACAAAATTTCTTACAACGATGCCGCAAAAGGTTGCCTTTGGCGGGCTAGTCGTTGTTACGGTTCTAGCGGTTGCCTGGGGTATCTGGATGTCATTGACACGTAATTCTACAACGATCAGCGATGATTCGATTCGCGAGGAGATCACGCCAGTCGTTAAGCTCGTGACGTACGAGTACAACTTCACCCAGCTGCTTTCAATTGATGAGGCGGGCAATCCGCTTGGGTGGGAAAACCCCTTTACGTCTAAGCGATATGTCGCAACGATTGACGGCAAGGCTGACATCGGGATCAATGCCGATAAGATGAAGGTTACAATCGTACGGGTTAATATGGCCGATAAGAATTCAGAGGTCAAGAGCGTAAAGGTTATACTGCCTCACTCGGAGATCACCTCGTTCTCGACAGACCCCAATACGCTTAAGAAATATGTTGAGGACAATGGTTTTCTTAACTGGAATCAAGTAAGCACGGATGATCTAAACACGTTATTGAAACAGGCAAAGAAAGAGCAGACCAAGAAGGTCAAGGAAAGCAATATGCTCCAAGAATCTGATGATAGAGCCTGCGCCCTTATCGAAAAACAGGTCAAAGCCCTATGCGGCGATGACGTCAATGTTGACGTTGCGTTTGAGTAGGGGTGAATAGCATGTTGGATAAACGGCAAAAGATCGCTGGGGCCGGCTCGCTTCTGATCGGGCGCTACACCACCTTTCTCGACACTACCTTCAACTCGGCATTTGGCGATGAATATACGGTTGATTTCGATTATCGGAAATAGGAGGTCATCATGGAGGATAAAGACGATCTGGCCGTTGTTGCCAAAAGGGAGGGGCTGCCGCGACATAAGCAGGACTTTGATATCCGTAAGGTCGCTGCTGGATTGGTCGGTGGTGCCGGAAATGCGGTAGCGGGTGCGGTCGCAACCGTACAGAAAGTTGCCGATGATGCAATGCGTGCCGCAGCTCCGATGGCCGATGACGCCTTAGCGGCCATTGCGGATGCGGCCGATGGCGCGGCGGGAGCCGCTGCAGATATCGGTGATGCCGTCAACGATTGGGCATACCAACAACAACTCAATAGGTACAGACCGGTAACCAAAGAGGCCTATCAGAGCCCTTCATTCCATTTGCCGAACATGATTCGAATCGTTGACGGAAATGAGCGTCGGGGCATCGACGTCTGTAGGGATGCTATTGGTTGGCTGGATACTGTTAAGGGTACGCAGATTTTCAATTTGTACCGCGAGGCAATCGGGGATAGCGAGCTGTCTTTCTATCCTAAACCGTCTCTCTATTCCACCTATTACATAGATGCTTTTGATCGGTCTCGCTTTGTTGACCTTGACTCTTATTTCGCAACCATGCAACAAGACAAGATGGCCGAGCTGAGGCGGATTGCATTCATGCTTGGCGCAAAGCGCTGCAAGCTGGAGGTGACGGAGTACGAGGAAACTCGGCGAGGCCACCAGGTTAAGGGAAACGCCAAGGCGGGAAAGAAGGGCTCGGTTCGAATCGACGGCTCCTTGAGCGATTCAACGAGAAACGAGAAGAAAATCCTGTTTACACAGGAATTCGAGGGCGACATGGCCCCGCAGCGTCCTGAGCTCCATTGGTATGCCCATGACTCAGATATTCTCTTGTTAATCGAAACGAGATGCGGTGGAGAGGATAAAAACAAGGCGAAGAGCTATCGGGTTGAATTGAAAAGTGAGACGACCATGACCATGTCCGTATCGCTTGCTATGGCTATCGATGAGGCATGCAGCAAGCTGAGCATAAGGGCGAATTCGAGCCTGACAAGTCAAGCCAAGCGAGAACTCCGGCAGTCGTTTGTATTTGAAGTTGAATTCTGATGTGAGGATGTGACAAAGGGACAGTCCCTTTGTCACATCCGATGCCAGAACCAGTTTGTCAAGGGTTAGAGGGTTTGAAAATCTACCATTTCTACCCCGTCCCCAAATGGCAGGTTTATCACATTCCCGGGTAGTTTGTTTGGCGCAGGGCTTCGTAGAGGACGATGGCGGCGCTGTTGGAGAGGTTGAGTGCGCTGATGCGGTAGTCGTTCGGATTGACGAAGTTGCCGCAGATATCCTGCTGAAGGATGGCCTCGTGGCTGCCCTCGATATGCCCGAGCGATTCCTCGTGGGCTTCCCAGGCCTCGGCGTTGTCGAGCGAGTCGCAATCGCGCAGCATGGGAATGCGCTCGCAGCGCTCAGGCGCCGCAGCGAGCAGCTCTTCGGGAATCCCCGAGCTCTCGCTGCCAAAGACCAAAAAGTCGCCATCGCGGTAGGTGCTTTGTGCATAGGTGCGGCGCGCCTTTTTGGTCAGCAGATGCAGGCGCTCGTCGGCGGGGGAGAGATCGTTGCGCGCCAGGAAATCCTCCCAGCCGGCATACGTTGTCACGTCCAAGTTTTGCCAGTAGCCCAGGCCGGCGCGGCGCACCGTCTTGTCGTCGAGCGAAAAGCCCAACGGCTCCACCAGATGCAGGCGGGCGCCGGTGACCACGCAGGTACGGCCGATGTTGCCCGTATTGGCCGGAATCTCGGGCGCGTACAGCACGATATTGAACATGAATCTCCTTGGCATAGAACGAAAAACCACCACGAAGGGGACAGGCACCTTCGTGGTGGTTTTGGCGGTTACGTAGGCGGAAAAATGCCCGCTTGGATAAATCTAGGCGCGGTGCCAGTCGGTCAGGCAGGCATCGAGGGAGGCGATGAGCGCATCCTTGTCCATGTGACGGCCGATGATGCACAGGCTCGTCATGCGGTCGCCCGTTTCGTCGTCCCAAATCTGCATGATCTCGGGGTTCTCGTTGATGATCTTCTGCTTCTCGCCCTCGGGCGCGGAGTCAACGAACAGACCGTTCTCCATCAGGCGCATTTGGTGGCCGGCCTGCTCGAACATGTAGCACATGTCCGGATCGCCGGTCTGCCACAGCGGACCCTTGACGCGGATGACCTCGTCGGGCCACTCCTGCTCAACAAAATCGGTGAACTTCTGCAGGTCAAACGGCTTGCGGCGCGAGTACACAAAGGTCTCGATGTCGTACTCGAGCACCTCGGGGTCGTCGTGCTCCTCGGGATGCTCCATGGCCTCGATCCAGGCGGCGGAGTTGTAGGCGCGCATAAAGTCGAAGCGGTCGGTGTCGAGCAGCTCCTC
This sequence comes from uncultured Collinsella sp., assembly GCA_902464495.1. GTDB lineage: Bacteria > Actinomycetota > Coriobacteriia > Coriobacteriales > Coriobacteriaceae > Collinsella. Next base: position 30,688 of record CABQJK010000001.1, on the reverse strand, counting down.
CATGGGGACCTCGCCGTTTTGGGCCTCGACAATCACGGCGTCCTTCTGCAGGCTGCGCACGATAGCCTTGAGCTCGGCGATCTGCTCAGGGCTCACGGTATCGGTCTTGTTGAGGATCAGCGTGGAGCAGAACTCGATCTGCTGGATGAGCAGGCTCTCGATGTCGTCCTCGTCGATATCCTCGGCCAACAGGTCGCGGCCGCCGTTGAACTCGTCGTACATGCGGGCGCAATCGACCACAGCCACGATGTTGTCGAGCGCAAGCTTGGGCTCGCCGCCCACCTTGGCCTCGTCGCAGAAGCTCGAGATGGTGTAGGCGATGGGGATAGGCTCGCAAATACCCGATGCCTCGATGATGATGTAGTCGAAGTTGCCCGAATCGGCGATGCCCTGCAGCTGGTTGGCCAGGTCATCCGAAAGCGTGCAGCAGATGCAGCCGTTGGTGAGCGGGATGAGGTCATCGGTCTCGGAAAGGCCGCCGTCGGCGATAAGGCTGGCGTCGACGTTGATCTCGCCGATGTCGTTGACGATCACGGCGGCGCGGATGCCGCCGTCGTTAGCGAGGATGTGGTTGAGCAGCGTGGTCTTGCCGGCACCGAGGTATCCGGTAAGCATGATGATCTTCACGGGTTTGTTGGGCATGTGCCCTCCTTTGTTAGACATGGCTTACAGTTAAATCTTATGCCAAACGCCTGCTCTTATACCCACGCGCCGGCAAATAACACAAGCTACTCCCAGGCTCCCCATACATCGGGGCAATAACCGACGGTGGCCTTTTTGCCGTTGCGCACGATGGGCTCGGCCAAGACCTGCTGGTTCTCGAGCAGCTTGTCGAAGCGCTGGCTGGGGGTGAGGTGCTGGATGAGCGCGAGCGTCTCCTCGTCCTTGGCCTTGGGGTTGAGTAGCTTGTCGATGCCGCCGACCGCCTGCATCACGCTCGTGAGCTCGCCTTTGCTCATCTCCTTTTCCTTAAGGTCAATAAACTGCACCTTAATGCGGCGCTCTTTAAAATAGCGCTGGGCTTTCTTGGTATCGAAGGATTTTTTGGTGCCGAAGATTTGAATATTCATATTATGTTCCGCCGTTCTAACGAGCATCGAGGTGACCACCGCCGGACTTATCGAATGAAGTTGGTGCGCTCGCGATCGGCCTCGGGGGCTTCGATGCCGGCAGCCTTGCCCGCCTTGATGCAACGCAGGAGCCAGGCCATGTTTTTGCCGATGTTTCGCATGGTGGCAAGGCCCTCGGCGTCCTGGGCGGCTTCGCCCGGCATGGCACCAAAGACGTTGTTCCAGTACGTGGAGGCCACCACGGGCATCTGGTTGATAGTGAAGTACTTGTTGAGTACATCGAAGGTGGTCGACGTGCCGCCGCGACGGGCGACGGCGACCGCGGCACCCGGCTTGTGCGCAAAGGCCTTGCTGCCAGCATAGAATGCGCGGTCGAGAGCCGAGAGGATGCGTCCGCTGGGATGCGCATAGTAGACGGGGGAGCCAAAGACAAAGCCATCTGCCTGCTCGGCGGCAGCGATCAGCTCGTTCACCACGTCGTCGTCAAAGGTGCAGCGGCAATCGAGCTTGCCGCACTGGCCACAGCCAATGCAGTCGCGAATGGGCTTGGCGCCCAGCTGGAACACCTCGGTATCGATGCCCTCGGCATGCAATTGCTCGGCAACCTCGGCGAGCGCGCGGGCGGTGTTGCCGTTTGCCTTGGGGCTGCCATTGACCAAAAGAACCTTCATCACAAACTCCCTCTGCTGTCGGTGACTTCTGCGGAGGATTATCGCACGAGAGGGCGGATGGCGTGGGGCGCGATGCGAAACGGCTTGTGTTTCACATCGCGCCCCACGACGCTAGTCCAGTTTGGTGCCCGGTACCTGCGGCGCTTCTTCAAGTAGCGCTTTGAGCTCGTTCAAAATGGAAACAGGCTGTCGGTCGACGGCGTCCAGATGAAGCGTGGCCACACGAAGGGGCGGCTGATATTCAAATGAGCCAAAGAGCACGGGAGAGCCCAGGAACCGCTCGATTTCCTCTGCGATCGCGTCGATCTCTTCGGGATCGAATTCGTCGAAAAGCGCCACGAACATCGGTCCCGTCGAACGGAACAGACGACCCTTGCCGCGCGAACAATCCATGAGGCAGGCGGCGCTCTCCGCCAAAACGCGGTCGCCCGCATCAAAGCCAAAGCGGGCATTGACTCGAGCGATCTCGTCGATTTTAATGGCGACCAAGCTCGCCTTGCGCGCCACGCGACGCATTTCGCCAATGGCGTTGACCAGGGCGTGGATATCGCCTAGGCCGGTCACGGAATCAGTCGTATCTGCCAGGCTGCGGTTGATAATCATGCCCACGTACATGTTGGGCTCGGTATTGGTGCCGTCCAAACGGTAGCCCGTGCAGTCGCAAAGCACGTACGCTCCGGTAGCATCCATCACGCGATACTGCATGTAATGGAAGTGCCACGCGCCGTTTACCACCATATCGAGCTCGCTGCGCACGTTGTCGCGGTCCTCGGGGTGAACACGGGCAAGCCATATATCAAGCGAGTTGTAGGGATGCTGGGAGGGTAGGTCAAAATCGCGCACGGCATTAACCGACCATTGCGATTCGCCGGTGTCGAGGTTAATGATGAACGGATAGCGCGTCTCGGAGCTCATGGAGATCGCTTGGAACACTCGGTCGTTGCAGGGGGGGGGTTGTTCGGTGACCGGGCGTTGCGGCGCATCGCCTTCTTCCGGTTGTTGCACACGGTACATGAGCTTGTAGCGATACATTTTGCGGTCGGCGTCCTTTGTCATCTGGCGACGCGTATCGCCTGCAAGCGGGTCGACGCGCGAGCAGCCAAAACTAAAGCTGGCAATCATGGGCGCCTTGCCGTCCGATGTTGCCTCGATAAGATTGGCACGCGTCCGCTCTAGGCGCTGCTCGAGCTCGGCTTCGTCTGTCGTGGGGGATATAAGTACAAATTCGTCTCCACCGATACGGAACAGCAACTCATCGGGCTCCATTGTCTCGGTGAGTGCACGGCAGATGCTCAGGATGTAGCGATTACCCTCGGTGTGGCCAAACTTATCGTTGCAATGCTTAAGGCGGTCGATATCGATATAGGCGCAGGTGAAGGGGGTGCCTTTGCGCCAGAGCTGATCGACATGGCGGTCGAGTCCGCCACGGTTGCCAAGATTGGTGAGCGAGTCGATATAGGCGCCGCGCTCAAGCAGCTCGCGTTCTTGCTGCAGGATGGCAAATGTCTTCTGTAGCTGCTCGCCGATGGCGCACAGCTCCGGGGGCAGCGCGGCAACATCGAGCTCGGTGGTTGAGGCCCCGTTCGCAAGCCGCTGAAGATGAGCGATGATTGATTGCTCGCCCAGGCGATACGACTCGTTCATGATGGATGGCCTCCTTGGATGGAACAATGGTTTGTATCTTACTCCCAATTCGGTTTAGATTGGGGTATTAGTTAGCTCATGGGAACAAACGCTCCCTCGACGGTGGCGTTTGCGCGCGAGCGTATTAGTTGTTGTCGGCAGTATCGAGCAATGCCTCAAAATCCTCCGCCTGCATGGGACGGTAGTAGAGGAAGCCCTGAGCGTAGCGGGCGCCCATTTGGCGTAGCATGTTTGCCTGCTCATTTGTCTCGACGCCTTCGACCACGACGGGCAGATGGAGCGACTGCGCCATCTCGAGCATTGATGAAATGATTTGCACGCTGCGGCCTTGATCGCCGTCGACGGGCACAAACGTGCGGTCGAGCTTGATGACGTCGACGTTGACGTTCTTGAGCATCGCGAGCGTGGACTGGCCGGTGCCAAAATCGTCCATGTAGGTCGAGAAGCCGCGGTTGTGCAGGTCGGCCGTCAGCTTATCCACAGCTTCGGACTCCCCCGTATAAGCCGTCTCGGTAATCTCGATGCGCATGAGCTCGGGCGGCAGATTGTATTGGTCGGCGAGTGCCCCCATATGCTCGGCAACGTCGCAGGCAAGGATATCCACGCGCGACACGTTGAGCGAGATCGGAACCACGCGAAGCCCTCGATCGATGCGCCCGCGCAGCCACGAGGCGACACCCTGCCAAATGTACTTGTCGAGCGTCACCACAAAGCCGCTTTCCTCGAGCGCCGGGATAAAGGACGCGGGCGGAATTAACGATCCATCTTTGTCGATCCAGCGTGTGAGCGCCTCGGCGCCGATGATCTCGCCGGTTTCCATGTTGACCTGAGGCTGCAGATAGTAGGTGATGCGCTCGTTGGAGAGCGCATACTGGAACTCGGTCAGCGTGTGATGGAACGCAACCTCGTGCCTATACTCCTCGGGGCTAAAGACGGCGATGCGGTCCTTAAAGTCGTTTTTGGCGCGACGGTTGGCGTACATGGCCTTTGCCTGTGCGTCGATGGTGATCTGCTCACGGTGGTCGATGGGATATACGCCCATGGATGGCCAAAAGCCCACACCGTCATCATGCTTGGCGACTGCCTCGCGCACGCGAGCGTAAATTCGATGTATGGCATCGTGTTCAAAGGGAGCGAGGATACAAAAGTCGTCCTGACCCCAGTAGCCCGCAACGCCAAGCCCTGCATTTTCGATGTCCTTGAGCACTGTTCCCACATCTGCAAGCACGCGGTCGCCTTCGGCCTGCCCGTGCCATTCGTTAAAGAGGCGCATGTGTCCCATGTCGACCGTGGCGATGCACCAGGCGCCGTCGCGCACTGTTGCCAAGAAGGCATTGGCGCGCAGCATAAACTCACTGGGGCGGTAGAGGCCGGTGAGCGGGTCAATGCGCTCGGCAACAGCGCCCTTGCGGTCGATTTCGGGTATGGAGAGGCTCTTGTTCTGAAACGGCCCGTTGATGGCGCGTAATCGACGATCGAGTTCGTCCAAGACGGCCGGTGCTTGGTTGACCAGGCGTTCGTAATAGACGGGAACAACCAGGCAGGTAGGGGTAATGGTATCGTCGGCAATTTGGACGGGGGCCGAGATGACGCGCTCCAAATCGCGTGCGAGGCAATCGAAGGCGTCGCGGTCCAGACCATCGGTAAGTACGACAAACTGTACGCTGCGCGAGCGGAACACACGGCTTCTGCCGCGGGTGAGCGAGAGCATACGACCAGCATATTCGGAGAGCATAGCGTCAACGGCGTCAGCCCCATAGTGCTCATTGAGCTGCGTCGTACCGCGAACGCGCACGGCGATCAGGCCCGTCTGATGGTTATCGCGACGGCAGCCGTCGATGGCGTTGACCAGCATGCGTTGGGTGCCGAGTCCCGTGGCGGGATCGACCGTTTCAACGAGGGAGTGGTTAACGAGCTCGCCGACATAGAGCGAGGGCGTATTTCCGTTTCCGTCGATGCGATAGCCCCGAACGCGACAAAGCACGTAATCGCCTTCGGCGTTGCGTACGCGATATTGCATAACGCGATAGCGTTTAGAGCCATAAAAGACCTGGTAGATGTCTTGGGTATATGCTTCGAGGTCATCGGGGTGCACGCGCGTCTTCCAGTAACTGCGGCAGTCATCGATGTGCTCCGAGGGAAGCCCAAAATCGCGCAGCGCCCCCTGCGACCAGAGCGTGCGGTTCTTATCAAGGTTTTCGATAAAGAAGTAGCGTCCCTCATCGAGCATCGAAATAGCGTCAAAGACGCGGTCATTAATCTCAAAGTCATCTGCGTGGACTTGACTGATGTTGCGGCGATCGAGATGTATGGCATTGCGCAGCTTGTAGTCATACATGCGATGGTCGGCGTCCTTCGTCATGCGGTTTTGGGTTTCGCCCAGTTTGGGATTGGCATGCGACACGCCATAGCTAAACGAATGGGGCATCTCGGCGTCGTTGTTTTTGAGGAGCACCGAGCGGCAATGCTCCAGGCGCTCGGCAAGGTCATCCTCGGTCGAGATGGTGGAGAGCACGGCAAACTCGTCGCCACCCAGGCGAAACGCCGCCTCGCCAACCTTGATGTAGAGCTTAAGGTACAGGCTCACCTGCATGATGTAGCGGTTACCCTCGTCGTGCCCAAAGACATCGTTGCAGTGCTTAAGGTTATCGATATCGATAAACGCCATAGTGACCGGCGTGCCCTGCCCCCAGATCTCTTCGAGAGACTTGGTAAAACCGCCGCGGTTGCCAAGACCGGTGAGCTGGTCGGTAAAGGCGGTCCTAATCAGATCATTCTGACGCTCGAGAAGGTCACGGATGGTCTTTTCGAGCGTTTCGGTGTAATTGCTGACAGTATCCATGTTCTAAGCGGCTTTCTGAGGTCGGGGCGGATTGCGTCGGGCGAGCTCGTTGTGTACACGCGTCGTTGCTCAGCGTATTGCGTGTATCCAGGCCTCCGCCTTGCTGCGTTGTTGGGTTACTTTGCCGGCTAATGTTCGCTGTTGATAACTGCTGAGTAGTATAAACAACAGTACAAAATTATATAGGGGTGCCCATACTATGGGTGACAATTATTTGCCAAGCGGTAACACGACGATGCGATGTTCGATGAAAATGCGACTGAGACGATATATGTTGACGGGTATACTTGTCCCGTTTAAAAACGTAGAAACGGGGATGATCGCATGACGCAGCCAGATACGACGCGCACGGTGGGGCTCGCGCTCGAGGGAGGCGGCTACCGCGGTATGTATACGGCGGGCGTGCTCGACGTATGGATGGAGCGCGGCTTAACTTGCGACCATATGGTGGGTGTCTCGGCGGGCGCGGCGTTTGGCTACAACTTTAAATCGCGGCAGATTGGGCGCGCCATTCGCTACAACAAGGCCTATTGCGCCGACAAGCGCTATGCGAGCGTAACGAGCTGGTTGCGAACAGGGGACATGTTTAATGCCGATTTTGCCTATCACGAGGTGCCCGTCGAGCGCGATCCCATCGACCTGGAGACATATCGTGCCTGCCCCATGCGGTTTACGTGCGTGTGTACCGATATCGAGACGGGCAAGGCCGTCTATCACGATCTGCCGTATGGCGACGAGCGCGATATCGAGTGGATCCGGGCATCGTCGGCGATTCCCGTGGCGACGCGTCCCGTTGCTATTGACGGGCATAAGTATCTGGATGGCGGCGTAGCCGATTCCATTCCCAGCGCTTGGCTGTTTGCACGGGGGTATGACCGCAATATCGTGGTACTCACGCAGCCGGCGGGCTTTGTGAAGCAGCCCAACAGCGTGATGCCCATGTTGCGGCGCGTGTTCCGTCACTACCCGGAGTTTGTCGCAGCGCTTGAGCATCGGCATGAGGTCTACAATGCTACGCTCGATGACCTGGCACGTCGCGAGGCCGCCGGCGAGGTCTTTGTGGTGCGGCCGAGCGAATCGGTGAAAGTGCCGTCGCTGTGCCGCGAGCCCGATGAGCTTGAGCGCATCTATCAGATAGGCCGCCGCGATGCGGAAGCGACGTTGCCCGCGCTGGAAGCGTATCTGGCGGGGTAAGGGCTGCGGCGGGCTCGGCGGAAACGGCATCCCAGAATTTGCGCTCAGACTGGGACACAGTTTCCCGCTGGTCCTCTATACGGAAAGCGCATCCCGGAATGGACGTCCAAACTGGGATGCGCTTTCCATTGCTGAAGATATGAGGCCGCGGAGCAGCTGCTCGGCCTATGTCTATGCCTGCTGCCAGGTGTCGACAAGCTCCTTGGCCGCGGCGTGGGGGTCGTCGGCGCTGCAAACGGCGCTCACCACAAAGAAGCCATCGACGCCGGTGGCCTTGAGCTGCGGCAGGTCGGCTGTCTTAACGCCGCCGCCCACCACGATGGGCACGGGGCTTGCCGCGTGGAGTGCGGCCAGGTCCTCAAAGCTCTTGGTGATGATGGAGCCGTCGGCCGCGCGTCCGCAGTCGCGCTTGGTCTCGGTTTCGTGGAGTGGGCCGATGCCTAGGTAATCGACCAGGCTCATGTCGGCGGTTTTGACGTACTCGAGCATCTCCTCGCAACGGGCGGAAAGGCCCACGATGGCATCGGGGCCCAGCAGCTTGCGACAGACCTCGACGGGAATATCGCTCTGACCCACGTGCACGCCGTCGACAGCAATACCCTGCTCGCGCGCGGCGAGCACGCAGTCAAGGCGGTCGTCGATCAGCAAGGCGACCTGACCGGTCTTGCCGGCCTGAGCGATAGCCTGCGCGGCGTCGTCGGTCAGCGCGATGATCTCGCGGGCACTTGCCACCTTGGAGCGCACCTGGATGCAGGTAAAGCCGGCGTCGAGTGCCTGGGCCACTACATCGCCCACGGGGCGCCCGAGCGTGTTTTCGGGGCCGAGTACCAGATAGGCCGAGATGTCAAGGTTGTCGCGGATACTCATCGTGCTTCCTCCTGCTTTTTGATCTGCGCTTCCATGCGCTCGAGTTTGCCGGTCATGGTGTCGGTAAATCCGGGTCGAATATCGGCTTTGAGCACGACTTCGGTGCGGATGCCCTTGCTCGCTAACACAAAGGTCGCGTCGCGCACGACCTGCATGACCTCGTCCCAGTCGCCCTCAATCTCGGTGAACATCGAGGTGGTGCGGTTGGGAAGGCCGCTCTCGCGAATGACGCGCACGACCTCGGCGACCTCGGCGGAGAGCTCGTCGCCGGTGCCGCATGGGGCGATGGCCACGGCGACAAGGGTATTCATGCCAGTGCTGGTTGCGACCTCGGACATGGCTTATGCCTCCTCGAGCTCGAGTCGGTTATCGGCAATGTCCTGGGCGGTCGCGCGGTAGAGCTCGTCGATAAAGGCGACCTTAAAGCTTGCCGGGGCATCGGCGACAGCGGCGGCACGCGTGCCGGCGACGTTGTAGACGGCGGTGCCGCAGATGGCTGCCGTAAACGGGTCGGCAGCGCAGGCGTACACGGCCAGCACGCCGCCCTGCGAGCAGCCGCAGCCGGTGATCTTGGACATGAGCGGGCTGCCGCCGTGGGACTTGGCCACGGTCGTGCCGTCGGTGATCAGGTCGACTTCGCCCGAGACCACTACGGCGCCGCCGGTGTAGCGAGCGAGCGCCACGGCGGCGCCGCGGGCGGCGTCGACCGTGTCGGTGGTGTCGACACCGCGTACGCGGCTCAGATCGGCCGCCTCGCCCTCAAGACCCCACAGGCCGGCGAGCGCGATAATCTCGGAGGCGTTGCCGCGCACGATGGCGGGCTTGTACTGCTTGAGCTCGTTTACCAGCTGGGTGCGCAGGCTACCGATGCCCAGACCCACCGGATCGAGCACCCAGGGCTTGCCGGCGTCGTGTGCCGCCTTGGCCGCGCGGGGGATCGTCTGCTCGTAGATGGGGAAGAGCGTGCCCATATTGAGATAGATGGCGCCGCCGCCGGCAACGAGTGCCTCGCCCTCGTCTGGCAGATAGACCATGGCGGCCGAACCGCCCACGGCAAGCTGCGCGTTGGCGACAAAGTCGATCGTTACCGTGTTGGTGATGGAGCCTGCCATCGGGTTGGTGGCGCGGATCTCCTCCACGGCCTTGACCACATTTTGCTTAAGCTGTTCCGAATCAATCACTGCACATGCCTCCTTGGCATAGAAAAGGGGCGCTGTGCATAGACAGCTCCCCTGTAAAGGCGGCATGCTCCCTACGCCAGCATTAACTGACAGGTTCAAAGGATTGGGCCCCATGCCCTCTCAGCCTTGTGGTTTGCACCGCCGGCACTCCCGCATCGAATCTGTTGTTCCCTATACTAGCGCACCTGCCAAAAAGGGACAGGTTTATTTTGGCAGGTGCCAACGGGGGCGATGCGTTTTCCCAGATAAAACCTGCCAAAATAAACCTGTCCCTTTTTGGCAGGTCGGTACAATAGATGGGATTAAGAATGACCGAGGGGACCCTATGATTAAACTTGTGCTGACCGATATGGACGATACGCTGATTCCTGCTGGACACGATGGCGCCAGCGACTGCGCCATCGAGGGCATTCATGCCATGCAGGCGGCTGGTCTGCACTTTGGCCCGGTTTCGGGTCGCCAGCCGTCCGCGATGGGCTGGATGTTCAAAAATCGTTCCGAGTGCTTTTCGACCGGTGCGTTCTGCAACGGCCAGGTTATGTTTGTCGACGGTCAGGCGGTCGCTTCGCGCGCGACCGACAACGACGCCCTGATGCGTCTGGCCGATTACCTCGAGCAAGAGACCGACGATACCTATCTAAAGGTCTACAGCCTGGGTGACGACTTTTGGGATAACGATGCCTATTGCGTGACGAGCGACCCCGAGCGCGTGCGTCGCGCTATGGAGTCGGGCGGAAATGCGTGGCTCAAAGGCGAAGAGGCCCCGTGCCGTCCCGTTGTCGATGATGCCCCGGTATACAAGGCGAATATCTGGAGCGCCCGCTCGCGTGAGGAGCTCGCGGAGCTACGTGGGCGCGTTGCCGCTGAGGTGCCGGAACTCTCGCTCGTGTTTCCCAACAATCGTGTGCGCCTGTTCGATATCCTTCCAGCAGGTTGGGACAAGGGTTGCGCCGCGCTGGAGCTTGCGCGCGCTTTGGACCTGACGCCCGACGAGGTGGCCGTATTCGGTGATTCCGATAACGATCTGCCCATGATCGATGCCGTTCCCAACTCCGTTGCAGTCGACAACGCCAACGAGGCTGTCACGGCTGCCGCGCGCTGGCATATCGGCGCTGCGGTAGACGATGCGGTTGCCGGGGCTCTGCATCAGATTGCCGCCTGCGCCGCGACGGGGGAGATGCCGCCGTTTATGCGCCTGCCGGGTGTGGCCGACGCGAATCTCGCGAACAGCTAAGGGGGGGGCAGCTATGAAGCTCCAGCAGCTCAGGTATGTCGTTAAGGTTGCCGAATGCGGCAGCATTACCGAGGCCTCACGTCGGCTCTTTGTGTCGCAGCCTTCGATCACTGCATCGATCCGCGATCTCGAAAACGAGATGGGTGTGCATATCTTTGAGCGCACCAACAAGGGCGTCATTGTGTCCGAGGAGGGCGAGACCTTCTTGGGCTACGCACGCCAGGTGCTCGACCAGGCCGACCTGCTCGAGGGCAAGTACAAGGGCGCGTCCGAGCAGGTGCCGCACTTTAGTGTGAGCTGCCAGCATTATTCCTTTGCCGTCAACGCGTTTGTCGACGTGATCCGCGAGTTCGATGCCGCGCGCTACGACTTTACCCTGCGCGAGGAACAGACTCACGAGATTATCGAGGACGTCGCGCATATGAAAAGTGAGCTCGGCATCCTGTATCTGTCGGAGCACAATCGCGAGGTCATCGAGCGCATGCTCGCCGCCAACGAGCTCGTGTTCGAAGGGCTCTTCTGCGCCACGCCGCATGTCTTTGTATGCGCCGACCATCCACTGGCGGACCACGCCAGCGTGACGCTCGAAGATCTCGAGGACTACCCGTTCCTGTCCTACGAGCAGGGCAGCTACAATTCGTTTTACTATTCCGAGGAACTGACCTCGACGTTTGAGCGCCGCAAGAACATTCGCGTGCGCGACCGTGCGACGCTGTTCAACCTTGTCATGGGACTCAACGGCTATACGGTGTGTTCGGGCGTGATCAGCCACGAGCTCAACGGTCCCGGCATTATCTCGATTCCGCTCGATGTGGACGAGTATATGGAGATCGGCATTATCACGCGCAAGAACACGACACTCACGCGCTACGGTCAGGCCTATATCGAAGCGATCCGTCAGCATATCTAGTTTGGTATGTCTGCCGTACGCATGATGCTTAGCGGTGCGTATTGGTATAGTCATTACCTATGGCAAACAGAAAATAACTCATATTTTACGATGGCTATTTGAGCCCTCATACTTTGTCTCGTTAAAGCATCCACGCAAAAAGGAGATCAGTATGACTAATTCCGTCCAGCTCAAAGCGCCGTTTCGCGCCGATATTGTCGGCAGTTTTCTTCGTCCGCAGGCCGTGAAGGACGCCCGTGCGGCCTATGCCGCGGGCACGCTCGACGATGCCGGCCTTAAGGCTGTCGAGGACGAGGCCATTCGCGACTTGGTGGCCAAGCAGAAGGTTGCCGGTCTGCAGGTAATTACCGATGGCGAGTTCCGCCGCAGCTACTGGCACCTCGATTTTATGTGGGGGCTGAACGGCGTCGAGCGTCGCACCTCGCGTACGGGCTATATGTTCCACGATGAGGAGACCACCGCCGACACCGCCGTGGTAACCGGTCCCATTAGCGGCGAGAACCATCCGTTCGTCGAGCACTTCAAATTTGTCAAGGCGCTCGAGGGGGAGGGCCAGGTCGCGCGGCAAACTATTCCGGCGCCGATCCAGACGTTCTCCGAAGTCACGCTCGACCGCTGCGATGGCCAGCAGGAGAGCCTGCGCGCTGTCTATAAGACCGACGAAGAGCTCGCCGACGCCATCGCGGCGGCATACCGCACCGTGATTGCCGACCTGTATGCCGCAGGCTGCCGCAACATTCAATTTGATGACTGCACCTGGGGCATCTATTGCGATACCGACTTTGTGGCAAAGACTGGTATGAGCCCGGTCGACCTGCAAAAGGTGTCCGAGCTGGGCGTGGCGCTTAACAACGCCGCCATCGAGGGCAAGCCCGACGACCTGGTCATCAACACGCATGTGTGCCGTGGTAATTACCACTCCACCTATGCCTTCGAGGGCGGCTATGACCCCATCGCGCCGTACCTGTTCGCACACGAGAACGTCGATGCGTTTTACCTTGAGTTCGATACGCCGCGTGCCGGTGGCTTTGAGCCGCTCAAGTACGTTGCCCCCGGCAAGAAGGTCGTGTTGGGCCTAGTGACCACCAAGGCCGCTGAGCTTGAGGACGAGGATGCCATCGTCGAGCGTATTCACGAGGCTGCAAAGTATGTTCCGCTCGAGAACCTGTATCTGTCGCCCCAGTGCGGTTTTGCTAGTTGCGAGATTGGCAACAAGCTGACCGAGGACGAGCAATGGGCAAAGGTCGCTCTGGTCAAACGCATTGCCGAGCGCGTTTGGAAGTAGCAGTACCGTTTGCGGGGGCGGTGCGTGCGGGACGGCATATATCACGTACAATGGTTCGGATCGTATCGTTCGGGCAGGTTATCCAATATGCCCGATCGCCCTTCCATTCGAAAGGACATCCATGTCCCAGTCTTCGACGCCCGCCGTCGCCGATGCCATCTACGATGCGTCATCGCTCGGCCGCCCGCGCATGTTCCTACTCGGTCTGCAGCATCTATTCGCGATGTTTGGCGCCACGGTGCTGGTGCCCGTACTCACCGGCCTCTCGGTGTCGGCAACGCTTTTGTTTGCCGGCTTGGGCACGCTGCTGTTCCACTTCCTGTCGCGCGGCAAGGTACCGGCCTTCTTGGGCTCGTCGTTTGCCTTTATTGCCGGTTATGCCGCAATCGCGCCCAACGGCGAGGCCGAGCTTTTGCCCTACGCCTGCCTGGGTGTAGCCTGCGCCGGCCTGCTCTATCCGGTGCTGGCGGCCCTGTTCCGCGCGTTTGGCGCCAAGCGCGTCATGCGCTTCTTTCCGCCGGTGGTGACCGGCCCCATCGTCATTTCGATCGGCCTAATCTTGGCAAGCTCTGCCATCGCTAACTGCCAGACCAATTGGCTTGTTGCCGTTGTCGCTGTGGCTGTGATCGTCATCTGCAACATCTGGGGCCGCGGCATGGTCAAGATCGTGCCGATTCTGCTGGGCGTTGTGGTGAGCTATGCCGTTGCGGCTGCGCTGGGCGAGGTCGACTTCTCTGGCGTCGCAGCCGCTCCCTGGGTTGGCTTGCCCATCGTGTGGGACAACACCGTGTTTGCGCTCTTTGGGCCTCAGTTCGATAGCGCCCTTGCCACGACTGCCATCATCACCATCATGCCGCTGGCCTTTGCGACTATGATCGAGCATATTGGTGATATCTCCGCTATCGGCTCGACTTGCGAGCGCAACTACATTGCCGATCCCGGCCTGCATCGCACCCTGCTTGGCGATGGCCTGGCGACCATTCTCGCATCGCTCTTTGGCGCTCCGGCTAACACCACCTATGGCGAGAACACCGGTGTGCTTGCCCTGACGCGTGTGTTTGACCCGCGCGTGATTCGCATTGCCGCGTGTTGCGCCATTGTGCTCTCGTTCTGCCCCAAGTTCGCGGCTGTCATTGCGGCCATGCCGGCGTGTGTGATCGGCGGCGTGTCACTCGTGCTCTATGGCATGATCAGTGCGGTAGGTGTGCGTAACCTCATCGAGAACCAGGTCGATTTCCAGAACAACCGCAACGTGCTGGTGGCCGCTCTGGTGCTCGTGCTTTCGCTCGGCATCGCGTACAGCACTGCCGGAGCTATCGTGTTGGAGCTGGGCGGCGTGACCATTTCGCTTTCGGGTCTTGCCGTGGGTTCGCTGGTGGGCATTGTGCTCAATGCCATCCTACCGGGTAACGACTTTGAGTTTGATGTCTCCGAGCTTGAGGAGGCTGCTGAGTAACAACTGCGTCCAGCTGAATCAAAAAATGGCGCCCATGCGTACGCGCGGGCGTCATTTTTAATGCGTCAATATCCAGTGGATGCCACGTGCCATGCGCAGATCGGTTTGGGCAAAGTGATTGCCGGGGTTGAGCTCCAGCGTTGTTGGAATGCCGCGCGCGACGAGCAACGCTTCCATCGCGCGTGTGTCGTCGAGTACATGCCGCATCATGCGGTTGGGTGTCTTGGTCTCCTTTTTGCCGAGTGACAGATAGACGGCCTGCGGGTTGCCGGCAAAAGGGGCCGTGCTGGCGCGATCGACAAAGTCGGGAAACCACAACGACCCCGATGCGCTTGCGGCGCGGCTAAAGGCGTCGGTTTGCCAGAGGGACCAGAGCGCGAAGAGGCCCGCGAGCGAGTAGCCGGCAATGCCGCGCCAGGTGGGCGGCTGAGGAAGCGACGACTCGGCCTCTGGGATTATCCAGTTCAACAGCTCATCGAGAAATCCGGAAGCCTGACCGCCAAAGGGCTCGGCATCGCGCACGGTTCCGTCGCATCCCCAGGGGCTCAGCTCGCGATTCCAGTTGAGGCTGCCAATGCCGACAAGCGTGAAGGGCGGGCAGTTGAGCTCTCGGCAGCGTTCATAAACCTCCGCGCCGTCGCCCATGACCACGGGAAGATAGATGACTGGTGCGCTTTCGGCATGCTGTGCATGAACGGTTATCTGCTTTTGATGCGCTTCCATGACGGGCTTCTCTCGGCGTTGTGATATCGACGGCCCCCATTGTCGCACGCCGGCTCATGCAGGTTGGGCTAGACAAAAGACAATCTCGTGCATACCCTGCGGACGCATATGGAAAACGCCACCGTCGGAGGGGAGCTCGGCGGTGGCGTTGTTAAACGGTGCTGGGACTCGGGGCCTTCGCGGGAGCTGCCATGTGCGCAGAGGCGTCTAAGAGCGCTTGCGGCTCGCCATGGTGCCTGCGGCGATAGCGGCTGTTCCCGCAAGGACGGTTGCCACGATGGCCGCACCCGAGGTGTCGCCGGTTGCCGCGAGCACGCCGGTAGTCTTGGCTTTCGTGATTGAAGCCGAAACGGCCTTGGTCGGCTTTGAGCCCTCAGGCTTGGGGATCTGCTTGGACTCCGCGGGCTTGCTTTCTGCGGGCTTGGTCTCGTCGGGCTTGGGGTCTTCCGGCTTGGCTACCTCGGGAGGTGCGATGACCATGCTCTTGGCGACAGCTTCGTTATAGGGGGAGTCGATCACAGCGTCGCCCGTGCCGATGGCTTGGCCTGCCTCGTAGATGCCGTCACGGAGCTTGCGATAGTCAATGACCTTGCCGCCTTTGGGCGTCTGGATGGCGGCGTTCTCAATCTTGATGGTGCCGATTGTCTTGCCGTCAGCGCTCATGGCACGGGCAAAGATTGCCGCTGTATCTCCTTCGGCCGTTACCTTGCTGCGGATGATCGAGATGACTGCGGGTGTGACGCCCTCGCTGGTCTGGGCGATGATGCCGATGTTCTCGCCTTGGGGCTCGGGGCTCGTCTCGCCATCTTGGTTTTCGCTGTAGGGGGTGGGGCCGTCGCCGTTCTCGACATAGCGGGCTATGGCCTTGACAACGGAGTCGCTGATGTAGATGTGGCCACCCTCCTCGTTGGGTCGATCGTTTCTGGTGGAGAATGCAGCCGAAACCTCGCCTTCCGCAAACGCGTCCACGGTGGAGCCGTTCTTGACGACGATGTCGTCCTGGTAGGTGAAGAGGGCGATGGCGCCACCGTATCTGCCTTTACCTGCACGGACCGTCACGTTTGCATGATCGAGGGTGATGCCCTTGTGGGCATAGACGCCATATTCAACACCGTTTACGTTGAGGGAGGCGTTTGTGGCTGCGAGGCTGCCCTTGGCCTCGACGGCAGCGTCTTTCTCGGAGCTTGCCTTGACCTGGCTGCCGTCCGAGATGTTGATATTGCCGCCGCTCCAAAGGGCCTCACCATCAGCTGAGCTTGCCTCGACCGTCCCGCCACCCTTGATGGTGAGGTTCTTGTCGGTTCCAATACCCTTGTCCTCGGTAGCCCTGGCGGTGACGGCTCCGCTGTCGTCAATCGTGATATTGCCGTTTGCCCTGATGCCATCCGATGCACCCGTGGCGTTGACGTTGCCCGAACCTTTGATAGCGAGATCACCCCCGGCATTGATGGCATCAAACCCAGTGCTCGTGGCGTTGACGGATCCGGCTCCGTCGATGTTGATATTACCCGTGGAGAGGATAGCGTCCTCAGTAGATGTCACGCTGAGCGTGCTGCCCGCGTCGCCTTGGATATTGAGCTCGGCATTCTCGTTAGTGCCATGAGAAACGTTGATGCTTTTGATCCATTCGGCAGTGACGATGTTGGTTCCCGAGTAATTCACGTTGAGCTTGCCTGCGGCCTGGATCTCGCCGCCGTTATAGTTGTTGAGCTTCAAGTCGTCGGCGCCGTCCCACGACCAGGTACCGGCCTCGTCGCTCGCCGCGGTGTTGTACTTGTTGCCGCCGACCTTGACCCATTCCGCTGCGAGCGAGACGCTCGGCATGAGCAGCGAGCTCACCGTGAGCGCGCACACGGCGCCCGCGACGATGCGGCTCGTCACGCGGCGCCAGCTGCCGTGCGCGAGTCCTATGCGACGGCGAACGTCGGGTTCGGCAACATGGGTTCCGGCGGTAGTGTCATTGCGTTTGGGGGTCGTGAACAAGGCTGCCATGGTTGCTCCCGTTCTCATAGGGCCTATACGGCTAGGTTCAGCGTATCTGCTGGATGTTGCCGGCGGTAGTGCCGTTTGGAGGGCAAAATGGCCAAAATGGGGGAGAAATAGGCCGCACGCCGGCGCAGGGACCGACGCTAAAAGAAAAGCGCGGGGCCGCATGGCGACTCCGCGCTTTATTGTTCAGCTTTTGCAGCCTTGCCCTTACGCTACGAAGAAGTAGACGAGGAAGGCAAGGGCCGCGATCCACCCGTCCTGTGCGAAAAAGTGTTTACGAGCGTTTGCGACTCGCCAGGGCGCCTGTGACGATAGCGGCCGTTCCTACAAGGGCGGTCGCTATGATGGCTGCGCTCGAGGCGTCGCCGGTTGCCGCGAGCTTGCCGGTGGTCTTGGCTCCCGTGGCTGCAACTGCAACGGTCTTGGTTGTCTTCGTGCCCTCGGACTTGGAACCCTCGGGCTTGGTCTCGCCTGGCTTCTCCTCGGGTTTGATCTCCTCGGGAGGCACGGTGACCGTGCGCTTGGCGACAGCGGCGTCATAGGGGGAGTCGATCGTGGCGTCGCCCGTGCCGATGGTTTGACCTGCCTCGTAGGAGATGCTGGGGCCGTACTCTTCTTCGTAGCGATAGTTAATGATCTTGCCGCCTGCGGGCGTCTGGATGGGAGCGCCTTCGATCTCGATGGTGCCGATCGCCTTGCCATCCTCGCTTATGGCAAGAGCGAAGATTGCCGCCGTGTCTCCCTCGGCCGTGAGCTTGCTGCGGACGATCGAGATACTCGCGGGCGTGATGCCCTCGTAGGTCTGGGCGAAGATACCGATGTTCAGACCCCTAGGCTCAGGGATGACCTCGCCGCTTTGGTCGTTGCTGTAGTGATCGGGGCCATCGCCACCGGTCTCGACATAGCGGGCTATAGCCTTAACAACGGAGTCGCTGATGTAGATGTGGCCGCCAGCGACGTTTGGCTGGTGGTTTCTGGTAGAGATTGCAACCGAGAATTTGCCTTCTGCGAACGCGTCCACGATGGAACCATTCTTGATGACGATGTCGTCCCCGTCAGTGATGAGGGCGATGGCCTGGCCGCCGCTCGCGCTTGTGCGGACCGTCACGGTCGCGTGATCGAGCGTAACGCCCTTGTAGGCATAGACACCATATTCAACACCGCTTGCGTCAAGGGAGGCGTTCGCGACCGCGAGACTACCCTCAGCGTCGACGGCAAGATCTCCCTGGGAGCTTGCCTCGACCTGGCTGCCGCCCGAGATGTCGATGTTGCCGTCAGCCCAAATCGCCGCTTCTTCTATCGAGCTTGCTTCTACCTTGCCACCGCCTTTGATGATCAGGTCACTGCCCGCGGCGATGCCGTAACCTTCGCTTCCTTTAGCGATCACTGTGCCAGAGGAATCGATGGTGGTCTTGCCCTTGGATTGGATGCCTTCGGTACCGCCCGTTGCATTCACGGTGCCCGAGCCCGTGATAGAGAGATCGCCCTTTGCCTCAATTCCGTCGGAAGTAGTGCTTGTGGTGTTCACAGTGCCTGGGCCAGAAATGGAGAGGTCGCCTGTGGATTTAATTGCATCGGCCTCAGCTGTCACATTGAGCTCATCCGTGCTATTCGAGCTCGTTATGTTCAACTCTGCTTTCTGGCTAGTGCCATCCTGCGCCTTGATGGCGGCTCCGGTGTAATCGGGCTCGGTTTTCACGGTGTTCTTGCCCTCGTAGGCAATGTTGAGCTTGCCCGCAGCCTGGATCGCACCGCCGTCATAGCCGTTGAGCTTCATGTCGTCGGCGCCGTCCCAGCTCCAGGTGCCGGCGGCGTCTCCCGTGGGCCCCGCGGCCGCTTCGTGGCGGACGCCGCCAACGTCCACCCACTCCGCCGCGAGCGAGACGCTCGGCATGAGCAGCGAACTTACCGTGAGCGCGCAGGCCAGGCCGCAGACGATGCGGCGCGTCACGCGGCGCCAGCTGCCGTGCGCGAGCAGCGTGCGACGGTGCACGTCGGGCTCGACAAAATGGGCTCCTGAGGTTTTATCATTGCGCTTGGGGGTCGTGAACAAGGCGGCCATGGTTACTCCCATCCTCATAGG
This sequence comes from uncultured Collinsella sp., assembly GCA_902464495.1. Lineage (GTDB taxonomy): Bacteria > Actinomycetota > Coriobacteriia > Coriobacteriales > Coriobacteriaceae > Collinsella. The sequence goes on along the minus strand of CABQJK010000001.1, from coordinate 11,539 downwards.
GCCTATGCGATTACGCCCAGCATATCTGCAGGATGTAGCCGGCGGTAGTGCCGTTTGGAGGGCAAAATGTCCAAAACTTGGGAGGCAATACATCGCGCGTCCGTGCGGTGCCTGGCTTTAAAAGAAAAGCGCGGAGCCGCTCGATGCGACTCCGCGCTTTGGTGTTCTGCTTTGGCAGCTTTGCCGTTACGCTACAAAGAAGTAGACGAGGAAGGCAAGGGCTGCGATCCACATGAGCGGCTTGATCTTGGAGGCCTCGCCCTTAAAGAGCGCGACGATCACGTAGGCGATAAAGCCCAGGCCAATGCCGGCAGAGATGGAGTAGGTGAAGGGCACGCCGGCGACAATCATGAACGCCGGGAAACCCTGCGACACGTCGGACCAGTCGATCTCGGAGGCCTCGCTCATCATGAGGTAGCCGACGTAGACCAGAGCACCGCAGGTGGCGGCACTGGAAACGATGGTGACGATGGGGGAGAAGAACGCGGCGAGAATGAACAGCACGCCGGTGGTGACGGAGGTGAGGCCCGTGCGACCACCGTCGGCAGCGCCAGAGGTGGACTCGACGAAGGTAGTGATGGAGGAGACGCCCATAAAGCCACCGGCAGCAGCGGCCACGGAGTCGACGACCAGGATGGGACGGATGTCCTCGACATTGCCGTCCTCGGTCAGGAACTCGCCCTGCTTGGCGACGGCCATCGCGGTGCCCATGGTGTCGAAGAAGTCGCTCATGAGCAGCGAGAAGGCAACGACGAGCAGCATCGGGTCGGTCAGGACCTTCACGATGGCAAGGTTGCCGTCGGCAGTGCTGGCAAACGGGGCGCCGAAGGTCGAGAAGTCGAGCGGTGCGATGAGGCCCTCGGGCGCATGGGTGACGCCCAGCGGGATTCCGGCGATAACGGCGACGATGATGCCGATGAGCAGCGAGCCCGGCACGTTGCGGGAAGCCAGGGCAACCGTCACGACGATGGAGATGATGCCGACGATAAAGGTGGGGGAGGCGATGTCGCCCAGGCCGACGAGCGTACCGGCGCCAGCGGTGATGATGCCGGCGTCGCACAGGCCGATCATGGCGATAAACAGGCCCAGGCCCACCGAGATGGCGTGGCGCAGGACCACGGGGATGGCGTCCATAATGGCCTCGCGCAGGCCGCAAAGGACGAGCAGCAAGATGACGACACCCTCGAGGAAGATAACGCTCATGGCCACGTGCCAGTCGCCGCCGCACATGGTGGTGGCGATGCCCGCGATCATGGCGTTGATGCCTAGACCCGACGCGCAGGCGAGCGGGCGGTTTGCGAAGATGCCCATGCAGATGGTCATGATGCCGGCGCCCAGGCAGGTGGCGCAAGCGAGCGCTCCCGCATCGATGCCGGCGCCCGAGAGCACTGCGGGGTTGACGGCGATGATGTAGGCCATCGCCAGGAATGTTGTCAGTCCAGCGCGAAGTTCGGTCCCGATTGTGGACTTGCGCTCGCTGACGTGAAAAAGTTCGTCCATGCATACCCTTTCCTTGTTCGGCCCCGAGTTTAGGCCGATTGACACGAACTCACTTACTATATCGTCTTTATAACCTTGCTGTTTCTCGCATGTTGATGTTCGGCGCTTTGTAGCAGACGGACGGTATTTTTCGCATGAAAATGTGTGGGTACCGTATACTTAAGCGGTTACAACGACCCCTATGGAGGAACGTATGATTAAAGAGCTTTGCCACGACGAGGCTATCCTGTCCCAGCGTTGCGAGGTTGCGACCGTCGAGGACGAGTCGGTTGCTCAGGACCTGATCGATACCATCAAGTCGCTCGACGATGCCGGCTGCCTTGCCGCTAACCAGATTGGCGTCACTAAGAAGGTCTGCGTCTACCTGGACGACGCCGGCGAGCCCCACGTGCTCTACAACCCCCGTCTGGTGTTTGGCCTGGGCGCCAGCAAGATGGAGGAGAGCTGCCTGACGCACGAGGAGGTCACCAAGTCCACGCGCTATATCAAGTGCAAGGTTGCCTTTGACCAGATCGTCGACGGCAAGATGCGCGAGCGCAAGCAGGACTTTGTGGGCTTCGAGGCACAAATGATCCAGCATATGATCGACCACTGTCTAGGAAAGTTGGTCTAAGGGGACCAAAGCACCGCACCTTGCCGCTCAATCGTCGCTCGCGTACCTTAAGTACGCTTCGCTCCTCTTTCGTGGCAATCTGCGGCACTTTGACCCCTTAGACGACCTGCGAGGTTGACTTGGTTGAGTTTATCTTGCTTGTGTAGGCCGGGCGTGACATTGTTGTCATGTCCGGGCTTTTGTGTTTAGCGCCTTTTTGTTTGGTGACAATGAACTTAGCAAGAACGTAAAGCTAGGAGGCGCTATGTGTACGAGCATTCGATTTACCGATAATTCCGGCAACATGTATCTGGGCCGCAACCTCGACTGGAGCTTTGACTACGGCCAACAGGTTCGCGTGATGCCGCGCGGGTTTCACATTCCGTATTCGTTTATCGACGACACGACAGCGGCACACGCGGTGATCGGTATGTGCATCGATTACAAGAACTACCCTATGTTCTTCGACTGCGGCAACGATGCGGGCCTCGCCGTGGCGGGTCTCAATTTCCCGGGTTATGCCGAGTATGCCGAGGGCCCGGTTGATGGAAAGACCAATATCGCGGCCTATGAGTTTCCCCTGTGGGTGGCAGCGACGTTCTCGACGGTCGATGAGGTCGAGGCCGCGCTGCGCGACACGGTGATTGTCGCCAAATCTGCCGGAGAGGGGCTGGGCGTGTCGCTGCTCCATTGGATTATTGGCGACAGCCAGCGCAGCATCGTGGTCGAGATGATGGCTGACGGCCTGCATGTATACGACGATCCGGTCGACACCCTTGCCAATCAGCCGACCTTCCCGTGGCACATGGAAAACCTGCGCACCTATATCACTGCCACAAGCGATTTTCCGCAGACGGCGACATGGCGTGGCGCCGAGCTCAAGCCCTATGGCGCGGGTGCCGGCATGCGCGGTATTCCGGGCGACTGCTATTCGCCGAGCCGTTTTGTAAAGGCGGCGTACCTCAATGCCAATTACCCGCAAAAGGAGAGCGAGACCGAAAACGTCGTTCGCATGTTCCGCTCGCTCGAGGGCGTGGTGATGATTGAGGGGGCGTCCAGGATGGGCGATGGCAAGTTCGAGAAGACTATCTATACCGGATGCTTTAGCGCGCGCACGGGCAATTATTACTACGCGATGTATGAGGATCCGTCGATTCGCTACGTGAGCCTGATGGATGCCGAGGGCGCGAGCCCCGATAAGCTCGTGGTTCCCGAGCCGCGTCGTTCGTAGCCGACGGCTTTACTGCAATGCAAAGCGGCCCTGCGTCTCCCGTGAGATGCAGGGCCGCTGTCGTCGATTCGTGACGTCGCTAGAAGTTGGCGTCGTTGAGTTGTTCGCTCTCGAGGCCGTCGAGTAGTTGCTGTTCGGGCGTATCGGCGACGCTCTCGAGCAATTCGGTGGGGTCGACATCCATGTTCCTGCCGGCTTCGTTGCCGTTGACCAGGTCGTCCGAGAAGATATCGACTTCCATTTCCTCGGCTTCCTCGATCTGGACCTCGAGTGGCACCTGGGTGCGTACAAGCTTGACTGCCGGACGCATGCGGGCAAAGAGCGGCACGTACTCGATGATGATGGCCGAGTTCTCTAGGCCGTACCAACGTGCCGGGCTTCCGCAGGCGCGGCGGACGGCGTACTTGATGGCCATCACGCGGTGGTCATTGCGGTTGATGTCCGTTTCGGGGGCAAGCATCTTGCGCAGCATGCAAAAACGGAAGTCGCCCACGTTGCCGCGTGTCTCGTAGATGGAGTAGGTGTGATGCTGCGGCGGCAGCTCGCCCGATGCCATCAAGTCGCCAACGATCTGGCGCAGGTAGGCATTAACGCGCTGGTTGACCTTAAAGCCCAGGTCCAGGCGCACGCGGAACAAAAAGTCCGTGCCAAAGGTCTCAACGGAATACTCATGCGTATAGGGCTCATCGGTAACGTGCACGTTGATGAACCAATATGCCTTGGCGCGCTTGGGATGTTTGTCCAGGATGGAATAGAGCACGTCGCGGTCGAGTGTGAGCGGATCGGGGCTGTTGGTGAGGAACACCAGATTGTCGGCGAGCACGGGGTAGGTCTCGTCGTTGCGCAGGCGGTTGAGCTGATCGATGTACTTGGAGACGGGCAGCAGGATCGTTTGCGTGCGCTCGATGGCGGTGCCGCGGCGCCACACATACATAAGGCCAAACAGCAGCGAGGCCAAGAAGATCATGACGTAACCGCCGTCAAAGAACATGGTGAGGCACGAGGCGAAGAAGCACAGCTCAATGGCACCGAAGAGCAGGGCGAAGACACAGGCACCCAGCTTGTGCTTGAGGATGCCGGCGATGTAGCTCGTCAAAAGCGTCGTGGTCATGAGCATGGTCACGGTAATGGCGAGGCCGTAGGCACTCTCCATGCGCTCGGAGTTTTGGAACAGCAGCACGATGAAGATGCAGCCGACCCACATGATGTTGTTGACGAGCGGAATATAGAGCTGGCCCTTGGTGTCGCTGGGGTAGTGGATGCGCAGATGCGGCATAAGGTTGAGACGCGTGGCCTCGGATACCAGCGAGAACGAGCCGGTGATGAGCGCCTGCGAGGCGATGATGGCCGCCACGGCCGAAAGCACGATGGCAAAGGGGCGCAGGGGCTCGGGAAGCATCATGTAGAACGGGTTGACGATGTCCATCGCGAGCATCTGGGGATTGGAGTTGTTGGCGAGCAGCCAAGCGCCCTGACCCAGATAGTTGAGGATAAGGGCCGCCTTAACAAACGGCCAGGATGCATAGATGTTTGCCTTGCCCACGTGGCCCATGTCCGAATAGAGCGCCTCGGCGCCGGTCGTCGACAGGAAGACAAAGCCGAGCACCATGATGCCCGAGTGGTTGATGGGCGAGAACAGGAACATGATGCCGCGGATGGGGTTGAGCGCGCGCAGGATGGACAGGTTGCCGAGCATGTTGAACAGGCCGGCGCCAGCCAGGAACAGGAACCAGAGCGTCATAAGCGGGCCGAACAGCTTGCCGATTGACGAGGTGCCGGCGCGCTGCATGGCAAACAGGCCGCAGATAATGATGATGGTGATGATGATCACATTGGTTTGGCCGTCGCCCAGCAGCGCATGGCCCCACTCAATGGTGCGCAGGCCCTCGATGGCCGTGGTGACCGTGACGGCGGGGGTGAGGATGCCGTCGGCAAGCAGTGCTGCACCGCCGATCATGGCGGGCAGAATCAGCCATGGTGCCACCTTGCGTACGAGGCTGAACAGGGCGAAGATGCCGCCTTCGTTGTGGTTATCTGCCTTCATGGCGATCAGCACGTACTTGACCGTGGTCACGAGCGTCATGGTCCAGATGACGAGCGAGAGTGCGCCCAGGATCATGTCCTCGCTGACGGTACCGATGCCGCCGTTGTTGGCGACGATTGATTTCATGGTGTACATGGGGCTCGTGCCGATGTCGCCGTAGACGACGCCGAGCGTTACGAGCAGCATGCCAGCGGAGAGGGGAATGGCTCCATGCCCGCCCTGCCCATGCTGGTCTTGGAGGTTTGCCTCCAGTTTGTTGTGTGCCACGTGGACTCCCTTAGACATCCGGTTATCTGTCTAGGGCAGATAACCTTTATGCCATCTTTATACATATAAGAGCAGTTTGGCACATCGGGGTGTTTTAGACAATAATCCCCAGCTGGGGAGTAGCTGCCCGCGTGGACAGCATTTCAAAACAGGGACGCACCCACTGGGCGGCTTGCTGTAACGTAATAACCGCGGGCGCACCCTTGTTTTGAAACATGAAAAGGGGCTGTTAGGCGCGTGCTGCCTGGGCAATACCGGCTTTGGCGCTTGCACGTTTGCCGGCGAGCTCGCAGAAGATCGCTCCGCCGATGATCAGCGCGGCTCCCATCAGACGGATGGGCGTCATGGCCTCGCCCAAAAGGGCGACGGAGAAGACGACGGCCGAAAGCGGCTCGAGGTAGCCGACAACGGCGACGGTCTGTACGGGCAGTTTGGCGACGGCGCTAAAGTAGAGCAGGCAGCCGAGTCCGGTGTTGACGACGCCGAGCATGGCGACAGCGCGCCAGTCGATGCCGGTGGCAATACTGGAGGAGAAAAACGAGGGGGCGCCTTGCGTGATGAGCGTGAGGATCAGTGCGGTCGCAAAGGCAGCGCTCACCTGGAGCGTGGAGTTCTCGAGGCCCTCGATGTGCGGCGCCCCCTTGCTGGCGATGACCATCAGCGCGTAGCAGAAGGCCGAGGCGATGCCGCAGACGATGCCCGAGATGGGCATGTTGCCGCCCAGGCCTTGTGCTGCGATGAGGAAAGCGCCGCAGGCAACGGCGACAAAGCCGGCGATTTTACCGCCAGTCAGTTTTTCTCCAAAGATGAACGGGGAGAGCGCCATAACGATGATGGGGCCGCAGTAATACAGCAGCGAGGAGATGCCGACGCCGATGGTCTGGTAGGCGCGGAACAGGAAAATCCAGCTGGCACCCAGCGCGGCTCCCGAGAGGAGGAGGGCTGCGGCTTCGCGGGGGCGGGATGGCGCCTGCAACTTATGGCGTTGGGTGATGGCGAGGATGGTGACAAGCGAGAGTGCGCCCAAAAACGTGCGCAGGAGCACGATATCGGAGCTCGGCAGCGCGATGGCAGCGGCGATGATGCCGTTGGAGCCAAACAATAGCAATGCTGCTAAGTACGTAAACAGTCCGTTGTCCATGCGCTGACATCCCCTCTATATCCGAGCATGTTCACTATGGGTGAACTCGCTTTAGAAGAAAAGCGAATATAATGCATAGATAACATGACAAAAACTCATGCAAAGGTGGGGACGTGCCGTGGAGACCAATATTCAAAAGATGCAGGTGCTGCTCGAGACGGTGCGTGCCGGCAGCTTTACGCGTGCTGCAGAGCGGCTGAGCTATTCGCAGTCGGGCGTGAGCCGCATGGTGGGCGACCTTGAGGCAGACTGGGGTTTTAAGGTGCTTGATCGCAGCCGCGAGGGCGTGGTGCTTTCTGCCGACGGGCGGCAGGTCATGCCGGCAGTCGAGGCGTTATGCGAAGAGTTTGGCCGCTTGCAGCGATGCGTGGACGAGATGCGGGGGCTCATGCGCGGCAAGATCTGTATCGGTACGTTTTCGAGTGTGGCGACCCATGTGCTGCCGCCGGTGATCGCGCGGTTTCGCGCTGATCACCCGGATGTCGATTACGAGCTTCTGATGGGTGATTACTCCGAAATTGAGCAATGGGTGGCGGAAGGCCGCTGCGACCTGGGCTTTATTCCGCGCGAGCCACGCGGTGCCGGCATGGCGTCGCGGCCGTTGGTGCAAGACGAGCTGATGGCCGTGGTGCCAGCGGACTCCTCGCTTGCCACCGCGGAGGTCGTTTCCCTTGCCGATTTGGCCAACGAGCAGTTTATTCTGCTGGAACGCGGCACCGATGATGAGATTACGCCGCTGTTCCGTCGGGCGGGGCTGACGGTGCGCTCCAAACTGTCGACCTGGGATGACTATGCGATTATGGCTATGGTCGAGGATGGCCTGGGCGTGAGCGTTCTTCCTGCGCTCATCTTGCGCCGCTGTCAGTTCGATGTTGCCGTGCGTCCGCTCGAGGGGCATCCCCATCGGCAGATCAACGCCATATATCGAACGGCCGATGTTTCACTTGCCGCCGCCCGTTTTCTCGAGTACCTCTAGCATGTTCGGCGAGAGCTGCTCCGATGTCGAATCGCACGAGCGCTCAGCATATTTTCTTGTGAAATTGAACTTACTCGCTACGCATGGCGCTATACTGCTTGCTAAATTGAACCTTGGTTCAATTCATGTTCTATAAATTGAACTTTGCCAGCAAGGAGGTTCTAGTGGCCCAAGAGACGTTTAGCGATCGCCTGCGACAGGCTATGTCCGATCGCGACGTTCGCCAGTCGGACGTGATTCGTGCATCGGAGATGCTCGGCAAAAAACTCGGTAAGAGTCAGATGAGCCAATATGTGAGCGGCAAGACGATCCCGCGGCGCGATGTGGCAGAGCTGCTCGCTCGTATTTTGGAGGTCGATGTTTCCTGGCTGCTCGCCGGTGACGCCGATCAAGGCGAGGAATCGTCGCCTCGCAACGTGCCCAAGCCCGAACCCCATCCCTCAGCTCAAATTCCAAGGAGCACCACCATGCGTACGTTTTCTAAATCCACCAAGCTCGATAACGTCCTGTATGACGTGCGCGGTCCCGTCGTCGACGAGGCCGCCCGTATGGAGGACGAGGGCGAGCGTATTCTCAAGCTCAACATCGGCAACCCCGCGCCCTTTGGTTTCCGCACGCCCGATGAGGTCATTAAGGATATGCGCCAGCAGCTGCCCGACTGCGAAGGCTATTCCAACTCGCGCGGCCTGTTCTCTGCGCGCAAGGCAATCATGCAGTACTCGCAGATCAAGGGCCTGTCCAATGTTCAGATGGAGCACATCTACACGGGCAACGGCGTGTCCGAACTCATTCAGCTTTCGATGAACGCGCTGCTCGACAATGGCGACGAGATTCTGATCCCCAGCCCCGACTATCCGCTGTGGACGGCGTGCGCAACCCTTGCCGGCGGTCATCCCGTGCACTATCTGTGCGACGAGCAGGCGGATTGGTATCCCGACCTGGAGGATATGGAGTCCAAGATCACGAGCGCGACCAAGGCCCTCGTCATCATCAACCCCAACAACCCCACGGGCTCCGTCTATCCGCGTGAGGTACTCGAGGGCATCGTTGAGATCGCGCGCAGGCACCAGCTCATGATTTTTGCCGATGAGATCTACGACCGCCTGTGCATGGACGGCTACGAGCACGTCTCGATTGCCTCGCTCGCTCCCGACCTGCCCTGCGTCACCTTTAGCGGCCTTTCCAAGTCGCACATGATCGCGGGCTATCGTATCGGCTGGATGGTGCTTTCGGGCAACCAGCGCTGCATGAGCGACTTTATTATGGGCATCAACATGCTCTCGAACATGCGCCTGTGCTCCAACGTGCCGGCTCAGTCGATCGTCCAGACGGCGCTCGGCGGCCATCAGTCGGTTAACGACTACATCCGCCCCGGCGGCCGTGTCTACGAGCAGCGTAACTTTGTGTATGAGGCGCTCAGCAAGATCGATGGTATCTCGGTGGTTAAGCCGCGCGCGGCGTTCTACATCTTCCCCAAGATGGATGTTAAAAAGTTCAACATCACCGATGACGAGCAGTTCGCCCTTGACCTGCTGCACGAGAAGAAGATCCTGATCACGCGCGGCGGCGGCTTCAACTGGGCTGAGCCCGACCACTTCCGTATCGTGTACCTGCCGCGCATGGAAGTACTCAAAGAGTCCCTCGAAGACCTCGCCGACTTCTTTGACCATTACCGCCAGAGCTAATTAGTTCCGCCGTTCTACCGAACGGCGGACCACTTGACGCTGCGCGAGCCGCATTCACACCAATCTGACGTTCAACTTCAAGGGCGCGACCAGAAGGTCAGCGCCCTTTCGTTTCACGTCACCTTGGTGCAAATGCGGCTCGCTCGCTGTCGTGTGCTCAACCTGCGTCGTTACCTTGGCTGTCTAAATAACGATGCCGTTGCAGTGGTCGATTTCGTGTTGGATGATCTCGGCGGTGTAGCCCGAGAAGTTTTTGATGCGGTGGACAAAGTTCTCGTCCAAATACTCAACCTTAATGCGGCGATAGCGGGTACAGGGACGCTCGCCGATCAGCGAAAGGCATCCTTCGCTCGTCTGATAGGCATTGACCTGCTCAAGAATTTGCGGGTTGTACATGAGCAGCGACTTGCTGCCGTCCTTTACGCAGATGATGCGTTTGCGCACGCCGATCATGTTGGCGGCGAGGCCCACGCACTCGTGCTCGTGTTCGTGCAGGGTGTCCAGAAGATCCTGCCCGGTCGCGGCATCTTCGGGGCCGGCGTCTTCGGAGGGCAGGCGTAAAAAGAACTCGGATTTCATGATGGGTTTGATCATGGCGGGCTCCTTAAGGTGGGCGCATTTGATTCAAGTCATGATACCGCGACATGTCGCATTAATGTGTGCACATAGATTCTGCAGCTAGATTGACGGACGACACCATAAACTAATGGACGTTTTGCCGAGAGGCATGATTTATAAGCGCAAAGAGTGCGCGACGGGCCCCGCGAATGGGGCGATGATGCCCGAGAGGGCCAAGAAGGAGTCTCATGTCTGAGAACGAAGAGATCATGAACGAGACCGAGAACGAGACCATGGCTGCCGAGGTTGAGGCAGTCGAGACCGTGGAGACCGAAGCTGCCGAGGTTGAGGCTGCTGACGAGGTTTCCGCCGAGGAGGAGGCCGAGGTTGTCGAGGCCGCCGTTGATTACGATGACGAAGAGCTGATGGACAAGATGCAGAAGGCCGCCCGCCTGCTGCGTAGCCGTCGCTTTGCTATTTCCAAGGAGGAGGAGGCCAAGGCCGAGCGCATGGCGAACATCGAGCGCGCCATTAAGCTCCTTGACCTCAAGCCCAAGATGGAGCAGAAGGAGATGTCCGATCTGCTGGGCATGCGCCTTCGTGAGCTCGATGGCCTGATGGCCGAGGCCGAGGCTGCCGACCTGGTCGGCCGTATCGACGATGCCGAGGGCGACATGCGCAAGATCGTCGTCTTCGCTGCCGAGGATGCTGCCGAGGGCCTGACCGAGCTTGCCAACAAGAAGGAGAAGCTCCTGCCCGAACTTTCTTACGAGGAGGCCACTGAGCTCATGGCTGCCCTCGATAAGGTTATCGCTCCGCTCGTCGCCATGGGCCTGGACGAGGACCGCGGTCCTCGCGGCGGTCGTGACGACCGTGGCGGCCGTGGCGGCGACCGTGGCGGTCGCGGCGGCTTTGGCGATCGCGGTGGCCGTGGCGGCGACCGTGGCGGTCGCGGTGGCGATCGTGGCGGCCGTGGCGGCTTTGGTGACCGTGGCGGCGACCGTGGCGGTCGCGGCGGCTTTGGTGGCAACCGTGGTGGCTATGGCGATCGCGGTGGCAACCGTGGTGGCTTCGGCGGCAACCGTGGTAACGACCGTGGCGGTCGCGGTGGCGATCGTGGCGGCCGCAACGGCGGCGGCTTCCGCGGCAACCGTTTCTAGTTGAGTTACGGCGTTTTACCAAACGCCGTAACTGCTCGACGCTGCAAACCCGCCAGAGCGGCAATCTGCCTTTCAACTTCGGCGGCATGACCAGAAGGTCAATGCCGCCTCGTTTCAAGGCACCTTGCTCGCTCTGGCGGGTTTTCGCTGTCGGTACCAAGGCATCGGCGTTGCCTTGATCCAAACCTACCAAAAGGGGACAGGTTTATTTGGTCGGTTTTATCTGGGTAAACGTGGTTGTCTATCGCAATGTGGTCATTGGGGACGTTCTTGAATGACTAGTCGTTTAGGAACGTCCCCAACGACTACAGTATGAGAGTGGATAATCTTCCGGTTTGAGCCTGCATCCAAGCTTGAAGTGGGAGATTATCCGCTCTCGTTTCGT